>NZ_JBQHCV010000009.1:0-394493 GCF_052068215.1 Nonomuraea sp. H19 | reverse complement strand
CCACGCTGACCACAGCGAGGAAACGACCTCCAGCCGAATCCCTCAGCCGACCAGCTCAAGGTCGAGAAAGATCGAGGCTAACGCCTCATGGGATTGGCCTGAATAGTCACGAGATGCCTCGGCGGCACGCCTCCGCCGAGAGCGCATGTCCATGTCTCAGTGGATGGCCTGTGCGACATTAAGAGCAATTCGGACAAACCGTTCCATTCTATTTTATAAATACTTAATGAGAGCAACGAGAGCGTTATAGTACAGCAAAACGCCACGAATCTCGTTTACGCGACACTCGCCCCGGAAATGACAACATACGGATGGAACATTAGTCACCATCCGCAATATTTTCCACGCAGTCCGGAAAATATTGAGAACAGGGGCAACCGAACCTTTGGGGGGAAATTCAATGCCCAAGTTCAAGACCGGCATCGCAGCTCTCGCAGCCACCACCGCCATGACCGGCGGCGCCCTCGTGGCGCTGGCCTCCTCCGCCACCGCCAACGCCGTGTCCAGCGGCATCGTCGCTGGACACGGCGGAGGTTGGGGCTGGGGCAACGGCCACAGCCGCCACCGCAACAAGCAGAAGGTCCGCATCCGGATCCACAACAACAACCAGCAGAGCCAGCAGCAGGCCGAGCGCCAGGACCAGGACCAAGACCAGGACCAGGTCAGGTTCGAACCGGCGTCAGTGGTGGCGGCGGACGGAGCGGCGGACGGAGCGGGCCTGGATGGGATCGACCCAGCCGTGCGGGCCTGCCTGCTCCTTCCGCCCGGGCAGGTTATGGCGTGCATC
Source organism: Nonomuraea sp. H19 (assembly GCF_052068215.1). NCBI lineage: Bacteria > Bacillati > Actinomycetota > Actinomycetes > Streptosporangiales > Streptosporangiaceae > Nonomuraea > Nonomuraea sp. H19. The sequence continues at coordinate 393,706 of NZ_JBQHCV010000009.1, read as the reverse complement.
GAGGCGCTGTGATCCGTTAAACGTCCGGAACCCCCATCTTCGGCGCCGCCATCGTGCGCTCGTGCACGATGGCGGCGCCCGTCGACTGGTCGCCAGGATGCGGGGGCCGGACGAGGAGCGCATCAATATCTCCGCCGTAACGCCCCTTTTATCGAGCAGGGGCTCGTAGTTGTTCTGCTGGCCGCCCGTGAAGCGCTCCGCAGGAGCGCGTTGAACGGTCGAGCGGCGATCATGCGATCTCATCCCGGTCGTCGTGAACCGTGGCCCAGTGCCTGTGTCCCGCAGTGGCGTCACCCCGCTTCACCAAAGCGATGAGCCGATGCGGAACGCGGGCACTGCGTTTTCACTGGCACCATCGAAAGAGGCGCTCGAGGACGTTTCTCCCAAGATCCACGCCACCCCGATATGCGCTCTCGGCACTTCGCTGCCGAGGGCGCATTCGCGCGTTGCCCGGTCCTCGCTTCACCACATATTGAGGGAGCGATTCGGACAAATCATCTCATTTCCTGAACACTCAAAGAAGGCGACGAAAGCGTTAGAGTAGAGCAAAACGCCGCGAAGCCCGTTTGCCCGACACTCGCCCTGGAAATAAAAACGCACGGATGGCGCATTAGCCACCATCCGCAATATTTTCCACAGCCAGTCCGGAAGATATTGAGAACAGGGGCAACCGAACCTTTGGGGGGAAATTCAATGCCCAAGTTCAAGAGTGTCATCGCAGGTCTAGCCGCCGCCACCGCCGCAACGGGTGCCGTCGTCAGCCTGGGGGCGCTGACCACCGCCTCGACCGCCAACGCCACCACGGCCTCCGCTGTCACCTCGACGGCCGGCGGCTTCACGAGCGGCTGGGGTGGTCACAACCACAACCGCCACAAGCAGAAGATCCGCATCTGGATCCACAACAACAACCAGCAGGACCAGTTCCAGAAGGAGCGCCAGGACCAAGACCAGGACCAGGACCAGTTCGAGTCGCCGTTCGGCTTCCCGTTCGCCTTCGGTGAGGAAGAAGACGACGAGGACAACGAGGACTGAGCCTGCAACGCTCCACAGCAGCATGCTGAACGGTCGCAGGACAGGCCATGGCATCGCATCTCGATCGGCGTGAACCTGCGACCGAGTGCCTGTGTCCCGCAGAGGCGTCACTCGCTTCGCCGAAGCGATGAGCCGACGCGGAACACAGGCACTCCGCTTCACCGACCACCCCGGCCTGGGAGAGACGGTCAAGAACGTTTCTCCATCGGATTCACGTCATCCTGGCATGCGCTCTCGATATTTCACTGTCGAGAGCGCATTCATTTGTTTCCAGGCCTCCACCTCACCGCACACCGAAGAGCAATACGGACAATTCAGATCATTTCATTTGATAAATGCTCAATGAGGGCGACGAGAGTGTTAGAGTATAGCAAAACGCGACGAAACTCGTTTATCCCGCACTGGCCTCGGAAATGAAATGTAACGGATGGCGCATCAGCTGACCATCCGCGATATTTCCAACTAGTCGGGAAATATTGAGAACAGGCGCGACCGATCCTTTGGGGGGAGATTCAATGCCCAAGTTCAAGAGTGTCATCGCAGGTCTTGCAGCCGGCACCGCCGCGACCGGTGCCGTCGTCAGCCTGGGGGCGCTGACCACCGCCTCGACCGCCAACGCCACCACGGCCTCCGCTGTCACCTCGACGGCCAACGGCTTCACGACGGGACACTGGGGTCACAATCGCAACAAGCAGAGGATCCGCATCTGGATCCACAACAACAACCAGCAGAGCCAGCAGCAGTTCAAGCACCAGGACCAGGATCACGACCAGGACCAGTTCAAGTCGCCGTTCGGTTCCTTGTTCTCCTCCTTCCTCGAGGATGAGGAAGACGACGAGGACAACGAGGACTGAGCCTGCAACCTTTACGGCAGCGTGCTGAACGGTCGACAGGCGGGGTCATCCCACCGCATCCCGATCGATGTGAACCGCAGCCGAGTGCCTGTGTCCCGCGGAGGCCTCCGCACGGGAGAGGCGATGAGCCCGACGCGGAACAGAGGCACTCGGCTTCACCGGGCTCCCAGCGCGGCAGCCACCATTCCTTGTGCGAGCTGGGGTGATGTGCTCCGAGTCGCTGCAGTCTCGTGATGAGTGATCCGCGCAACGAGAGCAGCCGCTCATGATCATGCCCTGAATGGGCCGAGATCCGGAGCGGCTGCTGACGAGATCGTAGAGCCGCGCGCGTGCGCCGGATGTCTTTCGGCCGTCTCTTTACATCACCATCCGCCTGCAGGATCACAGGACAGAGCGTGGTGCGACGCACCTCCCGATGCAGTCACGCAGCGCATGTAGACCTGAATAGTTACGAGAAATAGGCTGAACCGGCCAATACATCGGCTTGATCAGACAGGGCGGGCATCTCCTCCTTATCGTCGATACCGAGAATCTCCCGCCCTGAATGTGACCTCATGGAGAGACAGCCGCCCATGGCGAGCAGTTGGTCAGAGGGCCGGTGGCCGGGAAGAACGTCGGGGTCCCGTCAGCGGCCTCGACTTCACAACGCGTCTGGAGGATGGTGACAGCGGTCCTCGCCCTGATCAGCAGATTGGTAGGCCCGACGGCCTGATCTTCACCTGCGACGGTGATGTTGAGCACGGCGCGGCGATGGCTTCCTGGCACCCTGCTGAGGCTCTGCCATTGCTGCCCAGCAGCAGCGCGAGGGTCGAAGACCCACGCGACGCCGCGGTTGACCGAGGTGGCGAAGACCCGGCCTGGAGCGAATGTGCCGCTGAGAGGTACGAACGTTGAGTCGAGCCATGACGACATGATCGCCGGGCTCAGTGCCACCTGCCCGTTCGCCTGCTGGTGGGCAGCGCCGGCCTTCGATCCGGTAGTGGATTGGGCGGACGCCGTTCCACCTGAGAGTCCCACGGCTCCACAGACCATCGTTGTCGCGACGGCCCACGTCAGCAGACGACCGGCAGCACTCGTCCGCGAGGTCGGCCTGCTCATACGAGAAACCAATTGATTTCCCTCCATTGCGAGAATGGTTTTTCGGGCACCGCATGGTCGCGCGATGCGCTCCGAAGATACCCAGCCCGATAAACGCGGACGCATGGCCGAATATGTAGTGAGAGCAAAATAAGCGGAATGGCGGCACAAAAATTGTCCGCCTAGTATTCATCTTTCCTGACTTGGTCGCATAATTGGCCCGCATCTCGACACGCAGGCCAATGTTGCACTAATAGGCGAGCGCCATTCATCAGTGTGAATCGGGTATATGCGGTGGCCAAGCGGGAAGATCTCCCAGCGTCACGGCAGCCCTGCCCGCCTGGCGCGTAAGTCACGCGCGAGCGTCACGGACAACCCACACCAGTCTGACGGCGATGGTGGTGGCGGCGGGCGTGAGCAGGAGTGCGCGGTGAGGGAATCGGCGTCCGGTGCTCAGGCCGACTTGCGGGCTTTGCGCTTGGCCGGGGCCTTCTCTTCTTCCTTCTCGTCTTCCTTGGACTTGCTCGCCGCGGCTTTCTTGGGCTTGGCCGGCGCGCCTTCGCGTTCGCGTTTCGCCGCCTCGACGCTCGCCCGCAGCGCCGCCATGAGGTCCACGGCCGGGCCCGCTTCCTCCTCCACCGCCGGCGCCATGACCTCCTTGCCCGCGACCTTGGCCTCGATCACCTGCTGCAGCGCCTCGCGGTAGGTGTCGTGGTGTTCGCTCGGGTCGAAGTCGGCCTCCATCGTGCTGATCAGCGACTCGGCCATCTTGAGCTCCTGCGCCCGCACCTGGATGTCCTCCTCCAGGAAGGCGAAGTCGGGCCTCCGGATCTCGTCCGGCCAGAGCATGGTCTCCAGGACGAACACCCCGTCGCGCACCCGCAGGGTGGCCAGGGACTCGCGCTGGCGCAGGGCCACCTTGACCACCGCCACCTGGCCTGAGCTCTCCAGGGCGTTGCGCAGCAGCACGTACGACTTCTCGCCCTGGGCGTCCGGTTCGAGGTAGTACGACTTGGCGAAGTAAATGGGGTCGATCTGTTCGGCCGGGGTGAACTGAAGGACGTCGATCCTGCGCGAGGTGCTCAGCGGCAGGTCTTCGAAATCCTCGTCGGTGAGCACGACGATCTCGCCGGTGGCCAGCTCGTAGCCTTTGGCGATGTCGGAGTAGGGGATCTCCTGTCCGTCGACCGTGCACACGCGCTTGTAGCGGATCCTGCCGCCGTCCTCGCGATGGACCTGGTGGAACGACACGTCCTTCTGCTCAGTGGCGGAGTAGAGCTTGACCGGGATCGTGACCAGCCCGAAGGAGATCGCACCTTTCCAGATGCTGCGCATTGTGCACTCCTCAGCTCTCAACGACTCACCAATGGGGCACATACCCCTTCATGGGGCAAGCAATGCCATACCCGATCGAACCAATGCTCGCCGTGCCTGGGGAACTACCCTCGGATCCCGAGCGGTATGGCCTGGAGGTCAAGTGGGACGGCATCCGCGCCATCGTCCACCTTGACGGCGGGCTGAGGCTGACCGGGCGGCATGGGGTGGAGTACACCCGGCGATATCCGGAAATTTCGGGGTTCGGGATCAAGAACGCGATCATCGACGGTGAGATCGTGGCGCTCGATCCCCGCGGCAGGCCCAGCTTCGTACGGCTCCAGCACCGGATGCACCTGACCGACCCCGAGCCGGTCATGCTGGATCTCTACCCGGTCACGTACATGCCGTTCGACCTCCTCCAGCTCGACGGCATGCCGCTGTTCGACCTGCCCTACCAGGACCGGCGGGCGCTGCTCGACGAGCTGGACATCGGCGCGCCCCCGTACTTTCCCGGAGACTCCGACCTGCTCACGGCCACGTACGAACAGGGGCTCGAAGGCGTGATCGCCAAGCGGCTCGACTCCCCCTACCGGGCGGGGACGCGGTCGCCGTGGTGGATCAAGGTGAAGAACCTGAGCACCAGGGAAGTCGTGATCGGCGGCTGGAAACCGGGCAAGGGGCGCCGGGCGGGTGGGATCGGGTCGCTGGTGATGGGGGCGTTCACGGACGCGGGGCTGACGTATGTGGGGCACGTCGGCACCGGGTTCACCGACGCCGTGCTCGACGAGCTCTACCAGTGGCTGCGGCCGCTGGAGATCCCCCACAGCCCGTTCTGCAACGGGGTTCCGTGGCGGAATCGGTGGGTTAGGCCGAACCTGGTCGGGGAGGTGGCCTACACGATGTGGACCGACGAGCAGCGGCTGCGGCACCCGGTGTGGCGCGGGCTGCGGCCCGACAAGATTCCGGCGGAGGTGACTCTATGACGGAGGTGACGCCATGGCGAACAAGGTGCCGGTCAAGGTCGAAGGGCGCGCGCTGGCGCTGACCAACCTGGACAAGGTGCTCTATCCGGACTACGGCTTCACCAAGGCCGAGGTGATCGACTACTACAGCCGCATCGCCGCCGTACTGCTGCCGCATCTCCAAGGCAGACCCCTGACCGTCAAGCGCTACCCGAACGGCGTCACCGGCCAGTCCTTCTTCGAGAAGAACGCCCCCGAGCACACCCCGGACTGGGTCAGGCGGGTCAACCTGCCCGTCCCCGGCAGCAGCAAGGACCGCGAGAGCATCGACTTCGCCGTCATCGACGACCTGCCCACGCTCGTCTACTACGCCAACCTCGCCGCGCTCGAACTCCACGTGCCCCAGTGGCGCGTCGACGAGGAAGGCAAGGCGCTGCCGCCCGACACGCTCGTGTTCGACCTGGACCCGGGCGCGCCCGCGACGATCGTCGAATGCTGTGAAGTGGCGCTCATGCTGCGCGACGTGCTGAAAGCCGAGGGGCTCACCGCCAGGCCGAAGACCAGCGGCAACAAGGGTATGCAGCTGTACGCGGAGTGGGACTGCCGCGAGGAGCCCTCCGCGTACGCCAAGAGGCTGGCCCAGCTCCTGGAGAAGGAGCACCCTCAGCAGATCGTCAGCGTGATGGCGAAGAAGGCCAGGCCGGGCAAGGTGTTCATCGACTGGAGCCAGAACAACCCGGCGAAGACGACCGTGGCCCCATACTCACTGCGGGCCAGGGAGCAGCCGACCGTCTCGACGCCGCTGACCTGGAAAGAGGTCGAAGGCTGCGAGCGTCCCGAGGACCTGATCTTCACGGCGCCGGACGTACTCGCCAGAGTGGAGAAACGTGGCGACCTTTTCGGCCGGGCGTAGGCTGGTTCCGTCCACACCAAGAGGGGGACTGAAGATGTCGGAAATGGATATTCGTGGCGACGAAGGCGCCTACGAGGAGGAGACCCCGGGGGAAGTGTCGATCGAGACGCCTGAAGCCGATGCCGCCGAGCAGCAACGGGACGCGCGCCGGAGCGTCAGCACGCTGCGCCCGCAGCTGCCCATCGACGTCGATCCCGGTGACGCGGCCGAGCAGGACCGCGAAGTGGACCTCGACGACGACGAATATCGGTGAGTTGAGGCCGGCCGGCATTGCCCGGACGCCTTGGTGACGACTATCGCTGAGGCCTCGCCTACTCGCACGTAGGATGTCCGCACAGGCCGCTGAGAGACCAATGGAGACCCGCGTGACCGCAACCCCGGACGCCAAGCCCCGGGGCACCCGGCTGCCCCGACTCGCCCGCCGCCGGCAGCTGTTGAGCGCCGCGCAGGAAGTGTTCGTGGAGAACGGCTATCACGCGGCCGCCATGGACGAGATCGCCGATCGGGCCGGGGTCAGCAAGCCGGTGCTCTACCAGCACTTCCCCGGCAAGCTGGAGCTCTATCTCGCGCTGCTCGACCTGCACGTCGACGACATGGTCAACCGCTGCAGGGAGGCGCTGGCCTCCACGAACGAGAACAAACTGCGCGTCCAGGCCACCTTCAGCGCCTTCTTCGACTTCGTCTCCACGCAGGGCGAGGCCTTCCGCCTGGTCTTCGAGTCCGACCTGCGCAACGTCGCGCCGGTGCGGCAGCGGGTCGAGCGGTCCCTGCGCGAGTGCGCGGAGATGGTCAGCGCGGTCATCCAGGAGGACACCGGCTGCACCAGCGACGAGGCGCACCTGCTCGGCGTCGGGCTGGTCGGCATGGCCGAGGTGAGCGCCCGCTACTGGGTCACCACGCACGGCTCGATCCCCAAGGACGCGGCCGAGCAGCTCATGGCACGCCTCGCCTGGCGCGGCATCAGCGGTTTTCCGCGTACGGCATAACCCGTTCGCTGGGCGCGATCATTCACGCCTTCCGTGGGCGCGAGCGGCCACGATGGAGGTGAGCCAGCCCCGTCCACAAGGGAGCCACGATGGAAATCAAGATCGGCGTACGCTCCGTACACCGCGAACTCGTTGTCGAGACCGACCTCACCGCCGAACAGGTCGAGGAAGAGGTCAGGAAGGCGCTGTCCGTCGATCGTGGCATTTTCGCCATCACCGACACGAAGGGCAGGCGGGTGGTCGTCCCGGTGGCCGCGCTCGGATTCATCGAGATCGGTGAGGACGAGTCCAGGCCGGTCGGGTTCGGCGGCACGCTCTAACGGCTCGGGACGGGGGTACGGCGCCGCGATGCCGTACCCTCGCGGGGGCGTTGGGCCGCCTCGGCTCGGTGGTCGGACAGCCCGCGCTCGTCCTCGCAGTACGGCGTGCGTAGTCCAGGAATCAGAGCCCCATGGCGGCCATACGTTTGCCGTGCTCCTCCGTCAGTTTCGCGAAAAGTCGGGAAATGTCCGCCTGGCCACCGTCGGCCTCCACCAGTAGCAGCGCCAGCTCCGGCCGCGCCGAGGCCACCTGCTGGGCCTGACTCAGCGCCTCGCCCACGAGCCGCCGCGCCCACAGCGCGAGCCGCGCGCCGGCCGCCGGATGCGCCTCGACCCCGGCTCTGACCCGCTCCACCGCGAACTGCGAGCGCCCCTCGTCCACCAGCACCTCGTCCACCAGGTCGGCGATCGAGGGATCGAGGTGCCTGGACGCCTCGCGGTAGAAGTCGTGCGCGATGCCGTCCCCTACGTACGTCTTGACCAGCGCCTGCAGCCAGTCGGCCGGCTTGGTCTGGGCGTGCCAGGCGTCCACCGCCGCGACGAACGGCGACATGGCCTCATCGGGAGCGGCCCCGAGCTCGGCCAGCCGGTCGCGCAGCAGGCGGAAATGGGCGTATTCGGTCACGGCCAGCTCGCACAGCGCCGCACGGTCGGCCAGCGAGGGCGCCAGTGTGGTGGCGTCCTCGGTCATCCTGGCGTAGGCGCTGAGCTCCGCGTACGCCAGCACACCGAGCAGGTCGACGACTCCTGGAGACTCCTTCATGGTAGGCAGAGTACTTCCATGAATCTTCGGGAACATATGTGAGCTCGGCCAGCGTTGTGCTATCGAGTACACTGCTCTGTGAAAGTGCGACCGCACTGTGTAAATTCGGGGGGTTTCCCCGAATACCTCCGTTCCCCGGAGGCGCGGTCGCTGATGACGCGAGAGGGCTGGCTCTACCGCGAGGACCCACGATACGGCGCCGTTTCCCGCCCGTCGGTCCCGGCAGGCCCGCCTTCATTTGAGACTGAGGCAGGCCACGCTGACGACTTTCCGAGACCTCGGAGTCACACCAGAAATCGCCGATGCCCTCGAGACAGAGGGCATCGTCACGCCGTTTCCGATCCAGGAGATGGCACTCCCGCTCGCGCTGAGCGGCCAGGACCTCATCGGTCAGGCACGCACGGGCACGGGCAAGACCTACGCGTTCGGCATCGCCATGCTGCAGAGCATCGGCAAGCCCCGCAAAAACCGCAAGAAGCCCCGCGGGCTGGTCGTCGTGCCGACCCGCGAGCTGGCCGTACAGGTCAGCGAGGACCTCGTCACCGCCGCCGGCAAACTCGGATCCCGGGTTCTGACCGTCTACGGGGGCCGGGCGTACGAGCCGCAGATCGAGGCGCTCAAGGCCGGGGTCGACGTCATCGTCGGCACCCCGGGCCGCCTGCTCGACCTGGTCAAGCAGAAGCACCTCGACCTGAGCCAGGTCACCAGCCTCGTCCTGGACGAGGCCGACCGGATGCTCGACCTGGGCTTCCTGCCCGACATCGAGCGGATCTTCAAGCTGATCCCCGCTGAGCGGCAGACGATGCTGTTCTCGGCCACCATGCCGGGCGAGATCGTCGGGCTGTCGCGCAAATACCTCAACCGCCCGACGCACGTACGCGCCGAGCACGAGAGTGGCGAGGGCGAGACCACCCCGCTGACGCGCCAGATCGTGTGGCGCACGCACCGGATGGACAAGATCGAAATCGTCGGCCGGCTGCTGCAGGCCGAGGGCCGCGGGCTCACCATGGTCTTCTGCGAGACCAAGCGGGCCTGCGACATGGTCGCCGAGCAGCTCGACACCCGCGGGTTCGCGGTCGCGGCCGTCCACGGCGACCTCGGGCAGGGCCAGCGCGAGCAGGCGCTGCGCGCGTTCCGGAGCGGCAAGATCGACGTGCTCGTGGCCACCGACGTGGCGGCCCGCGGCATCGACATCGACGACGTCACCCACGTGGTCAACTACGACTGCCCCACGGACGACAAGACGTACGTGCACCGCATCGGCCGCACCGGCCGGGCCGGGCGCACGGGCATCTCGGTCACGTTCGTGGAGTGGGAGGAGCTGACCCGCTGGAAGATGATCAACCAGATGCTCGGGCTCGATTTCGCCGAGCCCGTGGAGACCTACTCCACCTCGCCCCACGTCTACTCCGAGCTGAACATCCCCGAGGGCACCAAGGGCGTCCTGCCGCACGCGAGCCGCTCGCGCGTCGGACTGTCCGCGGAGCGCATCGAGGACCTCGGAGAGACCGGCAGGATCCGCGGTCGTGGCGGCAAGCGCCGCGACGAGCGCGAAGAGCGTCCTGCCCGCACGCCACGCCAGCGCCGCCGCACCCGCGGCGGAAGAGAAATGGCCGAGACCGCACCCGTCGAGACCTCGGAGGTCGAGCTCGTGGATGCCAAGACGGAGGAGACTCCCGCGATCATCTCAACGGACGAGATCCAGGCGGCCACCGAGCCGAAGCGCACCCGTACGCGGAGGGGGGCGGCTTCGTCGGCGATCGAGCAGGCGCTGGCCGAGTCCCCAGAGGCGCCGGTCACGAGCACCCACTCGCGCACGGTCGCCGAAGACGCTGAGGAGACGCCGGTGAAGAGCACGCTCTCACGCAAGGCCGCCGATGACACGCTGGAGGCCCCGGTGAAGAGCACGCGCTCGCGCAAGGCCGCGGACGACACGCTGGAGGCCCCGGCGAAGAGCATCCGCTCCCGCAGGGCCGCCAAGCCCGTCGAGGCGGCACCGGAGGTCGCCGCCGAGCCGGCCGTCACGCAGCCCGCGCCAGTCGTGGAGCGGCAGGACGCGGTGGCGGAGCCCGTGGCCGAGCAGGCGCCGAGCTTCCTCGCCACACCGCCGCCCCCGGTCCGCAAGGAGCCGGAGCGGATCATCCCGCCGAGCCCGTTCACGGTGATCTTCCAGTCACCGGATCTGGCGACGGACGACGACGACATCGCCCCGTCCGCCGCGACCGAGCGCAAGCAGCAGCGGCGCCCGTACCGTGGTGGTGGCGGCAGTGGCGGCGGCAACGGCGGCGGCGGTAACCGCCGCCGTGTGGGCTGAGGTCCCGAGGCACGTGTCGGAAGGCGCGCATCCCGAGTACGGGGTGCGCGCCTTCCGCGCGTCCGGCAGGCGAGCGCTCAGCAGGCCGGCGGGTCGGGCGCCCGGTCCCATGAGGTGGCAGGCCGGACGCGGAGGTCCCGCATTGCTCGCATCTCCCCCGAACTCGCACCAGCGTAATGGCCTTGCCGGTGTCGAGGCGCTGACCTCTGGGTATTGTTGCCCCACGTGAGTACGCCGCGATTCCTCGAGCTGCCTCCTGGCGTTGCACCACAGAAGATCGAGACGCCACAGGGCGCCTTCGCGGCCCTTGAGGCCCTTCCGGTCAGTGGTGTGGTCGAGCGCTGGCCCGCGCTCCTGGTCCCCGGTCTGACCGGCAGCAAGGAGGACTTCATCGCGGTCCTGATGACGCTGGCCCAGTCGGGCCGCCGGGTGGTGGCGATCGACCTGCGCGGCCAGTACGAAACGGCGGGCCCCGACGACCGTGACGCCTACTCCTGCGCCGCGCTCGGCGTGGACGTCGACATGCTCGCCCACGTGATCGGCACCGGCGACCCCGTGCACCTGGTGGGGCACTCGTTCGGCGGGCTGGTGGCGCGGGAGGCGGCGATCGACGGAATAACGAAGTTCGCCTCGGTCACGCTGATGAGCTCGGGCCCCGCGGCCATCGAGGGCAGGCGGGCGCGCAACGGCAGGAAGATCGTGGAAGAGGTGCCAACGCTGGGCCTCGAGCACGTGTGGCGCCACAGGTTCGAGCCCGAGGCGCTGGCCAACGACGTGTCGGACGAGATTCTGGCGTTCCTGCACAAGCGGCTGCTGGCCAACTCCCCGACCGGTCTGACGCGCATGGCCGAGCAGGTGCTGACCACCGGGGACCGTACTGACGAGCTGCGCCAGATCGAGGTGCCCACGCTCGTGCTCTACGGTGAGCACGACGACGGCTGGTCGCCGGAGACGCAGGCGGAGATGGCCGCCAGGCTCGGGGCCGAGTGCGTGGTCGTGCCGGGCGCGGTGCACTCCCCCAACGTCGAGGCGCCGGAGACGACCGCGGCGGCGCTGGTCAGGTTCTGGAACGCGGCCGAAAAGCATTACTTGGACACAAGGTCCAATGTCATGTAATTATCTACTTACTATGTCTGGCATCGAAGAGATCGTCGTCCAGCCGCCGCAGAGCGCGACCTGGCAGGTGCATCTCGACCGCTCGATGTGGGTGGGCGGGGTACGCGGCCTCATGCTCCAGGCGCTGCACCCGCTGGCCATGCGCGGCGTCTGGCAGAACTCCGACTTCCAGCGGGACCCGTTCGGGCGGCTGCGGCGCACCGCGGACTTCGTGGGCCGGGTGACGTTCGGCAGCCCCGAGGAGGCCGACGAGATCGGCCGGCGGGTGCGCGGCATCCACAAGGCGCTGCGCATCCACGATCCCGGCACGGGGCGGACGCATCGGGTGGACGACCCTGAGCTGTTGCTGTGGGTGCACTGCGCGGAGGTGTCGTCGTACCTCGAGACGGCCAGGCGCGGCGGGCTCGGCCTGACCGAGCGGGAGGCCGACCGCTACCTGGACGAGCAGCGCAGGAGCGCCGCGTACGTCGGCCTGCACCCCGAGGACGTGCCCGGCTCGTGCGCGGAGACGGCGGCGTACTTCAAGCAGGTACGCCCCAGCCTGCGCGTGACCGAGGAGGCGGCCGCGACCGTGCGGTTCCTGATGTGGCCGCGGCTGCCGCAGGAGCTCAGGCTGCTGTCCCCGGGCAAGCCCGCCTACTTCCCGTTCGGCGCGCTGTGCTACTACACACTGCCGGAGTGGGCCAGGCGGATGTACGGCGCGCTGCCCGAGGTGCCGCAGGCGACGGTCACGGCCGCGCTGAGGGCGTTCAGGATGAGCCTGAACGCCCTGCCGGAGCCCGTGCACGACCGCGCCTTCATGCCTGCCACCCGGGAGATGCTGCGGGCCTCCAGGGAGCGGCTGAGCGCGGCCGGCTACGACGTGAGCAAGGGACTCAAGGGCCTGACCGATCCCCGCCGCTGGCCGCAGGCGCAGGCCGCCTGACGGGCAGCAGCACGCCGCCCGCCAGCACGATCACCGACACGGCGACCATGATCCATCCGCCGCCCGCCATGCCCGCTCGCTCGAACAGCACGCCGAGCAGGGAGGACGCGGCGGCGGCGCCGACGTACCTGGACGACTGGAAGAGCCCCACCGCGACCCCGGTGTCGCGTCCGGCGGCGTGCACGAAGACCAGCGAGTTGAGCCCGAACTGACTGAACGCCGAGGCGATCCCGAGCAGGGCGGCGGCCACCGGCACCAGGGCGAGCGGGCCCACGGCGAGCATCACGCAGGAGCCACCGAGCAGCAGCGTCGCGCTCACCACCAGCACGGCCCGCAGCCCGGCACGGCCCGCCAGCGCCACCGCGACCGGCGTCGCGACGATCGCCAGGGCGGCCATGGGCAGCACGAGCAGCCCCGCGACGTGCGCGGGCACGCCGGCCACGCGCTGCGCCCACAGCGGCACCGCGAAGAACGCCGAGTAGAAGATCACGTTGACGAGCGCGAACTGGCCGCAGGTGGCCAGCAGCCGGGGACTCAGACGGGGCACCCAGGTCCGGCGAGGGCCCTGGGCGCGTACCTTGGGCAGCCAGCGCAGCGCAGCGGCGAGCGCGACCGCCGCGAGCGGGACGTTCACCAGGAAGATCGCCCGCCATCCCCACAGCGAGACCAGGAACCCGCTGAGCACCGGCCCGGCGGCGGCGCTGGCGGTGAGCACCATGGAGATCGTCGCGATCACGCGCGGCGGCGGCCTGCCGTCCTCACCCGGCATCGCCGCCTGGACGATGGCCATCCCCGCAGGCATCGTCGCGCAGCTCCCGAACGCCTGCAGCAGCCGCACGGCCACCAGCGCCGGGTACGACGGCGCCAGCGCCGCCAGCACGCCCGTCACCGCCATCGTCACCAGCCCGGAGCAGAACACCAGCCGCGGCCCGAGCCGGTCCGCCAGCGTGCCCATGACGGGCGGCACGAAGATGCCGGTCAGGTAGAACCCCGCGGCCAGCCAGGTCACCGCGGCGATCCCGACCTGGAACTCCGCCTCGATGTCGGCCAGGGCCACGGCGATCATGGAGGAGTTCAGGGGATTGAACAGCGTGCCCAGCGCCACGACCGCCGGTAACCGCCGCCCCACGCGTGTCACATATCGTCTGTAACCGCTGCCTCAATGGGAAAACAACATCATCCCCACGAAGTGCCGACATTTCCGCCTTATGCGGGCCCGGGACCCCCGGCGAGCGCCTGTCGGCTACTCCGCCAGGCCGTCCCAGGGGCGGCGATCGGGACCGGCCGCCTGGCCCTCGGGGCAGTGGCGGCGGAAGTCGCACCACGAGCAGATCGGGCCGGGGTTGGGCGGGAACAGCTCGTCGATCTCGGCAGGCACCGCCGCGGGCCCGACGAAGGGCCGCTCATTCGCAGCCGTCGTCCGCTCGCCGGCAGCCGACGACCGTCCGCCTGCCGCCGTGCCCGACGAGCGGCCGGTTCTGGACGGCGGCGCGCCGGCCAGCTCGCGGTAGCGCTCGTCCGCCGCGGCGGCCTCCGTCGCGAGCTCCTCCGCACGCCCCAGGTGCCGGGCGAGGGACTCGTCGGTGTGCCGCCACTCGACGATCTCCCCCGTCGGCAGGTGGTGGAGCTCGACGGTACGGCACGGCGTGCGCATCATCGTGGACGCCGCGGCGGCGTACACCGCCAGGGCGAGCGACGAACGGGCGTCGTCCTGGGTGAGCGGGCGGCGGCCGGTCTTGTAGTCGACCACGACCAGCTCGTCCCCGCGCCGGTCGAGCCGGTCGATGCGGCCGGACACGGCGATGACCTTGGTGCGGGTGGCGACCGTGCGCTCGACGCCGACGGGATCATCGGACGGATCCAGCGTCGCGACATATCCGGACACGAGGTCGCGGGCGCGCGCCAGCCACCGCCCCGACTGCTCGGCGTCCTTGAACCCCTCGGTGATCCATCCGTTCGTGAGGAGGATGGCCGCCGTCAGCGGGGTCCTGCGTTCGTACGGCTCGCGCCACCAGCCCGCCAGCGCGTTGTGCACGCTCGCGCCGACGCTGTTGTGCGCCCAGGCCGGCCCTTTGGACGGCTGCGGCCGGTCCAGATAGCTGAACCGGTAGCGGCGGCGGCAGTCCAGCCAGGCGTTCAACCGCGACGGCGTGCAGGAGTAGAGCCGCCGCGGCATCCCTTCCAGCGGAAGCTGGCCCTGCATGGCACTCATGGCCTCACTCCGTTCGGCAGCTCGGTCGCCGGACGACGGCACTCCCTCGCGGGCTCATGGCCACACTCCGTTCGGCGGCGGCTCGGTCGCCACGCGCCGCCGCCTTCCCCCGCCCTGGTCGCTACGCTCGCGCCGCTTCTCACCTACTCGTCGCCAGGGCCGAGCCTGATCCCCGAGATCTTGGTGCCGTCGGTCAGCGGGCCCTCGGCCTCGTCGGCGGCGTCGGCGCTGCGGGTCAGCGAACCCGACACCCAATCGTCGAAGTGCGGCTCCAGGTCGCCGATCGTGACCTCGTCGCCGTGGATGGCCAGCACCCTCGTGTCGTGGGGCAGCGTGAACAGCCGCCCGCCGATCGAGGTCAGCTGGTCGGCCAGGGCGGGATATTCGCCGCCCAGCTTGCCCGGGCCGTCGGCCTGCAGGGCCTTGCCGGTGAACACGGCCCCGAGCGCCTCGCAATAGAGCGACACGCCGCCGGGCGTGATGCCGGGCGTCTCCATGACATCCAGCTGGACGTCGGCGACCCCGAAGATGCCGTCGTCCTCCATGTCGATGTCGGGCCAGGTCTCCGACCAGGTCTCCCGCCACAACGGCTTGTCCTTGGGATGCAGGGCGACCACGGCCTCGTCCCTGCTGGCCACTTCGATGGCGGCCCCGACGTGGTCGGGCAGGCCCGCCGTGCAGATGACGGCCAGCACTTCCCGCTCGCCCACCTGCTCCAGGATCTTGTCGGCGTCACGCGCCGGGTCGATGACGATCACCTCGTCGTCGTCGCCCACGATCCACGTGTTGTTCTCGACCTTGTGCTCGGTGCCGTCGACGTCGACGACACCCTCGGTCACCACTCGCTCGATACGCGCTGTCACGTCTCCGAACTCTAGTCCGTCCGCACGAGAGCGCGAATCGCCTTCGCGGGTGCTAGTCCTCGAGTCTCGGCGAGAACGCTCCGAACGGCACGTCAAGGTCATGATCGCGGGCGTCGATCAGTGACAGCTCGCCCAGCCCGATCATGCAGCCGGCGTCGGCCGGCCAGCAGATGGTCCACAGCCAGTTGCCGAGCGCCTCGCCCGCGTAGACGGCCCGGTCGTTCATGCCGTCCACGCACCACAACGGGGTGGGATGCCCGAGGACCTCGATCTTGGCGTTCGGCGGGCCGGCGTCGAATCCCTCGCCGGGATCGGGGCCGTCGAGCCCGGCGAACGCCGCGCCGATCCCGATGCCCGGCTCCTCGGCGATGACCAGTATGTCGGCCGGCCCTTCCAGCAGCGACGGCCCGCTCAGCGCGACAATGCTGGCGCGAGCGCCGGTGCGCTGGTCGCCCACCTCGCCGAACCCGGTCACCAGCCAGCCCACCGGCAACGGCCATGGCAGCCACACCGGCACCACGGAACTCTTGCGTATCGCCTCGAGCGCCGTGCTGGTCGGCGGCCACGGAGGCTGATACGGCAGGACATCACCGTGCAGGTCACATCGAAACGCACTGGACCAGGCGCTGGGCCCGTGAAGCTGGCCAAAACACCGCGGACAGGTCGGAGCCGCTCTCACAACTACCCACGGTGCTTTCTTTGGTACGCCCCCGTCAAGGCCGCATCTCGTTATCCCGTCGTAATCTTGGTCACGTGCGCGTAAATTGTGTCGGCGCGATCGTCTTCGATGACTCCGGCCGGATCCTCCTCATCAAGCGCGGCCGCCCGCCCGGCGCGGGCCTGTGGTCGATCCCCGGCGGCCGTCTGGAGCCCGGCGAGACGGACGCCGACGGGCTGCGGCGCGAGGTCCTGGAGGAGACCGGGCTGCGCGTCGAGGTCGGCCGCCTGGCCGGCACGGTGGACCGCCCCGGCCCTGGCGGGGTCACATACGTGATCCGCGACTACCTGGCCAGCGTGTCGGACGGGGTCCCCAAGGCCGGGGACGACGCCGCCGACGTGCGCTGGTGCACCCCGGACGACCTGGTACGGCTCCCGCTCTCCGAGGGCCTGCTGGAATCGCTGACGGACTGGGGCGTCCTCCCGCCCTAGCGGCCGGCCCCGGCAAGGGCCCGGCGGCCCGCGTCCGGCGCCAACAGTCGCGGACGTGCTGATCGGCGACGAGTGCGACACCCATGGCGGCGGCACGCAGGACGGGCCCGAGTGGGTGGGCCCGTCCCCGAGGCCGGTGCCGCCCGCGTCACCTGCTTGACGTGAGACTGGAGGTCCAGAGGATCAGATGGTCGGCGTTGTACGTCGTGGACCGCCCGAGCGCCACGACCTCCGCGCCGGACACGGCCACCGCCGTCAGCCACTGCATCCCCTGCCCCGCCAGCCGGTCCTTGGCCGGCGCCACGCGGTTCCACGACAGGCCGTCCTGCGAGGTCCAGGCCGCGCTGTCGCCCTCGCCGGGCACGCCGTGCCAGCCGACCGCCACCAGCCCCTCCGGCGCCGCGGCCAGGTCGTACACCGCCGCCGCCTGGTCCGCGGGCAGCCAGGCCGTCTCCCACGTCGCGCCGTCGTCTGCGGAGACGGCCGCGAAGGCCCGCCGGGAGCCGCCCGTCAGGGCGGTGCCGATCGCCACCAGCTTGTCCTGATAAGTCGTGATCTGTCGGAGCCCGGCCGACGTGGCGTCCGGCGGGACGACGCGCGTGCGCGGGCTCCAGTTGACGCCGTCCTCCGAGTACCACACCACGCTGCTCTCGTGGTCGGCCGTCCCTGAGCCGCCCACCGCCACGAAGCCGTCCGCGGTGGCGATCGCGTCGTGGATCCGCACGCCGGAGCCGCCCTGCGGCAGCTTCTTCGACCTGGTGTACTTGCGCAGGTCGGCGGTGAACCACAGGGCCGCACCAGCCGTCCCCGCCTGGTCGCGGTCCTCGCCGGCCAGGACGTAGCCCTGCTTGCCCGCGGTCACGACGGTGGCGGCCAGATACGAGTGCTCGCGCTGGCGGACCAGGTCGCCGGAGATCTCGACCTTCTTCCAGCTCTCGCCGTCCCCTGAGGTGACGAGCAGGGGGTCGGTGAGCCCCACGTTGGTCTCCGTGCCGCCGACGGCCAGCCAGCCGCGGCTGCCGTGCGTCACGTCCTCCAGCCGCTGCCTGCCCGGGCCGCCGAGGCTCATCGACTTCCAGCTCTGCCAGTCCTTGATCGTCCACAGGCCGGCGTCGCCCGAGGCGGAGCCGACGGCCACGTACCGACCGGCGAAGCTGAAGATGCCGGTGGTCTCGCGGGCGATCCGCGTCAAGCCCTCGACGTCGCCGAGCGGCACGCGCGCGGCCTGGCCGCGCGGCGGCGCGGCCATGAGCACGAGCTGGTTGTCGACGTCGGAGGCCGCCTGGTCGCCGCCGGCGTACAGGGTGCCCCCGTCGGAGATCGTGAATCCGCGCAGCGTCGCGCCCGGCAGGTTGCCGAGGTCGGCCCGCTTGGCCCAGGCGCGCCCGTCCGTCGTGCTCAGGACGGAGTATCTGCCCAGGCTGGCCTGCGTGATCGCGGCGACGCCCGACGGGTAGGAGATCAACGACTCCACGCCGACGCTCTCACCGCTCAGGCCGCCGATGGTCCCGCACTGCGACCACTGCGCCCCGGTCGGTGAGCAGTAGACGCGTACGTCCCCCGCGATCGTCCGCTGCCGCGTCGGCACCAGTACGAACCGCTTGGGCAGCACCGCCAGCGTCCCGGTGCGCGGCATGGCCTCGGGGAGCTGGGAGCCGGTCGCCTGCCAGGTGCGCCCGCCGTCGGCCGACCGGACAACCCGCGAACCCTCGCCATCCGCGGGGTGCCCGATGGCCACGACGGTGTCGCCCTTGGCGACCACCGCGTTGATCTCGCGCACTTCCAGCCCTCTGGTCTCGACCCGCTCCCAGGTACGGCCGTCGCCGGAACGCCAGGCGGCCGGGCCCGACCCGCCGTCGTCCCCGGTCGTGCGTCCGACAGCGACGAACCCCGACGCCGTCCGCGCGATGTCGCTGATCTGGTCGCCCGGCCGGAACGCGGCCAGCCCGGACTCCGGCACGGCCTGCCAGCTGAATCCGTCGGTGCTGGTCCACAGGCCGCGCTCGCTCTGCCCGTCGCCGCCGCTGGCCAGCCAGCGCCCGGCACCGCCGACCACCCGCTGGACCGTGGACGTGGAGGCGCCGCTGACCTGGCCGAGTTGCCACTTCTTGCCGCCGTTGGGCGAGAACAGGAACAGCGGGCGCGGGGTCGGGCTCGTCGTGTCGCTGCCGACCGCGACCACGATCTTGCCCACCGAGGTCATGTCGTTGAGCTTCTGGTTGGTGCCGTCGCCCGCCGCCGGGACGGTGAACAGCTCGTCTCCAGAACGGCCCGTGCCCGCCGCCAGTCGCAGGCCGGGGGTCTCCTCCCCGGTCCACTGCCACACGAGCACACCGGCGGCCACGAGGACGGCCACGGCCACCGTCAGGACGATGGGGGTGGCCCGGTTGCCCCGTCCGGCGGGGCTGGACCTACGTAGGGCGGCGGGGGCCGGGCCTCTGTGGTGCCTGCCGCCGGCGCCCTGCGGGCGGGGCGGCCCGGTGGCGACCAGGAGGTCGGGCCGCGTGGGCCGCCCGGCCGGCGGCCGCCCGACCCGCCGGACCTCGGGCTCGTCCGAGCGCTCGCCCTCCTCGACGGGCTCGTCCGGCTCTTCCTCCCGGGGTACGGGCTCGGCGGGCTCCGCGGCGGGCACCACCAGGCGGTACGGGACCATACGGGGATCGCGCTGCGGTGCGGTTTCCTGCGCTTCCGGCTCGCTTCGCGGCGGGTCCGCTTCCGGCTCGCTCCGCGGCGGGACCGTTTCCGGCTCGGTCGGCGGCGGGCCGGAAGCCACGAGCTTGTCGGGCCGGGTGACGATGCGGCGGGGCCGGCGGCGCGGCTCGACCTCGGGCTCGGCCGTCGGCGAGCTGTACGGCCTGCGCCCCTTGGGCGGCTCCTGCGGCTCGTCATCCGGGATGGGCGCGGAGAACGGCGGCATGCCCCACGGGGACGTCAGAGGTAAGCCTCTGGCCCGATCGTCAGTGGGACCGGGCGGGGAGTGCCTGATCCTGGGCTCTTCAGAAGATTGCGGTTCCGACGTGCGCTCGGAACGCGGGTCGTCGTCACCCGGCGGTCGCCGTGGCGGTTCGCTGGGGCCGGAGGCCACGCGCCGTACCTCCTAGTCGAACGAGGCGTACGGGAACGATCGCGCGGACCGTTCCAGAAGGGTCGTCACGTTATATGCGCTTATTCCGAACGTCATGTGCTCACCCGACGAAGTATCACACGCGCCAACCGCCGGACCGTAATGATCACCTCCGGTGCACCCTCGCCGTCCCACACGATCCAGAGCAGCATGATTGAGCCGGAATAGCGAGACCTCTCTAGCGAGATTCCCCGAACCCTCCGCCTGATTTATCCCGAAATCGTGCTTATCGACCGCTTTTTGGCGAGATACAACACGCCGATCGCGTACACCGCGAACTGCACCGCGACCCCCACCAGCGCCTGCCAGGGCACCGCAACCTTGCTCTGGATCAAAGCGTCGTCGAGGTTCCCGGCGGCCGCGCTCAGCCCGAAGGCCAGCATGTTGTTCATCACGTGCAGCCCGATGGCCGCCTCCAGTCCCCCGGTCCGCACCGTCAGCCAGCCCATGACGACCCCGAACGCGAACACGTCCGCCAGCCCCGCCCACGAATAACCGTGCAACGACGCGAACAGCGCGCCGCCGATGACGACGGCCCAGACCGGATTGCGTACGTGCACGCCGATGGCCTGGATGAGCCAGCCGCGGAAGACGTACTCCTCGGCGGTCGCCTGGAACGGCACCAACAGCATGATCACGATGAGCGCGGGCACGAAGCGCTCCCACCCGGTCCAGGCGAACATGCCGGAGTACTCCTCGCCGGACACCATCAGGGCGACGAGTTGCGTGATCTGCCCGAGCACCAGCGCGAGCACGGCCAGCCCGGCACAGCTCAGCAGCCACGTCCAGCGCAGCCGCCCGGCCACCGACGACAGCGTGCCCGGCCTGCGCCGCTGGACGAGCACCGTCGTGCCGATCACGAACGGGAGCACCGCCGCGATCGACAGCAGCGCCACGACCAGCGCGAACACCGGATCGCCGAACAGTTCGCGATCGGGGTCGAGCGGCGCGGAGATGCCGAGCAGCAACGCCACCACCACGCCCGCGTACAGCACGAGAGCGCTGACGACGAAGAACGCCGCCGCGACCGCGATCGTGCCGACGATCGCCCGCCACGGATGGGCGGCCGCGGTTCTGGCGAGGTGGTCGTAGCGCACCCCACGCGGCAGCGGTACGAACCAAGACCGCTGCGGCGGCACCGGCTGATACGGATATGGCATGCCATACGGGACGTACGGCCCAGAATTTTCCGGCATCCATCCATTCTGTCCGTCTCATGCGCATTAGTTCACAGACGGTCCGCCCTTTTAGGCGGATGCTCGGAGGCATGGGGGCAGGGATCTGCCGCCTGCAGTCGGACGCTGACGCGGCCGACCAGAAGCATTTCGACCCTGGGAGCAGTCCATGTCAAGGCTGGGACCTGTCATCACCCTCATGGCGGGCGCCGTGCTCGCCGCGGGGCTGGGTGTCGCCAGCATCAACGCGACACCCGCGGCCGATCGCTCGGCCGCCGGCAACACCGCCGCGGAGGCACCCGCGGTGGAGGAGAAGACCGCGGAACCGTCCCCTTCGCCCACGAAGTCCGAGGCGGAGAAGGTGGAGAAGGTGGACTACGCCGGCCGCGTCAAGGGCAACGGCGCCCTCATCGCGATCTCGATCAGAGACGGCAAGGCCATCGGCTACTTCTGCGACGGCAGGACCGAGGTCTGGTTCAAGGGCAGCCAATCGGCCGGTCAGGTGAACCTGAAGGGCGTAGCCACCGGCAAGATCACGGCCGCGCTGGGCGGCGGGCAGGCCAAGGGCTGGGTCTCCGTCGGCAGCAAGAAGTGGAGCTTCGTCGCACCCACGGTGGTCAAGCCGTCGGGCCTGTACCGGGCCACCGCGATCGTCAGAGGCGCCCAGTTCAAGGCCGGCTGGATCATGGTGAAGAACCCGAACGGCGGCTACTACCAAGTCGGCGCCGCCACCGAGGGCGGCAAGCCGGTGCCGATCCCCGAACTGGACGGCGACGAGCCCACCGCGCCCGTGACGGCCAACGGCACCACCATCTATCCGAAGGACGTCGACGGCTTCATCGAGGAGATGCGATGACCGCCATCCGCCACCGGCCCTCTCGCGGCCTGGCCACGTTACTGGTGCCACTGCTGGCCGGCGGCCTGGTCATGCTCGCGCTCGGCGTCTACGGACGCGCGCACACCCCCACCGGGTTCGCGGTCGGGGTGGCGGGCTTCTCCGCCGCGCTGCCGATGAAGGTGTGGCTCACGACGGGGGCGTTCGTGCTGGCGATCGTGCAGGTAGTCTCGGCCCTGTCGATGTGGGGCAAGCTCGGGGTGAGCATCCCGCCCGGCGTGCACCGCTGGTCGGGGCGGCTGGCGTTCGTGCTGACGATCCCGGTCGCCTTCCACTGCCTCTACGCCCTGGGCCTGCAGTACGACGTGCCCCGGGTGCTCGCGCACTCGCTGCTCGGCTGCTTCTTCTACGGCGTTTTCACCGCGAAGATGCTGGCCCTGCCGAAACGGGACGCGCCCGGCTGGACGCTGCCGGTGCTCGGCGGACTGGTGTTCACCGCGCTGATCGGGCTCTGGCTGACCTCGTCGTTCTGGTTCTTCACCGCCATCGGCTTCAAGGTGTGAAGCTCTTCGTACGGGTCAGCCCGGCCGCCCGCCCCTTGGCGGCCACGACGAGCGCCATCTTGCGCGAGGCCTCGTCGATCATCTCGTCGCCCAGCATGACCGCGCCGCGCTTCTCGACCGTGGTGTAGTAGTCGTACGCCTCCAAGATGAGCTCGGCGTGGTCATAGTCCTCCTGCGCCGGCGAGAACACCTCGTTGGCCGCGTCGACCTGGGAGGGATGCAGCACCCACTTGCCGTCGAACCCGAGCGCCGCCGACCTCCTGGCGACCCGCCTGAACCCCTCGACGTCCTTGATCTGCAGGTAGGGACCGTCGATCACCTGCAGGTCGTGCGTCCTGGCCGCCATGAGCAGCCGCATGAGGATGTAGTGGTAGGCGTCGCCCTCGTCGTAGCCGGGCGGCTGCTCGCCGACGACGAGCGTGCGCATGTTGATCGACGCCATGAAGTCCGCCGGGCCGAACACCAGCGCCTCCAGCCGCTTGGAGGATCCGGCGATGGCGTCGGCGTTGACCAGGCCGCGGGCGTTCTCGATCTGCGCCTCGATGCCGATGCGGCCGACGGCGTACCCCATGGCCTTCTCGATCTGCGTGAGCAGCGTGTCGAGCCAGACGATCTCGGTGGGATCCTGCACCTTGGGCAGGATCAGGCAGTCGAGGAACTCCCCCGCCCCCTCGACGACCTCGATCACATCCCGGTACGTCCACTGCGTGGTGAGATCGTTGACCCTGACCACGCGAGTCTTGCCGGACCAGTCGCCCTCGCGCAGGGCGGCCACGACGTTCGCGCGCGCCTGCTCCTTGGCCGCCGGCGCGACGGCGTCCTCCAGGTCGAGGAACACCTCATCGACGGGCAGGGTCTGGGCCTTCTCCAGGAAACGGGGGTTGCTGCCGGGCACCGCGAGAACCGAACGACGTGAGCGCATGCGCACACGCTAGCCGTTCACCCCCGGAGGCCGGGGGTGAGGGGCTCAGCGGTTCGGTGACAGGCCCAGAGGGACGCCCTTCAGGCTGGAGGAGCGCTTGCTCAGCCCGGCCGCGATCTTGCGCAGCTCGGCCGCGGCGGGCGCGTCGGGATCGGTCAGCACCAGCGGCTTGCCCTCGTCGCCGCCCTCGCGCAGCCGCAGGTCGATCGGGACCTGGCCGAGCATGGGCACGCGGGCGCCCAGCGTGCGCGTCAGCGCGTCCGCGACCGTCTGCCCGCCGCCCTCGCCGAACACCGCGATGCGCTCGTCGCAGTGCGGGCAGGGCAGCCACGCCATGTTCTCGATGACCCCGGCGATCTGCTGGTGGGTCTGGGCCGCGATGGACCCGGCCCGCTCGGCCACCTCGGCGGCGGCCATCTGCGGCGTCGTCACGACCAGGATCTCCGCCGACGGCAGCCGCTGGGCCACCGAGATGGCGATGTCGCCGGTGCCCGGAGGCAGGTCGAGCAGGAGGACGTCGAGGTCGCCCCAGTAGACGTCGGCCAGGAACTGGTGGAGCGCCCGGTCCAGCATCGGACCGCGCCACACCACGGGCGTGTTGCCCTCGGGGGGCTTGAACATGCCGACCGAGATGACCTTGATGTCATGCGCGACCGGCGGCATGATCATGTCCTCGACCTTGGTGGGCCGCTCGGCGGCGCCCAGCATGCGAGGAATGCTGTGGCCGTAGATGTCGGCGTCGACGATGCCGACCTTGAGGCCGCTCGCGGCCATGGCGGCGGCCAGGTTGACCGTCACGGAGGACTTGCCGACCCCGCCCTTGCCGCTGGCCACCGCCAACACGCGGGTCAGCGAGCCGGGCTGGTTGAACGGGATCTCCTTCTCCGGCCCGCGGTCGCCCCGCAGCGTGGTCTGCAGCTTCTTGCGCTGCTCGGTGCTCATGACGTCGAGCTCGAGCTCGACGCCCGTCACACCCTCGACCTTGGCCACGGCGGTCGTGACATCGCGGCGGATCGTGTCCTTCATCGGACAGCCGGCCACGGTGAGATAGACCCCTACGCGCACCGCCCCGCCGGGAGCGATCTCGATGCTCTTGACCATGCCGAGATCCGTGATCGGGCGACGGATCTCGGGGTCGATGACGGTCCCGAGGGCCGCCGTCACCTGTTCCTGGGTTGGTGCCATCGAAGTCTCGGCACGAAGGAGTGCCGGCCCTCCTTTGTCGGTATATGTGTGACAGGCGCGGGTCGCCAGTGAGGATGCCTCTCCATGGTATGAACCCGTGGCCTTGCTGAGTTAATCCATGCGTTAGATGTCTGTGCAACAACGCCTAAGGTTACTCCGTGACTCTTCTGCGCGACGAGGGCTTGACCGTCGAGGAGCTGGCGGTCTGGCGGATGATGCAGCGCGCCCAGGTGCGCATCACCCGCCATCTGGAGGCGGAGCTGCTCGACGCCCACGATCTGCCGCTGGCCTCGTACGACGTGCTCATGCAACTGGCCGAGACCCCCGAGCGGCGGCTGCGCATGAATGATCTGGCGAACCGCGTGCTGCTCTCCCGCAGCGGCCTGACCAGGCTCATCGACCGGCTGCAGCGGGACGGGCTGGTGTCGCGGGAGGCGTGCGCGGACGACGCCCGCGGGCTGTTCGCGGTGCTGACGGACCGCGGCGCGGCGCGGCTGGCCGAGGCGACCCCGACCTACCTGCGCGGCATCAGGAGCCAGTTCCTCGATCTGCTGGGGGCGGGCGAGATCCGGCAGATCCGGGCGATGCTCGCCAAGCTCGACGTCAACGGCGCTCCTTGAGTTCCTCCAGCAGCCGGCTGAGCTCCGTACGCAGGTAGTCGCGGGTGGCCACCTCGTTCAGCGCCAGGCGCAGGCCGGCGATCTCGCGCGTCAGATATTCGATCTCGGCCTGATTGCGGTCGGCGGCCTCGCGATCCTGCTCGTACTGGATGCGGTCCCTGTCGCCCTGCCGGTTCTGCGCCAGCAGGATCAGCGGCGCGGCGTAGCTGGCCTGCAGCGACAGCATGAGCGTGAGGAAGATGAACGGATACGGGTCGAACTTGAGGTGCGCCGGCGCGACCGCGTTCCAGATCCCCCAGACCGCGACGAAAACCGTCATGTAGACGAGGAACCGCCCCGTGCCGAGGAAGCGGGCGATCCGCTCGGACAGCCGGCCGAACGCCTCGGGGTCGTAGTGGGGCCGCAGCGAGCGGCGCAGATCGCGGGGCTGGTCCAGTCGTTCAGCGGTCACGGTCGGCCCTCTCGCGCCAGTCCTCGGGAAGCAGGTGGTCCAGGACGTCGTCGACGGTCACCGCGCCGACGAGCCTGCCGAGCTCGTTCACGACCGGGGCCGCGACGAGGTTGTAGTGCGCCAGGTAGGAGGTGACCTCGAGCAGCGTGAACTCCGGCCTGATCGGGTCGATCGACGGGTCGAGCACGGCGCCGAGCAGCGTGGACGGCGGCTCGCGCAGCAGCCGCTGGAAGTGCGAGACCCCCAGGTACGTGCCCGTCGGCGTCTCCGTCGGCGGCCGGGTCACGTAGACCTGGGCGGCCACCGCGGGCGTCAGGTCCTGCTGCCTGATGTGCGCGAGCGCCTCGGCCACCGTGGACGTGGGCGGCAGGATCACCGGCTCGCTGGTCATCACGCCGCCCGCGCTGTTCTCCGGGTACGTCAGCAGTCGCCGCACCGGGGCCGCCTCCCCCGGCTCCATCAGCGCCAGCAGCTTGGCCGCCTGCTCGTCGGGCAGGTCGTGCAGCAGGTCCGCGGCGTCGTCGGGGCCCATCTCCTCCAGCACGTCGGCCGCCCGCTCGGGCTCCAGCGTGCCCAGGATGCCGATCTGGTCGTCGGGCGGCAGCTCCTCCAGGACGTCGGCGAGCCGGTCGTCGTTGAGGGCGCGGGCGATCTCCACCCGGCGCTTGCTCGGCAACTGGTGCAGGGCGGTGGCCATGTCGGCGGCGCGCATGGACGCGAACGCGGCGATCAGACCGGCCGCGCCCTGGTCCTTCTGCAGGGTGTCGAACCCGGACACCGCGTTCCAGTCCACGATCCGGGGCTCGCGCCGCCTGCCTTTGTAGAGGGCGACCTTGGTGATCTCCCAGGTGGACGGCTTGACCTCCTCCATGGCCACGTCGTAGACGGTCATGGGCTGGTCCTCGAGGCGCACGGTGAGGTCGAGCATCTCGCCGACGACCAGCGTCTCGGTGGCGCGCTGCTCGAACCTGCGCATGTTGAGGCGGCCGGTGAAGACCACGGCCCCCGCCTCGATGCGGCGTACGCGGGTGAGGGGCAGGAACACCCGCCGCCGCGGCTGCACCTCCACCACCAGGCCGTGGACGTTGGGCCGGCGGCCGATGCGCAGGCCGACCACGACGTCCCGGACGCGGCCGATCTGGTCGCCCGCGGGGTCGAAGACCGGGGTCCCCGGTAGCCGGGCCACGAAGATCTGCACGTGGCCAGGCTAACAGGGCTGTCCCGTTGCGCCCGGGACGCCTGTCGTGTCAGTATCAAACCCGCTTAACGGTCATTACGTAGGTAGGTGGTGTGCGATGAGGTATGCGGGGCTCGCGCTCGCGTTCGTGTCGTCGTGGTGTTTCGCGTTCTCGGGTCCCATGGCCAAATACCTCATCGCCGCCGGGCTGGCCCCGATCGAGGCCGTCTGGACGCGCATGGCGGGCGCCGGGCTGCTGCTGGTGGCCGTGCTGGCCGTGGTCAAGCCGCAGGCGCTGCGCATCCCCCGGTCGCGGCTGCCGTTCTTCGGGCTGTACGCGGTCATGGCGGTGGCCGGAGTGCAGGCCCTCTACTTCGTCGCGATCACACGGCTGCCGGTGGGGATCGCGCTGCTGCTGGAGTTCATGGCCCCGGTGATGGTGGTGGCCTGGGTGCGGTTAGTCCGGAAGGTACGGCTGGCGCGGGCGGCCTACATAGGCGCGGTCGTCGCCGTCGTGGGCCTGGGGATCGTCGTCGAGGCGTGGCAGGGGCTGCGACTGGACGCGCTCGGGCTGCTGCTGGGGCTGCTGGCTGGGGCGTGCTGCGCCGGATATTTCATCATGAACGATAGCTTCGGCGACGACGTGGACCCGCTGGGCCTGATCGCGTGGGGGATGACGGGGGCGGCCGTGGTGCTGATCCCGTTCGCCCGCCCGTGGGACATCCCCTGGGACGCCTTCACCGTCTCCGCGACGCCCGAGGGCGGCCTGACGCTGCCGGTGATCGTGGCGTACCTGTGGATGCTGCTGGTCGCGACCGTGATCGCGTACATCCTGGGGGTGCACGCCGTGCGGCGGCTGTCTGCCGCGGTGGGCGCCACGGTCGCGTCCCTGGAGGTCATCGCCGGCGCCGTGGTGGCCTGGGCGCTGGTCGGCGAGACGCTGGGCGTCTTCCAGATCATCGGCGGCCTGATCGTCCTCTCCGGCGCCCTCCTGGCCCAAACCGCCACGGCCGCCACTCAGCCCGTCCCTGCGGCACTCGAAGAGCCCATAGAGGCCACGGCACAGGCTTGAGCGCGCCCGGAATCAGCGGTCGGGAGTGAGCCGCAGAACGGTGGACTCGCGAGCCCAGCGCTCGGTGAGCTGCTCGCTGTCGCGGGCGTTGAGCCGCTCCTTGGCCAGCACCGCCACGGCGTCGGCCGCCGCGGCCTGATCCACGACGGACACCGCCGCGTCGAACTCCACCAGCCGCGCGCCGTTGTCCTTGCTGCGCAGCGTCACGTGCACCCGGTCGAGCGCGTCGAGCCCGGGCAGCTCCTGCTCCTCGCCGCCCGTCACCAGGTAGATCGCGCCGTCGTGCCAGGCGTGCCAGGCCAGCCGGGGACGGTCGAGGGTGAGCCAGAGGATGCCGGACTTCTTGGCACCCTCCTCGATGGCCGCGGTGTTGTCGCTCACACCTCAGCACTGTACTCGGGGCGCGGTCAGGTCGCCTCGGAGTCGTAGGGCGGGAGCTCGCCGAAGCCGAGCTCGTCCACGGGCTCGGGCTCGTATGGAGCCGTGGTGGCCGGCTCCAGCTCCTTGGACTTGCCGTTCCAGTCGTCCTCGATGTCGTCGAGGAGGTGCTTGCGGACGAAGTTCCGCGGGTTGAGGTCGGCCGGGTCGAAGTTCTGGAACTCCGGGCCCAGACCGGCGCGGAGATCGTCGCGCGCGTTGTTCGCCATCCGGCGCAGGTTACGAAGCGTCCTGCCGGCCTGTGCGGCGGCCTGAGGCAGTTTTTCGGGACCGAAGACGAGCAGCGCCAGAATGACCAGCGCCCCGATCTCCATCCACCCGAGTCCGAACACCGTGAGCTCCTACCGCAGTCCAACCGTTCCGAGGACTACCCCGGCCTATCCACAGACTAAGGGCTTTGGGGGATAGGTCGGTCGCTCCCCCAGGCTTCGCCGGTCGGCGCCCACTTGCCGAAGCCGCAAAACACCCTAAAGCGTTTAAGACGGGGAGGGCCTGGGCTCTTCGTCGGCCGCCACGGTGAGCGTGGCGGTGCGCTCCTGGCCCGCACGCTGGTACTTGATATTGATCTTGGCTCCCGGCGCCTTGCTCCGGATCAGCGCGATCAGCTCGTTCCCGTCCTGCAACGCCAGCCCGTCCATCTCCAGGATCACGTCACCGGCCTTCAACCCCGCCTTGTCGGCAGGCCCGTTGGCGTCGACCGGCTGACGACCGCCAGAGGGCCCACTGGCGATCTTCACGCCCTGCCCCTGGTAGTCCTTGTCCAGAGTGATCCCGATCTTCGGCCGCTTGGCCCGGCCGGTGCTGATCAGCTCCTCGGCCACCCGTCGCGTCTGGTTGACCGGGATCGCGAAGCCCAGCCCGATGCTGCCGCTCTGGCTGTTCACCGACCGGCTGAGGGTGGCGATGGCCGAGTTGACCCCGACGACCTCGCCCCGGCCGTTCACCAGCGGGCCGCCCGAGTTGCCGGGGTTGATGGCGGCGTCGGTCTGGATGGCGCTGATGTACGCGGGCTCCTCGTTGCCCGTGCCGGTTTCGTCGCCCGCGATGACCGGCCGGTTGAGCGAGCTGACGATGCCGGTCGTCACCGTGCCCGTCAGGCCCAGCGGGGAGCCGATGGCGATGACCGGGTCGCCGACCACGACCTGGTCGGAGTTGCCAAGGGTGATCTCCGGGGTGCCGAACGTCTCCTCCGGCTTGATCACGGCCAGGTCCGAGCCGGGGTCGCGGCCCACGATGCGGCCGGAGGTGGTCTTGCGGTTGTGGAACACGATCCGGATCTCGCCGCCGTTGGCGGCCAGGGCGACCACGTGGTTGTTGGTCACCACGTAGCCGTTCTTGATCAGGAAGCCGGAGCCCGATGCGCCCTCGGTGTTGGAGCCGTTGCCGACCTCCAGCGAGACCACGCTCGGCAGCACCCGCGAGGCCACGCCCGCCACCGAGTCCGGCGGCCGGTTGGTGGCCCCCGTCGGCACGGGGCCGAGGCTGTAGGAGGGGTCGGTGCCGCTGCTCGGCCTGGTGAGCAGGTAGGTGCCGACGCTGCCCAGCAACGAGGCCACCAGGGCGACGGCCACGGCGATCGCGATCAGCCCGCCGGTGCCGGGGCCGCGCCGCTGCGCTCCGGCCGCGCCCGGCCCGCCCGGAGGCGGCGGCGCCCAGCCACTGCCCATGCCGAGCGCCTGGCGCGGCGGCGGCGGCGGAGTCCCACCGCCGTAAGAGGACGACCCACCGAACGGCGGCCCCTCATAGGGCCGCGCACCGCTGTCCGGGGGCCCGAACAAGGGGCTCTCGTAAGACCGCGTACCCGTGTCCGGAGGCCCGAACGACGGACTCTCGTAAGACCGCGCACCACTGTCCCCGTAGGACGGGCTCTCATAAGGCCGCGCACCCGTGTCCGGAGGCCCGAACGACGGACTCTCATAAGGCCGCGCACCCGTGTCCGGAGGCCCGAACGACGGACTCTCGTAAGACCGCGCACCACTGTCCCCGTAGGACGGGCTCTCGTTGGAGCGCGCACCAGCATCAGGAGGCCCGAAGGAAGGGCTCTCCTGAGAAGGCGCACCAGTGTCAGGAGCCCCGAACGTGGGAGGACCGTGAGTGGGGGACGGACCACTCTGGGGGGAACTGTCGTACGAGCCACCGCCGTCATACGAACCGCCGTACGAGCGGTACTCATATGGCTGCTCGTACGGCGGCACGCCGGAGACCTCGGTACGGCCCGACGGGTCGCCCCACGAGAGGCCGAAGGAGGCGGGCGGCTCCGGCCGCCGGCCTGCCTGGTCGGATGAATCCTGCGCGGGCAGGAACTCCGGCCGCCCCTGTGGCTCGGAGGAGTCCGACGGCGTGCGTCCTTCGGTGGGGCGCGTCTCGTCGGTCATCTAAGTCTCACCACTCCTTGGCTCGGCCACCGCAATCCTCGTTCTTGCGGCATACGAGGGTCATAAAGCATTCGTCAGGAATCGCCTATGACAAATCCCGAACCCAGATCGTATGCCCCAAGCGTCGTGAACTACGCCAAGCCCAGCATCCCAGGCATATCTGGATCTCAAGGCGTGGCGGTCGAGGGAGCGGTCGACTGCGACGGCTGAACCTTCCAGAGCTCGACGGGCGGCGTGACGGAGTTTTGCCCCGCGCTCGAGACCGCGAAGAACGTCCCGAGCGCCACGGCCGCGGAAACCACGCTGACCGCGACGTACGTCGTGCGCCGCCTACTACCGCGCCCAGGGCCCGAGGCCCCGCCAGTGGCGTCCCTGCGGGGGCGGTTGTCGAGGGGAGCGATGGTGTGCGGCCCAGGGATGGGCACTCCCCCGAACGTACGGTTGGGGAAAGGGCGCTCCCTCGGCGGCAGCGGCCCTCCCGGCTCCGCCATCCGGAGCAGGGACATCGTCAGGTCGGCGGGCATCGCCGGGGTGTCGAGCGAGCGCAGGCGCGACTTCAGCGCCCGCATCGACTCGACCTCGTGCCGGCAGTCAGCACAGAAGGTCAGATGCGCCAGCGCGCGCTCTCGTTCGTGATGATTGAGCTCCCCGTCGACGAGCGCGGAAACTCTCTCTCCAAGATGAGCCATGTCAGAATTCCTCCCCACGGATCACGGTCGGGGGGAGTTGAGAATTACGGGGGGCCCGATGGTCGAGCGCCTCCCGCAACTGCGCCCGGCCACGGTGAATACGGCTTCGGACCGTACCCAGCTTGACGCCGAGCGTGGCCGCGATCTCCTCGTAAGACAGGCCCTCGATGTCACACAGCACGATCGCGGCCCGGAACTCGGGTGCGAGCGCGTCGAGGGCGGCCTGAATGTCGGGCTCCAGGTGAGCGTCGTCGAACGCCTGGGCCGGGGACGGCTCCCTGCCGCGCAGACGCTCGGCGGCGTCGTCGGCCAGTCCCTCGAACCTGATGCGCTGCTTGCGCCGCGCCATGTCGAGGAACAGGTTGGTCGTGATCCGGTGCAGCCACCCCTCGAACGTGCCGGGGGTGTAGCTCGACAGCGACCTGAAGACCCGTACGAAGACCTCCTGTGTGAGGTCTTCGGCATCGTGGACGTTGCCGGTCAGCCGATAAGCCAGCCGATACACGCGTGCGGAATGCGTCCGCACCACTTCCTCCCAGGTGGGAGGAGTCCAGTCAGACGACACGGGAGTATCTGCCTGGTGGTCGCTTTCGTCCACCAGAACTCCTCTCTCTGGGACCACCGCTACCGCCATAGTGCCTGGTTTCGTCCCTTCGTGCGCACTGCCTGCCCTCCGGACCGGCAAAGCCCGTTTAAACCTGCAACGCCTCGAGAGCCTCCTGAGTTCCCGTCCAGGCGTGTCTCCCCTAGGCTGCGATCGTTGCCAATCACGTGTATGACCTTCTGCGACCAATCGCACGAAAGTTGGGGGGAGGAGGCCGATGACCAGTCCGGTGGAGGCCACTCTGGCCTATGCGGAGCAGTTCCATCAGGAGGATGAGATCCTGCACGCGGCGCGTCAGCGCGGGCTGGAGATGGGGGCCACGCCCGTCCTTCCCGGCGGCGGGGCCGCGCTGTGCTTCCTCGCCACCGCCGTCCACGCCAAGTCGGTCGTCGAGATCGGCACGGGGTGCGGGGTCTCGGGTCTGTGGCTGCTGCGCGGCATGCGTACGGACGGGACGCTGACGAGCGTGGACGTCGAGCCCGAGCATCAGCGGCTGGCCAGACAGGCGTTCGCGGAGGCGGGGTTCGCGGGCGGGCGGGTGCGGCTCATCACCGGGCGGGCGCTCGACGTGCTGCCGCGGCTGTCGGACGGCGGCTACGACGTGGTGTTCGCCGACGGCGCGAAGCAGGAATACGCCGACTATCTGGCCGAGGCGGTCCGGCTGCTGCGCGTGGGCGGCGTCGTGGCCTTCGCCAACATGCTGTGGCACAACCGGGTGGCCGATGCCACGCAGCGCGACCCCGACACGGTGGCGCTGCGCGAACTGGGCAAGCTGGTGCAGTCGGACGACCGCCTGCGCTCGGTGCTCATGCCCCTGGGCGACGGCCTGCTGGCCGCCGTCAAGATCGCCGACTGAGCGCGAGACGGCCTCGGCCGCGAAGGCCGCGCTACGCCCGGGTGAGCCACTCCAGCAGGACGCGCACGCCGAATCCCGTGGCGCCCTTGGTCAGCGTGCCCTCGTCCACCGTGCTGCGCCCGACCCCGGCGATGTCGAGGTGCGCCCACGGCCGCCGCCCCGCGAACTCCCGCAGGAACAGCGCCGCCGTGATCGACCCGGCCCCGTATCTGGACCCGGCCTCGACGTTGGCGAAGTCGGCGATCGACGAGTCCAGCGCGGGCGCGTAGTCCTCGATCAGCGGCATCCGCCACAGCCGGTCGTCGCTGGCCTGCCCCGCATCCAGCAACTGCTTGGCCAGCACGTCGTCGGAGGCGTAGACGGCGCCGACGCTGCGGCCGAGCGCCACGCTGATCGCCCCGGTGAGCGTGGCGATGTCCACGACCGCGTCGGGGTCGAGCACGGCGTCGGCGTAGGCGAGCGCGTCGGCCAGCACGAGCCGCCCTTCGGCGTCGGTGTTGAGCACCTCGACCGTGCGCCCGCCGTAGTGCTTGATGACGTCACTGGGCCGCTGGGCGGTGCCCGACGGCATGTTCTCGGCGGCCGCGATCAGCCCCGTGACGCGTACGGGGGCGCCCAGCTCGGCCAGCGCGCCGAGCACGGCGATCACGACGGCCCCGCCCGCCATGTCGGTCTTCTGGAACTTCATGTTGTCGGTCGGCTTGAGCGACAGCCCGCCCGAGTCGAACGTGATCCCCTTGCCCACCAGCACCACGTGCCGGTCGACCGGCTCGGCGGGCGTGTAGGAGAGCTGGATGAGCCGGGGCGGGCTGGCCGAGCCGCGCCCGACGGCGACGATGCCGCCGAACCCGTCGGCCTGCAGCTGCTCCTCGTCCCACACCCGCACCGGCAGGCCACGCTCGGCGGCCCGGTCGGCGAGCCAGGCGGGGTTCTTGACGGAGGCGGGCGTGTTGGCCAGGTCGCGGGCCAGGGCGACGGCCTGGGCCACGGTCTCGGCGCGCCGCACCTGCCCCTCGTCCGCCCCGGCGAACGCCAGCGCCCGCACGGCCTTCTTGCCCGCATTGCCGATCTTGAACGAGTATGAGGCCAGCAGCGCCGCCTCGGCGAACGCCGCCACGTCGCCCTCGGGCGGCACCACGGTCAGTGTGTCCCTGCCCTTGACCCGGCGCGTGAGCGCGGCGCCGGCCTTGCGCAGGGCACCCGGCGAGCCGTCGCCCACGCCGTAGAACAGCACCCTGCCCACGCCGCCGGCCCGCGCCACCGGCACCTCGACGATCTCCCCGGCCTCCCCCTTGGCCTCGTAGTGCGCCAGCAGGTCGGCCACCGGCACGTGCAGCTCGACGGCGTGCGCGGGGCTGAGGTCGGCGGCGTAGGGGACGGCCAGCAGCTCGGCGCCGGCGGGAACCGCGGCGACCACAGAGGCAGTGGTCTCAATAGGCACGGACGATCTCTCCTCGAACGTCAGCGACCCTGGCGCCGGACTACGCCAGGGTCGTGGAACCAAAAAAAAGTCTCTCCGGGGAGTGCTCAGCCGACGACGTTCTTCAACGCCTCACCGAGCGCCTTTGCCTCGTCGGCGGAGATCTCCACGACGAGCCGGCCGCCACCCTCCAAAGGGACCCGCATGACAATGCCGCGCCCTTCCTTGGTGACCTCGAGCGGACCATCGCCGGTCCGCGGCTTCATCGCCGCCATGCGTGCATCCCTTCCTGCCTTGGGCTCCCGCGGCCCCGCGATTTCCGACCGCCCGTGGGGGGTGGTCGGCGCATTCACGTCTTCTGTGATGTCCCATTCTCCCGCATCGAGAGCGCTCATGGGTAACGATCTCCTCCCAGAATGCGTTGTCGAGCGGTGCGATGACGTCCAGACTGGACTGCGTGCACGCTCGCGCCGCTCTGTTCGATCTCTATGGAGACCACCTGCGTTCACGCGGTGGGCAGGCGTCCGTCGCCGCGCTCGTCCGGCTCATGAAACCCCTGGAAATAGCCGCCCCCGCGGTGCGGACGGCGGTCTCGCGCATGGTGCGACAGGGGTGGCTGCGCCCGGTCAGGCTCCCGCAAGGAGCCGGGTACGCGCTCACGCCGAAATGCGTCCGCCGCCTCGATGAAGCGGCCTTGAGAATTTACCGAGCCGGGACTTTGATCTGGCACGGCCGCTGGCACCTGATCGTCCTGGAGCCCGTCAAAGAACGCCCGCGCAGGGAACGGCTGCGGGCCGACCTGACGTTCCTCGGCTACGCGGCGCTGTCGGAGACGACCTGGATCGGTCCACGCTCGTCCATCGAACTGGACAACCTGCTCGAGAGCGAGGGCGTGCGGGCCGACAGGTTCGACGCGGCGCTCGAGGGCGACCCGCGCGAGCTGGTGGCGCGGGCATGGGATCTGGCCGCCATCGGCGAGGCGTACGAGCACTGGCTCGCCGCGGCTGTCACGCTGATCGGCAGACTGCCCGAAGGGGCACCGGCGGACCAGGTGTTCGCCACCAGGAGCAGGCTCGTGCACGGATGGCGCAATTTCCTGTTCCGCGATCCCGGCCTGCCGCCTGAGCTGTTGCCCGCCGGCTGGCCGGGTGAGAAGGCCAGGGCCTACTTCGAGCAGGAGGCCGCCCGGCTGCTGCCCGCAGCCGCCGCGTTCGTCGACAGGGAGTTGATTTGATCCGCTATGACGTGGCCGATGCCGTCGCCACCATCACCCTCGACCGCCCCGACGCTATGAACTCGCTCACCGCCGAGACCAAGGAGGCCCTCCTCGGCGCGCTGCGCCGCGCCGCGGGCGATCGCTCGGTCAGGGCCGTGCTGCTCACCGGCTCGGGCCGGGCCTTCTGCGCGGGTCAGGACCTGCGCGAGCACGCCGGCAACCTGGAGGCCGGGCGCGGCCTGGCCGACACCGTCCGCGAGCACTACAACCCGATGGTGGAGCTGATCACCACCATGGCCAAGCCGGTGGTGGCCGCGGTCAACGGCGTCGCCGCGGGCGCGGGCGCGTCCCTGGCCTTCGCCTGCGACCTGCGGATCGCCTCGGAGAAGGCCAAGTTCGCGCTGGCGTTCTCCGGCATCGGGCTGGCGCCGGACTCGGGCGCGTCGTGGACGCTGCAACGCCTGGTTGGGCGTGGCCGCGCCGCCGAGCTGCTGCTGCTCGGCGAGCCGCTGGACGCGGCCCGCGCGCTGGAGCTGGGCCTGGTCACGCGCGTGGTCCCCGCCGACGACGTGCTGAAGACGGCCCAGGAGCTGGCGGTACGCCTCGCCAACGGCCCGACACTCGCCTACGCCGCCACCAAGCGGGCCCTGGGTTACGCCGCGACGCATTCGCTGCCCGACGCCCTGGCCATGGAGGCCGAACTCCAGGACCAGTGCGCCGCCACCAGAGACCATCTCAACGCCACCCGCGCCTTCCTGGCCAAAGAACTCCCGACCTTCACAGCCGAGTGACGCGGGATACTCCATAGCCCATGCGCCACTCCGACGACGCGCCGGCGAACGACGACGACGACTTCGACGCGTTGCGCGCGACCGCGCTCGGCCTGCTCACCGGCGGCCGGATCGACGGCTCCGACCCCGTCTACGCCAGACCCCTGGCCAGGCTGAGCGAGGCGGCCGCCGACCGGCTGGCCGCCCTGTCCCCCGGCCTGACCTGGCCGGACCTCCCGCTGGACGGCCAACCTGGCAACGTGACGGGCGGCTACGCGCGGCTCCGGCTGATCGCCACGGCCTGGGCCACGCCCGGCACCGCCCAGCACGGCGACGACGCCGTGGCGACGACGGTGGTGGACGCGCTCGACCTGCTCTACGAGCGCCACTACAACGAGCGGCTTCCCGAGACGGGCAACTGGTGGTTCTGGGAGATCGGCACGCCCGCCGAGCTGAGCCGCGCGTGCGTGCTGCTCGGCGACCGGCTCGAAGCCGACCGGCGGGCGGCGTACCTCGGGGCGATCGACCGGTTCTGCCCGGACGCCGACTGCCGCGCCGGGTGGCCCGAGATTCGCGAGACCGGGGCGAACCGGGCGGACAAGGCCTGCATCGTCGCGTTACGCGGTGTGGCCGGGCGCTGCGCGGCCAAGCTGGCGGCGGCCAGGGACGGACTGTCCGATGCGCGGGGCGGCGTGTTCGGGTACGTCGAGTCCGGCGACGGCTTCTACCGCGACGGGTCGTTCATCCAGCACGGCGACGTGGCCTACACGGGCTCGTACGGCCTGTCCCTGCTGATCGCGGTCGCCCGCACGCTGGCGCTGCTCGACGGGTCGCCATGGGAGGTCACCGATCCGGGGCGGCAGGTGGTGTTCGACGCGGTCGAGCGGTCCTTCGCGCCGTTCGTCCACGACGGGCTGCTGATGGACACGGTCAGAGGGCGGGCGGCCACCCGGCAGGCGTTCTCGGACGCGGTGGCGGGCCACGGCCTGATCGGTGCCGTGCTGCTGCTCGCGGGGTGCGCGCCGGAGCCGTACCGGAGCCGCTTCAAGGAACTGGCCAAGGGATGGATCGAGCGCGGCAGGAGCCGCCCCTACCTGGAGCACGCGGACGTGCCGGAGACGCGGCGGGCGGTCGCGGTGCTGGACGACCCGGCCGTCGAGGCCGCGGCCGGGGCCGTCGGGCACTTCGTGTTCCCCTCGATGGACCGGGTGGTGCACCGGCGGCCCGGCTGGTCCTTCGCGATCAGCCTCTCGTCCCGGCGGATCGCCGCGTATGAGGCGATCAACCGGGAGAACCCGCACGGCTGGTACACCGGCGACGGCATGACCTACCTCTACACGAACGACCTGGGCCAGTTCGGAGAGGACTTCTGGCCGACGGTGGACCCGTACCGGCTGCCGGGGACCACGGTCGACACGCGCGAGCGTGCGGACCTGTCCTTCCGCGCGCACCGGCCGGACAACGCGTGGGCCGGCGGCGCGGTGCTCGACGGCCGGTACGGCGCCGCCGCCATGGAGCTGGCCGGCGACGGCGTGAGCCTGCGGGCCCGCAAGTCGTGGTTCTGCCTGGACACCGCCGTGGTGGCGCTGGGCAGCGGCATCACCGGCGGCGACGGCCGCACCATCGAGACGGTGGTGGAGAACCGGGCCACGGACGCGGAGCCGTACCTGGGCGATGGCTGGGCGCACCTGCCGGGGGTGGGCGGCTACGTGTTCGAGGGCGCGCTGTGCCTCGTGGAGGGGCGTAACGGCAGTTGGCGGGACATCAACGCGGGCGACGACACGCGCGGCGCCCTAGACCCGGTCACGCGGCGCTACGTGACCTTCTGGTTCGACCACGGCGTCGATCCCGTGGACGCCTCCTACGCCTACGTGCTGCTGCCCAACGCCTCGCGCGAGCGCACCCGGGCCTTTCGCGGGTCGCGTCCCGTGCGGGTGGCGGCCAACACGCCGCAGGTGCAGGCGGTGCGGACGCGGACGATGCTGGCGGCCGCGTTCTGGGGGCCGGCTCGCGTCGAGGGCGTCAGCGTGGACGGGCCCTGCGTGGTGCTCGTGCGGCGGGCGGCCGAGCGGGTCTTCCTGGCCGTGGCCGACCCGAGCAGGACGGTGGACGCCGTGACGCTCACGCTCGACCGCCCGGCGCGCGGCGTCGTCAGGGCCGACGACACCGTCTCGGTACGGCCGGGGACGAACCCCGCCGTCACCGTCCGGCTCGGCGGCTCACTCGGGCGGACGCACACGGCCGAGCTCAGCGTGTACGCGCCACGCAGCCCTCGATATGGTCGTTGACCAGGCCGATCGCCTGCATCAACGCGTAGGCGGTGGTCGGGCCGACGAACCTGAAGCCGTGCTTCTTCAGCTCCTTGGCCAGCGCCTTCGACTCCGGGGTGGTCGCGGGCACGTCCGCCATCGACCCCGGCACGGGCGCGCCGGGGTCGGCGAAGCGCCACACGAGCTCCGACAGGCCGTCCGGCAGGTCGAGCGCCGCCCTGGCGTTGGCGATCGCCGCCTCGATCTTGGCGCGGTTGCGGACGATGCCCGCGTCCCCGAGCAGCCGCTCCACGTCCTGCTCGGTGTACGCGGCCACCTTGACGATGGAGAAGCCGTCGAAGGCGGCGCGGAAGTTCTCCCGCTTGCGCAGGATCGTCAGCCACGACAACCCCGACTGGAAAGCCTCCAGTGCCACTCGCTCGAAGACCGCGTCATCGCCTCTGACCGGGCGGCCCCACTCATCGTCGTGGTAGGCCAGGTACATCGGGTCCGCCATGCCGGGCCAGAAGCAGCGGATCGGCTCACTCACGAACGCTCGTCCCCGTCCTTGCCCATCGCGGCGCGCACGGGCTCCTGCCCGCCCTCGCTGCCTTCGTCACCGGGCTTCAGCGCGTCGGCCGCCTCTTCCGGGTCATCGATGCGCTCATCCGGCTTCTCGTCCTCCTCACCGACGGCCTCGCTCGCCACCGGCTGCCCGGCAGCCGCAACCGGCTCGTCGTCGACTGCGGCCGGCTCGTCGGCGCTCACGACAGGCTCGGCCACGTCGTCGGCGTCAGCATCGGCGGATTCATCGGCGGCAGCATCGGCGGCGTCGCCGTCGGTCTTGGGCACCCGCCACTCCGTGCCCTCCGGCAGGTGCCGCAGCTCCGCGCCCCCGTCCCAGGACACCGAGGCCCCGCTCGCCGACACGGGATCGCCGGACTCCGGCAGCTCTCGCGCGCTGGCCGGCGGCGAGTGGTCGGTACGCAGGCCGTTCCCCGGCGCCGCATAGACCTCCTGACGCGCCTGCAGCCGGCTCGCCAGCAGCTCCGAGACCCGCTGCTCCAGCACCGCGATCCGGGTGTCACGCGCGCTGATCGCGCCGGCGGCCTTGCGGAGGGTCTCGTCGACGCTGGCCGTGTGGTAGCCGACCAGGTTGACCGGCAGTTGGAGCGCCATGAAATCGACCGCTGTGAGCTGCCCCGGCTCGGGGAGGTCGAGGGGCGGCACGTCCGGCGGGAACTCGGTCAGCTCACCGCCCTTGCCCAGGGAGACCAGGACCACGCAGGCCAAGACGGCGATGGCGGCGATGGCGAGTATGACCAGCACATTGGCATCGTACTCATAGCATCGGGGCATGAGAGGCGCACTTGCCTCATCTGGCGCGTCTCCGGGCGGCGAGCGCGCTGGTCACCGGGTGGACTCGCCGAGTTCGGCGATGCTGGGCCGGACCGGCTGGGAGCGGGATTCGAGGTGGGCGAACGCCTCGTCCACCGTCGTGGTCCAGGAGATCGCGTCGAAGACCTCGGCCCGGGTGAAGCCCTCGTCGTACAGGTGGCTCATCAGCTGCTTGAGCGGGCCGTACAGGCCCCAGGGGTCGAGGACCACCAGGGGGCGGTCGTGGATGCCGAGCACCCGCGCGGTCCAGATCTCGAAGAGCTCCTCCAGCGTGCCGATGCCGCCGGGCAGCACGAGGAACGCGTCGGAGCGGGCGTCCATGAGGCCCTTGCGCTCGCGCATGTCCGTGGTGACGATCAGCTCGTCCGACCCCTCGTCCGCCACCTCGATGTCCACCAGGACCTGCGGGATCACGCCGATCGTGCGCCCACCGCCCGCGCGGGCGGCCGAGGTGACGGCGCCCATGCAGGAGACGGTGGCGCCGCCGCTCACCAACGTGTGACCCCGCTTGGCGAGCTCGGCACCCACCTGTCCGGCCAGCTCGATGTACTTCTTGTCGATGTGCAGGCTCGAGGCGCAGAAGACGCAGATGTTCACACCGAGAAAGCCTATTGGGGCTCGGCGTGCTGGGCCCCAGCGGCCTCCAGCTCCTGCCCGCGCTGCTCGGAGTTGGCCAGGTCGGCGTCCACGATGATGCGGACGGCCTCGTCCACGTCGTCGGTGACGCTGATCAGATCGAGGTCCTGAGCCGCGATCTTCCCGGTGCCGAGCAAAGTGCTCTTGATCCACTCCAGCAGCCCGCCCCAGAACTCAGTGCCCATCAGCACCACGGGGAAGGCCGTGACCTTGCCGGTCTGCACCAGCGTCAGCGCCTCGAACAGCTCGTCGAGCGTGCCGAAGCCGCCGGGCAGGGTGATGAAGCCGCAGGAGTATTTGACGAACATCGTCTTGCGCACGAAGAAGTAGCGGAACTCGATGCCGAGGTCGATGTAGTCGTTCATGCGCTGCTCGAACGGCAGCTCGATGCCGAGCCCGACCGACACCGCGCCGTCCACGTCGTTCGCACCGCGGTTGGCGGCCTCCATGACGCCGGGCCCGCCGCCGGTGATCACGGCGTAGCCGGCCTGGGCCAGCGCCCGGCCGAGCGCCTGGCCCATCTCGTAGTCGGGCGACCCTTCGGCGGTGCGCGCGGAGCCGAAGACGGTGACCGCCGGCGGCAGCTCGGCGAGCTGGCCGAACCCCTCGACGAACTCGGCCTGGATGCGCAGCACCCGCCACGGGTCCATGTGGACCCAGTCGGATGGCCCCTGACGGGCGAGCAGGCGCTGGTCGTGGGTGGAGGTGGGGACGAGGCTGCCGCGGAAGACCGCCTGCCCCTGACGGCGTTCTCGACGTGACGGTTCCATGGGGATCACGCTAGTCCTTCTCGTACGAGGTCGGTCTCACTGCTGCCCACGAGTTCCGTGAGAGTCACCTCTGAGCACGAACTCCCTGGCAGGAGGGCCAAATCGGCTGTTTAAAAAATCTTGGAAAAACCAGGGAACCGAATTTCGGCTCGCCCGCGTCTAACTGCCGAGGGTGCTGCTCGGGACTGAAAGTGGTCTTCCCCGCCAAATGGCCGGCGCGGAAGGCCACTTTCATTTTTGATCCTTTCCGAGGGACCCGCAGAGTGTCGATGCGTGATGCTACGATTACGCACAGATGATGGACGGGGTCGAAGGCACCGGGCGACCGGGAAACGGCTCCTGACCCGATATCGGCCATCTCCCCATCGCGGGCGGCACGCCGCCCGGGGCGTCGTCAACCGCCCGGACGCTACGGGTCGTCCGGCAGCCAGCCGGAAGTCTCGAGAGCAAGCCCCTCCCTTCAGGTGGGTGCAGTTGACGTTGTGAGCCAGTTCAGCATGGCAGTCTCGCTCTCGACGATCTTCGGGAGCGAGACGTACTCCCCCTGCTGGTGCGCGAGGTTCGGATCGCCGGGCCCGTAGTTCACGGCCGGCACGCCCAGCGCGGAGAAGCGGGCCACGTCCGTCCACCCCAGCTTGGCCCGCGGCGTGCCGCCGACGGCCGCGGTGAACGCCGCCGCCACCGGATGCGTCAGCCCCGGCCGGGCCGCCGGCGCCGCGTCCACGAAGGCCACCTCGAAACCGTCGAACACCTCTCGTACGTGCTCCTGCGCCTGCGCGATCGACAGGTCCGGCGCGAACCGGTAGTTGACCGTCACCACGCACAGATCCGGAATGACGTTCCCGGCCACCCCGCCGCGCACGCCGACCGCGTTGAGCCCCTCGTGGTATTCGAGCCCGTCCACCACCGGCCGCCGCGGCTCGTACGCGTTCAGCCGGGTCAGCACCGGCTCGATCCCGTGGATGGCGTTGACCCCGAACCAGGACCTGGCGCTGTGCGACCGCTTGCCCGTCACGGTGACGTCGGCGCGCAGCGTGCCCTGGCAGCCGCCCTCGATCACGCCGTCGGTCGGCTCCATCAGCACCGCGAAGTCGGCCGCGAGCCAGTCGGCATGGTCCCTGGCCACGCGGGTGAGGCCGTTGCGCTCGGCCTCGATCTCCTCGCAGTCGTAGAAGACGTACGTCACGTCCTTGGTGGGCGCGGGCACGGTGGCCGCCAGCTTGAGCGCGACCGCCACGCCGGCCTTCATGTCCGACGTGCCGCACCCGTACAGCAGGTCTCCCTCGACGCGGCTGGGCAGGTTGGCGGCGACGGGGACGGTGTCGAGGTGCCCGGCGATCAGGACGCGCTCCCGGCGCCCCAGGTCGGTGCGGGCCACCACGGTCTCGCCCGACCGGTCGACCTTCAGGTGCGGCAGCGCGGTCAGCGCCCGCTGGACCGCGTCGGCCAGCGCCCGCTCGTCGCCGCTCACCGACTCGATGTCCACGATCGCGGCGGTCAGCGCGCGTACGTCCTGCGTCAGATCCAGCATCAGGTGTCCACTCCGTGTTCGCGCAGCACCTCGTTGAGCGCCGCCTTGTCGTGCCGCTGCCCCGGCTCCAAACGCTTGATCACCAGCACGCACGGCAGCCCGAACGTGCCTCC
Organism: Nonomuraea sp. H19; assembly: GCF_052068215.1. NCBI lineage: Bacteria > Bacillati > Actinomycetota > Actinomycetes > Streptosporangiales > Streptosporangiaceae > Nonomuraea > Nonomuraea sp. H19. Next base: position 350,714 of record NZ_JBQHCV010000009.1, on the reverse strand, counting down.
GGGGTATTCCTTCTGCCGGGTGCCGCCGACGGCCACGCACCAGTCGGGGACCCGGCCGCGGGCCAGCTCCTCGCCCGTCTCGACGTCGATCACCGGGATCGACGCGGACAGGATCGTTCCGGCCCCGACGACCGCGCCCCGGCCCACCCTCGCGCCCTCGACGATCATCGCGCGGCTGCCGATGAGCGCCTCGTCCTCGATGACGACCGGCACGGCGTTGGGCGGCTCCAGCACGCCGCCGATGCCGACCCCGCCGGACAGATGCACGTTCTTCCCGATCTGGGCGCAGGATCCGACGGTGGCCCAGGTGTCGACCATGGTGCCGGTGTCCACGTACGCGCCGATGTTCGTGAACGACGGCATCAGCACCACGCCGGGCGCGAGGTAGGAGCCCCAGCGGGCGATGGCGCCGGGCACCACGCGTACGCCGTCGAAGGAGCTCTTCAGCGGGATCTTGTCGTGGTGCTGGAAATCCCCCACCTGCGAGCGGGCCATGCCGAGCACCTTGAAGCCGAGCAGGATGGCCCGTTTGGCGCGCTCGTCCACCACCACCTCGCCGTCCACCAGCCGGGCGACCCTGGCCTGACCCTGGTCGAGCAGGTCCACCGCCGCGACGACCACGTGGCGTGCCTCGGCGTCGGCCGGCGACAACTCGGCGCGGCGCTCCCACAGCTCATCGATGGCCGGAGATATCCGCGCGGAGGTGCTCACGTCACTCATGGCCCGGAGCTTATCCGGCCGGGTAGGTTTTTCAGGGTGCGCCTGCGCTTCTCCCGTGGAGTCATCGCCATCGCGATCATCGTCGTCGTGCTCGCCGTGGGCATTTCCGTGGGTCTCTACCACCTGCTGAAGAGAACGCCGCAACTGGCGATTCCCGAGGCGAGTTGCACCGTGCGCACCCCCGACGGCGCGCTCGACCTCGACCCCGAGCAGGCACAGATCTCGGCCACCATCGCCGCCGTCGCGGCGCGGCGCAAGCTGCCCGAGCGGGCGGTGGTGATCGCGTACGCGACCGCGATCCAGGAGTCCAAGCTCTTCAACCTCGCCTACGGCGACCGCGATTCGGTGGGCGTGTTCCAGCAGCGCGAGTCGCAGGGCTGGGGCGCCGAGAAGCAGCTCATGGACCCCGTCTATGCCACGAACAAGTTCTTCGCCGCGCTGGTCAAGGTCAAGAACTACCGCAAGATCCCGCTGGCGGAGGCGGCGCAGGCCGTGCAGCGCTCGGCGGGCGGCTATGCGTACGCGCCGCACGAGGCGGACGCCAAGATCCTCGCGGCCGCGTTCACCGGGCGCGTCCCGCAGGCCGTCCACTGCTGGTATCCGACGAGCAAGAGCCCCGCGCCGGAGCCCAAGACCGGCGAGGCACGCAAGCAGCTCGCGCGGGCGCTCGGCAGCACGGCGATCACCTCGAAGAAGCGCGGGTGGCTGATCGCCGCCTGGTCGGTGGCGCACGCCGAGAAATACGCGCTGAGCCGGGTTCGCTACAGCGGGGCCACGTGGTCCAACGACATCGAGGTCGACGGCTGGCAGGCAGGCGGCGCGTCCGGCACCGCCCAGGTCGAACTGTCCTAGCGCGGGCTGAGGTCGCAGCGGGCGTTACGAGGCGCGGCGGACGATGGAGATCGAGCCAGGCGGGAGCGGTTCGGCGTAGCTGGCCGTCCAGGCGCTGCCCTGGATGCGTTCGAAGGACAGCAGCCGCCCGTCCGAGGCCCGGTAGTCGGCGAAGTCCAGCAGCCCCCGGTCAGGGGTGCCGGTGTCGCCTTCGCTCCGGAACGCGGCCGTGCCCCGCTCGATCGGGAAGAACTCCACGCCCTCCATGATCAGCATGCTCTTGGCCGGCACCATGCCCTGCGTGGGCACGTCGTTCCAGAGGAGCACCTCCAACTGCGGCGGCTCGCCCTGAAGCACCTCGACGGAGAGCCACTGGACGCGGCGGGAGGCGGTGCGCAGCAGGAATTCGATCCACTGATGCCCCTGCCACGAGATGTGCATCGCGCCGAGCACGCGCGCGGGCGAGCCGAGCACCGCGATCCGGTCGCCGACCCGGATGGTGCGGGGGTCGGTGTAGTCGGAGCCGGCGTGCCCGGGCGACACGCTCACCGGGGCCGGCAGCGGGGTCTCGATGGGAGCGACCTCGACCGCCGCCGGCGGCGTGCTCGCGCGGCCCTTCCGGTCCTGCCGCATGGTGGCCAAGAAGGCCCCCAGCAGCAGGAGGACGGTCGCGATGCTCAGCCCGAGTACGACCATGGAGGTCATGCTCATCGATCAGCTCGCTCCACTCGCGGTCTGCCTCGGCAATAGCCCTTATCAATTTATGCGTGCCGGCCCGTTTGGTCGGCTATGACGGGGGATCCTACTGGAGGCGGCGCACGGCCGCACCGATGCGCTCATCACTCGCGGTGACGGCGATGCGGATGTGCCGCCCACCTGCCGATCCATAGAAGTCTCCCGGCGCGACCAAAATGCCGATTTCAGAGAGCTTACTCACCTGATCCCAGGCGCTCTGCCCGTTCGACGCCCAGAAGTACAGCCCTGCCGTCGAATGGTCGATGCGCCACCCCGCCCGCTCCAGCACGGGACGCAGCAGGGCCCGGCGCGCGGCGTACAGCTCGCGCTGCGCGTCGGCGTGCGCGTCGTCGCCGAGCGCGGCCGTCATCGCCGCCTGGACGGGGGCGGGCATCATCATGCCCGCGTGCTTGCGGATCTCCAGCAGCCGCTTGACCAGGGCGGGGTCGCCCGTCACGAACCCGGCGCGGTAGCCGGCCAGGTTGGAGCGCTTGGAGAGGGAGTGAACCGCGAGCAGCCCCTCGTGGGAGCCACCGCAGACGTCGGGGTGCAGGATCGAGACCGGCTCCTCTTCCCAGCCCAGCTCGAGGTAGCACTCGTCGGAGGCCACGATCGTGCCGCGCTCGCGGGCCCAGGAGACCACCTTGCGCAGGTGTTCGGCGGGCAGCACCCGCCCCGTGGGGTTGCCCGGTGAGTTGACCCAGAGCAGGTCCACGTGCTCGGGGCCGAGCGCGAGCGTGCTGTCGGAGGCCGTGGCCACCGCACCGGCCAGCCGGGCGCCCACGTCGTAGGTGGGGTAGGCCAGCTCGGGGAAGACCACCCGCTTGGCCCCCAGGTAGGTGGGGAGCCAGGCGACGAACTCCTTGGAGCCGATCAGCGGGAGGACGTCCTGCTGCTCGACGGTGATGCCGTGCCTGCGCCGCAACCACCCGGCCGCGGCCTCACGCAGCGCCTTGGTGCCGTGGGTGACGGGGTAGCCGGGGCTGTTGGCGGCCTGGACGAGGGCGTTCTGTACGACCTCGGGCACGGGATCGATGGGCGTGCCGATCGAGAGATCGACGATGCCGTCGGGATGTGCGAGCGCGCGTTCTTTGTACGGCTCTAGCCGGTCCCAGGGGAAGTCGGGCAGGTTGTTCACGGTTCTCCAGGGTGTTGCGGTGCCGTACCAGCGCTATGACATGCCACATGAGCGGGGCGCATCCGGCAAGGATGCCCCCCGCGCACGGCGTGTCAGGACCGGATCAGTGGTCCTCGCCCTGCGGTGGCAGGGCGGCGACCACCGGGTGGTCCTTCTCGATCTTCCCGACCTTGGATGCACCACCGGGCGAGCCGAGGTCTTCGAAGAAGTCCACGTTCGCCTTGTAGAAGTCCTTCCACTGCTCAGGAAGGTCATCCTCGTAGAAAATCGCCTCGACGGGGCATACAGGCTCACACGCGCCGCAGTCCACGCACTCGTCGGGGTGGATGTAAAGCATGCGCTCGCCCTCGTAGATGCAATCGACGGGGCATTCCTCGATGCACGCCTTGTCCAGGACGTCCACGCAAGGCTGCGCGATGACGTAGGTCACCTCGAGCTCCTTCTTCTCCGCACCATGGCATGACACTGACCGCGGTTTGCTAGGCCCTAGTATTGCCGTGCTTGCCAGCTGGCCGAAACGGAGGGTGGCAAACTCGTGGCCGCACGCTTCGTCATCGCGATCACTAATCAGGATATAGGCGCACGGATCACCACTCGTAGGCGCGTCCCGGGCGGGTTTCGCGACACGGTCGGGGTTCTGGAGTCCTGGGATAGTGGTGTGCTGAAAATACGTAAAAAAGACGGCACGCTGGTGGAAATCTTCGAAGATGCGCTGGTAGCCGCCAAGGTCGTCCCGGCCGCGCCTCCTCGACCCCGGCGAACGTAGCGGTAAGTATTCACTGTGTGACCGTACGTACCTGCGCCGCCGCAGCAGCCATCCTCGCCAGCGCCGGATGCGGCGCGTCGTCCACAGAGTCAACGCCCAAGAACCTGCCACCGGTCAACGTCCAGGCGAGCTCGCTGAAGAGCGGCTTCGCCACCATGGACCGGCTCGTCGAGGCCGCCAAGCGGGAGGGCCAGCTCAACGTGATCGGGCTGCCCCGCGACTGGGTCAACTACGGCGAGGTCATCGACACCTTCGCCGACAAGTACGGGCTCAAGGTCAACGAGCTCGAACCCGGCGCGAGCAGCAAGCGCGAACTGGACGCCGCCGCACAGCTCAAGCCCGACGTGTTCGACCTGACCCTGGACATGGCCGTCCAGAAGGCCGGCAGCTTCGCCCCGTACAAGGTGCAGGGCTGGCAGGACCTCCCCGACGACGTCAAGGATCCCTCCGGCGCCTGGTACGCCGCCTACGGCGGCTACATGTCCATCGGGTACGACCCGCACGCGGTCAAGCCTCCGGCCTCCTTCGCCGACCTGCTGAAGCCCGGTTACCGGGTGGCGCTCGACGGCGACCCGCTGCGCTCGGCCTCGGGGTTCGGCGGCGTGATGGCGGCCTCCATGCGATCCGGGGTCCCGCACCCGGAGCAGGGCGTCGCGTTGTTCGCCAAGCTCAAGCAGGCCGGGCAGCTCACCGAGCCGGCCAAGGCCAACGTGATCGTCGCCTGGGACCACCTGAACGCGGCCCGCAGCGCTGCCAAACCCGAAGACTGGAAGGTCACGATCCCGCGGGACGCGCCGCTCGGCGGCTACCACGTGCAGGCGATCAACAAGGCCGCCCCGCACCCGGCCGCGGCCCGCCTCTGGCAGGAGTTCCTGTTCTCCGACGAGGGCCAGAACCTCCTCCAGAAGGGCTGGGCCCGCCCCGCCCGCGGCGAGGCCATGCTCATGAAGGGCACGCTCGACACCGAGCAGGCCGGGAAGATGCCGAAGGCGCCCGGCCCGCCGGTGCTCATGACGATTCCGCAGGCAGACGCGGCGAAGGCGTACCTCAAGAAGGAGTGGCCCAAGAGCGTGGGATGAGTCCGTTGTGACTTGATATGTCGTAGAGACGTTCAGGCTCTAAAGTGAGCAGACAGCACGGCCACGGGGGCCCGATGTCTGACGAATGAGAGCTGATCGTCTTGCGATACGACACACCGAGCTTGGAGCGGTGGAACAGTCGCGCCTACGACAGCAGTTTCGGCTACGTCTCCACGCAGGGTGCCCCGCTGATCGACCTCCTGGACGCGCGGCCCGGCGAGCGCGTGCTGGACCTCGGGTGCGGCACGGGCGTGCTCACTGCGCAGATCGCCTTCAGGGGCGCGAAGGTGCTCGGCATCGACGGCTCGGCCGCCATGATCGAGAAGGCGCTCGCGCAGCATCCGGGGATCGACTTCATCGTCGGCGACGCACACGACTTCACCGTCGTGGACCCGTACGACGCGGTCTTCTCCAACGCGGCGCTGCACTGGATGAGCCGGGATCCCAGCGCGGTGATCGCCAACGTCCGGGAGTCGCTGACTCCCGGCGGGCGGTTCGTGGCGGAGATGGGCGGGGCCGGCAACTGCGCCGAGCTGACCGCCGCGATGCTGACCGCGTGGCGCGAGTACGGCCTGCGCGAGCCCGAGCTGCCGTGGTACTTTCCCACGCCTGCCGAGTACGCCCGCCGCCTCGAGAAGGAGGGCTTCGTCGTCAGGCTGCTCGAATACTTCGACCGGCCGACCCCCCTCGACGAATGTCCGGGAGGGGCCGCCGACTGGGTGCGCATGTTCGCCGCATCGGTGCTCGAGGGGCTGCCGCCGGAGATCGTGCAGCCCCTGTTGCGTCGTGTCAATGAGCTGGCGGCACCTGCGCTTCGCAGGGAGACTGGCTGGATGGCTGACTACGTGCGCCTACGCTTTGCCGCCGTTCGGCGCTGATGCGTAGTACATGATGCGTAGGGCTGTTTTGCCGGACTATGGTCTGTTCCGTGGGCGGCGAGATTATGGCTGCACCGCTGCGGCGGCGTGAGGGGCTGGTGAACGGAACGGGATGAACTTCTGCCTGAGCGACCTCGTTCCACCGTTGAGGTGGAGCGACGCGTCGACGATCACGCTACTTACCGGGCAGCCGGATCTGCCGGATGCGTGGTGGCGCAGTCTGCCCATGCCGCATGTCCTCGCAGCCATCGGCCCGGAGTCGCTGGGCGAGCTGCTGACGGAGATCGCCCTGGAACACTGGCCCGCGGCGGCGCTGGGCGACGTGCTGCCCGCGCTGCACGTGCTCGACCCGGACGAGGCCGACGAGCCCGCCGTGGCGATCGCGCTCGACCGGGCCGGCTCGTGGACCGGGCTGCTGGCGCTGACCGGCAGGGAGCTGGTGGACCAGCCCTTCATCCATGCGCGCCCGGTGCTCAACACGCTGTTCTCGGCGGTCCTGGTACGTTTCGCGCACCCGCGCGTCGAGACCCCCGCCGAACCGGTGGCCGCGGCCGCACCCGTTGCTGAGACTGCCGCGCCCGTCGCCGAGGATGCGGCCGCGCAAGCGCCTGAGGCGGTCGCCGGCGAACCGGAGGCCGCGCCCGTGGCCGGAGAGCCCGGACCGGGTCTCATCGCGGCGGAGCGCGCACCTGAGCCGACCGCCGAGCCCGCCGAGCCCGCGGCGTTCGCCGCCGCGCCGGCAACGGACGAGCCCGAGCCGGCCGGCCAGGCCTCCGCGCAGGCCGCCCCCGCCATGGACGCCGAGCACCCCGAAACCCAGGGCGAGCAGCCCGCGACTCACGAGAGTGCTGCCTCCCATGAGGGCGCACCCGGCGCCGCCGCGACGGGCGAGGCCGAGTTCGAGGCCGCGCCCGGCCACGACGAGCCTGAAGCCGCGCCCGACCATGCCGCGCACGAGGCCGGCCCGCCGAGCGAGGACGAGCCTGCCTCAGCCGCACCGGCCGAGGACGAGCCTGCCGCAACCGGGCCGGGCGAGCCCGAGGCCGCCGCTGCGCCGGAGCACCCGGTGGCCGATGAGGGCGAGATCGCCGTCGAGGGCGCGCTGCCTGCCGAAGGCTTAGTGCGGGTTGAGGGCGACGTGCCCGTCGAAGGCGACGTGCCCGTCCAAGACGACGTGCCTGCCCAAGACGGCGTGCCCGTCCAAGACGACGTGCCCGTCCAAGACGACGTGCCCGTTGATGGGGCGGTTGCGGAAGGCGAAGCCGAGCCGGTGTTGGACGCCGACGTGGAGCCCGTTTCCGAAGATGCCCCCGAGGCCGAGCCCGTCCCCGTGCTGCACGCCGCCGAGGAGCCCGCCCCCGAGCCGGCGGCCGAGGAGGCCGCCGCGCTGGCCGCGAACGAAATACCAGAGCTCATCGAGGCCGCGTTCGCCGGACTGGACGACAAGAGCTGGGCCGTGGCGCAGAACCGGGTCTTCACGGACGAACCCTCGGCCGTGGACCAGCTCGCCAAGCTCTTCGCCGTCCCGCCCGCCGAGATCTCCGCCACGGAGCACGAGCTCCGCATCCGCCTGGACCAATGGCTGGCCAGCGAGGAGGCGGCGCCGTACCGGGCCTATCTGGACGAGCTGCGCAGGACGCTGGGTCCGGCGGCGCCCAAGGAGCAGTTGATCGGCGCGGCCGACTGGCACAACGTGGAGATCAAGGCGCTGGAGGTCCCCGCCTGGCAGTTCGTCCTGGCGACCCTGCCGTCCCAGCAACAGCCCCAGCAACAGCAGCCGCAGTCGGCGTTCGGTAACGTGCCTCCTCCTCCTCCTCCTCCTCCGCCGCCCGGCCCGCCGCAGTTCCAGGCGTTCTCGCCGGTGGCGCCTCCGGTGGAAGAAGGCAACGGCGCCCCGGGCGAACACAAGCCGTACCAGCCGCTGAAGGACGTCTCCCAGACCAGGCGCTGCTTCAGGCAGCCGGACGGCCGGTGGTGGCTGCGCATCGACGTGACCGCCGAGCAACTGGCGGGCGGCGAGTGCGCGCTGCCGACGGGGTTCGCGTCGTACCTGGGGCTCTCCCCCGGCGAGACCAGAACGGTCAGGAGCGCCGCCGGTGAGCTGAACATGACCTGGCACGGCAGGCCGGTGCTCGAATCCATCGAGCGCCTGCTCGTCGACGTCGGCGCCAAGGAAGGCGGGCACCTGTTCCTGACGCTGTCGGACGAGGGCGTGTTGCGTGCCAGGCATCTGCCGGTGGCCGCGCAGGGCGCCGAGAAGATCACCAAGGCGCTCCGACTGGTCGGGTACACGGCGCCGGGAGGCACACGAGATCAGGCGGCGAGGGTGATCGCCACGAGGATCGGCATGACCGGGCCGGTCAGCCTGCCCGACCTGCTCACCAGGCTCCGCGAACGCGGAGACCGCGATCTGCTAGCTCTCCTGGACTGAGCCGGTGCCGCGGCTCGCGATCGGCCCTGAGTTCCCCGGGCGGCTCGGCGCACTGGCCCAGCCGGTGCGCAGGGACGCCGTGGTCGCGCTGCGCCGGTTCCTGCTGAACGTGTCCGGCGCCCCGCACCCCGAACGGGTCAGGGGCGCCCGGGATCCGCGGGTCGCGACACTGCGGCTGGCCGAGGGGCATCGTGGGGTGGTGGTGCGGCACCGGGACGTGTACTGGCTGCGTACGGTGCTGCCCGACCCCGAGGCCTGGTCGTACGCGCAACGCCACCGGTACGGCGTCAACCCCGTGATCGGCGTCGTCGAGGAATGGGACGCCGCCGCGCTGGAACGGGTCGAGCCCGCACTACGCAGGTCGGTGCGGCCGTCGCGGCTGTTCGACCCGATTTGCGACGGGGACCTGCTCGCGCTCGGCCTGGACGTGCACGCCCTGCCGCTGTTCCGCCTGATCACGACCGAGGCCGACGTGGCCGCGCTCGAACCGCTCCTCCCGCCCACGCAGCACGTCCCGCTCGCCGTGCTGGCCCGCGGCGGCTCGCTCTCCGAGGCCTGGCGCGAGCTGGACGCGTGGCGCGCCTCCGACGCCGAGAGCGGCCCGATCGACCCCGACGACCTGCACACGGCGCTGCTCCGCAGCCCGGACCGCGCGGCGTTCGCGGCCGACAAGGTGGCGCTCGACCGGGTGCTGGAGGCGCCGGAGTGGTGCACGTTCCCGCATCCGGCACAGCACCGGCTGGCCAGGGCCGCCCGCTACGAGCGTCCGGTGCTGGTCATCGGCGGCGCGGGCACCGGCAAGACGATCACCGCTCTGCACCGCGCCGCCCACCTGGCCGCGAACGGCAGCGGTCCCGTCCTGCTCATCACGTTCTCGCAGAGCCTGGCCGAGGAGCTGTCCGTTCGGCTCGACGTGCTGATCGAGGACGAGATCGTCCGCAAGCGGGTCGAGGTCGACAACGTCGAACGCCTGGCCCTGCGCATCGTGGCGGGCGCCGAGGGCCGCCGCCCGGCGCTGGTGGGACCGGGGGCGCGGACGCTGGCCGAGCTGACCGACGAGGCGCTCAGGGTGCTGTCCCTCTCGACCGGTGACCTGCTTGACGACGTGGAGCCCGGGCGCAAGCCGTACCGTCATATCGTGGTGGATGAGGCGCAGGACATCAGCCCGGCGCAGTGGCGGCTGCTGCGGGCGGCGGTGCCGCGCGCGCACGACGACCTGTTCATCGTCGGCGATCCGCACCAGCGGGTCACCGAGACGCGGGTGGTGCTCGGCGCGGTCGGCATCCACGCCGTCCAGCACGCGCTCAGGCTGTCCTACCGGCTGCCGCAGGAGCTGTTGTCCTTCGTGGTCCGGCTGCGGGGCGGCGGCCCCGCGCCCGGTCTGGTGAAGGGCGTGACCGAGATGTACGGCTACCGCGCCACGCACAACGGCGAGCGGCCGATGATCAGGGCGTACGACAGCCCTGACGCGGAGCTGGCCGGGCTGCGCAGAACGATCGAGGCGTGGCTGGCGGAGGGCGTGCCCGCCGGTGAGATCGCCGTCGCCGCCCGCGATCCCAAGCTCGTCCGCGCGGCCAGGCAGGCGCTGGACGGGCTGGACGTGCGGGCCTCGACCTTCCAGCATCTGAAAGGGCTGGAGTTCGAGCGGGTGGCGCTCATCGGCGTGGCGGAGGGCACGGTGCCGGAGCCGCCGCCTGAAGAACCTGGCGCCAGGGCTCGAGCGCTGCAGCGCGAGCGGAGCATACTATTCGTCGCCTGTACGCGGGCCCGTGCGATGCTCTATATCTCCCATTCCGGAAGAGGTAGCCCCTTTATCCCCCTCTGATCACATAGTCTGAACTGCGGATACTTCCCATTGCCGGTTGGACCTCAATGAACCTCAGTCTGAGCGACCTCGCGCCACCCGTGCGCTGGACCTCTCCTGGTCAAATCGCGCCGATCGTGGAGGAGCCACAGCTGCCCGAGGCCTGGTGGCAGGCGATTCCGCTGGACCGCGCGTGTGCCATCGTCGGCACCCACGCCGTGGCGGGCCACCTGGCCGACCTGGCCGTGGCCTGCTGGGGTCACCTCATGCTCGGCGACATCCTGCCGCTGCTGCGCTTCTCCGACCCCGCCGAGGCCGAGCGCACTCCGGAGACGCTCGGCAAGGACGTCGTGCAGAAGCTGTTCAGCGGCGTGTTCGAGCGGCTGCTCGAGCCCGCGCCCGACGCGCTCCCCGCGCCGGCGCGGCCGGACAGGCCTCTGCCCGAGGTGATCGACGAGCTGTTCGCGGCGCTGGACGACCGGCAGCGGGCCATCGCCCGCGACCGGCTGTACGCGGCGCAGCGGGCCACGCTCGACGAGCTGGCGCAGCGGTTCTCGGTGACGCGGGAGCGGATCAGGCAGATCGAGCGCGACCTGCGCGACCACGTGGAGGCCTGGCTCGGCACCCCTGTCGCGGCGCCGCTGGCCGCCCACGTGGCGTGGCTGCGCACGCGGCTGGGCTCCGCCGTTCCCGCCGACGACCTGCAGGCGGCCGTGCCGTGGCACCGCAGCGAGCTGCGGACGCTGGGGATCCCGGTGTGGCGGTTCGTACGCACCCTGCTGACCGGCTACGAGCAGTCCGAAGGCTGGCTGGTGGCGGGCGGGACCGACGAGCTGAGGGAGAAGACGCGCCAGCTGTTCTCCGACGGGCCGCGCCCGCTCGGCGAGGCCGTGTCCATGGTCGCGCAGCTCGGCGTGCGCGAGGACGTGGCCGAGCGGTGGATCCTGGCCGTGCCGCAGCTCCGGGTGCTGGGCCAGCACGTGGTGCCGTGGCCGCGCAGCATCAACGAGAAGGCCGAGGCGGTGCTGGCGGTGGCGGGCTCGCCGCTGTCGCCCGAGGAGATCCAGGAGCGCATCGGCGAGGACTACAGCCTCGTCGGCATCCGCAACCAGCTCACCGCCGACGAGCGCTTCCGCCGGGTCGACCGCAACAAGTACGGCCTGACGAGGTGGGGCGGCGACGAATACCTGGGGATCAGGGAGATGATCGCCAGGGAGATCGAGCGGGCCGGCGGCGAGGCGTCGGTGAGCACGATCGTGACGAACCTGACCTCGAAGTACGACGTCAGCGAGAGCTCGGTACGGGCGTACTCCGGCGGCCCCGGGTTCGAGCGCACGCAGCGGGGCTGGATCCGGGTGGCGGGCACCTCGCCGAGCGGGGAGCCGGAGCCGTACCAGCCGCGCAAGGACGTCTCCGAGACCCGGCGCAGCTTCCGCTCACGCGACGGGCGCTGGTGGCACCGGGTGGACATCAACGCCGAGCACCTGCGCGGGTCGGGGTCGCCGCTGCCCACGGGGTTCGCGGCCTACCTGGGCATGGCGCCCGGCGGGCAGCTGACCGCCTCCGCGCCCTCCGGCGACGTGGTGATCAGCTGGCACAACCAGCCCACCATGGGCTCGATCCGCAACGTGCTGGCCGAGTTCAAGGCGAGCGAGGGCGACCACGTGTTCCTGACCGTGTCGGACGGCGGCGAGCTGCTGACCCGCTACCTGCCGGCCGCGCCCGTCGGGATGCCGCCGATCAACCGGGCTCTCTACCTCTTCGGCTACACCGCGCCGGTCAGCTCGGAGATGGAGGGGCTGCGGCTGATCGGGGCCAGGATCGGGCTGCCCGACACGGCCACGCGCGAGGAGATCCTGGCCCGGCTGCGCGAGCGCGGCGACCGGGACATACTCGGTTTCCTGGGGGGATGACGTTCCTGGGGATGACGCCGAGCTAAGCTCGGCAGATGTTGCGGATCTACGACACGCGGACCAGGCAGGTTGAGGAGATCGCACCCGGGCGGGCGGTGCGGATGTACACCTGCGGACCGACGGTCTACCGCTACGCGCACGTCGGCAACCTGCGCACCTACCTGCTGTCGGACCTGATCAGGCGGGTGCTGGAGCGGCGGCGGGTGCGCGTGCTGGCCTGCCAGAACATCACGGACGTCGGCCACCTGGTGGACGACGACCCCGACACCGATGCCGAACCGGAGACCGGGGCCGAGCCGCAGACCGGGGCGGACCTCGCGGCTGGGGCGGACCCCGGGGCTGGGGCTGGGGCGGACAAGGTCGTGCGGCAGGCGCGGGCCGAGGGGCGCTCCGCGCGGGAGCTGGCGCGCTTCTACGAGGACGCCTTCAGACGCGACACCGCCACGCTGAACCTCCGCCCGCCGGAGCACACGCCGCGCGCGACCGAGACCATCGACCTGATGATCGAGCTGATCGCCAAGCTGATCGAGCAGGGGCACGCGTACGCGGTGCCGGACGGGTCGGTGTTCTTCGACGTACGGACATTTCCCACTTATGGCGAGATTTCCGGAAATCGCCTGGACGACCTCAGGCCCGCCCACCGCATCGACACCGTCGACCCGCGCAAGCGCTTCCACGCCGACTGGGCCCTGTGGAAACCCGCGGACGGCGAGCTGACCTGGGACTCGCCGTGGGGACGCGGGTTCCCCGGCTGGCACGTGGAGTGCTCGGCCATGTCCCTGCGCTTCCTCGGCTCGCACATCGACCTCCACATCGGCGGGATGGACCTGCGCTTCCCGCACCACGAGGACGAGCGGGCCCAGTCCGACGCGGCCGCCGGGCACGAGGTGGTGCGGCACTGGGTGCACGGGGAGCACCTGCTGTTCGAGGGCCGCAAGATGGCCAAGTCCACCGGGAACGTGGTGCTGCTTTCCGATGTGGTGGCGGCCGGTCTCGACCCGCTCGCGGTGCGGATGGCGTTCCTGGAGCACCGATACAGGCAGCAGCTCAACCTGACGTGGGACACGCTGCGGGCCGCCGACCGCACGGTGCGGCGGTGGCGGACGCGCGTGGCCGAGTGGGCGGAGTCGCCGAGCGAGCCCATGGCGGCGGACTACGTGGAGCGCGTCGAGGCGGCCTTCGACGACGACCTGGACACGCCGACGGCGCTGCGGATCCTGCGGGATCTGGAGCGGGACGAATCGGTGGCGCCGGGGGCCAAGTTCGAGTCGTTCCTGCACCTTGATCAGCTGCTGGGGCTGGACCTTTCCACGGAGATCGGCAAGGTGCGCGTGCTGCCCCCGGGCGCCGGGGAACTGCTGGAGGCGCGGGAGCGGGCGCGGGAGGCCAAGGACTGGAAGGAAGCGGACCGGCTCCGCGACGAGTTGGCCGAGCTGGGCGTCCGCGTCTCCGACACCCCAGAGGGTCAGACCTGGGCCTGACGGCGGCTCGCCAGCGGGTGGACCGCCGTCAGGGTGTTCAGGGCGTCAGTTTGAGGGTGTGAACGGCCGCCTTCTTGACCGACTCGGGCTTGGAGTACATCGGCAGCAGACCGCCCCTGGCCCACACCTCCGCCTGATCCCAATAATTGTCGTGGAAGGCGTGCCCCGAGGCGCCCGTCAGATTGATCCACTGGGATTTGTCCAGGTCGGACAGGTCGACGATCATGCGCATGGAGGGCACGGCGGTGACCGCGTAGTCCCTCTGAACATTCCAGCCGGTGGCGTTCACCGCGTCCTTGTTGCCGGGAACCGGGAACGGGCCGCGGTTGAACAACGCCTCCACCGGCGCGATGCCGGAGGTCCCCAGCGACCCGTTGACCAGCTCCAACTGGTGCAGGTCGCGCCAGCGCCAGGACGCGATGTCCGTGCCGAGCCGATCGGCGAGCTCCTGGTACGCCGAGGCCATCGCCTGGCGCAGGATGTCGTCGCGCGTCTCCGTGAGGTTCTTCGTCGTCACGTCATCCCAGAAGGGGTCGTCCGGCAGTTCGAGCAGCCGCCTGATCACCTCATACCAGCGGTCCCCTCCGCTGGCCCTGGCTCCCTCCGGGAGCTCGTCGTTGAACGTCAGCAGGAGGACCTGGCGCCAGACCGCGTTGAAGTACGCGGCCGCGGCGGAATCGAGATCCTGCGTGCCGTCCCACGTCTTCAGCAGCTGCCTGGCCTGCTCGCCGGGCCCCGCCAGATCCACCCGCATCAGCGCCGGGATCAGCGTCTCCGCGAAGCCGTTGTGGGAGTCCTGCTGGATCTTGGACATGGCGGCCGCGTCGACCTTGCCCTTCTTGATCGCCTCCTCGACGAGGTCGCGGATGCGTTCGGAGCGGTAGCCGTACGCCCAGTCCTTGGTGAGCAGCGGTTTGTAGCGTTTGGGATCGATGACGGCGTTGTTGGCCGTGACGATGAACCCGTCCGCCGGATCCTCGACCGACGGGAGCTGGTCGTACGGGATGGGCGCGGCCCTCCAGTCGTACTCGCCCGTCCAGCCGGGGACCGGCCAGGTGCCGTCGCCTTTGTCGCGCACCGGGATGCGGCCTGGGGCCTGGTAGCCGATCTTGCCCGTCGTGTCGGCGTACACCAGGTTCTGGGCGGGCACCTCGAACAACGCCGCGGCGGCCTTGAACTCCTGCCAGTCGGTCGCCCTGTTCAACGCGAAGATGGCGTCGGCGGTCCTGCCCGGTGTCAGCGCCGTCCACTGCAGCGCCACCGCGTTCGCCTCACCGCTGGGCCGGGCGCTGTCGATCACCTCGTTGATCAAAGGCCCGTGCACGGTGCTCTTGACGGTGATCGTGACGGGGGCGCCGCCGGCCACCTTGATCTGCTCCTGCCGGGTCTCGAGCTTCACCTGCTCGCCCTTGTACAGGTACGTGTCGCCGTCCACCTTCTCCAGGAACAGGTCGGCCACGTCGGGACCGAGGTTCGTGAAGCCCCACGCGATCTTGTCCGTGTGCCCGATGACCACGCCGGGAACGCCGGAGAAGGTGAATCCCGTCACGTCGTACGAGCACTCCTCCGTGATCTTCCGGCAGTGCAGCCCCGCCTGGTACCAGACGGACGGCATCTGCGCGGACAGGTGCGGGTCGTTGACCAGCAGCGGCTTGCCACCGGCCGTGTGGTCGCCGGAGATCACCCACGAGTTCGACCCGATGCCCTCGCGATCCTCCGTGCCCATCGTGCTCGGCACGGCGTCCAGCGTCTTGGCCGCCTGCGTGAGTGCCGCGGTGGCGCGCAGCCGCGGCTCGGCCCGCTGGTCGAAGCGGCCCTGGTCGATCGTGCCCTCGGTGACGATCGGGGAGTGCCGGTCGTACGGATAGCCGGGGTAGAGCTGCTCGACCCGCTCCCTGGGCAGCTTGGTCAGCGCCAGCGCGCGGTCGATCTCGTCCTCCATGTTGGAGCGCAGGTCCCACGCCATGGCCTTCAGCCAGGACAGGGAGTCCAGCGCGGTCCACGGCTCCGGTTGGTAGTCGCCGTTCTGGAGCTTGAGCACGGAGTATTCGAGGCTGCGGTCGGAGGCGTTCGGGTTGGCGCTGAGCCAGGCGTTGACGCCCTTCGCGTACGCGTTGAGGTAGTCCTGGGTCTGCTTGGCCAGCTCCGGCAGCTCCCGTTCGGCGACCCTGCGCCAGCCCATGGTCCGCAGGGCCTTGTCGGTGCCGAGCGTCGACTTCCCGAAGAGCTCGGAGAGCCGCCCCGCGGTCGTGTGGCGCCGGAAGTCCATCTCGTAGAAGCGGTCCTGAGCGTGGACGAATCCCTGGGCCATGAAGAGGTCGGCGGCACTGTCGGCATAGATGTGCGGGATTCCCGATTTATCACGATAAATCTCCACATTCCCGGTTAATCCGGGTAACCGCAGCGTGCCATCCACCTGCGGGAACGACTTCCGCACGGTGTAGACGAGGACGCCTGCCAGCACGAGTGCCAGGGCGAGAAGAACGGTCAACACCCGAGCGAACCACCGCAACGGCCACGGCATCCACGCATAGGGTCTCACCGACACCTCCATCTTGCCGAAAACTGGCACTAAGTCTGACAGCCTGCGATCACTCCTCCGGCCCCTTCGCGCCCTTCGCAGCGGACTCTGAGGCGGCCCCATCGGGGCTGCCACGCTGACTCCAGGAGTCAACCCCTGGATCTTCGCCACCACAGCGGCGCCCGCGGATAACCGCCGTCCTCCAGGTCGGCGAGGCGCTCGAAGGGGTTGTACGAAGCCAGGTTCCCGCACACCATGACCGAGACCAGCATGGCCAGCAGATAGAGCGGCAGCATGGGCAGCCCGAGGCACCAGGCCCACTGCGTGGCATGCCGCCCTTCGTGGCGAACGAGCTGGTCACTCAGCGAATCCCACTTGGTCAGGACGACGTTTCCCACGGTGAACGCCCCTGCGATGGGGAAGTTGTAGCGGTAGCCGAAGGCGAGGATGAGTCCGTCCGGGCCGGGCCGCCTGGTCGTGCCACCGATGATCGAGATCAGCAAACCGAGCGGCGTGGCGAGATTGAGGTAGTTCACCGTACGCCGGAACCAGAAGCGCCTGTCCATGCGTCTCAGTCTTGACCAATCTTGACAAGTCGGAATAATGATCAGGGTCCTGAAATCTCCTACAAGAGCAGGATTATGAGATTCTCCATCCTGGGCGCGCTGCTGGGCACCGTCGCACTGGCAGGAGCCGGCGGAATCGCGATCACCCAGACGTCAGCGACCGATCCCCTACGACTCACTGAGACTCCCCCCGACGCACGGGTGGTGTTAGCCACCGAACCCGTCCCCTCGGAAAGTCCCACGGCCGGGGAGTACACCGTCACGACGGCGGTGGTCAAGAAGAAGGGCATTTCCTATCTGAATGTCTCCGTCGAGTACGACGGAGCCGCCATCTTCGGCGTCAAGCAGAGGGTGTGCAAGCGCGGCTCGTGCAAGACGGCGAGCGTCGGCCTCCCGGTCACCACGGGAGCCGGCGAGTCCGCGACCAAGCTGGGCAGGGGCACGTACAAGAAACGCGGCCAGGCCGCCGTCACCATGACGCCCCTGCCGACCGTGACGGTCACCGAACCAGGTCCCACGGTCACGGTCACCGAGCCCGGCCCGACGGTCACGGAAACGTTCACCTGTCAGCCGAGCGCCGAGCCGACGGAAACCCTCCCGCCGACCGAGCTCCCCACAGAGACCGTGACTCCGCCGGTGCCACCGACGGACACCGCGTCGCCATCGGTGCCACCGACGGACACCGTGTCGCCATCGGTGCCACCGACGCCGACGGAAACCCCCACCCCAACCCCGACAGCCACACTGACCGAGAGTCCGACCGCGACCCCGACGGACGTTCCGACCAACGTTCCGACCGACGTCCCGACCGGCACCGTGTCGCCGACGGTACCTCCGACGGAGATCCCCGTCTGCCCGCCGCCGGAGACCCCGACCGAGGAACCCACGGCGACCCTGACGGAGACGCCGCCCCCGACGGAGACGCCGACCGGCGTGCCGACGGAGACCCCCACCACGACACCATCGGAATCAGTCAGCGCTCCCGCCCAGTAACACGGGAGTCGACGACCGGCTGATCGGGCCAGGCCACCGCGCCTGGCCCGATTCATGCCTAGAGCGTTTTGTACCGGCCCTCGTGATAAAGGAGCGGCGGCCCGTCGGACGGCGTGTCCAGCGCGGTCACGCCGCCCACCACGATCGAGTGGTCCCCGCCGTCGTGCACGGCCGTGGTGGCGCACTCCACCGTGGCGATCGCCCCGTCGAACAGCGCCACCCCCGACTCCCCGCGATGGTGCGGCCACCGGGCCAGTTGCCCGTTCAGCGGACGCCCCCGGTGGGCGAAGAACCGCGAGGCGTCCTCCATCGAGACGGGCAGCACGGAGACCCCCCACACCCCCGCCGTCATCACCGCGTCATGGAAGCGGGATACCTTCTCCGCGCAGAACAGCACGAGCAACGGGTCGAGTGAGACGGAGGTGAAGGAGTTGACCGTCATCGCGTGATCGATGTCGCCGAGCCTGGTCGTGACGATCGCGACTCCGGTGGCGAAGCGGCCGACGACCTTGCGATACGTTCCAGGGTCCGCTGGCCGCTCTGTCGAATGCACGACGCCAACTTTATGCCGTTACATGGAATTCTTTTGAGGGTACCCACGCAGAAGCCACGATTGACCCCCTGACGTGGGCGAAAGCAAGTAGGCAGCCACGAGAGCCGCCAATCCCCCGTACAGGTAGACATAGCCGGGTGCGCCCTGCGCGATCACCAGATCCCCCTGCCCCAGCTCCAGCGTGAACGGCATCGTCACCAGCAGCCACCCGACCGCCGTCGCGACGACCCCGAGCCGGGCGCGCATCAGCTTGCCCGCCCCCAGGCACACCGTGAACAACGCCAGCACCCACACGACGGCCGCGACCGGGATCGGGCCCGCCTGCCACACCGGATGCGTGAACCCGCCCACGACGCCCATGACGACCCCCAGCACGAACAGCATGCCGTAGGCCGCCCCACCCAGCGCCGACTCGGCCTGGCCGCGATGCTCCATGGGCAACGAGGTTAGTGGATGCCCGCGAAGAGATCGTTCTCCCGGTTGTGCGGTTCGCCCAGACCGCCTGCCTCGACGGGCGGTCCTGGCACCGGCGGCCCCGGCACGCCCATGGCCAGGATGTAGTGCTCGACGCCCAGGACCTCCTGGCCGATGTTGTTGGACAGCGCGAACCACGGCGCGGCCACGCTGATCTGCGTGGCGTGCGCGCGCATGGCGTCGATCTTGTTTCTGAGCCACGGGCGCGCGTCGATCTCGGTGGTGATGTCCTCGTCCCGGCTGCCGAACGGCATGTCGTCCACGTTCTCGGTGATGAAGCCGACGTCGGCCGTGCGCATCGCCTCGGCCGCGCGCTCCATGACGGACCTGGGCACGGCCGTGTGGTAGAACTTCGCGATCTGCCACGGCTCGCCCTCGCCGTAGTCCGGTTTCGCGGCCAGCTCGAACGCCCTGCGCGAAACGCGGTGGGCCTGAATGTGGTCGGGGTGGCCGTAGAAGCCGTTGTCGTCGTAGGTGACCAGCACCTGCGGCCGCACCTCGCGGATGATCTTGACCAACTCGCCCGCCGCCTCGTCGAGGTCGGCCTGCCAGAACGCCTTCGGGTGGTCGTTGGAGGCCACGCCCATCATCCCGGAGTCCCGCCAGTGCCCCGGCCCGCCGAGGAAACGGTGGTCCTCGACGCCGAGCGCCCGGCAGGCGGCCTCGAGCTCGCCGATCCGGTGGGGGCCCAGCGCGTCGTCCTGGTCGGCGGCCAGATGGGCGAGGTCCGCGGGGATGACCTCCCCCTCCTCGCCCAGCGTGCAGGTCACCAGCGTGACGTGGGCGCCCTCGGCGGCGTATTTCGCCATGGTGGCACCGGTGCCGATCGACTCGTCGTCCGGATGGGCGTGCACGAGCAGGAGCCGTCGATCAGTCATGATGCCGAGCGTAGCAATGGCAGGATTGAGGCCATGAGCGAGAGCTTCCCGCGCCTGTCTGCCCGGACCCGCCGGTTCACCCTCGGGGTGCCCAGGGGCTTCACGATCTCCCCGGACGGCGGCCGGGTGATCTTCCTGCGGACGAGGTCGGGCACCGATCCGGTGACCTGCCTATGGGAGCTGGACACGGAGACGCATGTCGAGCGCCTGGTCGTCGACCCGCGTACGCTCCACGGCGACGAGGAGGACCTGCCGCCGGAGGAGCGGGCCCGGCGCGAGCGCAGCCGGGAGGCGGCGGGCGGCGTGGTCGCGTACGCCACCGACACCGCCGTCACCAGGGCCGGCTTCGCCCTGTCCGGCAGCCTCTACGTCGTCGAGCTGCGCACCGGCGAGGCCCGCAGGCTGGAGACGCCGGGCGCGGTGATCGACCCCCGCCTGTCCCCAGATGGGCGACATGTCGCCTATGTCACCGGCGGTGCTCTGCACGTGCAGGATCTGAGTTCCGGCGCGGACCGCGCGCTGGCGACACCGGAGTCGGAGACTGTGACATACGGTCTGGCCGAGTTCATCGCCGCCGAGGAGATGGACCGGATGCGCGGCTACTGGTGGGCGCCGTCGAGCGACGCGCTGCTGGCCGAGCGCGTGGACGAGGCGCCGGTACGCGTCTGGCACATCGCCGACCCGGCCAATCCCGACCGGGCCGCCACGGCCCAGCGCTACCCCGCCGCCGGGACGCCCAACGCGAACACCGAGCTCTACGTGCTGGGCCTGGACGGATCGCGGGTCGCGGTGCCGTACGCGGAGGAATACCTGACGACGGCGGCCTGGGACTCCCACGCGCTGTCGATCGTGACGCTGACGCGCGACCAGAAGACGATGCGGCTCTTCACCGTGGACCCGGCGACCGGCGCCGGCACGCTCATACGCGAGGACGCCGACCCGGCCTGGGTCGACATCGTCACCGGCGTGCCCGCGCACCTCGACGACGGGACGCTGGTCTGGGTGGCGAACGCTGAGGGCGGTCATCGCCTCTTCGTGGGCGACCGCCCGGTCACCCCGCCGACGCTGCAGGTCAGGGCCGTCCTCGACGTCGATCACGACAGCGTGCTGTTCAGCGCGAGCGGCGACCCGACCGAGATCCAGCTGTGGACCTGGGACGGGCATTCGCTGCTGCCGGTCTCGACCCGTTCCGGGGTGTTCTCTGGGCGGATGTCCGGCGGGGTGGGCGTGCTGACCGAGCAGAGCCTGGACACCGAGGGCGTCTCGACCACGGTCGTGAAGCGCGACGGCATGGCCGTTCCGATCCCCTCATACGCCGAGCGTCCCGGCCTGGACCTGCGGGTCTCGATCGGCCGCTCGGGCCGCCGCGAGCTCGCCACCGCCGTGGTGCTGCCCTCCTGGCACGAGCAGGGCTCAGGGAAGCTGCCCGTCCTCATGGATCCGTACGGCGGCCCGCACGCGCAGCGCGTGCTCAACCGGCGCGGCGCGTTCCTGGAGAGCCAGTGGTTCGCCGAGCAGGGCTTCGCCGTCGTCGTGGCCGACGGCCGCGGCACCCCGGGCAGGGGCACCGACTTCGAGCGGGCCGTGCTCAACGACCTGGCGACCCCGGCGCTCGAGGACCAGATCGACGCCCTGCAGGGCGTGGCCGAACAGTACGGCGACGACCTCGACCTGACGAAGGTGGCCATTCGCGGCTGGTCGTTCGGCGGCTTCCTGGCCGCGCTGGCGGTGCTGCGACGTCCTGACGTGTTCCACGCGGCCGTGGCGGGGGCGCCGGTGACGGACTGGCGGCTGTACGACACGTGCTACACCGAGCGCTACCTCGGCCATCCTGACGAGCAACCGGACGTGTACGAGAACTCCTCGCTGTTCGCGGACGCGGCCAAGCTCGAACGCCCGCTGCTGCTGATCCACGGCCTGGCCGACGACAACGTCGTGGCCGCCCACACCCTCCGCCTGTCCTCGGCCCTGCTCGCGGCCGGCCGCCAGCACAGCGTGCTGCCGCTGTCCGGCGTGACCCACATGACGCCCCAGGAGGTCGTGGCGGAGAACCTGCTGCTGCTCCAGGTGGACTTCCTGAAGAAATCGCTCGGCGTGATTTCGTAAGACGCGGCGGCGCCCGGCCTGACTGCCACGCGGGCGCCGCCGCGTCGCACGGCGTGACTCCGTAAAACGCGGCGGCACCCAGCCTGACCGCCAAGCGGGCGCCGCTGTCGGACCGAGGTTTGACAACCCCTGGTACGACCTCCCGCCCCGAAAAACCAAACCCCAGTCCGACGCGATCCCACGCCCCGGTCCGCGATCGTGAAGCGCATGCTGAAACCCCTCGCCATCCTCCAAGCCGTCCTGTCCACGGCCCTCCTGACCACACCGGCGGCGGCCACCGCGGAGACTGGGACCAGGACGGGGAGCACCGCCTTGGCGTGGCAGCGCTGTCCCAACGACAAGATCGGCATGGACTGCGCGGACCTCCAGGTCCCCGCCGACTGGCAGAAGCCCGAAGCCCGCACGATCACTCTCAAACTGGGCCGCCTGAAATCCACCGGCGCCTCGGAGGGATCGGTGCTGATCGCCTACGGCGGCCCCGGCGGTCCCGGCGTCGCCCTCACCCAATCCAATCCCGCCATGTGGACCGAGCTCCGCAAACGCATGGACGTCATCACCTGGGACACCCGCGGCTACGGCGAGCAGTTCAAGGGCCTCAGCACCGGCCTGGCATGCGCCTGGACCCGCATCCCGCTGCCCGAGGTGCCGCGTGACGACGCCGACTTCGGCCGGCTGTCCGACACCAATCGCGGCTACGCCGAAGCCTGCCGCCTCAAGGACCCCGAGCTGTTCGCCAACATGAGCTCGGCGGACCACGCCAGGGACATGGAGGCGATCAGGAAGGCTCTTGGCGACGACGAGCTCAACTACTACGGCGCCTCCTACGCCGGCTTCTACGGCCAGGCCTACGCCCGCCTCTTCCCTGATCGGATCCGCACGATGGTCCTCGACGGCACGTGGAATCACAGCCCTGCCGACTGGGACAAGGAGGTGGAGGAGATGGCGAAGAGCAACGAGCAGTTCATGCGACGCTTCTTCACCTGGTGTGCCGCCAACGACTGCCGCGACGTCCCCGGCCTCTGGCGCTCCTTGATCGCCCGAGCGGACCGCACCCCGATCCCCACCAAGACGGCCAACGTGGCCTATACGACACGCGACCTGCAGTCCTTCGCCGTAAGCTTCGCCCGCCAAGGCTCCGCCGCCTGGCCCAAGCTGGCCGGGGCCATCCGCAAGGCCGCCGAAGGCGACGCCTCGGACTTCGTGCCTGCCCGCGGCGGCCGCTACCCGGATCAGGCCACGGGCGTGACGGAGTGCGCCGACTGGCCCCGCGCCGCAGACCGCAAGGAGCTCGCCGCCACGGTCAAGCGCCTGCTCCGAGTGGCTCCCAGCGTGGGCGCCGCCGGCACCATCGCCACTGGGACCCTGGCCTGCATCGGCTGGCCCGTGCCGGTCACCAACCCACCGGCCGCCCTCCCCAAGGGCTTGCCTCCCCTGCTGGGCGCAGGCGCGTGGGGCGAGTCCGACGCGGTGGAGCGCGTCCTGTCCCAGGTCCCCAGCAGCGCCACGATCCACCACGACGGCCCGGGCCACACGCTCTACGGCTTCAACGGGTGCGCCCGCGACCACATCAACCGCTACCTCGCCGACCGCACCCTGCCACCGCGGAAAACAAAGTGCTAGCGAGCCGCCGCCGGGCCGGATGGTCGTGGGAAACGCCGGGCGGCCGTGGGGTCACGTCGGGGGTCAGGGGCGGCTGGCCGTCGTCAGGGACGGCTGGCCGTCGGAGTTCCGTGCCAGCTGCCCCACAGCGCCGCGTAAGAGCCTCCCTCGGCCACCAGCTCATCATGCGATCCCAGCTCGCTGATCCGCCCGTCCTCCACGACGGCCACTCGATCGGCATCGTGCGCCGTATAGAGCCGATGGGCGATCGCGATCACCGTCCGCCCGTCGAGGACGGCGGCCAGGGAACGCTCCAGGTGCCTGGCCGCCCGGGGGTCGATGAGCGAGGTGGCCTCGTCGAGCACCAGCGTGTGCGGGTCGGCGAGCACCAGCCGGGCCAGCGCGAGCTGCTGCGCCTGCGCCGGCGAGACGGCCAGGCCGCCGGAGCCGACCGTGGTCTCCAGTCCCGAGGGCAGCCCCAGCACCCAGTCCAGCGCGTCCACGGCCTCCAGTGCCTTGCGCACCGCCGGGTCATCGGCGTCGGGCCGGGCGATCAGCAGGTTGTCGCGCACGGTGCCCTTGAACAGGTGATGTTCCTGGGTGACCAGCGCGACATGCCCCCGCAGCTCGTCCAGGGGCAGGTCCACGAGCGGGATTCCGCCCACAGTCACCGACCCCGTACGCGGCCCGTGGATGCCCGCCAGCAACCGCCCCAGCGTGGACTTGCCCGCTCCGGAGGGCCCCACCATGGCCAGTCGCTCGCCGGGCTTGACGGTCAGCGACACTCCGTGCAGCACGTCGCGACCCTCGCGGTACGCGTACCGCACGTCCGTGGCCTCCAGCAGCTCTCCGGAGGGGCGCACGGCGGAGGCCACCCGGTCGTCGGGCACGTTGGCCACGCCCAGCAACCTCGCCATGGCCGCCCCGCCCACCTGCAGCTCGTCGATCCACATCAGGAACCTGTCGAGCGGGTCGATCAGCTGCTGGGCATAGAGCGCGGCGGCGGTCACCTGGGCGAGCGTCACCCAGCCGTTGGTGTAGAACAGCCCGCCGACCAGCAGCGCGCTCACCACCGGGATGACATAGCCCAGCTCGACCGCGGGATACCACCTGACGCGGAGTCCGAGGGTGTACCTCTCGGCCGCGTACGACCGCCCGATGTCGCCGTCCGTACGCGCCCGGCGGCGCTCCTGCAATCCGAGCGCCTCCACGGCCCGGGCGCCCTCGACGGTCTCGGCCAGCCCTTCCGTCATGTCGGCGTAGGCGGCGTTCTCGCGCAGATAGCCGTCGCGCGCCCGCTTCAGATACCACCGGGTGGAGATCCAGATCACCGGCCCCGCGGTCAGCATCGGCAGGATGAGCAGCGGGCTGACCAGCACCATCGCCCCCACGGTGATCATGAAGGTCACCAGTGCGATCAGCGTCTCCGGTACGGCGTGCCGCACGGTGCGCGAGAGCGAGTCCACGTCCCGGGAGGTGCGGGTGATCAGGTCGCCGGACCCGGCCCGCTCGACCGTGGACAGCGGCAGGCCGAGCACCTGGTCCACGAACTCCTCGCGCAGCTCGGCCAGCACCTTCTCGCCGAGCCTGGCCGAGGCGAGCACGGCATACCGCATGAGGACGCCCTGCAGCAGCAGGAAGCCCCCAATGGCGGCGGCCACGACCGTGACGTTGACCTCGACGCCGTACTGGAGGTTCTCCACCAGGGCACCGAGCTGCCACGGCACGACCAGTCCGGCGACGGCGGCCACCCCGTGCAGCAGGAGGGCGCAGACGAGCTGGCGCGGATATTTCAGCGTCAGCCGCCTGGCGTACGCGCGCACCTGCTTCCGGTCGGCGATCGGCAGGATTTCCCGAGCCATGGGTCAGTCCTCTCCACGAGTGACGGTCGCCGCATACTCGGGCGAGTTGTCCAGCAGTTGCCGATGCGTGCCCTCGGCGAGCACCCGGCCGTCCTCGACGTAGATCACGTGGTCGGCGTGGTCGAGCACCAGCGGGCTGGTCGTGCAGATGAGCGTGGTCTTACCGGCCCGGCTCTTGGCCAGCCGTTCGGCGATGCGCGCTTCGCTGTGGGCGTCGACGGCGCTGGTGGGCTCGACCAGGATGAGCACCTCCGGGTCGGCCAGCAGCGCCCGGACCAGTCGCAGCCGCTGCTGCTGCCCGCCGGAGAACTCCCGCCCCGACTCGGCCACCTGCGTGTCGAGCCCGTCCGGAAGGGCCTCGACGATGTCCTCGGCGCAGGCCGCGTGCAGTGCCTGGCGCATCTCCTCGTCGGTGGCCTTGCCGCGGGCGGCCAGCTCGTCGGTGGACTCGCCGCGGACGTCCAGCTCGTCGCGGAGCCTGCCGGTGAACAGCCGGGCGCCGTTGTCGGCGACCAGGATGCGGGAGCGGACCTCGCTGATGGGCAGGGTGCTCAGGTCGGCCGCGCCGAATGTGACGTCGCCGGCGGTGTAGCGGCCGAGCCGGTCGGCGATGGCGCCCGCGTCGTCGGGCGAGGCCGCGGCGACCGCGGTGAGCACCCCGGGCTGGACGGTGACGCCGCTGTACGAGTCGCGCAGCACGCCGCCCCCGCTGGTCCCGGTGCCGCCGGTGACCTCGGGCTCGATGGACAGGATGCGGATCACGCGCCCGGCCGCGACGTGGCCTTTGGTGAGCTTGTCGGCGGCCTCGGTGAGCGTGCGCATGGGGCCGATCAGGAACACCGCGTAGAGGTAGAACGCGACGAGCTGGCCCGTGGGGATCTCGCCGGCGACGGCGAACGAGGCGCCGATGCCGGTGACGATCGCGATGAGCACGCCGGGCAGCACGATCTGGGCGCCTTCGAGCACCGATTCGACTCCGGCCACGCGCACGCCGGCCTCTCGCACGCGCTGCGACTCCGTGCGGTAGCGATCGGCGAACACCTGCTCGCCTCCGATGCCGCGCAGCACCCGCAGCCCGGCCACGATGTCAGCGGCCCTGGTGGACAGGTCGCCGGCGAGCTCGCGCTGCCTGGCCTGCCGCTTGTGCAGGGGCTTGAGCAGCGGCCCGACGGCGACGGCCATGAGCGGCACGCCGAACAACACCAGTAGCCCCAGCGGCAGCGAGGTCGAGATGAGGATCACGGTGACGGTGACGATCGCCACGATGGAGCCGACACCGCGCAGCAGGATGTCCATGGAGCCGCCGATGTGGGCGATGTCGGAGTTGCCGACGCTGACGACCTCCCCGGTCGAGAGCCGTTTGGGCAGGGTGGCGCCGAGCCTGGCGGCCTGCCTGGTGGTCAGCTGCACGGTGCGGTAGGCGGCGGCCAGCCAGTTGTAGACGGCCATCCGGTGCCGCATGACCCCGGTGAACGCCTGCATCAGCCCCAGCACGAGCAGGATCGACGCCCACGTGAGCAAGGCGCCGGTGTCCTTTGCCGTGACGGCCTCGATTCCCTTCCCCAGCACGGTCGGCATCAAGGCCTGCATCAGCCACCACAGGGTCGCGAAGCCGATGCCCCCGAGCAGGGACGGCGCTTGCCGCCGCGCGTTCCACCACAGGAAGCGGAGCGGGCTGCGTATGTCGGGCACGCCAGGATCGGCTTCAGGAAGGGAGCGCATTCTGACAAGATTGACAAGGCGCGCCCGGGCCCGGCAAACCATTTTCACGCCACCGAAGCGCGTGCCATCGACCGCGCCGGCCGCCTGGACCAGGGCGTCGGCCAGGGCGGGGCCGGTAGGAGCGATGCCAGACATGACCGGGGCCGGGACGCCAGGCACGACCCGGACCGGGACGCCAGACATGACCGGGGCCGGGACGCCAGGCACGACCCGGACCGGGACGCCAGGCATGGCCCGGGCCGGGACGAGGGTTCGCACGTGACCTTTACGCAGCTCAGGCATACACCTTGTGTAACAAACAGTCACCTTCTGTGATGAAGTGGGGGTATGAGCGCGGAGGACGTCCTGCTGAAGACCGGCCGGTTCCTGCGCAGGCGGCCGACGAGCGCGGACCTGCGCACCGTCCGCCTGACCGGCGGTGTCGAAGGCGACACCTACTACCGCGACCGATGGAACCACGACAGGGAGGTCCGATCCACGCATGGCGTGAACTGCACGGGATCATGCTCCTGGAAGGTGTTCGTCAAGGACGGCATCATCACCTGGGAGACCCAGGAGACCGACTACCCGAGCGTGGGCCCCGACCGCCCCGAGTACGAGCCGCGCGGCTGCCCCCGCGGCGCCGCCTTCTCCTGGTACACCTACTCGCCGACCCGCATCCGCTACCCGTACGCCAGGGGGGTCCTGGTCGAGATGTACGCCGAAGCGCGCCACCGCCTGGACGACCCCGTGGCCGCCTGGGCCGAAATCACGACAAATCAGGAGAAGAGACGGAAATACCAGTCCGCCCGCGGCAAAGGCGGCCTCGTCCGCGTCCCCTGGGACCTGGCCATCGAGATGATCGCCGCCGCCCACGTCCACACCATCGAGACGTACGGCCCCGACCGGATCGCCGGCTTCTCCCCCACCCCCGCGATGTCGATGGTCTCCCAAGCCATCGGCTCCAGGTTCGTCTCGCTGATCGGCGGCACCATGCTGTCCTTCTACGACTGGTACGCCGACCTGCCCATAGCGTCTCCCCAGGTGTTCGGCGACCAGACCGACGTGCCCGAGTCGGCGGACTGGTGGGACGCCGCGTACCTGATGATGTGGGGCGCGAACGTCCCCGTCACCCGCACCCCGGACGCGCACTGGATGGCCGAGGCCCGCTACCGGGGCCAGAAGGTCGTCGTGATCTCCCCCGACTACAGCGACGCCGCCACGTTCGCCGACGAGTTCCTGAGCGTACGCCCCGGCACGGACGGCGCGCTGGCCATGGCCATGGGGCACGTGCTGCTGAAGGAGTTCTTCGTCGACCGCGAGACGCCGTTCTTCGCCGATTACGTCAAGCGCTTCACGGACCTGCCCTTCCTCGTCCGGCTCGACCAGTACGAGGACGCGTACGTGCCCGGCCGGTTCCTCACCGCCAAGGATCTGGGCTCCCGGGAGGAGGCGGCCGAGTGGAAGACCGTGCTCATGTCGCGGGACGGCGAGCCCGTGGTGCCGAACGGCTCGATCGGCTTCCGCTGGACCGAGTCCGGCAAGGGCCGCTGGAACCTGGACCTCGGCACCGATCCCCTGCTCACCCTCCAAGGGGGCGAGACGGCGGAGGTCCTGCTGCCCCGCTTCGACGACGGCCACCCGCTACGCAGGGGCGTGCCGGTGTCCCGCGTAGGAGACCACCTGGTCACGACGGTGTACGACCTGCTGCTCGCCCAGTACGGGGTCCGCCGGCCAGGCCTGCCGGGCTCCTGGCCGAGCGGCTATGAGGACGCGGCGGAGCCGTACACACCGGCGTGGCAGCAACCGATCACCGGCCTCCCGGCCGAGCGCGCCGTCAAGATCGCGAGAGAGTTCGGCAGGACGGCGGAGGCCACCGAGGGCCGCTGCATGATCATTCTTGGGGCGGGCACGGCGCAGTGGTTCCACGGTGACACGATGTACCGCGCGTTCCTGTCGCTCCTGCTGCTGACCGGCTGCCAGGGCCGCAACGGCGGCGGCTGGGCGCACTACGTGGGCCAGCAGAAATGCCGCACCAACAGCGGATGGGCGCTGCTGGCCGGGGCACTCGACTGGTCGCGGCCGCCGCGCCAGACCCCCGGCACGCCGTTCTGGTATCTGCACACCGACCAGTGGCGCTACGACCGCTTCGACGCGGGCGAGCTGGCCTCGCCGCTCGCCCGTGGCGCCTTCCGGGGCAGGCACGCCGCCGACCTGGTGGCGGAGTCCGTACGCAACGGCTGGATGCCGATGTCCCCCACGTTCGACCGCAATCCCCTGCATCTCGGTGACGCGCCCGACCCCATCGAACGCACCCGCGCCGAACTGCGCGAAGGCACGCTCAGGTACGCCGCCGAGAACCCGGATGACCCGCGCAACTGGCCGCGCGTGCTCCTCCTCTGGCGCTCCAACCTGCTCGGCTCCTCGGCCAAGGGCAACGGCTATTTCCTGCACCATCTCCTGGGCGCGACCGCCGATCTGGAGCACGCGGACGAGCAGGCCCCGAAGGGGAAGCTGGACCTCCTGCTCACCCTCGACTTCAGGATGACGTCCTCGACGATCTTCTCCGACATCGTGCTGCCGGCCGCGACCTGGTACGAGAAGCACGACCTGTCGTCGACCGACCTGCACCCGTTCGTGAACGCGTTCAATCCGGCGATCCACCCGCCCTGGGAGACGAAGACCGATTTCGCCGCCTTCCACGCCATCGCCCGCGCCTTCAGCGACCTGGCCAAGGAACGCCTGGGCGTGCGCAGGGACGTGGTCGCGGTGCCCCATCTGCACGACACCCCCGGCGAGATCGCCCACGGCCGGGAGCCCCGCCTCGAAACAGTCGAGCGTGACTACGGCGCGATCGCCGAGAAGCTGGCGGCGCTCGGCCCGCTCACGGAGAAGCTGGGCCTGCCGGTCAAGGGTGTGACGTTCCGGCCCGACGAGGAGGTCGCCTGGCTGGGCGAGCGGTGCCGTCTCGTCCCCCGGGGCGTGGCCAAGGGCCGGCCGGAGCTGGACACCGAGGCCAAGGCGTGCGAGACGATCCTCGCCCTGTCGGGGGCGAGCAACGGCCGGCTGGCCGCGCAGGGCTTCCGGCAGCTCGCCGAGCGTACGGGCGCGGACCTCGACGGGCTGGCCGACGAGGGACACCGGATCGTCTTCGCCGACACCCAGGCCGGGCCGGCCGAGATCGGCACGAGCCCCGAGTGGTCCGGCAGGACCCGCCGCTACTCCCCCTTCACCATCAACGTCGAGCGCGGCAAGCCCTGGCACACGCTCACCGGCCGCATGCACTTCTTCCTCGACCACGACTGGATCCACGAGTACGGCGAGGCGCTGCCGATCTACCGCCCCCCGCTGGACCTGGCCGCGCTGCTGGGCGAGACCGGCACGCTGCGCTTCCTGACCCCGCACAGCAAGTGGTCGCTCGACTCCGAATTCATGGACAACCTGCTCATGCTGTCCCTCTCCCGGGGCGGCCCGACGATCTGGATGAGCGTGGAAGACGCCGGGAGAAGCGGGATCGCCGACAACGATTGGGTCGAGGCGGTCAACCGCAACGGCGTGGTCGTGGCCAGGGCCGTCGTCTCGCACCGCATGCCGCCCGGCACCGTCTACATGTACCACTCCCAGGACCGCCTGATCGACGTGCCCAGATCGGCGGCGACCGGCCGCAGGGGCGGCATCCACAACGCGCTGACCGCGCTCCTCATCAAGCCGACCCACCTGATCGGCGGCTACGCCCAGCTCTCCTACGGCTTCAACTACCTCGGCCCCACCGGCAACCAGCGCGACGAGCTCACCACCGTCCGGCGCAGATCCCAGGAGGTGCGCTACTGATGCGGATCATGGCCCAGGTCGCCATGGTGATGAACCTGGACAAGTGCATCGGCTGCCACACCTGCTCGGTCACCTGCAAGCAGACGTGGACCAACCGGCCCGGCGTCGAGTACGTCTGGTTCCAGAACGTCGAGACCCGCCCCGGCCAGGGCTATCCGCGACGCTACGAGGACCAGGATCGCTGGCGCGGCGGCTGGGTCCTGAACCGCAGGGGCAAGCTCAAGCTGAGGGACGGCGGCCGCCTCCGCAAGCTGCTCACCATCTTCACCAACCCCGTCATGCCGGCCATCCAGGATTACTACGAACCCTGGACCTACGACTACGAGAACCTCACGAACGCGCCGCTCTCCGGCGACGTTCCCGTCGCCCCGCCCAGATCCCTGATCAGCAATGAGCCGACGAAGATCCGCTGGAGCGCCGCCTGGGACGACGACCTCGGCGGCGACCCCTCGCCCGACCCCGTGCTGGGCAAGATGTCGGAGCAGGTCAGGCTGGCGTTCGAAGAGGCGTTCATGTTCTACCTGCCGCGCATCTGCGAGCACTGCCTCAACCCGTCGTGCGTGGCCTCCTGCCCGTCGGGCGCTCTCTACAAGCGCGAGGAGGACGGCATCGTGCTGGTCGACCAGGACCGCTGCCGCGGCTGGCGCATGTGCGTGACGGGCTGCCCGTACAAGAAGGTGTACTTCAACCACAAGACCGGCAAAGCCGAGAAGTGCAATTTCTGTTACCCCCGGGTCGAGGTGGGCCTGCCCACGGTCTGCTCGGAAACCTGCGTCGGCCGCCTGCGCTACCTCGGGGTCCTGCTGTACGACGCCGACCGCGTCGCGGAGGCGGCCTCCGCCCGGGACGAGCACGACCTGTACGAGGCCCAGCTGGACGTCTTCATCGACCCCGAGGACCCCGCCGTCGCCGCCGCCGGCCTGCCCGCGGACTGGGTGGAGGCGGCCCGCAGATCACCCGTATACGACCTGATCAAGAAATACCGGATCGCGCTCCCCCTGCACCCGGAATACCGGACCCTCCCCATGGTCTGGTACGTCCCACCGCTCTCCCCCGTCGTCGACGCGCTCGCCGGCAGCGGGCACGACGGAGAGGACGCGGTCAACCTGTTCGCCGCCATCGAATCGCTGCGCATCCCCATCGGCTATCTGGCCGAGCTGTTCACCGCGGGCGACCCGGTGCCCGTGACCGCCGCGCTGCGCAGGCTGGCCGCGATGCGCTCGTACATGCGCGCGGTCAACCTGGGCGAGAAGCCGGTCCTGGCCGACGCGGGGCTGTCCGAGGAGGGCGTACGGGAGCTGTACCGGCTGCTGGCGCTGGCCAGATACGACGAGCGCTACGTGATCCCGACCGCGTACGGCAACGTCCCCGGAGTCGTGGACGAGGCCGGCTGCATGCTCGACTACGACGCGGGGGCCGGCACGCGATCGCCGTACGGCGAGGGGTCGGGGCGCCCCGTCCCGGTCTCGATCGAGAACTTCCACGCCCTGAAAGAGCGCCAGACCGGCGACGAGGTCACCCACGACCGGGTGAACCTGCTCAACTGGGACGGCCGGGGCACCCCGGCCGGGCTGTTCCCGCCCAGGAAGCGGAAATCATGACCCAGCCCGTGCTCTGGCAGGCCGCCGCGCACCTGCTGGCCTACCCCGACGAGCGCTTCTGGCGGCGCCTGCCACTGATCAGGGAGGCGGCGGAGCCGTACTTCGGCGGGTTTCTCACCCTGGCCGCCGAGCTGGGGCCGGGCGAGCTGGCCGCGCACTACGTGGAGACGTTCGACCTCGACCGGCGCTGCTGCCTCTACCTGACCTACTACGCCGACGGCGACACCCGCCGCCGCGGCGCGTCCCTGGCCGCGCTGAAACACCGCTACCGCAACGCCGGGTGGGAGGTGATGGACGACGAGCTGCCCGACTTCCTGCCGGTCGTGCTGGAGTTCGCCGCGCTCGACCCGTCGGGCGCCGCGCTGCTCGCCGAGCACCGGGTGGGGCTGGAGCTGCTGCTGGCCGCCCTGACCGCGCGCGCGTCGCCGTACGCGCACGTGATCGGTGCCGTGTGCGCCGCGCTCCCGCCGCTCACCGCCGCGCAACGGGCGGCGGCAGGCAGGCTCGCCGCCGCCGGCCCGCCCGCCGAGACCGTGGGAGGTTATCTGTGAGTGAGCGAACCGACGGAAACGGCAGCCTCCCCGCAGGACCGCCGAAGGAGGGCCGGTGAGCTGGGGCGAGAGCATACTGTGGATGGTCACGCCGTATCTCACCATCGTGATCTTCGTTGGCGGCCTGATCTGGCGCTATCGCTACGACCGTTTCGGCTGGACCACCCGCTCCTCCCAGCTCTACGAGAGCCCGCTGCTCCGCGTGGCCAGCCCGCTGTTCCACTACGCCCTGCTCGTCGTGATCATCGGCCACATCACCGGCCTGCTCATCCCGGTGCGCTGGACCGACGCCATCGGGGTGGCCAACCACGCCTACCACGTGAACGCGCTCGTCTGGGGCGGCCTCGCCGGCCTGGCCATGCTCGCCGGGCTGGGCCTGCTGATCTACCGCCGCCGCGCCCGCGGCCCGGTGTTCGTGGCGACCACGGCCAACGACAAGACGATGTACGTCGTGCTGAGCGCGGCGATCATCTCCGGCGTGGTGACGACGGCGGCGGGATTCGTACCGAGTGAGGTCAGCTACCGGACCACGGTCGCGCCCTGGTTCCGCGGGATCTTCAAGCTCCATCCGGACGTCGCCACGATGGGACACGCGAGCGGGCTTTACAAGATGCACACGCTGATCGGGATGGCATTGGTGGCGCTTTTCCCGTTCAGCCGCCTAGTCCATGCGTTTTCTGCCCCGTTGGGCTATTTGTTCCGTCCTTACATCGTGTATCGGAGGCGGCCGAGGTAGCGCGCCGAGGGTCCCAGCAGGGGTGCGGGTGCGCCAGAATCGTCCCTTGTGAAGCACGGGTACACCAACAGCACGTTCGGCGACGGCGCCCTGGTCGTGAAGTGTTACCAGGGTCCCGAGGCAGAGTTCAGGCTGAGCACGGAGAGCAGATACCTGCGCCGCCTGCGCGGCCGCATCCCGGTGCCCCGCGTTCACCAGGTCACCTCGACAAGCCTGACCACCCGCTTCGTCTCCGGCGTCCACGGCCAGGACCTCCTGGACGAGGGCCGCGCCGTGGAGGTGCTCACGGAGTGCGGCCGGGTCCTGGGCGGCATCCACCGGCTGGGCATCGTGCACGGCGACTACGGCCCGCAGAACATGCTGTTCGACGCGGCGACCTTCAAGACCACCGCGATACTCGACTGGGAGTGGGCCCATCCGGGACGGCCGGTCGAGGACCTCGCGTGGTGCGAGTGGATCATCCGCAGCCACCACCCCGAGCACGTACCCCTGCTCCCGCACTTCTTCGCCGCCTACGACGGCCCCGTCCCCGAGTGGGCGGAGCGCCAGGCGGCCATGCTGGCGCGCTGCCGCAGCCTGCTCGACTTCTGCGCCCGATGGGAGCCGGGCGGGGGCGGCGAGAAGCTCTGGCACGAACGCCTCGACGCCACCGCCGCCTGGACGGAGTAGTCAGGCGCGGGTGGGCCCCCCGGGGACGACGTGTCGGTGATCTCGCCCAATTAGGCTGCACGGGTGCACACGCGGGCAAACCTCATCTCGGTCGTGGTGTTCGCGGCCTTCGCGAGCATCTACCTGGTGGCCGGATCGCCGCTGGCGCCGGCCGTGCTTGCGGTGCAGGTCGCCTTCGTCAGGCGGCGTTCGTGGTGGCTGGTCGTCCTCCAGGCGGCCCTGGCGTACGGGTCGGTGCTGCTGTTCGGCTCCTCGGTCGGCATCCTCGGCTTCGTCGGCGGCTCCTTGCTGCTGACGCCGCTGTGGCCGCTCGCCCTGGCGGCGGTGGCCAGCGCGGCCCTGCTGGGCCCGGCCGATCCAGCGATCAGCATGGTGTTGATCTCCCTGGTCGTCTACGGCCTGACCAGGATGACCGACCGGATCGACGAGGTGAACGCGGCCAGGCTGTCGCTGGCGATGACGGCGGCCGCCGAGGAACGACTGCGTATCGCCGCCGAACTAAACGAGGGGTTGGGAAGAGCGCTCGCCACGATCGCCGACGGCGCGCGTACCGGAACCCCGGACGTGGAGACCGCGCGCCGCTCGCTCGCCGATGCCCGAGCCGCGGCGGCGAGCTACCGAGCCATGTCCCTGGCCCCCGAGATCACCACCGCCAAGGCCATGCTGACCGCCGCGGGCGTGACCGCGGACGTGCGCGTGGGCCACGCCGAACCGCTCGGCCCGGCGGGCGCGCTCCTGGCGGCCGTGCTCCGTGAGGCCGTGACGGAGATCGTACGGCGGCGCGCGGCCACCACCTGCCTCATCGAGACCGTCACGGAAGGGTCCGCCGTCAGGTTGCGCGTCTCCAACGACGGTGCGCAGACCGCCGGCGACGAGAGCCTCGGCGACCTGCCGGCTCAGGTCGAGGCGGCAGGAGGTACGCTCACCGTCCGGCTCGCCGACGACGCCTCGATGACCGTGGAGGCGACGCTGCCCACCACGCGCCCGCCCGTCCAGCCCGCTCGCGACAGCATGCTGTCGATGGCGTTGCTGGCGGCCGTGCTGGTGGGGTTCTCAGCCAAGGCGCTGCTGCTCGCCGGCTCGCTGTGGCCGGCCGCGCTGCTGGCCGTCATCGTGTTCATGCAGCTGCGATCGGTCGAGGGGCGGCACCCGGTGGCACTGTCGATCATGGCGGTGCTGACGTTCGCGCCGATCCCGCTGTTCGGGCAGGCTTGGCTGGGCGTGGCGGGGTTCCTGGCGGGGCCGATCCTGCTGGCCTTTTCCTGGCCGGTGGCCGTGCCTCTGGTGTCGGCGATCGTGGCCGTCGTCGCGGCCGCCGCCGTGCTGCTCGGCCTGCCGCTCCCGCTGACCGTGAACTACGCGATCAGCACACTGGTGACCGGGCTGGTCGTGTACGGGCTGCTCAAGCTGGCCCAGTTGGCCAGGGAACTGCGCGAGTCGAGGGACGGCCTGGCGCGCACGGCCATCGTCGAGGAACGCCTGCGGGCCGCCCGCGACCTGCACGACCTCCTCGGCCACACCCTGGCCGCGATCCTGCTCAAATGCGAGCTCGCCCGCCGGCTCGACGCCGAGCGGGCACGCAAGGAGCTCGACGACGTCCTGACGATGACCGAACGCGCCATGAATGACCTGCGTACGGTGTCGGGCGAGCACAGGGAGCTGTCACTGACCGCGGAAGCGGAGTCGGCCCGCTCGCTGCTGGCGGCCGCGGGCATCGAGGTCGGACTCGACCTGGGCCATGACGCCCTCGGCAGGGATGTGGACACCACGCTCGGCATCGTGCTCAGGGAGGCCGTCACCAATGTCCTGCGGCACAGTGCGGCCCACCGGTGCACGATCACGACCTCCGTACGCGACGGCACCGTGCGGCTGAGCGTCCGCAACGACGGCGTACGCGCCACGCATGGACGCAGCGACTCGGCCGGGATCGGCAATCTCACCACCCGGCTGGCGGCGCTCGACGGCCGGCTGGCCGTCTCCCGCGACGACGACTGGTTCGAGCTGACAGCCACGGTCCCAACCCGCATCTGGATCCCCGCCTAGGACGCGATGCGGGCGGTCCGTATCAACCCCACCGCCGCATCGAGCACCCCGACCTCCCGCGCACTGAGCGTCGGATTGGCACCCCGCCGCTCCTTGGCCTGCTCCAGCCCGTCCCCGAAGTCCATGGCAGCACCGAGTTCGCCCAGCAACGCGACCAGCACCGCCCGCGCCACCTCGGCGGACTCGCTCGCCTCGTCCGCCGCGACCTGCGCGATGATCAGCGCCGACATGGCACAGTCCAGCCCCGGAGGCCCTTCCTGCGTGTTGCACCAATCGATCACGACCGGCCCACGCGGCGTCAGCATCACGTTGTCCGGATGCAGATCGAGATGCAGCACCCGATCACGGGGATCGCGGGAGTCCTGAGCCGGAATCGCGTGCAGCCGCTGGAGCAACCGCGCCAGCACCCGCCCCACTTCCTCGGGCGCGATCTCCCCATCGATCAGCGCCCGCAGCATGGTCGGCCCGGACAACCGTCGCATCACCAGATCGGTGGAGCCTCCCTCGCCGGGATAGACGTCGGGCACCGGAAAGCCGTGGTCCGCCACGTACGCCATGACCGCCGCCTCCCGCGTGACGTCGATCGCGAAACGGTAGCGGCGCAGCACCCGGTCGCCGTCGATCGCGTACACATCCGCGCTCCGCCCCGACCCCAGCAGCTCACCGATCTCCATGCGCCCAACCTACAGAGCCGCTATGTGGCCGCCCTGTGGCGCCGGCGATGATCGTTGATCACAAGAGGGACCGTACGCAGGACCCTTGCAGGCATCGTCGCCGCTGGAATGGCAGCCGCGCTCACCGTCATCGGCATCAGCACGCCGGCCCAGGCCGCCGCCGGTTGGACCTACATCGGCGAGTACACCAGTAAGTCGAAGTGCATCGACATGAAGCAGTCGTACCAGCGTGAAGGCTGGGACGAGTACAAGTGCACTCCGTCGTCCCGCACCTCCGGCTGGTGGTTTCTCTGGGTCAGGTAGTCCCACCACGCTGACGGCGCCCCCCGAATAGGGGCGCCGTTTCGCGTTCCGCGCCGATCAGCCCTTGATCCCGGTGGTGAGCTCCGAATCTGCGCTCGGGTCGCCCGCAACCTACCGGGGTTGTAGTTGGTCATCTCTGGGCTTCCACGCCGGACGGGGTTCTCGTAGGTTGACGACCACGCTTGCTCCCCCCTGGCTCCCCGCTGGTCGCACTGCGGGCATGCAACGGGCACGCAACATAGGTCTTCACGAGGAGTTACGTCCGGTCTCCACCCCGTAGCTCGGCGATCGCCCCCGACCCCCGTGCGGCGGCCAACCACACCCAGGCGATCATGAGAGCTGTATCTGTCCGATGGGCGTCAGGTATACCGAACGTCCTGGCAGCTCCGATCTCATGTGTTGGATGAGTCCAGGAGGAGCCTGCGAGTGCAGACGCCGACGCAGCAGGAAATGTGCACGTCAGAGCCTTGCCGATCATGCCGAACGTCGCTCATACGCTATGGGCGTCCCACTCCAGAGGTATGTTCTCGTCCTCCGAGTCGCACGCGCATTGGCAGAATGACCCCCATCACCCCAATACTTGTACTATGGGGTCGTTTTCGTCTCGGACCACGATCGCAACCGTCGTCGGCGCTACAGCGCTTGGGGCCTTGGTTGCTGGAGTGGCACTGAAGCTCAATGGGCTTGAACAGGCGAGTTGGGTAGCCGCCGTAATCACTGTGCCCCTGACGATCGTGACCGTTGTGCTCACGATCGCACGACAGACGGACGGCTCTCCCCCTCCTCAAAACGAGCCGCAAGCCCAAGAGCGTTCAATGCAGACTAAGCCGTCGGCGCAGTCCATAACCCAGACCAATGAGTCAGGGCCAAACACGATTCAGCTCGGCGACAACAACATGGTTGTCAATTGGGACAATAGAAGATCCGAGAGTCCAACTTCCAAGAGGCGCAAGTCGTGACACAAGAATCGTATCGACAAGAGAACGAAAGAGGATCCAACTCCTTCCAGCACGGAACGAATAACATCAATAATATCAGTGTCGACAATGCGGCAGCAGGCACCGGCCAGGATGCCGAAGGTACTGAAGATGCAGCGGATGATAGCGCCAAGAAACCTTCGCTTAGATTCTTTTTCGTACCACTCATAGCAATTGCCATACTTGGCGTAATTATCGAAATCGCAAATGGAGGAAGCACTCCTCCATCTCCGGCGGCGGCGCCACGCAAGCCTTGGCCTTCTGGGATTAGTCGGGAAATGCTCCTTGCCTCGGTCGCAGAGAAGCTCACCCACTGCGCAAAAGAACCCGTGCTAGAGCCTAGAAACTGCCCGCAGCACGTATATGCCCAGAGGGCCGAAAGAGTTCGCTGGTCTTTGCATGGGTACCCTGTCGATGGCGCCGATATAGGTTTTGATGGGCGCAAATTCGTGGTCACGGGGGTTGCGGTAATGAGCGTAACCTACAAGGATTCCGATGTCGAAATATTTCGTCCTGCAATCCTTCCCTACCAGGCTGTCGTATATCAGGAACGAAACCAAATTAAGCTCGGCAGCATCGTTGAACTCAAGGCGACTCCCGAGATAGTCGCCAAGCGGCAATCCGGGCGGAGTTCAGATGTGATAAACGAGGTCGTCAGAAACGCTTTCTATGCATGTGTTTCTGTCAACTACTCGCCAATGCCACAGCGCTGCCCTCAGACGGGATTGACCCCTTCGACTGAAAATACCGCATGGGAACTAGAATCCGATCCACTCCTTAATGCGAGCCACGAGTTTGACGACGATACCGGAATATTGCACATCCGCGGCAGCTATTCGGCCTTCATGGATGGTACTAATTGGTTCGGACGGCACCAACTAAGCCAAGCCGGGGACTATGACGCCTGGGTCCTAATCGATGATTCGAAAATCGAAGTCCTTGATATTCTCCACCAAGAGTGAAGTACGCGATAGAAGTACAGCCGTGAGCCGCTACAGCTCCGTAAGGACGTAGAGCAGAGCGTTCATGCTGGTTCCGCTGACGATGTCGCGCTTGTCGATCAGGCGGCGGATGTCCGTCAGAGGGACCCACTCGATGCGCTCCGCCTCCCATGCTTCGGTGGGCGGCCCGATGTGCTGGGCGCTGTCGGCGCGGAAGATGTAGTGCTCGGAGTCGGAGATGCCGTTGGTCGGCTGGGTGTAGAGCAGCGGCCGCAAAGGGCCAGGTCGCCAGCCGGTCTCTTCTTCTACCTCGCGAGCGGCGGCTGCGATCGGCTCCTCTCCTTCGTCGATCTTGCCGATCGGGATCTCCCAACCCCAGGTGTCGGTGATGAAGCGGTGCCGCCAGATGAGCAGTACGCGGTTTTGGCCGTCGGTGACGACGGCACCCGCTCCGGGCGCGGTACGGATGAGCCGGTGATCGAGATGCCTTCCGTCCGGGAGCTCTACGTCGGCCACCCGAACTTCAAGCCAGCGGTCGGTATAAAGGGGTTCTTCCGAGTGGACCTGCCAGCGCATGCGGCTGCTCCCCTGGGTGGACGCCTGGACCGGCACCACGCTACAAGGGGATGCCCGCCTGCTGTCTCGCGCGAGCAACAAACGCCTTGACCGGTTGCGTGTCGTAGGCGCTCAGGGCCGTCGCCACCGATTCGATGCGCTCGGCAAGGCGCTCGGACTCCATGCCCACGGTGCAGTCGAGCATGCTTTCCGCGGTGGAGGCGGCCTGTTCCAGCTCTCCGCGTTCGGGCAGGATCAAGGCGAGAGTCGCCTGCCTGTCTGAGTCGTACGCGCAGATACCCGCGAGCGCAACTAGCCCGCCAGCCGCTCGGAACAGTCGCCTGCCGATCTCATCGTCATGGCTACCTCTGAGCAGCGGCGTGACACTGTTGTTGAGGAAGGCCACGAGGCGCGGCCGTACCGGGACGCCGCCCACCCTTCGGTACATCTGCTCATAACGGCTACGCGCGTCCTTGAGCACCTGGACGTCGTCCATTGACACCGGGCGCGGGCCTCGCCGCGAGACGTCTATCTCGTGCGGCGGGTTCTCCCACTCGAAGACCGGTGCGATGGCGGCCGAGCCCTCGATCAACGACGCGCCCACGGGAAAGACCTTGTTCCCCAGGTCCCCATGCCATAGAGCTACAGCCTGGTCAACGGCCTTGGGCAGCTCCATCTCACAGTCGTCACTCGCCGTTCTCGCCATCCCGATGTCTGCCAAGGCGAGGACCCTCCCGACCTTAGGACCGATGACCTCGCAGATGATCTCCGGAACGTCACCCCTCGGGATGGCGTTGTCCCTGACCCATCGCGCTACGGCCGTGTGGTCGTACCGCGTAGGGCGGCGAGCGGTCGCAGTGGCCTTGTTGATCCGTGCGGCCAGTCCCGCATGCGAGACGCTCGCCTCCGCAAGCAATGCATCCAGCAGGATGTTCGGCTCACTCACTCTGCCCCTCCGTGAAGCGATGCCATATCCGCAGTGTAAGCAGGTCGTTACAGCACGACCGGACAGGTCGGCAGACGAGCACGTCACAGCTTCATCGCAATCACACGGGGTGTGAACCGACTCCCACCACCCGTCTCGATCACGCGCTTATGTCGGCGATCCCGCGCCGAGTCCACTGGCTCCATGACCGGGAATCAACCAAAGATCACAGCCCCACCGCACCC
Organism: Nonomuraea sp. H19; assembly: GCF_052068215.1. Taxonomy (NCBI): domain Bacteria; kingdom Bacillati; phylum Actinomycetota; class Actinomycetes; order Streptosporangiales; family Streptosporangiaceae; genus Nonomuraea; species Nonomuraea sp. H19. The sequence goes on along the minus strand of NZ_JBQHCV010000009.1, from coordinate 309,634 downwards.
CTTGCGTGCCGCCCGCGACATAGGCCAGGCCCTTGAAGTACTCGGCGTCCCTGCCGACATCCACGATGGATACGGGCTGGCCCTGGTGTCCGTCTGGGTGGGCCTGGTGGTCTGGTGCGACGGTGACCGCTACTGGTGGCGTACCGGCTGGGACCCGCATCGCAAGCAGGTCATCTACGCCTACCATTCCGTGCTCGACCCCGAGCGAGCCGCCCGCCGTATCGCCTCCCGCTACGCCGACCTCCGCAGAAGCCATCCTGTGCCCCAGCCCGTGAGCGTCCAGACGGGATCCTCTGGGCCGATCAGTTGAGCACCGATGCGCGACAAGTAGGAAGCCGCGTCACGATCACGGAACTCCTGCACAGCCATGCAAGAACCCGTGCTCACCGCGCCGGCCTCATCGGGCGTCGCCGCACCGTGATCAGCATCCTCACCCACGGAACCAACGCCTTGGTCCGGCTTGACGGGGATCACTTCGACCTGCCCGCTGGCAAGTCCATTGGGATGACCTCACCGTCGAACCGGTCGCCGATGCGCGAACAGCACCTCCGCCTGAGTACCGGACGGGCATCTCCGGAAGTAGACGGGACGCCGTACTACACGCCGCGCTCCCCGGCACATCCATCGGCCTGTGCGCGAAGCCGGTCAACCCGCTGCCAATCTGCGGCTGGTCTCTGCCGTTCGCCCCGACTTCTCGCCGGGCCTGCTCCCGATGCGTCGCCTTGCTGGTGTCTCTATCTTGACCGCCGCACCTGGCCGCGCCCAGCCGCTGGATCAACCCAGGCCACACTGTCCCCGCCCCCGATAGCTGCCCGATTGTGTGTCCCGACCGAGGGACACGAACAATGCAGTGTCAGAGCGGGGGCACGGCCCTTAGCCCGCGCACCCGAACGACGGACCCGCACAATCGGCATAACCCACATTCGATAATGAGTGGGAATTCCTCCCGGGTCCCGCCAAACTGATCACGACCCAGTGAGGAGATTCTTTTCATGCCGAACCAGCCCGCACCGAACCTGCTGTCGTGGGCCAGCGAGATCGACGAAGGCGCGATCATGCAGGCCGCACGCACTGCCCGCCTGCCGTTCGTTTCCGGCCACGTCGCTCTCATGCCCGACGCTCACGTCGGCATCGGTGCGACGGTCGGCTCGGTGATCCCCACCGAGAATGCGATCATTCCTGCCGCCGTCGGCGTGGACATCGGCTGCGGCATGGTGGCGACCGAGACGACGCTCACGGCCTCGGACCTTCCTGACACCCTGGCCGCCCTGATGCCTATGGTGGAGCACCGCATCCCCGCCGGCGTCGGCAAGGGCCACGACGACCCGACGATCGACCACACCCTCAGCGACCTCGGACTCCCCCACACCGACCTCAACCCGAAGCAGACCAAGAAGGTAGCCGACCAGTTCGGCACCCTCGGCTCCGGAAACCACTTCGTCGAGGTCTGCCTCGACGAGCGTGACCGGGTGTGGACGGTCCTGCACTCGGGTTCACGCGGCATCGGCAACCAGCTCGCCACGATGCACATCGTGGGCGCCAAGAAGCTGATGAAGAAGCAGGAAGCCGGCCTGGAGGACCCGGACCTGGCGTACTTCGTCCAGAGCACGCCGGAGTTCACCGCGTACATCGAGGACATGCTGTGGGCCCAGCGCTACGCGATGGCCTCCCGCGCCCGGATGGACAAGGTCCTGATCAACGCCCTGTTCAAGGTCGTCGGCAAGGGCCAGCGCGTCCGCACGACGAATTGCCACCATAACTTTACCCAGCAGGAGACCCACTACGGAAAGTCCCTGTGGATCACCCGCAAGGGCGCCATCAAGGCCGACACCGGCGACGAAGGCGTGATCCCTGGATCGATGGGCACGCGTTCGTACATCGTGCGCGGCCGCGGGAACCCGGAGTCGTACAACTCCTGCTCCCACGGCGCGGGCCGGCGCATGTCACGCACCAAGGCCAGGCGGGAGCTGTCCGCGGCGTCGCTGACCGAGGCGATGAGCGGCCGTACGTGGAACGCCGACCGAGCCGCCGCCCTCGTGGACGAGCACCCCGAGGCCTACAAGTCCATCGATCAAGTGATGGCGGACCAGCAGGACCTCGTGGAGGTCCAGCACACCTTGCGCCAGATCTTCAACTACAAGGGCTGACACTGGCTCTCCTGGCGGTGTACGCCAGGAGAGCCAGACGAATGTCGTAGGCGATCAGAGATGTAGCCCTTGTCGGCGATGATCAGCAGGCCGGGCCGGTCGGTCAGCAGGCGGGGTCGTGGTCGCAGATGGCCATCAGCACCTGGCGTTCGTCGATGGCCGGGGTGGCCAGGGCCCAGGTGATCGGGAGTCCGGCGGGGGTGCAGGTCAGGTGCAGGCGCAGCCCCCAGAAGTAGCGGGAGTGGGAGCGGCAGTAGCCGTAGCCGGCCCAGCCGGCCAGCTCCGAGCGGCGGGCGGTGGGGCGCGAGCGACCGCCGCAGTCAGGATGGCTGGACTTCGTCGAAGTGGGCGAGGGCTTCGGTGGGGTCCGGGCTCACGAGGCGTTCCAGACCAGCCGTCGTGATCTTCGCCCACCTGCCGGCCCGTGCCCACATCTGTTCCTCGAAGGCGCGGACGGCCTCGTCCAGATCGCCAGGGCCAGGGGCGGCGGCGATGGACTCGGCGAGTTCGGCGCCTTCCAGCATCGCGAGGTTCGCGCCCACCCCCAATGGGGGCATCAGGTGGGCGGCGTCGCCCAGTAGCGTCACCCCGGGGACGTGGGCCCAGGTGTGGGACACGGGCAGGACGTAGAGGGGGCGGTGGACGAAAGCGGTGCCGTGGCGGAGGAGGCCGAGGACGGGAGCGGCCCAGCCGTCGAACAGGGCCAGCAGGCTTGATCGCACGGCCTCGACGTCGGCCAGGTCCAGGTTCGTGTGCCAGTCCAGCGGCGCGCGGAACTGGGCGTACACCTTGACGTGGCCGCCGCTGTTGCGTTGGGCGACGAGCTTTCGGTTCACGCCGTACACAGCCACGGAGCCGTCGCCGATCAACCGGGCGAGGTCGGGGTGGCGGGTGTCGACGTCGTCCAGGGAGGTCTCGACCGTGGTGACGCCGGTGTAGTGCGGCGTCACCGGCGAGACTGCCGGGCGGGTCCGGGACCAGGCGCCGTCCGCGCCGACTACGAGGTCGAACGTCTCCTGTCGCCCGTCCGCGAAATGGACGAGTACGCCGTCCCGGGTCCCCGGCACTATCTCCGTCACGTCCCGCCCCCACTGAACGTCCAAGGGGCCGAGCAGCAGGTCACGGAGTTGCCCGCGGTCGATCTCGGGATTGGCCCGGTCATCTGGACGGGGTCGCCAGTCGCGCAGGACGGTCCCGGCCGTGTCCAGGATGCGCATGGCCTGTCCCTCGGGACGCGAGAGCGCCTGGAATTCCGCCAGCAGCCCCGCCTTGTCCAGCGCGAGCTGGCCCAGCCCTTCGTGCAGGTCCAGCGTGCCGCCCGGGGGGCGGGCGTCGGGCGCGGGATCGCGTTCGAGGACGGTGACGGGGTAATCATGGCGGTGTAGGACGCGGGCGAAGGTAAGGCCGGCAGGGCCACTGCCGACCACGGCGATGCGATGTCTCATGTCGATACACTGTATTTTGCTGATACGGTGTATCGCAACAGTACGATGTAGCCATGACTGTGTGGGACCGGCCGGAGCCGCCGACTCGCCCCGCGCCGCTCGACCGGGAGCGGATCGTTGCCGCCGCCATCGCGCTGGCCGACGAGGGCGGGCTGGAGGCGGTGTCGTTGCGCAAGGTCGCCGCCCGGCTGGACGTCGGCCCGATGCGGCTGTACGGATACATCTCCACCAAGGAGGAGCTGTTCGACCTCATGGTGGACGAGGTCTACGCCGAGATCCTCCCCGAGGAGCAGCCCGGGGACTGGCGGGAGGTGCTGCGCATCCGCGCCGACCGCACCAGGCGGGCCACTCTCCGTCACGAATGGCTGGCCGACCTGCTCGGCGGCCGTCCGACCCTGGGCCCGAACGCCCTCGCCGTGACTGAGGCCACGCTGGCCGCCCTCGACGGCCTCGCCGACCTCGACACCGTCATGCGCGCCGTGGAGACCGTCAGCGCCTACTTCACTGGCGCGATCAGGCGCGAGATCGCGGACCTGCGGGCCGAGCGCGCCACGGGCCTGTCCAAGCGCGACTGGCAGCGCGCCTCCGGCCCGCATGTGAGGAGGATGCTGGCCACGGGGCGCTTCCCGGCGCTGGCCAAGGCCGTGCACGACGGCACGGAGGTGGACGCCGAGACGTCCTTCGCCACCGGCTTGGACTGGGTCCTCGACGCCGTGGCCGCCAAACTCGCCCGGCCGCCGGCGTGACACTCAGGATTCGCGCTCATCGACTCGCCGGTCGGCCCGCTCCCCTGGAACAACCAGGCCATGGGCGGTCTCGACGCCGAGACCCTCCTCATACTGCTCATCGGTCACGGGCCCGGCGGTATCCCGCCCAGCGGGCGCAGGCCCTTCGCCGGCGCCGAGCGGGACAAGCTCAAGGCCGCCGTCCAGCGAGGGCTGGGAGCGGCGCTGGAGATGTCCGGCACCCGGGAGCTGCCCAAGCGGATCGACGAGCTGCTGGCCCACGGCGAACGCCTGGCCGCCGAGAAAGAACCTCACTGCACACAAGACCCGCCTGGCATGATTGACGCTCTTGATCTGGACAACGGGCGGCGGCAAGCGCCTCTTCGGCCGTGATGCGATCTCGACGTTCACTCACCAGGTGCTTCCCGGCGGGATGCAGGGCTTGACGGTCACGTTTGAGGTGGAACATGTGCTGTGCATCCGCCCCGACGTCGCCGCCGTGAAGGTGCGTCAGGTCTATCGGAACCCCGACGGGACGGAGGAGGTGGGGACGCCGACCCGCACATCAAGGCCCCGTCCGGCACGTCCGGCGGGGTCTTTTCACGCGGCTGATGGACCCCTGGACCGTCCACCGGCACGGAGGTCACGGCCAAGCTAGACATCCCCGCGCTCAAGGACAAGGTGCCGTTCGTCATGGGCTCGGCGCTCACTTGGCCCGACACCCTCGGCGTGCACGGCGAGCTGCTGGCCAGGCACTTCAGCGGTATCACCCCCGGCAACGAGCTGGGCACCATAGGTCCGGCCGAGTCGCCGGCTGGGAGCGACGGTCAAAGCCCCGCCCGGACCGAGTTCGGTCCAGGACGGGGCGAGGGCTTTTTGGTGCGTTCGGGTCAGGCGTCGGGGATCAGGTTGAGGAAGCCGGCGGGGACGTTGGTAGAGGCGGGGCGGCCGAGGGCGGTCCATTCGTCGAGCGAGAGATGCCGCTTCTTGCCCGCCTCGACGACGTGGATGGCGCCGTCGGCGACGTTACGGAGGTAGCTGCCGTCGGCGGGGATCGACCCGAAGGAGCTGATCCACGCCATGGGCGCGTTGGTGGCGGGCGGGCTGCCGAGCGCCTCGTACTCCGCGGGATTCACGTGGTACTTCGCACCGCCCACGGTGACGAAGATGGCGCCGTCGGCGGGGTTGCGGAGGTAGGTGCCGGGAGCGGGGGAGTCGCTCAAGGTGTCGATGAAGCCGCCGGGGACGTTGGTCGAGGCCGGTTTGCCGAGTGCCTCCCACTGCGCCGGGTCGAGGTGGTACCCGGCGCCGCCCGCGACGAGGAAGACGGCTCCGTCGGTCGCTCTGCGCAGGTACGTGCCGTCCTCCGGCACCGCCTTGTAGGAGTCGATGACCCGGACAGGGACGTTGATCGAACCCGGTTTGCCGAGGGCCTCCCAGTCGGTGGGGCTCAGGTGGTATTTGGCGCCGCCCGCGGTCACGTAGATGGAGCCGTTCGCCGGGCTGCGCAGGTACGTGCCGTCACGTGGTTCCTGGGGCAGGTTGTTCAGCCAGCCCGCGGGGACGCCGGTCCACGCGGTGTCGCCGTAGCCGGCCGCCTCCAGTTCGGCCATGCCGGCGAACCGGACCGGGGCGCCGCCGGCGATCACGGCGATCGTCCCGTCGGGCTCGCGGTACAGGCGGCCCTCCACCGGGGTGGAGGGGGCGGAGATCAGGGGCCAGATGGTGTTGACGATGATCTGCGCGTCACCGGCCTGGGGCTGGTAACGGTCAGGGTAGGCCGACACCTGGACCTTCTGGCAGACCTCGCCGATCGGGGCGGTCATCCAGGCGTTGCCCGGATACTTGGAGATCATTTTGTTGAGGAAGGCGTTGGTGGCCCAGGTGGGGTCGAGCCGCTGCTCTCTGGAGCCCCAGCTGGCCCGCTGCTGGAACAGGCCCAGACTGTCGTGGTCGAGCTCCACGCTGATGTTGTCGATGCTGCTTTCGACGATCGTGGTGGCGATGGCGATGACCGCGGCGCGCGGGTTCAGGCCGCGGTCGTGCACGGCCTTGATCACCATGCGGGCGCACGAGACGCGGTAGGCCGACATGTAGCCGCGCATCTTGGCCTTCAAGGTGGTGTTGAGCCGGCCGGCCACCGTCGCATCCGCCGCGGAGGCGCCATGGGGATCGCAGGCGGCCACGGCTCTGGCGGCGTTCACGGCGCCTGCGCTCGGTGCGGGGGTGGGCGTGGGGTCCGCCCAGGCAGTGGCGTGGGCGGGAGAGGCGAATAAGGCGGCCGCGGCGGTGACGGCCAGCGTGCCCAGCGCGGCACGGGAGATGAGCCTGCGGTTCATGGTGACGTCTCCAGGAAGGTCAGGGGAAGGAGACCGGGGGCACGACGGCGTGCCCCCGGGTGTGCCGCTCTGATCAGGCGTTGGGGATCTGGTCGAGGAAAGCGCCGGGGACGTTGGTCGCGGCGGGCTTGCCCAGGTCCGTCCACTCCTGGAGGGACAGGTGCCGCTTCTTGCCGCCGGTGACGGCCCAGATGGCGCCGTCGCGGTGGTCGCGCAGGTAGCTGCCGTCGGCGGGCATCGATCCGTAGGTGTCGATCCACGCGGTCGGCACGGTGGCGAAGGCGGGGCTGCCGAGCGCCTCGTACTCGGCGGGGCTCAGGTGGTACTTGGCGCCGCCCACGGTGACGTAGATCGCGCCGTCGACGGGGCTGCGCAGATAGCTGCCGTCGGCGGGCCGGGTGCCGAAGGAGGCGAGCCACTCGGGCGGCACGTTGGAGAAGGTCGGGCTGCCGAGCGCCTCGTACTCGGCGGGGCTCAGGTGGTATTTGGCGCCGCCTACGATCACGTGGATCGCGCCGTCGGCGATGTTGCGCAGGTGGGTGCCGGGGCGGGGCGAGGCGCTCAGCGAGTCGATGAATCCGCCCGGAACGTTGGTCGAGGCGGGCTTGCCGAGTGCCTCCCACTGCGCCGGGCTCAGGTGATATTTGGCGCCGCCGGCGATGAGGAAGATCGCGCCATCGGACGCCCTCCGCAGGTGGGTGCCGTCCAGCGGCGCCGCGTCATACTCCTCGAGGAACCTGACTGGCACGTTGGTCGCGCCCGGCTTGCCCATCTCGTTCCACTCGGCAGGGGTCAGGTGGTATTTGGCGCCGCCAGCGATCACGTAGATGGAGCCGTCGGCGGCGCTGCGCAGGTAGGTGCCGTTCCGCGGGTCCTGGGGCAGCTTGTTCAGCCAGCCCGCGGGGACGGCCGTCAGAGCGGCGTCGCCGTAGCCGGCCGCCTCCAGTTCGGCCATGCCGGCGAACCGGACCGGCGCGCCGCCGGCGATGACCGCGATCGTCCCGCTGGGCTCGCGGTAGAGGTGGCCCTCGGCCGGGGTCACCGGCACCGTGGCGTCATCCCTGATCTTGTTGTAGCGGATGGGGCGGTAGGTGTTCATGTCCGCCCACGTGTTGAATCCCACCTGGCCGTGCGAGTTCTTGATCGGTCCCTTAGCCCAGTCGCCGTCTGTCGGCCCGTTCAGCGAGTAGACGTAGGCTCCGTCGGTGTGGTCGTTCGGGTCCTTCCACATCGCGAAAAGCTCGATGTGGCCGCTCTTCAGGATCGCGTCGCCGGGCTTGAGGTCGTGGATGCTGCCGAGCACGGTCTTCCCGCTCCAGCTGGAGAAGCCGGTGGTGTTGAGGCTGCTGCCCAGGTGCCAGGCCAGGGAGACGTACCCAGAGCAGTCGGTTCGGTAGTTCCGCCCGGCCGAGTCACCCCTCCAGCGGCTCTGGCTGTAGACGATGCGCTCGTTCACCCAGTACTGGGCCCTGGTCAGGGTCTCGCTGCGCACGATCTCGCCGTCCACGCTGGAGGCGGCCTGCGCCGGTGCGGCTGAGACGGCGGCGGCGGTGAGCGCGGCGGCGGCGGCGAGGCCGGCGGTCATGGTACGGCGGGCGCGGGCCTTCTTGAGGGCCATGGTCTCTCCTTGAGGTTGCTGAGGGCTGTCGATGCGCGGTCCGGCGGAGGGTTCCGCCGGTTTCCCGGAGGACTCCTGGGCCCGTTGACGGTCGGGCCTGCCGATGGCTGAACAGTGATCCACGGCACTCAAATCGACCTGTAATTCCGCTGCAGCAGCCTCTACAGGCGCGCGAGCTTGGCTTCGCCAAGAGCGCGGCGGAAATCCAAGAACCTGGCTCCTTGAGGATCTTTAATGTCACATGGAGGCAATGGCGGATCCTTGGGAGATCTCAATGGACTTACGGCTTCTCGGGCCGGTAGAGGCGTGGCGCGCCGACAGTGAGGTGCCACTGGGAGGAGCCAAACCACGGGCCCTGCTGGCGGCCCTGCTGCTCGATCCGGGCCGGGTGGTTCCCGCCGAGCGCCTCATGGAGGCCGTCTGGGGAGAGGACCCGCCACCCACCGCGCGGGCGGTGCTCCAGACCTACATCGCGTCCCTGCGCCGGTCGTTCGAGAACGCGGAAATGGCCGGGGTGATCGTCTCCCACCGGGCCGGATACCTCGCCGACGTACCGGCCGACGCGATCGACAGGAATGTCTTCGAGCGGCACGTCGCCGAGGGACGGCGAGCGGCCCGGGAGGAACGCCACCGTGAGGCGGCCGACTCCATGCGCACGGCCCTCGCGCTCTGGCGCGGCCCCGCCTTCGGCGGCATCGGCAACTCCTTCCTCACCGCCGAGGCCGCCAGGCTGGACGAGCTGCGGCTCACGGTCATCGAGGAGCGCGTCGCGGCGGACATGGCGGCGGGCCCCGCTGAACGGCTCATCGACGAGCTCACCCGGCTGGTCGCCCTGCACCCGACCAGGGAGCGGCTACGCCGTGCCCACATGGTGGTCCTCTACCGAGCCGGCCGGCAGGCCGACGCCCTCGCCGTCTTCCGCGAGGGCAGGCAGGCGCTGATCGAGGAGCTGGGCATCGAGCCGGGGCCCGAGCTGCGAGAGGCGCACGAGCTGATCCTGCGCTCGGACCCGTCCCTGCTGATAGCCGCTGAGCCCGAGACGACCACCGTCGCGGCCCCGCTCCGTCAGCTTCCGCCGCCACCGCCCGACTTCACGGGCCGCGACGACGAGGTCGCGACGCTGCGTGCCCACCTCACCAAGCCCGGCTCCATGCCCGTCTGTGTCATCTCGGGGCCGGGAGGGGCGGGAAAGTCCGCGCTCGCCCTCCACACCGCCCATGAGATCGCCGAGCTCTACCCTGACGGGCAGCTCCACGTCGAGCTGCGCGGCACGTCGGAGGCACCGGCCACGCCCGAGGAGGTGCTCGGCCGGCTGCTGCGCGATCTCGACCCCTCGGCGACGCCGCTCCCGCCCACGCTGGAGGAACGCGCCGCCCGTTATCGCTCCCTCCTCGCCGCCCGCCGCAAGCTGGTCGTCCTCGAGGACGCCGGCTCCGAGGGACAGGTACGGCCGCTCCTGCCGGGGACGGCCGGGTGCGGTGTGATCGTCACCTCGCGCAGCCGGCTCGCCGGCCTTGCCGGTGCCACGTTCATCGATCTCGGTGTGCTTCACTTGGCCGCCGCCGTCGAGCTGCTCTCCCGGATCGCCGGACCGGACAGGGTCGCCGCGGGTTCCGACGCGGCCCGCCGGATCGTACGGCAGTGCGGCGGCCTGCCCCTCGCCCTGCGGATCGCGGGGGCGCGCCTCGCTTCCCGCCGCCACTGGTCGGCGGAACGCCTCGCCGAGCGGTTGGCCGACGAGCAGCGGAGGCTCGACGAGCTGGCCGTGGGCGACCAGGAAGTGCGTGCGAGCATCGGCCTCAGCTACGAGCTGTTGCCTCTGCCCGCCAAGACCGTGTTACGCCGCCTGGGCCTGCTCGGCCTGCCGTACTTCTCCGCGTGGGTCGCGGCCGCGGCCATCGAGAGCGGCCAGGACGAAGCCGAGGACCTGCTGGAGCAGCTCGTGGACGCCTCGCTCGCCGGAGTGCAGGGGGTGGACGCCACCGGTCAGATCCGTTACCGGCTGCACGATCTCATCCGGCTGTTCGCCAGGGAGCGGGCCGAGGCGGAGGAGACCGAGGCGGCGCGCGTCGCCACGGTGACCAGGGTGCTGGGTGGCTGGTTATGGCTGATCGAACGGCTCAGCAAGGCCGCGCCCACGGGGTGGATTCCCCTGCGCTCCAGCTACCGGTTGACCCATCCCGTCGACGCGGAGGTGGAGCACGCCGTGCTGGCCGACCCGCACGGCTGGTTCAGGACCGAGGAGGAGCCGCTGATCGTGGCCATCGAGCTGGCGGCGGCGCTCGACCTCCACGAGATCGCCGTCGAGCTGGCCTCCGCGCTGTCGTACTCCTTCGAGGGCAGCCAGCACGTCTTCGACAACCCGTTCGCGGGCTTGCACCGCGTCCACGAGGCCGCGCTGGCCGCCGCTCGGCGGGGCGACAACGCCATCGGCCAGGCCACCCTGCTGGCCGGGCTCGGTCAGCTCCTCTACGAACGCGACCGCTACGCCGAAGCGCGCGAGCATCTCGGCCAGGCACTGTCGATGTTCCGCTCGGCGAAGGACGTCCGCGGCGAGGCGGCCACCCTCACCGCGCTCGGCGCCGCCTGCCGCGAGCAGGGCTACTTGCCGGAGGCGCTGCACTTCCTCCACCGGGCCGAGGAGTTGTGGGCCGGGCAGCCGGACCAGGCGGCGATGGCGCACGTCAAGCGGCTCATGGGCACCGTACATCTCGAACAGGGCGACTACCGGTCGTCATGGACCGAACTCAACACCGCTCTGTCGCTCTACCGGGAGGAGGGCGTCCGGCGCGGTGAAGGGCTGACACTGCGCAGCATCTCCCTGTATCACCGGGCGAAGGGCGAGCTCGGCCAAGCGGAGCAGACGGCCCTGCAGGCACTGGACATCTGCGACTCGATCGGCGACCGGTTGCTCGTCGCGTACTGCCAGCGCGCGCTCGCCAAGGTGCGCCTCCGCCGCGGCAAGCACGACGAGGCCAGGACGCCGCTCCAGGAGGCGCTCTCCGTGGCGCGCGAATTGGGCGACCGCTTCGGCGAGGCGTGCGCGCTGCGTAACCTCGGCGAGCTCGACCTGGCGGAGGGCCGTCTCTACCAGGCCAAGAACAACCTGGAGGAGTCGCTCCGAGTGTGGGACGCCGTGTCCTCCGCGGTGTTCCGCGCCCGCGTCCTGCGCGACCTCGCCAACGTGCACCATGCCCTCGGCGATCAGGCCACGGCGGAGCTGACCAGGGCCGAGGCGCTGGAGATCTTCCGGCTGCACGGCTCCCGCGAGTACGGCGAGCTCCTGCGGTAGCGGCCTTCCTCTGTAGAACCGATTACAGCGTTCTTGTAGCAGCCGGGCGCATCATGAGCGTCGGCGTCTCCGCAAGGGGCCGCTGCACGTTCGATCCCGGAGGCTCGCATGACCGACCTGGTGCTCCTGTCAGACCCGCGGATAGCCGCGCTGGTGGTGAAGGAGTGCGACGAACCGCTGGTCGACCTCCGCGAAGTGCCGGCCATCCGGGTCGACCCCCGCCTCGCCGACGCGGAGGGAATCTTCGCTCATGTACGGCTGACCGTGGCCGATCGCCTGGTGGCGGCGCAGACCCAGTTGCCGCGCGGGCTGCGGCTCCTGGTGGTGGAGGGCCTGCGCCCGTACACGTTGCAGGAGCGATACTTCGCGGAATCGTGCGCCGGGCTGCACGCCGCGCATCCGGAGTGGGACGAGGATCGCGCCTGGCGTGAAGCGGCCAAATACGTCTCGCCTCCCGAGGTCGCGCCACATGTCACCGGCGGCGCAGTGGACCTGACCCTGTGCACGGACGACGGAGTCGAGATCCCCATGGGCACGCAGGTCAACGCCACCCCTCCGGAGAGCGACGAGGCCTGCTACACCGCCTTCGCCGGCACCTCCGAGGAGGCCCGGCGCAACCGTCGCGCGCTGGGCAGCGCCATGACGTCCGGGGGGTTCGTCAACTACCCGACGGAGTGGTGGCACTGGTCCTACGGGGACCGCTACTGGGCATTCACCACCGGCGCCCGCTACGCGATCTACGGCCCGGCCGTAGGCCTCCGTACGTGATCCGCATCCGCCACTCACGTACGGTGGACGGCCCCACCTCTCGCCGGGAAGCCGCAACCCCGACCCATCCCAATTGTCGACCCGACCTTCTCCGGCCCGTCGCGGCGTACCCGCGCTATACCGGCGCTCCCTAGGGTCTGGCGAGACAAGGAGTCGTCAGAAGGAGAAGAGCATACGCATGCGGAAGATCGTGGGGCGCATCGCGTCTATCGGCACCGTGGGCTTGGTGGCGGCGGCCACGCTGGCCATGAGCACCTCCAGCGCCCAGGCGGCGAACTACTGGTCGTCCAGCGCACCGAAGTACGCCACCAACGTGGGCACGGTGACGTCGCAGACGGTCACGGTCACGCCTGACAAGTACACGCTGCAGATCCGGTCGGGCAAGTGGGGCGGCAACTACTACCTGTGGGCTCGGGTCCCCAACCCCGCCGGCAATATGGGCAGCAACGACAATCTCTGGCTGGAGGTTTACAACCCCTCGACGAAGAAGTGGGAATCCAGCGGCTCTACACCGATCAACAGCAAGACCACCTACTCCAAGGCGCACCGCAGCAAGGCCGGCTGGGGTTACAAGGCCTGCGCGAAGGACAACATCATGGGCGGCAGCCCGGCCAAGTGCATCACCTGGTGGGTGTGAGTTCCTGAACACGCGTACGGCACGCGTGCCAGGTGGTGCCTGATCTTCGTCCGGGCCGATACGCCAAAATAGCGCCGAAAGTGCCCATGGCCTGGGGGATCGATACGGGAGCTGTGGTTTCGGTCTTCATCATGCCCTCATCCAACCGGCCGAGCTGGCCCTTATACAGAGCCAATCAGTTCCGAGGTCAGCTCGTGCAGCCGTTCTGCGGCCCGCCGGTCGAAGGAGGGCAGGTCCAGGCCGAGCCGCCGCTCTCGGATGAAGGCGCTGAGCGGCTCGGCAGGCGGATCGTCGAGGCGGGCGACGATCGGCTTGATCCCCTCTTCCACCGGCATCCCGTACCTCTTGAGCGCCTCGGCGTGCGGGGCGGTCGTCGCGTCGTACTGGCCGGCGACGCCGGTGGACACGCTTCCAGGATGGATCAGCACATATCGGGTACGGCGGCCTCGCGCCGCGAAGGCCACCCCGAGCAGGTCGTTCGCCTTCCCGGCCTGGAACTGCGCCGTCACGCCGGAGTAGCCGCGCTGCAGCATGAGATCGTCCCAGTGGATGCGCCCGTCCGGCTGACCTGGCCCCGACACGTTGACGATCACGCCGGGCCGGTTGAGGCCGTGGCTGAGCAGGAACCGGCTCAGGTAGTCCAGCGCGAACGTCCCCTCCACCCCCTCCGCCGTCACGAACCGGCTCGTACGGAAATAGCGGGCGCACAACACGAGCGCGTCCACGGCTGGGTACGCGGCGTTGATCTGCTCGATCACCCGCCTGTTCTCGCTGATCAGGCTCAGGTCCGCTGGGATGAACGCGGCCCCGGGCACCGCCTTGCGCGGGTCGCGGCCGACGGTGACGACCGTGTCGCCTCGCTCCACGTACGTGCGGGCGAGCGCCTTGCCCATCCCGTCCGTCCCGCCGGTGATCACCACTGTCTTCATGAGGTCCTCGCCAGGTCTTCGGGTACGGGTCGCGCGGCCGCCTCAGGCCTGCCGGGCAGGAGCGGGATGGCGGCCAGGACGATCACGATCGCGCCGGCGGCGAGCCAGAAGACGCCGTGGAAACCGGTGATCGGGTCGCCGGCAGTTTGCAGGACGAGCGTGACGAGGGCGACGCCGAGGGCCGCGCCGAGCTGGTTGAGCATGTAGAGCACCGAGCTGCCCTGCGCCACCATGGGCCCCGGCAGGGTGCGGTAGAGCGATCCCATCGTCGGCGCGCTGAAACAGCCGCAGCCCAGGCCGAGCGCGAACGCCGCCAGCATCGGCCACACCTGCGGGGTCTCCGTACCGATGCGGGTGAAGGCCAGCGCGCTCAGCACCGCCACGACCGCGCCGCCGGTGGCCAGGCCGCGGGCGCCGAGCCGGTCCGACAGGCGCCCGGCCAGCGGCATGGCGACCGCGCCGCCGAGCCCGAGCGGGGCCATCATCAGCCCGGCGGCGAGCACGCCGGAGCCGTGCGCCTGCTGGTGGTACAGGGGCAGGGCGAACAGCGCGGCGAACAGGGCCAGCCCGCCGAGCCCCATGATCGTGACGCTCGCGCTGAACCCCCGGTTGGCGAACAGCCGCAGGTCGATCAGCGCCTCGTTGACGCTTCTCGGCCTCAGCGCGTAGCCGAGCAGCAGCGCCACTCCCGCACCCAGCGGTGTCAGCACCTGCCAGGCGGCGAATGCTCCCTGCTCGGCCGTCTGCGACAAGGCCAGCACGACGGCCGCGAAGCCGGGGCCGAGCAGCGCCAGTCCGAGTACGTCGAGCCGCGCCGCCGACGTCCCAGCCGGCTCATCGGCGGGAATGACGCGGAGGGCGAGCACGTACGCGATGGCGCCGAAAGGCACGCTGAGCAGGAACATCCACCGCCATTCGAGGCTGTCGAGCACGGCCCCGCCCGCTATCGGCCCGAGCACCGGCCCAAGGGACAGCACCACTCCCATCAGGCCCATCACCCGTCCGGCGCGGTGCGGCCCGGCCGCTCGGGCCAGCAGGATCAGTACGAGCGGATCGAGCAGCCCGGCCCCGAACCCCTGCAGCACGCGGAAGGCGATCAGGCTGCCGACGTTCCAGGCCAGTCCCGTGCCGAGCGACCCGGCCAGGAACAGCAGCAGGCCGGCCAGCCACAGCCGCTTGCCGCCGAACCGGTCGACGGCCCACGTGGTGAACGGGATGGTCGCGGTCACGGCCAGCAGGAATCCGGTGGACGTCCAGCCGATCGTACTCAGCGAGGTGCCGAAGGCCGTGGCGAGCGTGTCGGTGGCGACGGCGGCCATCGTGCTGTTGAGGATGCCCAGCAGCCCGCCGAGGAGCACCACGACGATCATCCACAGCAGCCGCGTGTCCAGACGATCCTCGTCCGGCGGAATTGAACTCATGGGTTCAACGTAATAGCCCTATGCGTCAACACGCAACCGGGTCGTTCATCTCGTTGAACCAGCGGGTACAATCGAGGACATGAGCAGCACCACCTCCTCGCGCGGCCGCATCGACAAGCGGGAGGCGATCCTGGAAGGCGCGTTCACTGTGTTCGCCCGCCAGGGCTACGCCCAGGCCTGCGTGCAGGAGATCGCCGATGAGGCGGGCGTGGCCAAGCCGACGGTGTACAACCACCTGACCGACAAAGCCACCCTCTTCAAGAACGCGATCGAGGCCGCCGCCCGGACGTCGCTGAACGAGCGCCTGGTGACCCTGGAGTCGCTCGCCAACCCCGGCGACGACCTGCCCACCACACTGGAGGACGTCGGCTACGCGCTGCTCCGCCTGCACACCGACGACCGCTCGTGCGCGCTACGCCGCCTGCTCCACTCGGAGATCAAGAGGTTCCCCGAGATCCTCGACATCGTGAAGGACAGCGGCCCCGACCGGCTCAACCAGGCCCTCGCCGACCGGCTGGCCCGGCTCACGCTCGCCGGCCGGCTGCGCGCCACGGACCCCGACCTGGCGGCCGAGCAGCTCATGGCCCTGCTCACAGGCCCGCTTGAGGCCCGCTCCCAGCTGGGGACCCGCACGCTGGACGACGACGAGGTGCGGGGCATGGCGCAGGCCGCGACACGGACGTTCCTTCGCGTTTGGGGACCGGACGAACCCGACACGCCATAGACAATCATGCCGACAAGAAGTCTTGTCGATGGTGAACAAGGGATATAGTCTGCCGCGTGTGGTGGAACGAGACGACTACGCGGGCATCCGCGACCGGATCATCAGGCTCTCCCACCTCCATGGCTTGCGCTGCGACTGGGCGGAAACGACAAAACGCCAGCGATTCCTCCTGCTATGGGATGCCGAGGGCCGCGTCGTGGCCCGCGCGATCGTCCCGCTGTACCCCGGGGAGACCCCGCACCTGGTGGACTCCCTCGAACAGGGGCTCGCGCACCTGTTCGGCGACGATTGGCTGGAGGCTCGATGACCGCAGACCGCGTTGACGTCCACGTCACCATGGCCGGCAACCTATGGCTGGCCAAGGTGGACGGCGTGGCCGGCGGCATGTCGGCCCGTACGCTGAAGGAACTGCACGGGGATGTCGCCGAGGGGCTTCCGTTCCTGTTCACCGATCGCGCCCGGCCGCCGAAGCCGGTCTTCCACTACGCCCTGCCCGGCCTGTCGGAGCAGGACCTCGACGACTTCGCCGCCCTCCAGCGCCAGGCCGCCGCGATCGCCGAGGACTACACGCGTACGCTTAAGAAACGCGTCAAGCACATGCACGAGCTCGGCCTGTCGGACGCCGACATCGGTGAGCTGCTCGGCCTGACCAAGCAGCGCATCCAGCAGATCCGCACCAACGCCAACGACGAGGCCCGCCAGACCGGATAGTCCAGCGGGCCCCGATGCGCGAGGTCAAGGCTTGGTGTCGGTCCAGCCCGCCTTGAGGATGGCGTAGGAGTTGAACACCGTGCCGGGCTCGAGCCCCGCCTGGAGGCCGGCGGGCTTCACCACGACGTCCTCGGTGCCGAGTGCCTGGCCGCTCGCCTCGTCGAAGATCAGCCGGTTCTCCAGGACGGCGGAGCTCTTGACGCCCTCCTCGATGGCCACGGCCGTGCCCTGGCGGCCCTGCGCGTCCGTGACATTCTCGATGACCTTGACGGTGTCGAGCTCGGCGAGCATGCGGAACGCGGCCCCGCGTACCTGCGGCGTCACCGGCATATCCGTGATCAGGCCCACGCTCACCTTGAACAGCCAGACGTCGGACCCCATCGGGACGCTGGAGGACTCCGTGTCGTGGCCCTTGTACGAGCGCAGCAGCCACTTCTTGAGCTCGTCCGGGTCGCCAGGCAAGTCGCGCAGGTCCTTCATCGTGACGTTGCGTCCCAGCCAGAACACCTTGTCCCCGTCCACCAGAGGACTGCGGCTGGTCCGCACCTTACCCGGCGAGGTCTCCAGCGCCAGCGGCATCGGCTTGCCCTTGCCGGGCACCGCGACCTCGATCTCGGCCGGGGAGCCGGCCCGCTCCCACGCCCGCCGGTCCTCCTCGGTGGCCGGCCGCGCACCCAGGGACTGGCTGCGGCTCCACTGCTCGCCGCCGGTGGCGCTGGGCGTCCACATCTCCGACCGTTCCTTCACCATGACCTGGTAGCCCTGCGCCGCGCTGAACACGGTCTGCCGCACCGACTCGGTGTGCCAGTAGTCCCCGGCGCTCTCGGTCTGCCGGTCCGCCTTCTCGGCCGCGGCCAGCAACACCTGCCGCGCCGACAGGGTGACCTTCGGCACCGCCGTGCCGTCCGGCCTTGTCGTGGAGCTGCTGCCGTCCGGCCCGGTCGTGGCGGTGGCGGCGAGCGGGCCGCCGTCGGGCGCCCGCGGAGCCGGCGCCACCCCGTTCCCGGAGATGACGACGGCCACCGCCGCCGCGGCCGCCACCGCCCCGGCGAGGCCGACGCCCCACACGGGCCTGACCGTCTTGCGCCGGCGCCGCACCGGCCGCGGCTGCGACATGGCGTGGGCCAACTCGGCGGCCCTGGTGCGCGGGTCCACCGGCCGGTCGCCGAGATGCGCGGGGCGGGCGGCCCTGAGCTCGTCGATGGGGTTCATGACCACTCCTCGCTGAGGTTCCGAACGTGGGGCAGGGCTGGTTGCGCGGGCTCCATCGTGCGGGCGAGCCGCTTGCGGGCCCGATGCAGCCGTACGCGGAACGCCGCCGACGAGCATCCGATGACGCGAGCGGCCTCCTTCGGCGACAGCCCATGCCAGGCGACCAGCATCAGGATTTCCCGGTCGTCCTCCGGCAACGCGGCCAGCGCCCGGAGCACCCCCATCCGCTCGGTCACCTGATCCGCCACATCGCCCTCGGTCCAGGCCCGCAGCTCCGCTGCCAGCGCTTCCCTGCGCGCCTCGGCCCGTACGTTGTCGCGCAGCACGTTACGGGCGACGCCGAGCAGCCACGGCAGGGCCGGCTCCGGCACGTCGTCCAGGCGCCGCCAGGCGATCGCGAACGTCTCGCTCACCACCTCGTCCGCCACCTGCCGCCCCGCGCGACTGACCACGTAGGCCCACACACGTTGTCGGCATTCGTCGTACATGCCGGTGAACCGGTGCGAATCATCCGCCACCGCCCAGCCCCTTCGTTCGGGATGCGTGCTTCTGACACCAGGAAGTGGTCCGAACGTCCTTCTTGTTACGCCTCAGCCCGAAATTTCATTTGCGCGGAACCACCACGGGCTCGCCCACACCGAACAGGGCAGACAGATCGACCAGGAGAACGTCTTCCCTGCGGCGTGCCGCACTGACGAGATCCGGCTGGAAACCCTCCATCGAGAACAGTGCCAAGACGGCCGACGCGGTGTCGTGCCCATGCTCGGTCAGCAGCTCTTTGAGACGATCGAGCCGGTCGAGATCCGCCACGCTCCGCCGGGTGACCGTGGCCTTCGCCTCGCCGATGAGGCTGATATGCGCCCTCCCTGACCGCTTGTCCAGAGCGACGACGTCGATCTCGTGCTTGGCCTGCCCCTTCCTGTCGTTGACGACGGTCCCCGTCACCAGGCCGGCATCACCTCGCAGCGCCGGGTCGGCCTGGGCCCGAAGCCACGCCCTGGCGCAACTCTCGAAGTGAGGTCCCAGGATGCGAGCGACAAAGGTGGGCCGCGAACGACGCCACGCCTCTGCCGACTGGCCCGTCTCCACGAGATCATGCTGTGGGACGGTGATCAGGTTGTGGAACCGGACGATGGGATCGGCAATGGTGATCACTGGACGTCTTTCCCACAGTGGATCGGTCTCGTACCGGAGGTATCCCGCGCTCGCCAGCGCGTCGATGGGCCGGGTCAGTGACGAGCGCGGCTGCTCCAGCAACCCACCGATCTTCGCCGGACTCGTGGCACCGTTCGCGACAGCATTGATGATCGCGTAGTGCAACGCGCTTCCGGTGAACTTCGGATCCTCACGCAGCAGATACTCCGCTTCACTTCCGGAGTAGAGCGCCTGCCGCGGGTCCAGCACGGTGGCCGGAGCCCAGGCATCCACTTCGCCGGGAGCCTGCGGCGGATCCACACAGGACTCGCGGCGGCTTCAGCATGGACGTCACTTAACCGGCTCGAACCCGAGCGGCTCGCTGGACGACGCGATCGCCTGGTGCGGCACGCTGCCTCGATCAGCGCGCCGACGTTGACCGCCCCTACGTAGACGCCCTTGCCGGCGAGCGCGGCGTTGAGTGTGTGGAAGTAGCCCCCACCCAGGCGGGCAACGGGCGGGGGCCGCAGGAGACCTACTTGGCGTTCGCCTTCAGATAATCGCTGTTCATCTGCGCGATCGTGTCCAGCGGGATGCCCTTCGGGCAGACCGCCGTGCACTCGCCCGTGTTCGTGCAGCCGCCGAACCCCTCCGCGTCCATCTGGTCCACCATGGCCTTGGCGCGCGACAGGCGCTCCGGCTGGCCCTGGGGCAGCAGGCTCAGGTGGGTGATCTTGGCGGCGGTGAACAGCGAGGCCGAGCCGTTCGGGCAGGCCGCCACGCAGGCGCCGCAGCCGATGCAGGTGGCCGCGTCGAAGGCCGCGTCCGCGTCCTCCTTGCGCACAGGCACGCTGTGGGCGTCCGGTGCCGAGCCGGCCGGGACGGAGACGAAGCCGCCCGCCTGGATGATGCGGTCGAACGCGCTGCGGTCCACGACCAGGTCCTTGACGACCGGGAACGGGGCCGCGCGCCACGGCTCGATGGTGATCGTGGCGTTGTCCTCGAAGTGGCGCATGTGGAGCTGGCAGGTCGTCGTGGCGCGCTGCTCGCCGTGGGCCACGCCGTTGATGACCATGCCGCACATGCCGCAGATGCCCTCGCGGCAGTCGTGGTCGAAGGCGATCGGGTCGTCGCCCTCGAGGATGAGGCGCTCGTTGAGGACGTCGAGCATCTCCAGGAAGGACATGTCCGGGGAGACGTCCTCAACGCGGTACGTCACCATTCGTCCCGCGTCCGAAGGGCCGCTCTGACGCCAGACCTTAAGGGTCAGGTTCACTTGTAGCTCCGCTGGGTCATCTTGACGTACTCGTACTCGAGCGGTTCCTTGTGCAGGATCGGGCCGTCGGCTCCCCACTCCCACGCCGAGACGTGCGCGAAGTTGTCGTCGTCGCGCAGGGCCTCGCCGTCGGAGTCCTGGGACTCGGCGCGGAAGTGGCCGCCGCAGGACTCGCTGCGGACCAGGGCGTCCAGGCACATGAGCTCGGCCAGGTCGAAGAAGTCCGCGACCCGCCCGGCCCGCTCCAACACCTGGTTGAGCTCCTCGGAGGTGCCGGTCACCTTGACGTTCTGCCAGAACTCCGCGCGCAGCTCGGGGATGCGCTCCAGCGCCTTGCGCAGCGACTCCTCGGTGCGCTCCATGCCGCAGTAGTCCCACATGAGCTTGCCGAGCTCGCGGTGGAAGGAGTCGGGGGTGCGGGTGCCGTTCACGGACAGGAGACGCTCGATCTTGTTCCGGACCTTGATCTCGGCCTCGGCCACGGCCGACTCGTCGACCTCGCCGAACGGGCCCGCGGCCAGGTAGTCACCGATCGTGGTCGGAAGGACGAAATATCCGTCGGCCAGCCCCTGCATCAGCGCGGAGGCGCCCAGACGGTTCGCGCCGTGGTCGGAGAAGTTCGCCTCGCCGATGACGAACAGGCCCGGGATCGTCGACTGCAGGTCGTAGTCCACCCACAGGCCGCCCATCGTGTAGTGGACTGCCGGGTAGATCCGCATCGGCACGTCGTACGGGTTCTCGCCGGTGATGCGCTCGTACATCTCGAAGAGGTTGCCGTACTTCTTC
Organism: Nonomuraea sp. H19; assembly: GCF_052068215.1. Lineage (NCBI taxonomy): Bacteria > Bacillati > Actinomycetota > Actinomycetes > Streptosporangiales > Streptosporangiaceae > Nonomuraea > Nonomuraea sp. H19. The sequence goes on along the minus strand of NZ_JBQHCV010000009.1, from coordinate 288,470 downwards.
TCCACCGCGTCGCGCCCGAGCCGGTTGATGGCGTCGCGGAAGTCCAGGTAGACGCCCAGCCCGCCGGGGCCGACGCCGCGGCCCTCGTCGCAGACGTTCTTGGCGGCCCGCGAGGCGATGTCCCGGGGGACGAGGTTGCCGAAGGCCGGGTAGATGCGCTCCAGGTAGTAGTCGCGCTCGTCCTCCGGGATGTCCCCGGGGGCGCGGGTGTCGTTCTTGCGCAGCGGCACCCACACGCGGCCGTCGTTGCGCAGCGACTCCGACATCAGCGTCAGCTTCGACTGGTACTCGCCCGACACCGGGATGCAGGTCGGGTGGATCTGCGTGTAGCAGGGGTTGGCGAAGTACGCGCCGCGCTCGTGCGCCCGCCAGATCGCCGTCGTGTTGCAGCCCTTGGCGTTCGTGGACAGGAAGAAGACGTTGCCGTAGCCGCCGGTGGCCAGCACCACGGCGTCGGCCAGGTGGCGCTCGATCTCACCGGTCACCATGTCGCGCACGATGATGCCGCGCGCCCGCCCGTCGGCGACGATCACGTCGAGCATCTCGTGCCGGGTGTGCATGGTCACGGTCCCGGCCGCGATCTGCCGCTCCAGCGCCTGGTACGCCCCCAGCAGCAACTGCTGGCCCGTCTGGCCGCGCGCGTAGAAGGTGCGGGAGACCTGGGCGCCACCGAACGAGCGGGTGTCCAGCAGGCCACCGTACTCGCGGGCGAACGGCACGCCCTGCGCGACGGCCTGGTCGATGATGTTCACCGAAACCTGGGCGAGGCGGTAGACGTTCGACTCGCGGGCGCGGAAGTCGCCGCCCTTGACGGTGTCGTAGAAGAGCCGATAAATGCTGTCGCCGTCGCCGCGGTAGTTCTTGGCGGCGTTGATCCCGCCCTGCGCGGCGATCGAGTGCGCGCGGCGCGGGGTGTCCTGGTAGCAGAAGGACGTGACGTTGTAGCCCAGCTCGCCGAGCGTCGCCGCGGCCGAGCCGCCGGCCAGGCCGGTGCCGACCACGATCACGTGGAGCTTGCGCTTGTTGGCCGGGTTGACCAGCTTGGCGCCGAACTTCCGCTTCTCCCACCGCTCCTCGATGGGACCAGCGGGGGCCTTGGCGTCGCGGATCTCCGGACCTTCGGTGTACTTCACTTCACAACTCCGAACATGATCGCGAGGGGCGGGGCCACGAAACCGAGCACCAGCACCGCGGAGATCAGTCCCGCACTCATGCGAAGGACGCGGTTGCGGGCCTGGTTGGCCCAGCCGAGCGTCTGGAAGGCGCTCCAGACGCCGTGCCGCAGGTGCAGGCCGACCAAGACGACGGCGACGACGTAGACCAGCGTCATCCACCACCGGGACGGCTGGAAGTCGGCGATCATGCGGTCGGCCGGGGCGGAGTCGTAACCCTTGGGGTTGACGACGCCGAAGGTCAGGTCGAGCAGGTGCCAGACGACGAAGAGCGCGATCGTCAGCCCGCCGAACCGCATGATGTGCGTGGTGTAGCCGCCGGCCTGCGACTTCTTGGAGACGTACTTGACCGGCCTGGCCTTGCCGGCGCGGCGGGCGAGCGAGATCGCGGCCCACATGTGCAGGACGACCGAGGCGACCAGGACGAGCTCGATGACCGTCAGCAGCGTCCGGTACGGCAGCAGCGGCTCCCCCAGCGTGCGCAGCGCGTGGGCGTAGTCGTTGAAGGAGTCCTCGCCCAAGAAGATCTTGAGGTTCCCCAGCATGTGGCCGATCAGGAAGAGCACCATGATGGCGCCCGTGACGGCCATGACGACCTTCTTGCCGTTCGACGAGCCGAGGAACCCGCCGTTCTGCTTACGCTTGGGAGTGCTATCGGGAGGTGTAACAGGCGCTGTAGCGGCGCCGCGCTCAATCGTCGCAGTCACGTCTTCAGACGCTAAGTACCCAGCGATGATCCGTCCAAGTCATGGCGGGCCTGGTTTCCATAGCCGCGGGCTATGATGCTGGTATGTAGGGCCTTTTCCCGGAAAACCGGTCGGCCGGTGCGAGGAAAATCACATGCAGTTGCAACAACTGGCCTACTTCGTCGCCGTCGCGGAGACCAGGCACTTCACCCAGGCCGCCGAGCGCATGCGGGTCGCGCAGCCGTCGCTGAGCAAGCAGATCAAGGCCCTGGAGACCGATCTCGGGGCGCCGCTGTTCTCGCGGGCCCGCGGCAACGTCACCCTCACCCCGGCCGGCGAGGCGCTGCTGCCGCTCGCCCGGCGGATGCTCGCCGACGCCGACACCGCCAGGCAGGAGGTGGCCCAGCTCGCCGGGCTGCGCCGGGGGCGGGTGCGGCTGGGTGCCACGCCGTCGCTCTGCGCGGGGCTGCTGGCCGACGCGCTGGCCCGCTTCCATCACGCGTACCCGGGGATCGAGCTGCTGGTCGAGGAGGGCGGCTCGCGTGACCTGGTGCGGGCGCTGGCCAGGGGGCAGCTCGACCTGTCATTGATCATCATGCCGCTGCAGAGCGACGACCCCTCGCTGGTCACCGAGGAGATCCTGCGGGAGAACCTCGTGGTCGTCTCGCCGTCGCATGAGCACACGCGAAGCCCGTACATGGAGATCGAGGACCTGCGCGGGCGCCAGATGGTGATGTTCCGGCGCGGCTACGACCTTCGGGAGGCGACGCTGGCGGCGTGCCGGCAGGCGGGCTTCGAGCCCGCGTTCGCGGTGCAGGGCGGCGAGATGGACGCGGTGCTGCGGTTCGTGGAGGCGGGGCTGGGTGTGGCCGTGGTGCCCTCCATGGTGCTCGACGGGCGCCCTGGGCTGTCGGGCACGCCGCTCGCGCCGCCGGGGCTCAGCCGTACGATCGCGCTGGCCCACCGCAAGGATGTCGAGCCGACCACGGCCGCGCAGGCGTTCAGAGAGACCTTACTGACTTTTGTGGTGGAAGCTGGGCGAGAGGGCACGCTTCCACAAGGGGTAGAGCTCATCGCAGAATGAGCAGCAACGTGTCGGATTCTCGGTGAGGCGGTTTGTGACAGCAAATCTCTCGGAAACGCTGACGCTGCTCCTCGTCGAAGACGACGACGGCGACGCCTTCCTCGTCGAGCAGTTGCTCGAGCAGGCCGTCGCGCCGCCGAAGATCTTCCGGGCGCGGAGCCTGCAGGAGGCCAAGGTCAAGCTGACCTCCAACATCCAGTGCGTGCTCGTCGACCTCTCATTGCCCGACGCGAACCGGCTGGAGGCCCTGGAGGCGGTGCTGGCGCTGGCGCCGCACGCGGCCGTGCTGGTGCTCACCGGGCTCAGGAACGTCCGGCTGGGCGTCGCCGCGGTGCAGGCCGGGGCGCAGGACTACCTGGTCAAGCAGGACGTCGACGCGCGGCTGCTGGCCAGGTCCATCAGATACGCCATGGAGCGCAAGCGGGCCGACCAGGCCCAGCTCAGGCTCATGCAGGCGGAGCTGATCGCCAAGGAGAACGCCAGGATGCAGCGTCACCTGCTGCCCGTCGCGCTGCTGCACACCGACGAGATCGAGCACACCACGCGTTACCTGCCGGGCAGCGGCGGGACGCTGGCCGGCGACTTCCTGGACTCGGTGCAGACCCCGGACGGCGCGGTGCACATCGTGGTGGGCGACGTGTGCGGGCACGGCCCCGACGAGGCCGCGCTCGGCGTAGCCATGCGCATCGCGTGGCGCACGCTGGTGCTGGCCGGTCAGACGGGGGACAAACTGCTGCGCACGCTCGACATGCTGCTGCGGGCCGAGCGCAAGGCCCCGGAGATCTTCACCACGCTGTGCATGGCGACGATCACCCCGGATCTGCGGCTCGCCAGGATGCGCGTGGTCGGGCACCCGCCGCCCGTGCTGGTGCGCGACGGCCACGTGGAAGTGGTCCCCGGCGCCCCGTCGGGCCCGCCGCTCGGGATCTTCCCCGACGCGGAATGGTCGGTGATCGACGTGCCGCTGGGCGAGAAGTGGTCGATGATGCTCTACACCGACGGCCTGATCGAGGCCGCCGTGGGCGAGCACAAGGAACTGCTGGGCGTGGAAGGCTTGGTCAAGCTCGTACGCGAGCACGGCGCCATCGACCTCGACCGGCTCATCCGGCACGTGGGCACGCTGAGCGACGATCTGGCCGTGGTCCTGGTGGGCAGGAGGAGAGCATGAGCATCCATCCGCTGCCTCCTCCCAGGGAGCCGATCGGGCTGGGCCGGCTGCCCGTGGCCCGCTGGTTCCTGTTCACCGGCGCGGTGGCCGGCGTGGCGTTCGTGACCGGGGTCGCGGTCACCTTGTCGATGAGCATGCGGGCCCTGGAGATCAACGAGCGGCCCGACGTGGCCGCGCAGCTCAACCGGCTGAACGCGGCATTGATCGTGCTGTTCACCGTGTTGCTGGCCTGCGGCATAGGGCTGGCGATCATCGTGCGCTATGCCGTGCTGAAGCCCATCGACCAGCTCACCGAGCAGATCCGCAAGGTCGCCGCCGGCGACTTCGACCACACCCTGCAGGTGGACCGGCCGGCGGAGCTCGCCGAGCTGTCCAGCCACGCCGACTCCATGCGCGGCCGCATCGTGTCGGCCTGGCGCGTGGCCACCGAGCAGACAGAGGAACTGCGCAGGTCGAACAGCGAGCTGGAGCAGTTCGCCTACGTGGCCAGCCACGACCTGCAGGAGCCGCTGCGCAAGGTGGCCAGCTTCACCCAGATGCTGGAACAGCGCTACGGTCCGCAGCTCGACGAGCGGGCCAGGCAGTACATCCATTACGCGGTCGACGGCGCGAAGCGCATGCAGCTGCTGATCAACGACCTGCTGGACTTCTCGCGGGTCGGCCGGGTCACCGGCGAGCGCACCGTGATCGACTCCGACGAGGCGCTGAACTCGGCGCTGGAGAACCTGTCGGCCACCATCGAGGACACCGGCACCACGGTCACCAGGGACGAGCTGCCCAAGGTCAAGGGCAACCGGCTGCAGCTCACGCAGCTGTTCCAGAACCTGATCGAGAACGCCATGAAGTTCCGCTCCGAGGAGCCGCCGCGCGTCCACATCGGGGTGCGGCGATCCGGCGACAAATGGGAGTTCACCTGCTCGGACAACGGAATCGGCATCGAGCCCAAGTACGCCGACCGCATATTCCTGATATTCCAGCGTCTCCACCCCCGCGACGTGTATCCAGGGACTGGCATCGGCCTGGCACTGTGCCGCAAGATCGTCGAGTACCACGGCGGACAGCTGTGGCTCGACCGCGGCGCGGAGGGCCAGGGCTCGACGTTCCGCTGGACGCTACCCGCGGCTGGAGACGACGATGACTGACTGGCGCCCCATCGAGGTCCTCCTGGTGGAGGACGATCAAGGGGACATCCTGCTCACCAAGGAGGCCTTCGACTTCAACAAGGTCCGCAACCGCCTCAACGTGGTCAACGACGGTGAGCAGGCCATGGCGTTCCTGCGCCGGGAGGAGGGCTTCGCGGAGGCGCCGCGCCCGGACCTCATCCTGCTCGACCTCAACCTGCCGCGGATGAGCGGCATGGAGGTGCTGCGCGAGGTCAAGGCGGACCAGGCGTTGCGCACGATCCCCGTGGTGATCTTGACGACGTCGGAGGCGGAGGAGGACATCCTGCACAGCTACCGGTTGCACGCCAACGCGTACGTCTCCAAGCCGGTGGACTTTGAGCAATTTATCCGGGTTGTCCGGCAGATAGATGATTTTTTCGTGACTGTGGTTAAGTTGCCCAGCCAGGGGCAGCGCCTCTGACGGGCCTACGTGACAGGAATCACAGCCGGTCATCGAAAAAGTGAGTGACCCCGCTCACAAAATGCGATGCGGTCGTCGTAACGTATCCCCCACCAACGCGCGCTTGAGCGGATACCGCCGTACGCGCGCCCAGCGAAACGAAACCACGGACCCCCTGCGCGAACAGGGTCCGCGGGAGGTGGAGAGGTCCGCGATGACCCAGACGACGCCCGAAGCTTCGGCCAGAAGGCAGCGTGCGCAAGTCAAAGTACGCACGCTGCGCACGGACAGATGGTGGCTGGTGCCGCTGCTGACATTCCTCGGGCTCAGCACGTTCCTTGTCTACGGCGTGTGGGCGATCTTCGATACCAGCTACTACGTGCCAGGGTCGGAGTACATCGCCCCGTTCTCGTCGCCATGTCTGGCGACCGCGTGCCCCGAGGGGGCGAGGTTCCTCGGCCTGGCACCGTTCGGCGACTGGTACGCGCTGCCGCCGGGGCTGCTGATCCTCGGCCTGCCCGGCGGCTTCCGGCTGACCTGCTATTACTACCGAAAGTCGTATTACCGGTCGTTCTGGCTGGCGCCGGCCGCCTGCGCCGTGCAGGAGCCGCATGGGAAGTACACCGGTGAGACCCGCTTCCCGCTGATCTTCCAGAACATCCACCGCTACTTCTTCTACGGCGCCCTGCTCATCGGCTCCGTCCTCACCTACGACGCGATCCTGGCGCTCGTCCACACGCCGCTCGGGCTGGGCACCTGGATCCTGCTGCTCAACGTGGTGCTCATCTGGGGCTACACGCTGGGCTGCCACTCCTGCAGGCACATCACCGCGGGACGGCTCAACCACTTCTCCCGTCACCCGCTGCGCTACCGGGCCTGGACGTTCGTCTCCAAGCTCAACGCCAAGCACCAACCCCTCGCGTGGGCCTCGATGTTCTCGGTCATGGGTGCCGACCTGTACGTCCGCCTGGTGGCCAAGGGCATCATCGCCTTCCCGTACGCGTAAGGACAGCTTTCAGTGGAAAACTCGCTTAACACAGAGCTTCACGAATATGACGTCGTCGTCATCGGCGCGGGCGGCGCCGGGCTGCGCGCCGCCATCGAGGCTCGCCAGCAGGGCAAGCGGACGGCGATCGTGTGCAAGTCGCTGTTCGGCAAGGCGCACACGGTCATGGCCGAGGGCGGCGCGGCCGCGGCCCTGGGCAACGTCAACCCCAGTGACAACTGGATGGTGCACTTCCGCGACACCATGCGCGGCGGCAAGTTCCTCAACAACTGGCGGATGGCCGAACTGCACGCCAAGGAGGCGCCGGACCGCGTCTGGGAGCTGGAGGCCTGGGGCGCGCTGTTCGACCGCACCAAGGACGGCAAGATCAGCCAGCGGAACTTCGGCGGGCACGAGTACCCACGGCTCGCACACGTGGGCGACCGTACCGGGCTGGAGCTGATCCGCACGCTGCAGCAGCGCGTGGTGGCGCTGCAGCAGGAGGACTACGAGAAGCACGGCGACTACGAGGCCTACATCAAGGTCTTCGCCGAGTGCACGGTCACCCGCCTGCTCAAGGACGGCGACCGGATCTCCGGCGCGTTCGGCTACTGGCGCGAGACCGGCAACTTCATCCTCTTCGACGCCCCGGCCGTGGTCCTGGCCACCGGCGGCATCGGCAAGTCGTACGTCGTCACCTCCAACTCCTGGGAGTACACCGGCGACGGCCACGCCCTGGCGCTCCTCGCCGGCGCGAAGCTGATCAACATGGAGTTCATCCAGTTCCACCCCACCGGGATGGTCTGGCCGCCGTCCGTGCGCGGCATCCTCGTCACCGAGTCCGTCCGCGGCGACGGCGGCGTGCTGCGCAACTCCGAGGGCCGGCGCTTCATGTTCGACTACATCCCCGAGGTGTTCAAGGACAAGTACGCCACCACCGAGGAGGAGGGCGACCGCTGGTACACCGACCAGGCCAACAACCGGCGCCCGCCGGAGCTGCTGCCGCGTGACGAGGTGGCCCGCGCGATCAACGCCGAGGTGAAGGCCGGGCGCGGTTCGCCCCAGGGCGGCGTATTCCTCGACGTGTCCACCCGGCTGCCGGCCGAGGAGATCAAGAAGCGGCTGCCGTCGATGCACCACCAGTTCAAGGAGCTGGCCGACGTCGACATCACCGCCGAGCCCATGCAGGTGGGCCCGACCTGCCACTACATCATGGGCGGCGTCGAGGTGGACGCGGACACCGGGGCGGCTGCCGTACCGGGGCTGTTCGCCGCGGGCGAGGTGTCCGGCGGCATGCACGGCTCCAACCGGCTGGGCGGCAACTCGCTGTCCGACCTGCTGGTGTTCGGGCGCCGGGCGGGCGCGGGCGCGGCGGCGTACGTGGAAGGGCTCGCCGCCCGGCCCAAGCTCGCCCCGGAGCAGGTGGACGAGGCGCGGGAGGAGGCGCTGGCGCCGCTCGGGCGCAGCGGCGAGAACCCCTACGAGGTCCACCACGAGCTGCAGCGCACGATGAACGACCTGGTCGGCATCATCCGCAAGGCCGAGGAGGTCGGCGAGGCGCTGCAGGTCGTGGAGAAGCTGAAGGAGCGCGTGCGCATGGTGGGGGCCGCCGGGTCCCGCATCTACAACCCGGGTTGGCATCTCGCGATCGACCTGCGCAACATGGTGCTGGTGTCGGAGTGCGTGGCCAGGGCCGCACTGCTGCGTGAGGAGAGCCGCGGCGGGCACACCCGCGACGACTTCCCGGGCATGGACCCGGGCTGGCGCCGCAAGCTGCTCGTCTGCTCCACCGAGGACGGCTCGGTCGTCAAGGTCGAGGAGAAGGTCCAGCCGTCCATGCGGGACGACCTGATCAGCCTTTTCGACCGGGACGAGCTGAAGAAATACCTCACCGACGAAGAGATGGCCGAGTTCGACGGGATAGCGAAGTCATGAGCTACAAGGCAAAGTTCAAGGTCTGGCGCGGTGAGGGCGGAGAGGGCAGGCTCGAGGACTTCACCGTGGAGGTCAACGAGGGCGAGGTCGTCCTCGACATCATCCACAGGCTGCAGGCCACGCAGGCGCCCGACCTGGCGGTGCGCTGGAACTGCAAGGCGGGCAAGTGCGGCTCGTGCAGCATGGAGATCAACGGCAAGCCGCGGCTGGGCTGCATGACCCGCATGTCCACCTTCGAGGAGGACGAGACCATCACGGTCACGCCGATGCGGACCTTCCCCGTCATCAAGGACCTCGTCACGGACGTCTCCTACAACTACCAGAAGGCCAGGGAAGTCCCGTCCTTCACGCCGCCGGCGGGCGTACGCCCCGGCGAATACCGCATGAAGCAGGTCGACGTCGAGCGGTCCCAGGAGTTCCGCAAGTGCATCGAGTGCTTCATGTGCAACAACATCTGCCACGTGATCCGCGACCACGAGGAGAACAAGACCAACTTCTCCGGTCCCCGCTTCCTCATGCGGATCGCCGAGCTGGACATGCACCCGTATGACGTGGCGGACCGGCAGGAGTCGGCCCAGGAGGAACACGGGCTCGGCTACTGCAACATCACCAAGTGCTGCACCGAGGTCTGCCCCGAGCACATCAAGATCACCGACAACGCGCTGATCCCGATGAAGGAGCGCGTGGTGGACCGGAAGTACGACCCGCTGGTGTGGCTCGGCAACAAGATCTTCAAACGCGCCAAGTAGCGGTTGGGGGGCCGGTTCACCGGCCCCCTTTTTACTTGGACCGGCGGAAGCGCTTGCGCGTGGAGTCCGGCATCTCCTTGGTGGGCTCCTGCTGCGGCATCGGCTGGACGGCGGTCACGTCCTCGTCCGCAGGCAGGTACGGCGGCGGCTCGTAGCCCTCAGCGGCGCTCTGGGCAGGCTCGAACAGGGACCGCCCCTCCTGCCACGGCTCGGAGTCGCCGGGTTCCGCTGCCGGGATCGGACCGAGCGGGTGCTCCTGTCCGTCCTCGTACGAACTCGCGCCGCCGGGCGGAATGTCCGCGGGCGGCTCGGCCGGCGGGACCAGGGGCTCGAACGGGTCGCGGTATTCCTTGGCCTTGGGCGGCTCGTGGTTGTAGGAGTCGAACTCGTCCGGGTGCAGCACGACGGGCGGCTCCGCCGATGGCTCCTGCGCGTATCCCTGGGGCGGGTACGGCTGGCCTGGGTCCTGGTAGACGACCGGGCCGCTCGGGTAGGTCTGCACGGGGACGAAGCTGATGATCGGCGCGTACGCCGTCCCGCCCGGATAGCCGGGTGCCGGGAAGCCCGCCGAGACGTAACCGGGGCCGGCCGGATAGCCGGGGCCGGTCGGGTAGCCGCCGCCGGGAGGCGGCATGTCCGGGCGCCCTCCCATGTGCTGCGGTCCGGCCTTGCGTACGGCCGCCGCGTGCGCCATGCGGCGCAGCCGCCCCTCGAAGATCAGCACGGCGAAGAGCGCGAGCAGGACCAGCACCAGAGCCGGGATGCTGAGCTTCTGCGTCAGCGTCCGCTGGTCGAACTCCGGCGCCGCGCCACGCAGCTCCAGCGGCACCTCCTCGGAGGAGGCGACCTCCGTCTCGGTCGGCAGCACGGGCGCGCTCGTCTCGGGCGCGACCGTCGGCATCTGGACGGACTGCTCGGGAGTGGTCTCCGCGGTGGTGGGCGGCACCTCGACGCTCTGTGAGGGCACCGGCTGCAGGTTCTGCGTAGGCGTGCTGGGCGCCTGCGTGGTCGCGGGGGCCGAGGTGGTCTTCTTCGGCGTCGGGGTCTTGGTGGCCTTCGTCGGAGTCGCGGTGACGGTCGTGGTGATCGTCGTCTCCGGCGACTCCTCGGGCGTGGGCGAGCCTAGGGTGGTCGTGACGGTGACGGTGGTCTCCGGCGTGGTCTCGCAGGTCGTGTCACCGACATCGCAGGGCTCGACGGGCGGATCGAACGCGGCCGTCACGGACGCGCTCGCGCTTTGCATGATGAAGGGCGCCGCCCCGGCGCCGGTCAAACCCAGCGCGAGGACGATAGCGGACACGGCCGTCGCTCGCCTGCGTGCCACCGGTGCCCTCCGCGCAGTCCCGAAACCTTGGTCAAGGGAATACTAGTCGGGTCAAAGTAACAGTAAAGACCATTACTCCATCACTCTACGCTCTTTGTGGCGTTGTACCGTGCCAATCAGCCACAGGGCCCCTAGTAGCGTTCCGATCCCGCCCGCGGCCAGCAAATGTCCTTGGGGCCCTTTCAACGGGCTGCCCCGTTCGGGCGCGGGCCGGACCCGTTCCGTGGCGGCCACCGTCTCCCATGGCAAGGGCGCCGCCCCGTGCTGCGGCACGCCGTCGCAGGGGCTTTCCCCCGGAGTCCGCGACATGCTGGGGCGAGGGTGCTCGGGCGTGGCGTCCGGGCCGGCGGTCACGCTCGCCCCCGACGTCATCCCGTTCAGCCGCACCCGAAATCGTTGCACGTCCCCCGTCCTGACCCACTTCCCGGCACCCTCGGGGTCATCGACCCGCTCGAGCACCAGCGACACTCCTGCCGCCGTCACGGGCACGGAGGGCACCGCCGCCAGGATGACTGCCCCAGCCAGGATCCAGCCACGACGACGCATCGACTCCCACTCCCCCGTTGTGACACTGGCGCGACAGATTGCCCCTTGCGCCAAAATAACGCCTAGTAACCATTCTGTCACAGAGAGGGAGGACTCAATCACGCAGGAGCAGACTCTCCACGCTCTTCATGATGGGCAGGTCGGCACCCAGCCAGTCGACGTCGTAATACTCGTCGGGCCCCAGCCACCGCAGCGCCAGGTGCTCTCTGGGCTCCGGCGTGCCCGAGGCCAGGGAGCACAGCCAGACGCGCAGCACGTACCCCTCGGACAGGGGCCAGTCGCCCCCGACCCGCTCGCCCACCGCGATCTCCACGCCGAGTTCCTCGCGGCACTCGCGGACCAGCGCCTCCGCCTCGCCTTCGCCCGGGTCCACCTTGCCGCCGGGGAACTCCCAGCCCCCCGCGAGCGCCGCGGGCTCCGCCCGCTGGGCGGCGAGCACCCGGCCGCCGGAGGCGACGATCACCGCAGCCACGACTGTCTTCATTGCCTCACTCCGTTCGGCGGGCTCGGTCGCCAGACGCCGCCGCCTTCCCCCGCTCTGGTCGCTTCGCTCCCGCCGCTCCTCCAGGCGACGGCACTCCCTCGCCGGCCCATGTGTCGAGATTCCTCATAGGGACGCATTCTGCAGCCTCTTGAGCTGCTCCAGCACCTCGGGGTTCTGCAGGGGGCGGGTGAAGCCCATGAGCGTGTCACGGGCCTGGTAGCTGGTGACCTTGATCGGCCCGCACAGCCGGCACCGGGCTTCCAGCATCTTGCCCTTCGACACCACCAGACCGACGTGTCCGGGGTTGTTGGGCCCGGTGCCCGGTCCCGCGTTGAAGAACACCAGGTCGCCCGGCTGCTCCTGCCCTTCTAACACCTTCACACCGAACGGCCACTGCGTGAACGTCGTCCGCGGGATCGTCAGCCCGGCCTCCTTGTAGGCCGCGTAGATCACGCCCGAGCAGTCGAACGCGTCCGGCCCCGTGCCACCCCACAGGTACGGCTTGCCGCGCTGCGCCAGCGCGAACTGCAGGATCTTGGCCACGACGTCGTTGGGCGCGGCTTCGACCAGCGGCTCGTCGCACTCGTCCGACGCCTCCGGCGGCACCTCGACGTCGCCGGACTTGGCGTATTTCCTGGCGATCTCCTCGACCTGATCGACGTACCACCAGGCGCGGTTGTAGACGAACAGCGCCTGCCGAACGTTCTCGGGGGCCCCGTTGCGCTTGAGCATCTTCGCGGCGCCGAGGATGGCGTCGGCCGGGTTGTACACGTCGCCGATGCCGTCGCCGTCGCCGTCGGAGGCGTACCCGTTGAACGTCGACGACATCGGGATCCTGGCTTTGCCGCCCCACGTGGAGATCAGGAACTGCATCGGCCCCGCGGCGCCCGCGTAGTTGGTGCCGCTCTTGACGCCGGGCAGGTTGGAGCGGCCGTGGTCGGTCTCGCGCTTGCCCACGGCGGCCAGGATGTTCCACTGAACGCCGATCTTCTTGCCGTGCTCCTTGTACAGCTCCAGGTAGTCGCCGGGGATGTCGGCGGCGGCCGAGTCCGACGCCTCCTGCACCTGCGCGGTGTCCTGGCAGTCGGGGGAGGTGCCGCCGCCGTTGTCGAGGAAGGACGGCATCGAGATCAGCAGCATCGGCGACACGACGACCAGCACCAGCAGCAGCATCCCCGCCAGTCCGATCAGCAGGGCGAGGCGCGCGCGTGAGATGCTCACTCCGCGTCACCGTCCTGTCCTTCGTTGGCCGGCAGGATGTCGAAGACCCGCCAGTCGGCGCCGGACTGGGTCACCGTGACCGCGTAATCCTCGCTGACCGCTTTGTCGCCGCTCTTCGCGTCCACCTGCCTGATCCCGATGACGACGAAGATGATCGAGGTCTTGTCGATCTGCCTGATCTCCTTCACCCGGGCCGTGGCCGTGGAGACCACTTGGTCGTCGCGGTTCTGCGCGACGGTGCCCGCCGAGGTGATCGTGCGGGTCAGGACGTTGCCGAGCTCGACCGTCGTGTACGCCTTCACCCGGGTGGCGTAGGCCGCGGGATCCTCGTCGTACCTGAACGTGCCGTACGCGGCGGTGAACCGTTCGGCCAGGTCCGCCGCCGCGGCGAGCTGCTCCTTCTTCATCGGCAGGTAGGAGTAGACGTCGAACGGGGCGGCGCTGGCGGTGGCCAGCGGCGTGCTGGAGGCGGCGGGCGCGCCGGCGGCGCGGCTCGTCACGGGCTGGGGCGCGGCCGTCTCCTCGGAGTCCGGCCCGAAGGTGAGGTAGATACCGACCGCGCCGATGACCACGACGATGGCGGCGAAGGCCACCCCCCGCCTGTCACCTGGCTGCGCCATGTTCAGTCCTTGTCCGGGTTGTTCGGCTTGAGCCAGAAGGGCACGGACGGGTTGTCGGAGCCGCCGTTACCACTGCTGCGCAGCCACAGCGGCGGCGCATCGGACGTGCGGGAGGACGGGTCGTCGGAGCCGAAGATCCGCGGGCCGCCCGACCGCGAGCCGCCGCCCGTGGACCTGCTGGGCCTGCCTCCGCCGTTGCTGGAGCCGCCGAACAGGCCGCCGCTCGAGCCGCGTGAAGGCGTGCCGCCAGAGCGGGAGCCCCCGGTGCCGCTGAACCGCGATCCGCGGGAGGAACCGTTACGCGAGCCGCCCGACGAGCCGCCGCGCGACGCCCAGCCACCGCCCGACCGGCCGCCGAACCAGCCGCCGCCACCGCCACCAGAGCTACCCGAGCCGCCGGAGCCACCCGAGCCGCCGGAAGCGCCGGAGCCCGACGTGCCGGAAACCCTGGGGCCGCCGCCGCGCGTGCGGGTCGCGCCCAGGTTGAGCGGCGGCGCGGTGCCCCTGCGCGGCTCCAGCGGCGCCCGGCCGGCCGTCTTGCCGCCCTGCTGGTCGGTGTCGAGCGGCGCCGCCGTGGCCGGGACCCGGGCGCCCGCTTGGGCGCCCTCCCCTTCCTCGGCGCGTACCCGGACCTGGCCGGTCGCGGCCGCCGTCGCCGCCGCCGCCCCCGGATGGGCCGCGCCGGCCGCCCTGATGAGGGGCTCGGCCTTGCGCAGGCCCCAGCGGCCGATCCGGTTCGAGGCGACAGGCGGCAGCACGGCCGCGGACCGTTCGAGCACGGACGAGCTCGCGGCGTCGCCGAGCATGCGGGTGGTGACCGTGTGGCCGTTGATCGAGGCGAACAGGTGCTGGAACGGCCGCCGGTAGAAGAACACCGCGATCGTCAGCAGGGCCATGAACAGCACCTGCAGCCCCCACGGCATGGCCGTGGAGATGATCAGGGCGTACCCGTACACGAGGACGCTGAGCACCAGCGTCAGGACCGCCTGTCTGAGCAGCGTGCCGACGAGCATCTCCACCCAGCGCAGGGCGATGATGCGGCCGCTGCCCGGATGGACGCCGATCAGCAGGAACACCGGCCCGAGTATCAGCAACAGCAGGAAGCCGACCTTGAGCACCAGCAGCGAGACCGCCACCAGGAAGATGAGCAGGCCGGCCACGATGGCGGCGATGAACGCGCCGACGGCCACGCCGAGCCGGTTGGACCAGTCACGGCCGGAGAAGACGGTGTAGCGGGGGTCGTTCCTGAGCTTTTCGGCCAGCGAGGCGTATTCGGACTGGCGGGCGCCCACGTCGGGGGCCGGCTGGCCGGCCACGGCCGGCGGGACCGACTGCATCTCCAGCACCTTGCGGCCCCAGTCGCGCACGATGGGCTGCTGCGGGTCGGCGGTGCCGAACAGGCCCACCAGCCACGGCTTGCAGACCAGCGTGGACCACAGCGCGTCGGCGTTCTGCTCCACGCCCGGCGTGCCGGTCTGGGCGTAGCCGCCGGCCTTGACCTGCGGGCCGGTCCCGCCGGGCGGCGGCAGGCAGGACGCCCCGCCCGCGCCCGGCAGGCCGGAGAAGGCCGAGTTGACGACCTCGCCGGTCTTGTCGGTGACGACCTTGCCGAGGCCGGTGAAGTCGCCGGGACGGCTGAAGAACCAGACCGCCACCGTGACCGCGAGCACCATCCAGATCACGCCCTCGGCGGTCGTGGTGGCGCGCTTGCGGATCAGCCCGTACCAGGCCAGCCAGATGGCGCCGAGGATCACGATCGGCTGGAGGAACTCCCAGTACATCGCGTCGGCAAGCCTCTGGACGATGTCGTCGACGACGTCCTTGATGGACTGGAGCGGTCCCTCGGTGGCCGCCGCCTGGTAGGTGGTGATCGTCAGCCGGTCGATGGCCTTGGCCGCGGTGAAGATGCCGTTGGCCCACATGTTGCCGAGCACGGCGACGTAGTCGGAGCAGCCCAGGTCGTGGGTGTGCCAGAACTGGCCGCTCATGCCGAACTGGCCGTAGTTGGTGGTCGGCGCCTGCGGGCCGCCCGCGGGCGGCGGCGCCTGGATCAGGCCGTCGGTGCCGCCGCCGACCATCTCGGGGTTGAGCGGGCCCGACAGGTCACATGGGGCCGCCGCGGCCGGCGCGGACATGCCTCCCAGGACCAGCGGAACCACGAGAATGCCGGTGACGAGCGCGAGAACCAGCGCGAGTCGTCGGGATAGCCGGATCTTCATGACCGTACCTCCTGCGCTCTGCCCACGCCCCCTTGAAGATCATCATGCCCGTCGCCGTCGGGTTTGTCGTGTGTCGGATTCGTGTCGAGCCAACGGAGCAGTTCCTCGGAGATCAGGTCTACTCCGATCCGGCCCGCCCTGCCATCCAGATCGCGGAATACGCATTCGCCGTTGCCGAGCGAGCGCAGCACGGCCTTGTGCTCTTCCGACGGCTCCACCCCGAGCAGGGACATGACGTGGTCCACCTCCACCCGTTCGGTGGACCGGAACGCGAAGACGGACGACAGGCAGTTGGTCACCTGCTCGTTCAGCAGGTCTCCCGCGTTCTGCGAGACCAGCACGAGCGCGGTGTTGCGGGAGCGGCCCATGCGGCTGACCTCGGGCACCAGCTTGGCCCCCTCGGGAGTCGAGGTGATCGCCCACGCCTCGTCCAGGAAGATCGCCTTGGGGGCGCGCCGGTCGAGGCCGTTCATGAGCCGGCGCGCGAACTGGGACACCAGGTAGAGCAGCGCCACCGACAGCCGCTGCTCGTAGGAGTAGTCCTCCCTGGTCGTGGCCACGTCGGGCAGCGTCAACCCGCCCAGCGTGAACACGGTCGTCCACCCCTCGGTGTCGATCTGGTCGCCGCCCGACGGGTCGAAGCAGAGCTTGGCCAGGCGCATCTCCGACATCGAGCGCAGCACCGCGCCCAGGTTTTTCGACGCCGGGTCGTCGGCTTGCTCCAGGTGGTCCACGACCTTGCCGAGCGACGGGTCGGGCCCGTTGGAGACCGCGGCCACCGCCTGGATCATCGCCGACTCGCGCTCCTCCGACATGCGCGGCAGCAGCAGCCGCAACGTCTCGGTGGCCATGGTCTTCTTCGCCGCGATGTCATCGCCGAACGAGAACGGGTCCAGCAGCCCCGGCGCGGCCGAGCCGAGCGGGATGATCCGGGCCTTGCGCCCGCGCTTTTCCAGGAGTCGCACGAGCGACTCGGCGTCACCCTTCGGGTCGATCACCGCGACCGTCACCCCGCGCAGCGCCATCTGGTAGATCATCAGCAGCGCGAGCGTGGTCTTGCCGCCGCCCGGCTCGCCGGTGATCGCGATGGCGGTCGGCCGGTTGCGGGTGGCCGCCACCAGCGGGTCGAAGTGCACGATGCTGCGGGCGCGGCCGACGGTCTCGCCGATGTACGGGCCCAGCCAGCCCTCGCTGCCCTCCCCCAGCCGGTCGCCGAGGTCCACGGTCGCCGTGGCCATCCCGCCCGCGATCGTGCGTAGCGGCTGGCGCTGGGCGTAGGCGTTGATGCGTACCTTCTCGCCCGGCAGCACCTCGCAGAACAGCGAGAACTGGTCGCCGGTCGAGTTGACCACGTCGATGCCCATGTCGCGGAAGTGCTCGACCACCGCCTCCACCCGCTGCACGCAGATGTCCTCGGTCGGGGCCGACACGATCAGGCGGTGCCAGCCGTACACGAAGGGCAGCCGCTCCTTCGTGATCCCGTGCTCCAGCATCCGGGCCGCGTCGATCTGCTCGGCCAGCGCCAGCGGCGCCTCAGCGCCGGCCTCGCGGATGTGGTGGTCCATGTCGCGGGCGTGCGCGAGCTTGCGCGCCACGTCCTTCGACGCCTTGACCGGCGGGATCAGCCGCATCCGCGACGAGATCTCCACCGGGAACGGAAGCTGGTCGGCGAAGTGCATCCACGGCTCGCCGTCGGGGAACGGCATGAGGTCGGGGAACCGGGCGAACGACAGATGGGCCACGTAGGAGTCGCCCTGCGGCTGCACGATGCGCAGCAGCGACCTGCCGTTGTGGATCTCGCCTTCGACCAGCGACTCGATCTCGCCCCTGCCCCAGCGCCGCTTCGGGCTGGCCGACGGCGGCGGGTCGCCGAGCGCGCCCGCGGCCGCGTGCTGGAACAACCACGCCACCTCGACGGAGGTGGCGTGACGGGCGTAGAGGGCGCTCGACGCGAGCGCTCGGCCCAGGCGTTCAGCCTGTTCGGTCCACCGGCCGATCTCGCTGTCGGGCACGTGGTCGTCCTCCATGCCGAGCGCCTTCTCCGTCTTCTGGTAGAAGCCGAAGACCTGGGCGAGCACGCCGCTGCCGAGCTGCTTGCCGCGCGGGCCGAGCCGTACGCCGAGGTAGACCTCCTTGGTCCAGAAGTCCTTCGCCCAGACGTGCCGGTACATCTCCTCCAGGTAGTCGCGCCAGCCGGGCCCCTCGTCGGACGTGGCATTGAGCGCCATGGCCCACTCCGCGGCGGGGTATGTGCGGTGCGCGACCCGAAGATGGACCTCGGCGTCGGGCATCCTGATCGCGGCCAGCGCGATCGTGATGTTGGTGGCCAGCGCCTCGCGCTCCTCGGGCGTGACGAACTCGTAGCTGACCGTGGGAAGGCGGAAGTACGCCCATGCGCAGGTGGCTGTGAGCAGGATGCGGTCGTCGAAATAGCGGACCGCGAGGCGCTGGTGCGCTCGGGACGCCCTGCTCATGCCGCCCCCTCGGCGCATGAACGGGCCAGACCTGCTCGCTTGTTCACTTATCGCTCACCGATTCTCGTGCCCGGGGGGTCACTCGCCAACTCCTCTTCGCTCGGTCGTACGGTCTGTGCCGCGAAGCCCGCGACCACGACACCGGCGAGGGCGAGGTAGGCCCGCCGCCCGGCCGCGCGCAACTGCCCCGGATCGACGACCTCCGCGCCGTCCGGCGCCAGATCGTCCTCCCAGGGGACCCTGACGATGGCCCGGCACCTGCCCCTGGCCACCGACTCCGCCTGCTCGACGTCGCTCATCGAACGCCTGCTCACGCCGTTGACCACCATCACCGCACGCCTGCGCAGCTCCGCGCAGCCGTGCCCGTCGAGCCACTCGTACGTCATCGCCACCGCCTCCGACGCTTCCTCGCTCGCGGGGACCACCAGGACGAGCTGGTCCGCGTACGGCAGGAGCCGGGCCGCCAGCGCGGCGGCCGGGTCGATGACGGCCAGCTTGTAGTGCCGGTCGAGCAGCCGCATGGACCCGCCCAGCCGGTGGTCGGAGAAGAAGGACCGGTCCGCCAGGCGCTGCTCGGCGCCCGCGTCGGTGTCCGCGCTGATCACCTCGAGCCCGGAGGCCGTCCTCGTGGTGTATCCGCGCATCGTGAGGTAGCCGCTGACCCGGTCGAGCCCGGACAGCAGTGAGGTGAGGGTCTCGGGAGTCTCGGGCTGGATCTTGCTGGTCAGGGTGCTGCCGCCGGTGTTGGCGTCGACGGCCACGACCCTGTCGTCGCGATATCGGGCGAAGGTGTGGCCGAGCATGAGCGCCGTGGTGCTCTGTCCGGCTCCGCCGGTGCAGCCCAGGACGACGACCCTCCGGCTGCCGCTGAACACCCCCCTTGCCCTGGCCTCGTCGATCTCGGACCCGTCGGTGCGCACGCCCGGCCCGCCGACGACCACCTGGGCGATCCGCCGCCACCCGCTGCCGGAGTCGCGCCCGACGACGGACTCGAGCCTGCGCACCCGGCCATCGATCGGCCCGGGCACCGGGACCGGCGCAACGAGCTCACCAGGCCGCTGGTCAACCCCACCGGCCCTGCGGCCACCGGCCGCCGGATCAGATTCGCTCGGCACGCCGGCCGCCGGAGCCGGCTTGCTCGGCACGTCATCCGCTGAACCAGGCTTGTCGGGTGCGTCACCGATCGGGCCTGGCCTGATCGGGACGTCGCCGGTCTGGGGCGGGGGCTGCGGGGCGGAGTCGCCTAGGCCCGTTGTCGCGCCGCGTGCGGCGGCGGGGTCGGCCCGGCCGGTGCGGGGCAAGGGCTTGGCGTCCGGGTTGAGCGGCGGCCAGACCCGCTGCGGGCCCGACAGCACCAGCGCCGGGCCCAGCCTGGGCGGCTGCCCCTTCCTGTGCTGGTCCCGCGCGATCTCGTCCTCGTGCCGCTCGTCTTCCCGCGACCCGCTCTCCGTAGGGCCGGGCGGGTCGGCGGGCGCGTCGGCACTGGCCGCGAGCCGCCGCAGCCGCCGCAGCGCCTCGGTGTCGATGGGCTTGCCCCCGGCGGGCTTGCGGCTCTCCGCCGTCTTGATCGGCACGACCGCCCCACGAGCGGCCCGCGCCTCAGCCTCTCCCGGCGCTTCGTGCCCGCTCCTGCCGTCCGGTACGTCCAGCTCCCGGCCCGCGAGCTCCCGGCCTGCGCCTTGCTCCTGATCCGCGAGCTCCCGACCCGCCACCGCGGCCTCGGACTCCCGGGCCGTGGCGGAAAGGGCATCCGGCCCACGCTCGGCCTCGGCCTCCGTCGCGCGCACAAGAGCGCCGCCCGGCTCGAGGGTGGCGGGCTGCGTCGCGGCGGCCTCCCGGCCCCGGACGGCGGCATCGTCCTCGATCGGGTCCCTGCCGTCCGCCGCTTGCTGCCCGGCCTCTTCGCGGGGCGCCGCTTCCCGGGCGGATGGTCGCCGAGCGCCGAACCTCTTGGCTCTGTCCCTCCAGCCGGTGTGCTCGCGCTCGGCCGACGCCGGGGCGGGCGCGGATCCCGTAGCGGACGTGGCTTCGGTGCTGGGCGGTTCGTCCCCATGGACAGCGGCCGGCGGCAGCTCCTGGCGCCGCCCAGAGCCGCCTGAGAGTCCCTCCTCGTGCCGTACCGGCCCCGTGCCGGACGCGGGTGCCGGGGACGAGGCCGTCTGGCGTACGTGAGCCTTCAGGGCGGGCGCGGCGCCACGGCGGGCGCCCCAGCCGGTGCGCGCGGTCGCCGGCTCGGCGACGGGAGCCTGGCCGGCCGCGGCGGCCGCGGCCGCGACGGCGGGGCGCACCTGCCGGGGCCCGATGATCCCCTGGTTCTCCCGCCTGCGTTGCGGGTGGCGGCTCTTGCGCGCCGCCTTCGACCTGGACCGCGCGGGAGCGATGCGCCAGACGCGCACCGAGAAGGTGATCGTCTCCGCCTCGGACGTGGGCGCGAGACGGTACCAGGCCTTGGGCTGGCCCAGGTAGCGGAGCTGGGATTCGAGGACCTCGGTGAGCCGCTTGCCCTCGATGACGGGACGGGTGGACAACCAGGTCACGATCCCGGGCGGCACCAGGAACAGCACGTGCCACGGCATCTCCACGGGCACGCCCACCAGGACCAGCAGGAGCGACCACGGTACGAACACCCCGACGAAGACGCCGATCCAGACGATGGGCAGCGGCATCGGCAGGCGTAGGTCGTAGACCTTGTAGAGCCGCTTCTCAATGCGCCAGATGTTCGTATACGTGGGCAGGTCCACCCGGTCCTCCTCTCCACCCGCTCGTACATGACCGCCACCGGACGGTCTCAACCCTTACTTGATGCCCAGTGCGCCGGCGATTGCCTTCGCCGTCACCTCGATGATGTTGGGAACGTAGAAGATCACTCCGATGGCCACGGCCAGGATGAGGAACTGCACGAATCGCGTGATCTCGCGGGTGAAGAGGAAGAAGAGCGCGACCACGGAGACGACGACGAGGAACAACGGGGCGAAGAAGGCGCGCAGAAAGTCGGCGAGCCCTCCGGTGTCGATGCCGGTCGACGTAGGCGCCGGCGTCATTTCGATCAAGGTCAGCAGTACGGTCTTCAAGGTCACTTCTTGTCCTCCCGGGGGGTACCGATCAGCAGCGCGGCCGCGCCTCTATCCAACGACCCGGCCGGCGCCGCGGATGTCGGCGACGAACCACTTGTCGCCCTGCTTCTCGACGGTCAGCCGGTAGGCCTGCTCCAACCGCGCGCCGACCGCGGCGGGGTCGGTGGCGTTGGGTGTGGGCTGGGTCTCGCCGTTCGGTACGACCCACACGACGACCGCCTGGATCTCTCTGGTGGCACCCCCCACAGGCACCACGACTTCCTTGAGCTCTGCGAAGGTGAAGGCGCCGCCGAAGTTCGGCAGGCTCTTGCCGGCGGCGACGTAGCGCTGCAGCGCGGTGGCGTCGCCGGACGCGTAGTCCTTGAAGAAGCCCTCCAGCTGGGGTTTGAGCTCCGCGGCCGCCGCGTCGTCGGTCTCCGGCGGGGCCACCTGCGGCAGCTCGGCCGGCGCGGGGGCGGGCAGGATCGCCGGACGCCCGGAGACGACGAACCGCTTTCCGGCGTCGTCGCCCGAATAGTAGATCGGGACCGACAGCATCATCCTGCGGCGGCCTGACTGGAAGGACACGCTGACCACCGCGTTGTGCGCGTCGGACGCCTCGATGTCGTACGGCTGGATCGCGACGGCCGCCAGCTTGCCGTAGCCGTCCCAGCCCATTTGCGGGTCCGTGGCGTCGGGCAGGAACGCGGTCAGCTTGCCCTGCCTGCTGGCTGCGTCTTCGGGGCTGAAATTCAGATAGACGCCGGCGAACTGCGCGGCGAAGGCCATGCCCTTGTCAGCGGGGAATCCGCTGTTCGCCACCACGGCGCCATTGGGCGTTGCCACTTCTTGCTGGGTAAACCGCTCAAATGGGGCACGCACCCCATTCACCACGATCACCAGAATAAGCGCCCAAAGAATGATGCGGCCGGTCCACACCAGCCACCGTCCACCGCCGCCGGACCAGCCGCCACGGCGCGGCCTGCGTGGTGGCGGCGCGTCGAAGTCAGCCGTCTCCAGGCGTGCGGAAAGCTCGGGCTCGCCAGCGATCCGAGGATCGTGCTGGACG
Source organism: Nonomuraea sp. H19 (assembly GCF_052068215.1). Classification (NCBI taxonomy): domain Bacteria; kingdom Bacillati; phylum Actinomycetota; class Actinomycetes; order Streptosporangiales; family Streptosporangiaceae; genus Nonomuraea; species Nonomuraea sp. H19. Next base: position 266,118 of record NZ_JBQHCV010000009.1, on the reverse strand, counting down.
GTAGACCTACGAGCCATCACGCCTCCGCTCGCGCCGATCCCCCCGGCTGGCGCGGTGTCGTCCGTTGCCGATCCCCATCATCCGCGGTGAAGTAGTCACCCTATCCGGTCCCGCCATTCTTCCAGGAAAGCCACGCCCATGCTGCAGGCACGACCGCCCTCACGGCAAACCGGGGACGTATGACAGGCCCCAGTGCCGATTCCTGTCACTTCCCGGTGGAATCGCCTTTTGACCAGGCCAAATGCCTAAAATCGCATAGCGCGGCAGCCACGGATCCCTGTCCAAAATAGGCATGGACTCTCACGCCCTGCGGGTCCGGCATGGGGTGGCGAGCGGGGCGCCGGTCAGGCGGGCTCGGCATCCTGCGCGGGGCGCTCCGGCCGCCTGCTCTGCAGGTCCACGACCGTCGTCACGCTCTTGACGGGGCGTACCGCCCGCTCCAGGGAGCCGCGCAGGTCGGCCAGCATGTCGGCGGCGTCGCGGTCACGCATGCGGCCGGCCATCTCGTTACGCTCGTCGACCTTCCTGCGCAGGTATGCCTCCCGGTTGACGCGCAGGCCGTACATGAGCTCGACCCTGATCAGGGCGAGCTCCTCCTCAAGGCTGATGCCCGTCAGGGCGGGCGCGGAGCGTCGTTTCCGGATCATGCGACGGATCATGAGGGGCCTCCCGAGTCAGCGTGAACGCCGTGACGATTCGACGCGCGGGGGCCCGGAGCGGTTGACACAGCAGTCATGACGCCTGACCGGCGCGGCGGTCAGGCGTCAGGCCGAGCTCGGTTCGGCGGCCTGTTTCGGCTGGAAGCCCCGCGCGAGCGCGATGATCGCGGCGGTCAGCACCAGCGGGGCGACGAACGCCACCCGCAGGTCCGCGGCGTCCGCGATGGCGCCCACCAGGGCCGTCCCCACGACGAAGCCGACGTAGTTGAAGAGGTTCACCCTGGCGATGGCCACCCCGGTCCCGGCCGGGTCGAGCTTGCCCGCCGCCGAGAACGACTGCGGCGCGACCACCGACAGCCCCACCCCTGTCAGGGCGAACGCGACGACGCCCAGCGGCTGGTTGGGCGCGAGCACCACGCCCAGGAACCCGAGCGTGGCGATCACGCCGCCGATCCTCACGATGGCGGCGGAGCCGTACCGCCTGACCGCGAAGTCGCCGCCGAGCCTGACGGCCAGCGTGGTCGCCTGGTAGGCGGCGTAGGCCAGCGGGAGCACCCTCGGGCCCGCCTCCAGCACGTCCTTCATGAACACCGTGTTGAAGTTGGACACCGCGGCGTCGCCGACGTACAGGAAGCCCATGGCGAGGCAGAGCGGGATGATGGGCCGCCACGGGAACCGGCCCGCGACCGCCGCGGCGGCGCCGTCGGCCTTCTCCTCCTCGGCCGTGCACAGGTCCCGCCCCGCGTAGAGGGAGCCGGCCACGGCGAAGACCATGGGGATCGCCATGACGAGCGGCAGCGGCAGATCGGCGGCGGCCGACGCCCACAGCGCCCCGGCCATGCTGAAGGCGCTCCACACGCAGTGGAAGCCGTTCAGCACCTGGATGCCGTACCTGCGCTCGACCGCGACTCCCTGCATGTTCATGCCGGCGTCCACCGCGCCCACCGCCACCCCGAACAGCAGCAGCACCGGCACCAGCAGCGGCACGTTCGGCGCGAGGCCCGTCAGCACCACGGCGGCGGCGACCACCGGCTGAGCGATGCGCAGCAGCAGCTTGCTGCCCAGCCGGGCGGCGAACGTGCCCGCCGCCACACTGCCGACCCCCGCGAACACGGGCACGATCAGCAGCAGGAGCGTCAGCGTGCCTTCGTCCAGCCCGTGCTTGGCCTGCAGGTTCGCGACCTGGATGAGCAGCGAGGCGAAGGACAGGCCCTGTACGGCGTACACGAGGTACGTGGCCACACGGGCCTGGCGATCACGTGGGGACGGCACGGCGGCCTCCTGCTGATTGGGGGGTGAGCAAACGTGAGGCGGGGTCAGGTTAGCGGCAGGTCCAGGCGTCGCGCCAGCACAAGATCCAGCAGGAGATAAGGTGCCGGGGTGAAACGCGGCTACGCGTCGGGCGAGGCGCGCAGGGAGCGCATCCTCGCCACCGCGCTCCTGGAGTTCGCCGAGAGCGGCTACCGGGGGGCCTCGCTGGCGCGCATCGCCGAGCGCGCCGAGCTCTCCCAGGCCGGGCTGCTCCACCACTTCAAGAGCAAAGAACGGCTGCTCGTCGCGGTGCTGGACTATCGGGACGCGCTCGACCTACGCAGGTTCGACCTGCGGGCGGCGGGCGGCGTCGACGCGCTGCGGGCACTGGTCGGCGTGGTGGAGCACAACTCGCGGGTGCCAGGGCTGGTGCAGTTGTTCTCGGTGATCAGCGGCGAGGCCGTGACCGCGGACCACCCCGGGCACGAGTGGGCCAGGCGGCGTTACCGGCGGCTACGCGCGGACATGGCGGCGGCGCTGCGCAAGGGGGCCGAGCGCGGCGAGTTCCGCGCCGATCTCGACGCCGAGGCGCACGCCGACCGGCTGATCGCGATGATGGACGGCCTGCAGACGCAGTGGCTGATCGACCCGGAGCAGGTCGACATGGTGGCCGTCTTCAGAGGCTACGTGGACGACCTCATCACCCTGCTGCGACCTGCTTAGCGCCCGCCGAGACCTGTTCAGCGGCAGGCGAGACGACCTCGCCGCCGTCCAGTCGCCTGGCCGCGCCCCACACGCCGAGGGCGAGCAACGCGGCCACCTCCGTGATCGCCATGCCGCGCTCCACCAGACCGAGCGGCATGACCCGCCACCACGCCAACCCGTTGCCGGCCCCGATCAGCATCACCGCGCCGATCCCCACGACCCACAGCACGGAGCAGATCCCGAGCCCGAACGCCACCAGCGCGGACCTCCGGAGCTCGGATCGTTCGCGATGCCGCCACGGCCGGGCGATGATCACCGCCGCCAGCGGCAGGCTCAGGAAGGCCACGAAGCTGCCCACCCGGTGGATGCTGCCGCTCATGCTCGGCCCGACCGACCAGTCGTGCTTCTCGAACCAGGCCGTCAGGAACAGGCCCACGCTCCACGCCAGGAGCGCGACCGTGCCGAAGGCTCCGGCCAGCCTCTTGCGTGCGAGCGACACCGCGATGGCGACCGACCCGGCCGCCAGCAGGCCCACTCCCCATCCGAAGATCCAGCCGTCGGGGCCGAGGCCGTGCTCGCTGATCGTACGCCTGATCGGGTTCATCTCGTCGAGGCTCGTCAGCTCCAGGCCCACGATCACCGTGATGCCCGCGCCCACGGCGGCGAGTCCCCATCGTGCCGGTTGATGCACGCACACACCTCCCCTTTGTCTGGATCAACAGAGACAAGTGCGCGGAGATTCCGGGTTTCTCAGGCCGGCGCGCGCCGGACGAGCTCGTCGCTCAGCTCGCGCAGCCGTTTCCTGGCCTCGAGGTCGTACGCCTGTGCGTGGGCCCGGCTCTCGCGCCGCTGGTCGAAGTAACGCCCGGTGACGCCGTCCAGCTCGTCGATCAGCCGGAGGGTGGCGTCGGCCCCCTGGCCCACGCTGCTGATCGGCGGCACCAGGGCCTCGCGGACCATGGCGGTGTTCATGAACGTGGCCGGGTGCAGCGCGTTGACCGTCACGCCCGTGCCGGCCAGCTCTTCGGCGAGGTCGAACGTGAACATGATCTGCGCCAGCTTGCTCTGGGCGTAGGCGCGCTGGCGGCCGTACCCCTCGGTCAGCATCGGGTCGGCGAAGTCGATGGCCTGCTGGCCCACTGAGGCCACGTTCACCACGCGCGCCGGCGCCGAGGCCACCAGAAGGGGGACCAGCCGCCGGGTCAGGTGGTATCCGGCCAGGTAGTTCACGGCGAAGCGGAGTTCGATGCCGTCGGCGCTCTCCTGGCGCCCGGAGAACGGCTTGCCGCCCCCGATCCCGGCGTTGCCGACCAGCACGTCGAGCCGGTCGAACCGGTCGAGCACCTCGGCCGCCATCCGCTCGACCTGGGCCAGCTCGGCCAGGTCGGCCACGACTCCCTCGGTCCGGCCCCCGATCCGCTCGCGGACCTCGCGCACCCGGTCGGGGTCCCGGCCGTGCACGACCACCAGGTCGCCCGCCGCCGCCAGCCTGCGGGCGAGCTCCCCGCCGAGGCCGCCGGTGGCCCCGGTGATCAGAATCGTCCTCATTTCTTCAGCCTGCCGCCGCCGTCCACCGTCAGCACGGTGCCGGTGACGAACGTGTTGCGCACCGCGTACTCGATCGCCGCGGCCACGTCGTCGGGCGTGCCGACGCGGCCGGCCGGCGAGCTCGCGGCGGCGGCCTCGAAGAACGCGGCCCGCGCCGCGTCGCCGGCCTCCGACCACCATTCGGTGTCGATGACGCCGGGCGAGACCGCGTTCACCCTGATGGGCGCCAGCTCCACCGCCAGCCCGGGGACGGCGGCCTCGATGGCGCCGTTCACCGCGGCCAGCGCGGCGATGCCCGGGAAGGGCGCGCCCGCCGACGCGGCCGTCACGAACGTGATCGAGCCCTCGGGGGCCAGCACGTCCAGCGCGGCCTGCGCGGTCAGCAGGTGCGGGGCCAGCTTGCCCTCCACGGCGTCGAGCAGCCCGTCACGGGTCAGTGTGCTCAGCGGCCCGCCGCCGCCCCGCCGCGTCACCGTGACGACCAGGTGGTCGATCGCGCCCAGCCCGGCGAACAGGGCCCGCATCGCGTCTGTGTCGCACGCGTCGACCGCCTGCCCCGACGCCTGGTCGCCGAGCTGCTTCAGCGCCGCCTGGACCCGTTCGCGCGACCTGCCGGTGACGACCACCTCCGCACCGCCCGCGGCCAGTCGCACCGCCGTGGCCAGGCCGATGCCCGACGTGCCGCCCACGATGACGACTCTCATCGTCTTCCTCCTAATACGAGACATCTTGCCTCGAATATAAACGAGGCACGATGTCTTGTAAAGTGGGCGGCATGGTAGGCAGACCACGCAGCGAAGTTGCCAGGAAAGCGATCCTCCGGGCGGCGCTCGATCTGTGCTCCCGGGACGGATACCAGGGCGTGACCATGAAGGGCATCGCCGAGGCCGCCGGCAGCGGGCGGCAGACCGTCTATCGCTGGTGGCAGACCAAGGCCCAGGTGCTGCTGGAGGGCCTGACCGAGATCGTGACCGAGGAGATCGAGCCGACGCCCGCCGGCGGTGACGCGGAGGCCGATCTCGTGGCGTTCCTGCGGCAGACGTTCGCGTTCGCGAACGGCGTCGCGGGGCAGGTCGTCGTGGGGCTGATGGCCGACGCCCAGTCCGACCCCGAGCTGGCCGCCGACCTACGTGAAAAGATCATCGGGCCGCGCCGCCGCGCCCTGCGCTCCGTGCTCGAACGCGGCGCCCTGCCCGCCGGCGTGAATCCGGAGCTGGCCGTCGATCTCATCTTCGGCGCCATGTGGTACCGGCTGCTCAACCGCCACGCCGCGGTGAACGAGGAGCTTGCTGACGAGATCGCCGGGCTGCTGGCGCGAATGCGCTGAGGAGCCGCCGTTCGGGACGAGCGAATCGCGTGAGCGCCAGATATCGTCAGAAGTGTGAACGAACGCGCGGGATCCTGGTTGCCGAAGCTGCAGGAAGTCGGAGAGAGGCTGGCCGAGGAGTGGGCGTCGGCCCGCCGCCCGCCCGCCACAGGCGACGTGCCGGCGCCGCACGAACTGCGCGCCTCCGACGCCGACCGCGAGCGCATCGCCCAGGTGCTCCAGGACGCGCACGCCGATGGCCGGCTCACGCTGGACGAGCTGGAGGAGCGGCTCGGCGTCCTCTACTCCGCGCGCACGCTGGGCGAGCTGGCCCAGCTCACCACCGACCTGCTGCCTGCCGATCAGCAGCCGCTCAACCTCGACGGCAAGCCCGTGTCGGCCATCTTCAAGAAGGAGCAGCGCGGCGGGCGCTGGGTCGTGCCCGCCGAGCTGACGGTGACGGCCATGTTCGGCACCACCAAGCTGGACCTCCGCGACGCGATCCTGCAGAACCGGCGGGTCGTCATCAACGCCACGCTGGTCTTCGGCGGGCTGGAGATCCACGTGCCCGAGGACCTCGAGGTGATCAGGGTCGCCAAGGACAAGACGGTCCGCCTGACCAAGCAGCCGACCGAGCCGGGCGCACCGGTGGTCGAGGTGCGCACCACCAACTTCGCCGGTGAGGTCAAGGTCAAGGAGCCGCCCCGCCGCAAGCGCCGCCGCTGATCACCCCGCGGTGTCGAAGTTGATCGCGCTGTAGGCGCGCAGCTTCCACAGCTGGTGCTCACTCTGGATCTTGCGGATGGTCCCGGAACGGCCGCGCATCACCAGTGACTCCGTCACCGCCGAGCCGGCGCGGAAGCGTACGCCCTGCATGAGCTCGCCGTGCGTGATGCCGGTGGCCGCGAAGAACACGTCGTCGGAGCGGACCAGGTCGTTCGTGGTGAGCACCTGGCTCAGGTCGTGGCCCGCGTCGATGGCGCGGCCGCGCTCGGCGTCGTCGCGCGGCCAGAGCTTGCCCTGGATCACGCCGCCCAGGCACTTGAGCGCGCACGCGGCCACGATGCCCTCGGGCGTGCCGCCGATGCCCAGCATGAGGTCGATGCCGGTGCCCGTGCGGGCCGCCATGATCGCGCCGGCCACGTCGCCGTCGGTGATGAACTTGATGCGCGCGCCCGTCTCCCTGATCTCCTTGACCAGCCGCTCGTGCCTGGGCCGGTCGAGCACCACCACCGTCACGTCGGAGGCCGAGCAGTGCTTGGCCCTGGCCACGGCGTTGATGTTGGCGGACACGGGAGCCTCGATGTCCACCACGTCGGCCGCCTCCGGGCCGGTGACCAGCTTCTCCATGTAGAACACGGCCGACGGGTCGTACATCGAGCCGCGCTCGCTCACCGCGATCACCGACACCGCGTCGGGCATGCCGAGCGCGGTCAGCCTGGTGCCGTCGATGGGGTCCACGGCCACGTCGCAGTCCGGGCCGCTGCCGTCGCCCACGTGCTCGCCGTTGTAGAGCATCGGGGCGTGGTCCTTCTCGCCCTCGCCGATGACCACCACGCCGTTCATGGAGACCGTGTTGATCAGCTGGCGCATGGCGTTGACCGCCGCGCCGTCGGCGCCGTTCTTGTCGCCTCGGCCCACCCACCGCGCCGCGGCCATCGCGGCCGCCTCCGTGACCCGGACGAGCTCCATCGCCAGGTTGCGATCAGGGGCGTGCTCACCAGTGGCGAGCGCCGCCGGTACCGAATCGGACATGATAGGCCTCCTCGTCGACAACTTCCTCGATCGTAGTTGCCCTCCTATTCCCGCCTAGAGGCGGATCATCTCCCTCGGCGGGAACGCGCGCCCAGAGCGTGTCTGGCGGATCGGCGCCCGATGTCCTGCAATCATCGATGGAGTGGACGTCGTCGCGCTTGTCATCGGTCTCGCCGTCGGGCTGGTCATCGGGTTCCTCCTGGCCAGGACGCGGGCGGCGGTGCGGGTGGCCGAGGCCGACGCGCGCGCCAAGTCCGCCGCCGAGAAGCTGGTTTACGTCGAAGAGCAGCTCGCCGACCGTTTCCAGGCGCTGTCCACGCGCGCGCTCGACGTCAACAACGTCCGATTCCTCGAGCTGGCCGAGACCCGGCTCGCCGCCGGCCGCGCGGCGGCCGCGGGCGACCTCGACCAGCGCAAGCAGGCCGTCGAGCACCTGGTGGAGCCGCTGAAGGACGCCCTGACGCGGGTCGAGGCGCAGCTGCGCGACACCGAGTCGGGCCAGCGCGTGGCGCGGGCGGAGCTGGCCAAGCAGATGGAGTTCGTCCGCCAGAGCAACGAGCAGCTGCGTTCCCAGACCACCGCCCTGGTCAGGGCACTGCAACGGCCGGAGGCCCGCGGCCGGTGGGGCGAGCTCCAGCTGCGCAGGGTCGCCGAGATCGCTGGGATGCAGCGTTACTGCGACTTCGACGAGCAGGTCACGGAGGGCTCCATGCGGCCCGACATGGTCGTGCGGCTGGCGGGCGGCAAGAACATCGTGGTCGACTCCAAAGTCTCGCTGGCGGCCTATCTGGAGGCCGCCGAGGCCTCGGACGAGTCACTGGCCACGGTCCGGCTCGACGCGCACGCCAGGCACGTGCGCGAGCACGTCGACCGGCTGGCCGCCAAGGCCTACTGGCAGGGCTTCAACCCGTCGCCGGAGTTCGTGGTGCTGTTCATCCCGGGCGAGGCCTTCCTGGCCCCGGCCCTCGAACGCGATCCCAGCCTGTTGGAATACGCCATGACGCGGCGGGTGCACATCGCCACGCCCACAACGCTGATCACGATGCTGCGCACCGCGCACTACGCCTGGCAGCAGGCCGCGCTGAGCGAGAACGCGCGGGCGGTGTTCGAGCTGGGCAAGGAGCTGTACGAGCGGCTGTCGTCCCTCGGCAAGAACGTGGAGTCGCTGGGCAGGGCGCTGACGCGGGCCGTGGAGGCGTACAACAAGTCGATCGGATCGCTCGAAAGCCGCGTTCTGGTCACAGCGCGCAAGCTGCACGATCTGGGCGTAGTGGATGGCGACCTGGACGCGCCGGCGATGCTGGACGGCCTCCCGAGACCCCTGGCCTCCCCCGAACTGCTCGAAACCACCTCACTGCTTCCCCATTCGAACGGTAAGTTGGCCAACGGGTCGCAGTAAAAGGGGGGTGGGCCAGTGGGTGAGAAGGGCAGGCGCCCGGCTGTCAGGCTGACCGCTCGCGGCGCCATCGCGCTCGCCCTGGTCGCCACTCTGGTGGGCTACGTGCTGACGGCCTTGCTCGACATCCAGCAGATCGTGGGCGCGGCGTTCGTGCTGGCGAGCCTGCTCGGCGTGCTCCTGGTCAACCGGCGCGAGCTGCTGTCGCTGGTGGTGACGCCGCCGCTGGTGTTCTTCTGCGCCACGCTGTTCGTCGAGCTCGGGCGGGCGTTCGGCTCGGTGTCGATCGTCCAGTCGCTGGCGCTCGGCCTCTACACGTCGCTGACGGGGGGCGCGCCGTGGCTGTTCGCCGGCTCGGCCATCGTCCTGGGCGTGGCGTGGCGGCGCGGGCTGCGCGACAACGTACGCGACCTGCGCGAGGAGCTGAAGGCGGGCGCGGAGGTGCCGCGCCCGCGCCAGCCGTTCGTGCCCGAGCCTGAGGGCTATTTCGAGCCCAAGGTGTATGGGACGCCGCGCGGTGAGGACTAGGAGCCGACCCTGAGGTCCTTGCGCAGCTCGTGGGGCAGCGCGAAGCGCACGCTCTCGTGCACCGGCTCGACCTCGCTCACCTCGCCGAACCCGCGCTCGGCCAGATGCGCGAGCACCTCGTCGACCAGCTCTTCGGGGACCGACGCGCCGCTGGTCAGGCCGACCGTGGTGACGCCGTCGAGCCATTCGTCGCGGATGAAGGAGGCGTTGTCGACGAGGTAGGAGGCGTCGGCACCGTAGTCCTTGGCCACCTCGACCAGGCGCTTGGAGTTGGAGGAGTTTTCCGAGCCGACCACGATCACCAGCTGGGACTCGGCGGCGATCTCCTTGACCGCGATCTGCCGGTTTTGCGTGGCGTAGCAGATGTCGTCGCTGGGCGGGTCGAGCAGGTTGGGGAAGCGCTCCTTCAGCTTGGTCACCGTCTCGGTGGTCTCGTCGACCGACAGCGTGGTCTGCGACAGCCACACCAGCCTGCTGGGGTCCTTGACCTCGACCTTGTCGACCGCGTCGAGGCCGTCGACGAGCTGGATGTGCTCGGGGGCCTCGCCCGAGGTGCCCTCGACCTCCTCGTGGCCCTCGTGCCCGATCAGGAGGATGTCGAAGTCCTGGCCGGCGAACCTCTTCGCCTCATTGTGCACCTTCGTGACCAGCGGGCAGGTAGCGTCGATCGTGCGCAACCCGCGCTGCTTCGCCTCGCCGTGCACGGCGGGCGAGACGCCGTGGGCGGAGAAGACCACGATCTCCCCCTCGGGCACCTCCTCGGTCTCCTCGACGAAGATGGCGCCCCTGGCCTCGAGCGTCTTGACGACGTGGGTGTTGTGGACGATCTGCTTGCGTACGTAGATCGGGGCGCCGTACTGCTCCAGAGCCTTCTCGACCGCGACCACGGCTCGATCGACTCCGGCACAGTAGCCACGAGGCTTGGCTACGAGGACTCGGCGGGAAGAAGGGGTTTGGGGCTCCATACTTTCTATGCTACGTGGAGCGGCCATCAGGCCCGCCCAAGCGTGGTCGCCCGCGGTTTGCCAGACTGGCCGTCCAAAACTGACCTCCCAGGGAGACGTCATGTCCCTTAGCGACGTGATACGCAACATCGCCAAGACCGTTACCAACAAGGACGAGCTGAAGGAGAAGGCCAAGGACCTGCCGCTCCTCGTCATCCAGACCACGCTCAGCGCCGCAGGACAGGCGCTGCTGCTGGTGGACCGGGTGAAGAACTCGATCAAGGGCCGTGGCGGCAAGGAGGAGCGCGAGGAGGAGCTGTACGACTCCCGTTCCTCTGCCGCCGACCAGGTCGCCGCACCGCCGGCGGAGGAGGAGAAGACGGCTCGCAAGGAGCCGGTCATCTTCGCGCCCCGGCCCAGCGCGGCCGAGCCCAACGGCGTCGCCAAGACCAAGCCCGACCCGGTCATCTTCGCCCCGGCAGGCAAGAGCGAGTCGGCCGCCACCGCCGAGCCCGAGGTGGCGCCCAAGGCCGCCGAACCCGCTCCCAAGACTGAGGCCCCTGCTGCCGCGGCTCCGGTCGCCGAGCCGAAGCCCGCCGAGGCCCCTGCTGCCGCGGCTCCGGTGACCGAGCCGAAGCCCGCCGAGGCCGTTGAGGCCAAGGCTGCCGAGCCGGTTGCCGAGCCGGTTGCCGCCGCCGAGCCGGCGCCCGTTGTCGCGGAAGAGCCCGCCGCCGAGCCGGCGCCCGTCGTCGCGGAAGAGCCCGTCGCTGCTCCCGAGGCGGCCGCTGCCGCGAAGCCGAAGGCCAAGCCCGCTGCCGCCAAGGCCCCCAAGGCCGACAAGGCCGACAAGGCCGCCGAGCCCACCAAGGCTGCCGCGCCCGCCGCGGCGGCGGAGCTGGTCGAGCCGCTGCCCGGCTACTCCGAGCTGACCGTCGCCTCGCTGCGCGCCAGGATGCGCGGCAAGACCGCCGAGCAGATCGGCGACTTCCTGGCCTACGAGCACGCGACGCAGGCAAGGCCCGAGGTCGTGCGGATGTTCGAGAACCGCCTCGCCAAGCTGCAGACCGGAGAGTAGTCCCACGGGGGCGAGCCCCCGCGAGCCCCCCAACAACCGACGAAGAAGCTTCCTTCGGGGAAACGAGCTTCCCCGCGTAGTCTTTCCGCCATGACCTCGACCTCGAAGACCTCGCCAGAGTCACCGCTGCCGATCCGCACGGTCCTGCAGATGGTGGGCGGCTGGATCGGCAGGCTCGGCACGGTCTGGGTCGAGGGCCAGATCACCGATCTGAGCGCGCGTGGCGGCACGGTGTTCCTGACCCTGCGCGACCCGGTCGCCAACGTGTCCGCCAGAGTCACCGCGCCGCGCGGCGTCTACGAGGCGGCCGTGCCGCGCCCGGCGGACGGCGCCAGGGTCGTGATGCACGTCAAGCCGGACTTCTGGGTCAACAAGGGCTCGTTCGCCTTCACCGCGATGGAGATCCGCCCGGTCGGCGTGGGCGAGCTGCTGGCCAGGCTGGAGCGGCTCAGGCAGTTGCTGGCCGCCGAGGGATTGTTCAACGCCGACAGGAAGCGGCGGCTGCCGTTCCTGCCGGGCACGATCGGGCTCATCTGCGGCCGCGACTCCGCGGCGGAGCGCGACGTGCTGGAAAACTCCCGCCGCCGCTGGCCCGCCGTGCGGTTCCAGGTCGAGGAGGTGGCCGTCCAGGGGCCCTACGCGGTGGGCGAGGTGACCGAGGCCCTGCGCAAGCTCGACGCGGACTCTTCCGTCGAGGTGATCGTCATCGCCCGCGGCGGCGGCTCCCTGGAGGACCTCCTGCCCTTCTCCGACGAGACCCTCGTGCGCGCGGTGGCCTCCTGCCGCACCCCTGTCGTGAGCGCGATCGGCCACGAGCAGGACAGCCCGCTGCTCGACATGGTGGCCGACGTGCGCGCGTCCACCCCGACCGACGCGGCCAAGAAGGTCGTGCCGGACGTGGGCGAGCAGCTGACGCTGGTGCGCCAGCTCCGCGACCGGGGACGCAGGGTGGTCAGCGGCTGGCTCGACCGCGAGATGTCCTGGCTGACGTCCGTACGCTCGCGGCCGTCGCTGGCCGATCCAGTCCGCGAGCTGGAGCGCAGGGCCGAGCAGGTGGACGCGCTGCGCGAGCGGACCAGACGGTCGCTGTCCGGGTCCCTCGACCGGGCCGCCGACGACCTCGTCCACCTGCGGGCCCGGCTGATCGCGCTGTCCCCGGCGGCCACGCTGGAGCGCGGCTACGCCATCGTCCAGCATCCGTCCGGCGAGGTGGTACGCCTGGCCAAGGACATCTCACCCGGCGCCCTGCTGACGATCCGCCTGTCCGACGACCGCGTGACCGTACGCGCCGAGGACCGCGGCAAGACCGGAGACGCCTGACCGACCCCGCCGAACGGCCGGCGGCCTACGCGCCCGTGACGGCCGCGACGAGCGCGGCCAGGCCGGACTTGATCTCGCCGATCGTCATGCCGCGCTCCTCGCGCTGGAACGCGATCAGGCACGCGTTGACCGGGGCGAGCAGCGCGTCGGCCAGGTAGGCGGCGTCGGCGTGCGGGCAGGCCTGGGCGAGCAGGGTGGCCAGGTGGATGTGGTGCACCCGGTAGGGCCCGCCGCCGTACACGTTGCCCTTCCCGCCCTTCTCCAGCAGCACGAACAGCGCTTGCTGGGCCACGATGCGATCGACCAGCGCGTGCAGGAAGGCCGTGATCCTCTCGGTGGCCGCGGCGCCGGGCCCGAGCGGCGGCGGGCCGGTGAGGAACGCCGACTGGAACTGCCGCTCGCGCTCGTCGATCAGCGCGTAGACCAGCCCGGAACGGTCGCCGAAACGCCGGTAAACGGTGCCCACGCCGACGCCGGCCACGCGGGCGACCTCGTCGAGCGAGAGCTCGTCGGCGCCACGCTCGGCGATCATCCGGGCCGCGACCTCAATGATCTTCTGCCGGTTGCGTGCGGCATCGGCCCGCTCCGGCTGAGGCTGCCCGACGACGGGCAACGATCGATGTCCGCGCACGCCTGGAGCATACAACTGGCAATCGGAGAACTCTCCGGTTAGGCTACGAACCGGAGATTTCTCCGGATAATAGGGAGCTGACGATGCCCAACGAGTTCAACCAGCAGATCATCGACGAGTTCCGGGCCAACGAGGGCCGGGTCGGCGGCATGTTCGAGGGCGCACCGCTGGTGCTGCTCACGACCACGGGAGCCAAGAGCGGCAAGCCGACCACGACCCCGGTGATGTATCTGGCGGACGGCGATCGCTACGTGATCATCGCCTCGAACGCCGGTGCGGACAACCACCCGGCCTGGTATCACAACCTGCGGGCCGCGCAGGAGGCGACGGCGGAGATCGGGACGGACGCGTTCGCCGTCAAGGCGGTCTTCGTCGAGGGCGAGGAGCGCGACCGGCTCTATGCCCGGATGGTGGCTCAGGCGCCGGGCTTCGCCGAGTATGAGGCCAAAACGAGCCGCCGCATCCCCGTGGTGGCGCTGCTCCCCCAGGACGCCTGACGTAGGGGATGACGGGCCCTCAGAAGGGGGCGTCTTCGGCGTGGCCCGAAGTGGGCTCGGCTCGTCTGGCCATGGCGGCGGCGAGCTTGACCCGGGCGCCCTGGAGCCACTCCTCGCAGACGGCCGCCAGCTTCTCGCCGCGCTCCCAGAGCTCGATCGACTGCTCCAGGGTGAGCCCGCCCGTCTCCAGGCGGCGCACCACCTCGGTCAGCTCCTCGCGGGCCTGCTCGTATGAGGGTGTCTTCTCGTCTGCTGCCACAGCAACCACCCTAGACGTGCCCGGCTAGCCCTGGGGCCGCTGCCGCAGCGTGCCGGCCAGCTCGGCCAACTCGGGCCAGTCGGCCGTACCGGTGATCACCAGCGTCACGTCGGGCAGGACGCGGACCAGCGAGCGCTGGTTCTTGTCCTCGCGGTAGCGCTGCTCCCACGTGACCCCGCCGACCTGCTGCGTGCCGACGGCCTTGTCGGTGTTGGCCATCCGGTTGGCGAACTCGGCGGCCGGCTGCTCGTTGCTCTGCGCGAACATCGCGTGCTGCTGCTTGGCCGTGGCGAAGCCGAGGTAGAGGACCTGGGCGCCGTTCTCGCCCTTGGCGATCCTGTTGCTGTTGGGCACCCAGCCCGCCGGGTCCCGCTGCGGGGCCCACACCCCGTACGGGACCGCGTGGCCGAAGTTCGCGACCGTGATCGAATAGTCGAGACGCGGGATGTGCTGCTCCCGGCTCTGCGGCGTGACCAGCAGGAACAGCCCTACCCCGGCGAGGCAGACGAAGAGGGCTACCGCGTAGCCGTAGAAACCTTGAGTGAACCGTTGCACACCTGGCGAGGTTACCCGCTGGAGGGGGCGGTCGCCGAAGCGGCCGGGCGGATCTGGCCGATGATGGCGAGAGCCTCCTCGGCCAGGCCGCGATCGCCGGAGAGCACCACCTCGGAGACGGCGGCGGCCAGCGCGCCGGTGATCACCACGACGAGCGCCGGCTGATTCTCGAACAGCGCCGCGTTGCGCTGCGCCCACTTGCGCAGCCGGTCGCGCATGACCACGTCGAAACCGGGCGGGCCGTCGCCGCGCAGGAACAGCGCGGCGAGCTCACGCTCCTCCAGGCACCCCTCCAAGTAGGCACGGGCGGCGCTGATGAACACGCCCATCGGGTCGCTCTCGCCGGCGGCGCGGGCGGCGCGGGCGGCCTGCTTGGTCCGCTGCGACTGCCTGCCCTGCCACTCCTCGAACAAAGTGAGGTAGAGGTCGGCCTTGCCGGAGAAATGGTGGTAGAGGCTGCCCACGCTCGCGTCGGCCCTGGCCACCACGTCGGTCACGCCCGCCTCGGCGAAGCCCTTGGAGACGAAGACCTCCCTGGCGGCGGCGAGGAGCGAACTGCGCGTGGCAGCACCCCGCTCGGACGTGCGCGGCTGAGCCACCGCGGCTTCCACATCGCTCATTCGATCTCCTCCACGGAGCGGCGCCATGCTCCATGGTGAGGCACGACGCCACGCAGGCGCACGTCGAAGCTTACCGACGTCCGGCCCTCCAGGACCCCGGCAAATGTGTACGGGCCGAGGTCCGCCGCCCACCTTCGATAAACTCGCTGTACGTGCGCGAGCGAAGCGAGCGAACCCACAGACACAGCAGCTTGCTCACAGCATCGAGCGAGCGAAGCGAGGAAGCCATCAGAAACAGCAGTCACAGACTCCTACGACCGGCGGGGTCCGTCGCATGAGCCTGTCCATCGGAATCGTCGGCCTGCCCAACGTGGGCAAGTCCACGCTGTTCAACGCGCTGACCAAGACCGGCAATGCGCTCGCCGCGAACTACCCGTTCGCCACCATCGAGCCCAACGTGGGCATCGTCGGCGTGCCCGACGACCGTCTGCCCAAGCTGGCCGAGATCTTCGGCTCGGCGCGCATCCTGCCCGCCAAGGTCGAGTTCGTCGACATCGCGGGCCTGGTCAAGGGTGCGTCGGAGGGACAGGGCAGGGGCAACCAGTTCCTGTCCAACATCCGCAACACCGACGCGATCTGCCAGGTCATCCGCGTCTTCACCGACCCGGACGTCACCCACGTGGACGGCGAGATCTCCCCCAAGCGCGACATCGAGACGATCAACACCGAGTTGATCATGGCCGATCTCCAGACGGTCGAGAAGGCCATCCCGCGCCTGCAGAAGGAGGCGCGCCACAACAAGGACAAGAAGTCCGCGCTGGAGGCCGCCGAAGCCGCGCTGGCGGTCCTGGAGACCGGCAAGACCGTCTTCGAGAGCGGCCTGGACGGCGAGGATCTGCGCGAGCTGCACTTGCTGACGGCCAAGCCGTTCCTCTACGTGTTCAACCTCGACGCCGACGAGCTGGGTGACACCGCACTCAGGGAGCAGTTGTCCACGCTGGTCGCCCCGGCCGAGGCGGTCTTCCTCGACGCCAAGATCGAGTCGGAGCTGGTCGAGCTCGACGAGGAGGAGGCTCTGGAGCTGCTGCAGTCGGTCGGCCAGGAGGAGTCGGGCCTGCGCCAGCTCGCCAGGGTCGGTTTCGAGACGCTCGGCCTGCAGACCTATCTGACGGCCGGGCCGAAGGAGAGCAGGGCCTGGACGATCCGCAAGGGAGCCACCGCGCCCGAGGCGGCCGGCGTGATCCACACCGACTTCCAGCGCGGCTTCATCAAGGCCGAGGTGGTCTCCTTCGAGGATCTGGTCGACGTGGGGTCCATCGCCGCCGCCCGCTCCGCGGGCAAGGCCCGCATCGAGGGCAAGGACTACGTGATGCGCGACGGCGACGTGGTGGAGTTCCGCTTCAACGTGTGAGCGGCCGCGGCGGGATCAGGCGGGCTCCATCATGGAGACCGCCGTGTCCACCGCGGGCGCCACGTCGTCGTCCGGCGGGTGGAGCAGCGCGCCCTGCCGACCACCATCAGGTCCCGTCAGCCGACCCCCAGCAGCCCGTCCAGATAGGCGAGGCTCTGCCGGACGTTCTCGATCGGGCGGTCGCCGGGGCCGGTGAGAATGACGTCCTGCTCCATGACGTACCAGCCGTCGTAGCCGCTGCGGCCGAGCTCGGTCACGATGCCCGCGACGTCCACGTCACCCTGCCCGAGCGGGCGGTAGACGCCCTCGCGCACCGCCTGCGTGTACGTCAGCCGGCCGCTGCCGACCAGGCCCGCGATGCGGGCGTCCACGTCCTTCAGGTGCACGTGAGCGATCCTGGACGCGGCCGCCTTGACCAGCTCGGCCGGGTCCGTGCCGCCGATCAGCAGGTGCCCGGTGTCCAGGCAGAGCGGGATCGAGCTGCCGCCGAGCACCCGCTCGACCTCGTCGCGGGTTTCGATCATGGTGCCGACGTGCGGGTGCAGGCCGGCCCTGGGGCCGAGCGCGGCGGCGATCCTGTCGAGGTTGGCCAGCAACGTGGCCCAGCCGGTGGCGTCGAGCTCCGGGCGTACGTCGTAGCCGTCGGCGCCCGTGGCCGCGGCCAGCACGAGCGTCCCCTCGTCCGGCAGGCCGGGCAGCGGGTCGTGGTCCGGGTCGTGGAGCACGACGGGGACGAACGCGCCGACCAGGCGCAGGCCGTACCGGTCGATGAGGGAGGGCGTCAGGAAGCCCTGAGGGCCGAGCTCCGTGGCGGTGAGGCCGAGCTCCCGCATCTCGGACAGCACCCGCTCGGGGTCCAGCTGGTGGCCCCAGCCGGGGACCTCGCACACGCCCCAGGAGATGGGGGCTCCGGCGATCTTCATCGGCGTACCTCCGCGACCTCGACGGGGCGGCCCTCGCGCAGCGACAGGTCCGCGGCCTCGGCCACGTAGAGCGCCGCCAGCGCGTCCTCGATCGGGCACAGGCTCTTGTCACTGGTCAGGAAGGCGTCGATCTCGTTGCGGTAGGCGGTCTCGAACCGGGTGACGAAGTCCGGCCAGGGCTGCTCCCCGCTCGGCGGGCCCTCGGTCGTGTGGAGGGGGGCGCGCGGGCTCAGGCCGACGGCCTGGGTGCGCCTGGTGCCCGCCAGCTCCATGCGCACGTCGTACCCGGCGCCGTTGTAGCGGGAGCCCTGCAGGGTGACCAGCGTGCCGTCGTCCAGCGTGAGCAGCGCGGCGCTGGTGTCCACGTCGCCCGCCTCTTTGAAGAACGCCGCGCCGCGGTTGGCCCCCCGCGCGTACACCGACACGACCTCGCGACCCGTCACCCAGCGCAGGATGTCGAAGTCGTGGATGTGGCAGTCGCGGAAGATGCCGCCGGACAGCGGGATGTACTCGGCGGGCGGGGGCGCGGGGTCGGCCGTGATCATGTGGACGCGGTGCAGGTCACCCAGCTCGCCGCCGTGCACCGCGAGCGCCGCCGCCACGTAACCCGGGTCGAACCTGCGCTGGAACCCGATCTGCACCTTGCCGCCCTCGGCGGCCTCCAGCACCTTGACGGTCTCGGCGACCGTGCCCGCGACCGGCTTCTCGCAGAAGGCCGGGATGCCCCGCTCGCACGCCTTGATGATGAGCTCGGCGTGCGTGCTGGTCGGGGTGGCGATCACCACGGCGTCCGACTCGAACGGATCCCCCGGCCTGCCGTACGGCGACGTGCGCACGGGGTCGGCCACGATCAGCTCGTCCACCAGCGGATGCGCGGCCAGGGTGGCGGCGTGAAAGGCTCCGATCCGGCCCAGGCCCAGCAGTCCCACGCGCATGACGCCTCCAATCCGGGGTCCGGATTTCTTTCTAAGCGAGTCGTGCTTCCTCAGTCAATTATTTGTCCTGACATTCTGACCTTTAGCCCTCGTACGGCCTCCGCGGCCTTGTACGTGGGCAGCCGCGCGAACCCCACCACGACGGCCGGCGGCCCCGGCGACGTCCGCATCGGCCCGACCGGCTCGGCGGACACGCCGAGGCTCAGCGCGATCCGCACCACCTCCTGCTCGTCCCATCCCTCCGGCAGCTCCAGGTACGCGTGCAGCCCCGCCTCGATGCCCCTGACCTGGACCTTCGGCAGTTCCTCCGCCAGCGCGGTGACCAGTGCGTCCCGGCGGCGGCGATATTCCCTGCGCATGCGGCGCAGATGCCTGTCGTAGCCACCGGTACGCAGGAAATGGGCCAATGCGTACTGCTCGATGACCGGCGAGCCCAGGTCCAGCTCGCCCCGCGCGCGCCGGATGGCCTCGGCCAGGTCGGCGGGCGCGGCCACCCAGCCCAGGCGCAGCCCGGGGGCGAGGGCCTTGCTGACGCTGCCGGAGAGGATCACCCGGTCCGGGGCCAGGCCCTGCAGGCAGCCGACGGGATCGCGGTCGAAGCGGAACTCGGCGTCGTAGTCGTCCTCCAGGATCACGCGGTCGCCCGCGTAGGCCCATTCCATCAGGGCGGCGCGGCGGGACGGCGACAGGACCACGCCGGTCGGGTACTGGTGCGCGGGCGTGACCAGGACGGTGTCGCCGCTCAGCCGCCGCACGTCCAGGCCCTCCTCGTCCACGGGCACCGGCACCAGGTGCGCGCCCGCCCGCCTGAGCAGGGGGACCTGGCGGTGGCTCGTCGGGTCCTCCACCGCCAGCCGCAGCGGCCGGTCCTGGGACAGCACGTGCAGGACCAGGCTCAGCCCCTGGGCCACGCCCCCGACGATGACCAGGTTCTCCGGCCGCACGTCGGCCGCCCTGACCCTCCTGAGATAGCCGGCCAGTTCCTCGCGCAGCTCGGAAACCCCGCCGGGGTCGCCGTAGTCGAGAGCGTCCGAGGGCATGGTGGTCAGCACGTGGCGTACCGCCGCGAGCCAGCGCTCCCTGGGGAAGTGGCCGAGGTCGGGCGAGGTGGGGCGGTATCCGTAGTAGGGGGCGCTCGGCGCGCGGCGCACCGGCCGGGCGCGGACCGGCGCGGCGGCTTTCGGCCGCCGGGTGGCCCCCGCCGTGTTCTTGGGCGTCACCTGGGTGCCCACGCCCACCCGGGAGACCAGGAAGCCCTCGGCGACGAGCTGCTCGTACGCCTCCACCACCACGCCTCTGGAGACCTGCAGGTCGAGGGCGAGGTCGCGGGTGGCGGGCAGGCGGGTGCCGGGCGCGAGGCGGCCGCCGCGGATGGAGTCGCGCAGCTTGGAAGCGATCTGCCCAGCTATGCCCCCCTCCTCGCGATTTATCTGGATATGGAGATCAGCCATATTGGCCCTGTCTTCCGGCGGGACATTGGACTGTTTGTCCGGACCATTCTCTCCTTAGCCTTCTTCGCATGAGAAACGGCATCATCGGCGCCGCCTCGGCCATGTTCCTGGTGGGGACGCTGGCCGGGGTGTCGGGACTCGTCGGCGCGTACCCCATATACGGCGGACAGGCCGTGCGGTATCTCGTCGCGGCGGTCATTTTGCTGCTCATAACGAGGGTTCTGCGCCTGCGGTTCGTCAGGCTGACGCTGCGCGAGGGCCTGTGCCTCGGCGGGCTCACCCTGCTCGGCCTGGTCATCTTCAACGTGTGCGTGGTCGAGTCCACCCGGGCCTCGGGTCCCGCGCTGGTCGGGACGGTGCTGGGCACCGTGCCGCTGGCGCTCGCGCTGGCCGGCGGTCGCCCCGCGCCCCGGGTTCTGATGGGGGCGAGCGTGGTCGTGGCGGGGGCGACGCTCGCCACGGGGCTCGGCAGCGGCAACCTGACCGGCCTGCTGTGGGCGCTCGGCGCTCTGGTGGGCGAGGTCAGCTTCTCCCTGCTGGCCATGCCGTTGCTGCCGAAGCTGGGGGCGATCAGGGTGTCGGCGTACTCGACGGTGCTGGCCGTGCCCATGCTGGTCGTGGTCGGGCTGGCCGACGAGGGGACGAGCATGTTCCGGGTGCCGACGGGGGCGGAGGTGCTCGGGTTCGGCTATCTGGCGATCGTCGTCACGGTCGTGGCGTTCTTCCTCTGGTACAGCTCGTTGCCCAAGCTCGGACCCGGGCCGGCCGGGCTGTTCGCGGGACTCATCCCCGTGGGCGCGATCATCACGGGCATGGTGCTCGGGATCGCCATGCCGTCCGCGTACGACCTGCTGGGGGCGGGGCTGGTGATCGCGGGCATCCTCGTGGGCCTCACCGCCCGGCGGCGCGCCGGCGATCACGATCATGATGCTCGCCCGGCGAAGGAACCTGTCCCTGCGACGAACCGAGGTGGGGCGATACGGGCGGAGGGAGGAGCGTAATCTCTAGGGGACCTCGAAAGGATGGACATGGGTGAGTTCGACTACACCGACCTGCTGCCGCTGGGAGCCGATGAGACCGAATATCGGCTGGTCACGACGGAGGGGGTGCGGAAGGTCGAGGCGGCTGGGCGAACGTTCCTCGAGGTAGCGCCCGAGGCGTTGCGGCTGCTGACCGAGACGGCCGTCCATGACATCTCCCACTACCTGCGCTCCTCCCACCTGGCCCAGCTCAGGAAGATCGTCGACGACCCGGAGTCCAGCGGAAACGACCGCTTCGTGGCACTCGACCTGCTGAAGAACGCCTCCATCTCGGCCGGCGGCGTGCTGCCCATGTGCCAGGACACCGGCACCGCGATCGTCATGGGCAAGCGCGGCCGCCACGTGCTGACCGACGGGCGCGACTCCGAGCACATCGCTCAAGGCGTGTACGACGCCTACACCCGCCTCAACCTGCGCTACTCCCAGATGGCCCCGCTGACCATGTGGGAGGAGAAGAACACCGGCAACAACCTGCCCGCGCAGATCGAGCTGTACGCCGAGGACCCGCACGGTCACCCGGACGAGTACAAACTGCTGTTCATGGCCAAGGGCGGCGGCTCGGCCAACAAGTCGTTCCTCTACCAGGAGACCAAGGCGGTACTCAACGAGAAGCGCATGATGGCCTTCCTGGAGGAGAAGATCCGCTCGCTGGGCACCGCGGCCTGCCCGCCGTACCACCTGGCGATCGTCGTGGGCGGCACCTCCGCCGAATACGCGCTCAAGACCGCGAAATACGCCAGCGCCCGCTACCTCGACTCGATCCCCACCGAGGGATCGGCGTCCGGGCACGGATTCAGGGACCTGGAGATGGAGGCCAAGGTCTTCGAGCTGACACAGAAACTGGGCATCGGCGCGCAGTTCGGCGGCAAATACTTCTGCCACGACGTCCGCGTCATCCGCCTGCCCAGGCACGGAGCGTCCTGCCCGGTGGCCATCGCCGTGTCGTGCTCGGCCGACCGCCAGGCGCTGGCCAAGATCACGCCGGAGGGCGTGTTCCTGGAGCAGTTGGAGACCGACCCGGCGCGCTTCCTGCCGGAGACGACCGACGAGCATCTGTCGGACGACGTCGTACAGGTGGACCTCAACCGCCCCATGCAGGAGATCCTCGCCGAGCTGACGAAATACCCGGTCAAGACGCGGCTGTCCCTCACCGGCCCGCTCGTGGTCGCGCGCGACATCGCGCACGCGAAGATCGCCGAGCTGCTGGACGACGGCGGCGAGATGCCGCAGTACCTGAAGGACCACGCGGTCTACTACGCGGGACCGGCCAAGACGCCCGAGGGCTACGCCTCTGGCTCGTTCGGGCCCACGACGGCCGGGCGGATGGACTCCTACGTCGAGCGCTTCCAGGCGGCGGGCGGCTCGATGGTGATGCTGGCCAAGGGCAACAGGTCCAAGCA
Source organism: Nonomuraea sp. H19 (assembly GCF_052068215.1). Taxonomy (NCBI): domain Bacteria; kingdom Bacillati; phylum Actinomycetota; class Actinomycetes; order Streptosporangiales; family Streptosporangiaceae; genus Nonomuraea; species Nonomuraea sp. H19. The sequence goes on along the minus strand of NZ_JBQHCV010000009.1, from coordinate 243,969 downwards.
GGTCACGGAGGCCTGCCAGAAGTACGGCGGCTTCTACCTGGGCTCCATCGGCGGTCCGGCGGCCAGGCTGGCACAGGACTGCATCAAGAAGGTGGAGGTGCTCGAATATCCCGAGCTCGGGATGGAGGCGGTCTGGAAGATCGAGGTGGTGGATTTCCCGGCCTTCATCGTCGTGGACGACAAGGGCGACGACTTCTTCACCGATCGGACGGGGCCGGTCCTGGCGATCGGGCGCCGCTGAGCGGCGGGTGCCGCGGAAGGTGCCGGGCACCGCTCGGCACCTGCGTCAATGGGCCTTTACGCGGCCAGTTGCATCGGCTCCCGGTGCGGGGCCACGACGGTGCCGTCGGGCAACAGCAGGCCGGTGTCCTCGAACAGCACGACACCGTTGCACAACAGGCTCCAGCCCTGGTCGGGGTGGGCCGAGATCACATGTGACGCCTCACGGTCCGGAGCGTCGGCACTAGGGCAAGCGGGGTAGTGACTGCACATCGCGCACCTCTCAGATTGCGCTGTGGAATGGGGGTCAAAAGGGCAGGTGGCGCCCCGACGGCGTGCGAAGGTCCAGCGCGGCTCCTGCCGGCCTCTTCGGCCGGCGGCGAAGCTGTGTCTGGCGCATCTTCATCACGTCCTTCTCTGGTCTGCCGTTACTTGTGAAGCCTTGGCGTTACACCCAGTGTGACGATTCGCTCTGACATTTTCCGGTCGTCTCCGGGAGTCGCCTTCTCTTGTGGTTTCACCATGCTCCCGCCCCCTTTCGGCGCCCTTACAACTCACTGACGGCGCTCAAGCTCCCCTGAAAGTGCCCCATCTCGACATCATGCACATTTCCGCACGGCGCGGATGTGTTCGCCGACACACCACCGCCCATGAGCTGCGGGAACGCGTACGCGCGGGCCGCGGGATCGTGCACACCCCCGAACCGGCCAAGGGCCGGGCCCACGCCGCCGCCCAGGGAACCCGCCGACAGCACGGGATCCCGTACACTTCGGGACGTCTCCAACATGGTCGGACCACCGCGACGACGTCCCAGAGCCCCTGCGGGCTCGTCGTCGGGCAGATCACGGGCCGCCACGACAATGTGAGGACGAACACCATGCCGCCGCTCGTGTCCGGCGCCTGATACCGCGCGCTACCTTCGGTGTCACCACGTCGTGCCCCCGACTACGTCGAGAAACTCCGGACCTCCTCAACTGGACGGATGTGACCTGGAGGTTTGCTGACGTGATGAGTCAGACTCGCTGACTCAAGTTCGCAACAATTTATCGGCCACGCCTCTACTGGTCGGTTTACACAAATAGGTAAGCTGCCAGGCATGCGTGCGCCCTCCGGTTACCTACTCGCCGCGCGCTATCGGCTTGTGGAGCCGGTCGGTCGCGGCGGCATGGGCACCGTTTGGCGGGCGCATGACGAGCTGCTCAACCGGGAGGTGGCGGTCAAGGAGGTGCGGCTGCCCACCGTGCTCGACGAGGAGCTGCGTGCCGAGCTGTGCGCGCGCACCGAGCGCGAGGGGCGGGCGACCGCGATGGTCGCGCATCCGTCGGTCATCACTGTCTTCGACGTCGTCACCGAGGACGACCGCCCGTGGATCGTGATGGAGCTGCTCCGGGCCAAGTCCCTGGAGCAGCTCATCCAGGAGGCGGGCCCACTCGAGCCGCGCAGGGTCGCCGAGATCGGCCGGCAGATCCTCGGCGCGCTGCGGGCCGTGCACGCCAAGGGGATCCTGCACCGCGACGTCAAGCCGAGCAACGTGCTGGTGACGGAGGACCGCGCGGTGCTCACCGACTTCGGCCTGGCCGCGCTGGAAGGTGACGTTTCCATCACCCAGGCGGGGATCGTCCTGGGGTCCGCGGGTTACATCGCCCCGGAGCGGGTGCTCGGCTCGAAGGCCAGCCCCGCGGGGGATCTGTGGTCGCTCGGCGCGACCCTCTACACCGCCGTCGAGGGCAGGGGCCTGCATGGCCGCCGTACGGCCGCGGCCGCGCTCGCGGCGCTGACCAGTGGCGAGCCCATCCCGATGACCAAGGCGGGGCCGCTGGCCCCCGTGCTGGACGCGTTGCTCAGGATCGACCCGCAGACCAGGCTGGATTCCGTACGCGCCTCGCTCATGCTGGCCAGGGTGGCCGCGGGCGGCACGGCCGAGGAACCGCTGACCCCGCGCAAAACCGCACGTCCGGGGCCCGCGCCCGCACCGCCCTCTTTCACCCGCAGGCCCGGGCACCGCGGGATGCACCGGGCGGACATCACGACAGCGCTGCCCGTGCCCGCGCCGCGGCTCGAACGCAAACCCGGTGAGGGCGTGCACAGGAGGCGCGTGGAACCACGGCCTACGCCGTCGGCTTATGCCCGTTTCAAAGCGACGGTGATAAAGTTGTGCCTTCCTCGACGGTTCTGGCCAAGAGAACTTCGCAAGCGAGGGTAAAGCACTTCCCAAGCGAGAATCGATATCTTCTTCTCATGCCGGAACAGCAGACACGCCTGCTCGCGGATCGCTACGAGCTCATCGCCCCCCTCGGCCGGGGCACCATGGGCACCGTGTGGCGTGCCCGCGACCGCGCGCTCGGGCGTGAGGTGGCGGTCAAGGAAATCCGCCAGGACCCGGGACTCACCGAGGAACAGCGGGCCGAACTGCGCGAACGCATGGTCCGCGAGGGACGCATCGCCGCGCGGATCAACCATCCGTCCGTCGCCTCCATCCACGACGTGCTGATCCAGGAAGACAGCCCGTGGATCATCATGGAGCTCATCGAAGCCCGTTCGCTTGAGCAGGTGATCGAGGAGGAAGGCCCGCTGCCACCGCGGCTCGTGGCCGAGATCGGCGTCGACCTGCTCGGCGCCCTGCGGGCGGCGCACGCCCAGGGCATCACCCATCGTGACGTCAAGCCGGGCAACGTGCTCATCACCGAGAGCGGCCGCGTGGTGCTGACCGACTTCGGCATCGCCAAGGCGGAGGGCGACTCCAGGCTGACGAAGACCGGCATGGTGATCGGATCGCCCGGCTACACGGCCCCGGAACGTGCCAGAGGCGAATACACCGGTCCCGAGTCGGACATCTGGTCGCTCGGCGCGACGCTCTACTTCGCCGTCGAGGGGCGGCCGGCGTACGAGCGGTCCACCATCGCCGAGACCCTGGCGGCACTGCTCACCGAGAGCGCCGACCCGCCGACGCAGGCCGGGCAGTTGCGCCCCGTGCTGAACGGGCTGCTCAACAAGGACTACCGGCAGCGGCTCGGCGCTGCAAAGGCGGAGACCCTGCTGCGCATGGTCGCCGACACCCCGACGAGCGAGATGCCGGTGCTCACGGCCGAGGCTCTGATAGCGCAGGAGGCCGCTTTGCCCGATCCGTTCGGCACCTCGAACAACCCCGCCGGCCCGGCCCATGCCGGGCCTGGCGCACCGGGCGGTCAGGGCCCGGGCGGGCCCGGCGGCCACGACCGGGGCATGCAGGGCCCCGGCGGGGCGGGCATGGGCGGGCCGGGAGCGGGCGGACCGGGCGTGGGTGGACCAGGAGCGGGCGGACCGGGGCAGCGGCCGGTGGGAGCGCCGAGTGGGCAGCGACCCACGTCCGGGCCACACGGGCCGGTATCGGGGCCGCAAGGGCCTCACGGGCCCGGGCCGGGGCCACGGGGGCCGGTGCGCGGCCCGTACGCGCCGACGGGGCCGCAGGGCGCCGGCGGCTCGGGGCATCCGCCGCAGGGGCAGCAGCAGGCTTCTCAGATGCCCGCAGCCGCTTCCCGCGGCCCCGCCACGCCGGGCGGCGGCCCGGCGCAGAATGCGGGACCGGCGGGTACGGGCACCGGAGCGGGGCAAGGCGCGGCGCACGGCCAGGCGGGGCCGGGCACCGCGCCGATGTCGCAGGCCGGCGGACCCGGCAACCCGCACGGCGCGCCGCCCGCCGAGGGGGATTTCGACCCCGAGCGTACGGTCAGCGTCATGCGTCCGAAGGGGCCGTTCCCGGGGAATCCGGCGCCGCCGAAGCGGCCGGGAGGCGACGAGGGCGCCATCGTCACCACGCGCATCCAGACGCCGCAGAGCGGATCGCCGGGCCACCAGGTCTACCCGCCGATGCAACAGCCGCAACACCAGGCGATGCCCCAGCAGCACGCGATGCCGCAGCAGCCGATGCCGCACAACCCCCAGCAGGGCGCGCCCCACCAAGGACAGGGGCCGCACCAGAGCAAGGGCCTCGGCACGGATCTGTTCGCGATCGCCGGGCAGCCGGAGCAGGCCCCAACGGGCAACCGCAACGGCATGCTGGTGCTCATGGCGGTGGCCGCCGCGGCCGCCGTGGTGATCGCCGTGCTCATCGTGGCACTCTTCTCCAGCTGATCGCGGAGTCCGTGGTCCAGACTGGAAGTCATGAGCGAGTTCCGGATCGAACATGACTCGATGGGCGAGGTGCGCGTGCCCGCAGGCGCCAGGTGGCGCGCGCAGACCCAGCGGGCAGTGGAGAATTTCCCGATCTCGGGCCGGCCGCTGGAGCCGTCCCACATCGCCGCGCTGGGCCTGATCAAGGCGGTCGCCGCCGAGGTCAACGGCGAGCTGGGCGTGATCGACAAGGATATGGCCGAGGCGATCGCGCAGGCCGCCGCCGACGTGGCCGACAACGAGCACGACGACCAGTTCCCCATCGACGTGTTCCAGACCGGCTCGGGCACCTCGTCCAACATGAACGCCAACGAGGTCATCGCCTCGCTGGCCGAAGAGCGGCTCGGCCGGCCCGTCCATCCCAACGACCACGTCAACGCCTCGCAGTCGTCCAACGACGTGTTCCCCACCTCGATTCACGTCGCCGCCGCCACCGAGGTCATCTACCACCTGGTGCCGTCACTGCAGCACCTGGCGACCGCGCTGCGGGCCAAGGCGATGGAGTTCGACGAGGTCGTCAAGTCAGGACGCACCCACCTGATGGACGCCACACCCATCACGCTCGGGCAGGAGTTCGGCGGCTACGCCTCGCAGATCGAGCACGGCGTCAACCGCGTCAAGGGCGCGCTCGTCCATGTGGTCGAGCTGCCGCTCGGCGGCACCGCCGTCGGCACCGGCATCAACACGCCATCCGGCTTCGCCGAGAAGGCCATCGCCAAGCTCAGCGAGGCGACCGGCATCAAGTTCGTCGAGGCGCCCGACCACTTCGAGGCCCAGAGCGCACAGGACTCCATCGTCGAGCTGTCCGGCCAGCTCAAGGTGGTCGCGGTGGCACTGAACAAGATCGCCAACGATCTCCGCTGGATGGGGTCCGGTCCGCGGGCGGGGCTGGGCGAGATCAACCTGCCGGACCTGCAGCCCGGCTCGTCGATCATGCCCGGCAAGGTCAACCCCGTGCTCCCCGAGGCCACGGCCATGGTCGCGGCCCAGGTCATCGGCAACGACACGGCGATCACGTTCGCCGGCGCGTCCGGCAACTTCGAGCTGAACGTGCAACTGCCGGTCATCGCGCGCAACATCCTGGAGTCGATCAGGCTGCTGGCCGGCGTCTCCCGGTTGCTCGCCGACCGCTGCGTGGCCGGCATCACGGCGAACGTGGCGCGCCTGCGCGAGTACGCCGAGTCGTCCCCGTCCATCGTCACGCCGCTGAACAGGTACGTCGGGTACGAGGAGGCGGCCAGGATCGCCAAGCAGGCCCTCGCGGAACGCAAGACGATCCGCGAGGTCGTCATCGAGCGCGGCCACGTGGCCTCCGGCATCCTGACCGAGGACCAGCTCGACGCCGCGCTCGACGTGCTCTCGATGACCCGGCCGTAGGTCAGGCCGTCCGCGTGGCGTGTCCCCAGCGGGTGAGCAGGGACGCGGCGGCTCCGGAGTCCACCGCGTCGGCGGCGCGCTTGCATGCCCCCGCGAGGGCCGCCGTGAGCTCGCCCACCGGCGGCGCGCCCTCGGCGGCCACCACGGCGGCGGCCGCGTTGAGCAGCACGATGTCCCGGATCGGGCCCCGCTCGCCGGCGAGGACCGCCCGCGCCACGGCCGCGTTGTGCCGCGCGTCGCCGCCGGTCAGGTCCTCGGGGCGGGCCCGCGGGATCGACAGGTCGGCGGGATCGAAGATGGTACGCGTCACGGCGCCGCGCCGTACGACCCAGATCGTCGAAGAGCCGCAGGTGGTCAGCTCGTCGAGCCCGTCGTCGCCCCTGAAGACCAGCGCGGAGCCGCCGCGCCTGGCCAGCACGCCCGCGATGACGGGAGCCATCGCGGCGTGGAACACTCCGACCGCCTGTGCGGGGGGCAGGGCGGGGTTGGTGAGCGGGGCCAGGAAGTTGAAGACCGTGGGTACGCCCAGCTCGCGGCGCGGCGCCGCGGTATGCCGCAGCGCCGGGTTGAAGGCGGGCGCGAAGCAGAACGTGATGCCGATCTCGTTCGCGATCCTGACCACGTCGGCGGGCGACAGCTCGATGACCACGCCCAGTTCCTCCAGCACGTCCGCGGCGCCTGACTTGGACGAGGCGGCCCGGCCGCCGTGCTTGACCACCTTCACGCCCGCGGCGGCGGCCACGATGGCGGCCATGGTGGAGACGTTGACGGTGTTGGCGCGGTCGCCGCCGGTGCCGACGAGGTCCACCGGGTCGCCGGAGACCCTGATCGCGGCCGATCGGGAGAGCATGCCGTCGGCCAGCCCGGACACCTCCGCCACGCTCTCGCCCTTGGCCCGGAGGGCGATGGCGAACGCGGCGATCTGGGCGTTCGTCGCCGCGCCCGACATGATCTGTTCCATGGCCCAGGCGGCCTGGCGCGAGGTGAGCGAGGTGCCGTCGAGCAGCAGGCTGAGGAGTTCGGGCCAGGTGGTTTTGGTGCTGGTCATCGTGGAGCGCCCCTTTCGTCAGAGCTCGACGGGGGCGCGCACGGAATGCGAACGGCCGCCTCGTCGAGGCGGCCGGAATGCGTATGCGCTGCGGGTCCGCCTAGGAGGCGGGCCACCACTGGAGCGAATACGCGATCATGCGTCCAAAGATAGCAGATCGGGTGATCCACATAGCGGATCACCGATCTATGTCGTCCGCACCCATGCGTCCCGATGTGGCGAGCGCCTAGGGTGCCGGGTATGGCGAAGGAGCTGACTGGGCGGACCGCGCTGGTGACGGGGGCAGGAGGCGGCATCGGGGCGGCCTGCGCCCGGCGGCTGGCCGCGGCCGGAGCCAGGGTGCTGGTCGTCGACCTGCGGGCCGAGCCCGCCGAGAAGGTGGCCGCGGAGCTGGGCGGCACGGCCGTGGTGGCCGATCTGGCCGACCCCGGCTTCGTGGAGTCGCTGCCGGACGAACCGGTCGATATCGTGGTGAACAACGCGGGGTTCCAGCATGTGGCGCCGATCGAGGAGTTCCCGCCCGAGGTGTTCGCGACGATGCTGCGGGTCATGGTCGAGGCGCCGTTCCTGATCGCGCGGCGGGTGCTGCCCGGCATGTACGCCCGAGGCTGGGGGAGGTTCGTGAACATCTCGTCCGTGCACGGGCTGCGTGCCTCGCCGTACAAGTCGGCGTACACGACGGCCAAGCACGCGCTGGAGGGCTTCTCCAAGGTCGTGGCGCTCGAAGGGGCGCCCCATGGGGTGAACTCGACCTGCATCTCCCCCGCGTACGTGCGTACCGGGCTGGTCGAGGCGCAGATCGCCGACCAGGCCAGGATGCACGGCATCGAACCGGACGAGGTCGTCGAGACCATCATGCTGCAGCCGGCCGCGATCAAGCGGCTGATCGAGCCGGAGGAGGTCGCCGAGCTGGTGACTTATCTTTGCGGCCCCGGCGGAGCGTCCATCACCGGCGTGTCACTGCCGGTGGACGGCGGCTGGACTGCGCGGTAGTGGTGCGAGTGAGCCTATGAGTACCCGCTTCCTCGAACTGCTGGCCAGGGAGGCGTCGGCGGTCGAGTTCGAGGGGCCGATCATCGAGGCCAGGGCGCGGGGTGCGGACCCGGCCGCGATCGAGGAGCTGGAGCAGGCCAAGGTCGCGGCGCTGGCGGTGCGCGCGCTGCTCAAAAGACGGGCCAGGCGCGAGGCCGAGCTGTCGGCGCTGTACGACACCGCCGGCGACCTGGCGGCCCTGCGCGACCTCGACGCCGTGCTCGAGGCCATCGTGCACCGGGCCCGGCAGCTGCTGGCGACCGACATCGCGTACATGACGCTGCACGACCCCGCGCAGGGCGACACGTACATGCGGGTCACCGACGGGTCGATCTCGGCCAAGTTCCGCGCGCTGCGGCTGGCCATGGGGGCGGGGCTCGGCGGGCTGGTGGCGCAGACGGCGGTGCCGTACTCGACGGCCGACTACTTCGCCGACGCCCGCTTCCAGCACAAGGACCACATCGACGAGGCCGTCAAAGAGGAGGGCCTGGTCGCGATCCTGGGCGTGCCGCTGCGGCTGGGCAAGCGGGTGATCGGCGTGCTGATGGCGGCCAACCGCAGCGCGCGGCCGTTCCACCAGGAGGAGGTGTCGCTGCTGGCCAGCCTGGCCGCGCACGCCGCCGTCGCGATCGACAACGCCAGGCTGCTGCAGGAGACCAGGAACGCGCTGGAGGAGCTGTCCCAGGCCCACAAGACGGCCAGGGAGCACGGCGCGGCGGTGGAGCGGGCGGCGCTGGCCCACGACCGGATGACCTCGCTGGTGCTGCGCGGCGGCGGGATCGAGGACGTGGCCGCCGTGGTGACCGACGTGCTCGGCGGGTCGCTGGCGGTGCTCGACGACCTGGGCAGGCCGATCACGGGCGACGTGGGCGAGCTCGACTCCGGGGTGTTCGAGGCGGCGCAGGCGTCCAGGGCGCTTGGACGTACCGTGCGCAGGGGCGATCTGCTGATCGCGTCCGTGGACGTCGGCGGGGAGCCGTTGTGCACGCTCATCCTGCGTAGTGACGACGCCGACGAGCGGATCCTGGAGCGGGCGGCGCTGGTGTGCGCGTTGCTGCTGCTGTTCCGCAGGAGCGTGGCCGAGGCCGAGGGGCGGGTCAGGGGCGAGCTGCTGGACGACCTGATCTCGCGGCCCGATTCCCCCGGCCTGGCCGATCGGGCGCGGCGGCTCGGGGTGGATCTGGGCGCGCCGCACGTCGTGGTGGTGGTCAAGCACGGCGGGCAGCGGGAGCGGGCCGCGTTCTGGGCGTCGTCGCAGGCCACGATGCGCCATGGGCTGGCCGCTGGGCGGGGTGACGAGGTGGTGCTGCTGGTGCCCGGCTCGGACGCGGGCGCCATCGCCCGGCGCGCGGCCGCCGAGCTGAGCACGTCGCTGCACAGTCCGGCCACCGCGGGCGCGTCCCCGATCGGCTCCCCGAGCCCGGGGCCGTCCCTCCCCCGCCGCGGCCCTGCGACGGCCGCTCCCAAAGGCGCGGAAGGCCCAGGAGCCGGTGACCGGCGGAGGCCGGCTGATGGGCCGCGGGCCGGTGACGTGGCCGGGGCGTGGGTGGGAGACGTCGCGGGCGCGTATCAGGAGGCGCGGCGGTGCGCGGAGGCGCTGATCGCGCTCGGGCGGGCCGGGGACGGCGCGAGCGCGGCCGAGCTGGGCTTCGTGGGCCTGCTCATCGGCGACGGCCGCGACGTGCACGGCTTCGTCGACCGGGTGCTCGGCGCCGTGATCGACTACGACGCCCGCAGAGGCACCGCACTGGCCGACACGCTCGCCGCGTACTTCGGCACCGGCGGTTCGCCCTCCCGTACGGCCGAGGCCATGCACATCCACGTCAACACCGTCACACAACGGCTGGACCGGGTCGGCAGCCTGCTCGGCGACGGTTGGCTGGAGCCGGAGCGGGCGCTGGAGATCCAGCTCGCGCTCCGCCTGCACCGCCTCGGCCACACATCCGTCACACAGACTGTGGTCCCGGACTCCATATGAGTGATGCCGGTCACTCTTTAGCGTGACCGGCATGGCCACTTCCATCAAGAAGATCGTCGCCGCGAGCCTGATCGGCACCACCATCGAGTGGTACGACTTCTTCCTGTACGGCTCGGCAGCCGCGCTCGTGTTCAACAAGCTCTTCTTCCCCGACTCCGATCCGCTGACCGGCACGCTGCTGTCGTTCCTCACCTACGCCGTCGGCTTCGTCGCCCGCCCGCTCGGCGGCCTGGTCTTCGGCCACTTCGGCGACCGCTTGGGGCGCAAGACGCTGCTGGTCGTCAGCCTGCTGCTGATGGGCGCGGCGACGTTCCTGATCGGCTGCCTGCCGACGTACGAGAGCCTGGGCCCGGCCGCGGCACTGCTGCTGACGGCGCTGCGGCTGGTGCAGGGCTTCGCGCTCGGCGGCGAGTGGGGCGGCGCGGTGCTGATCGTCTCCGAGCACGGCGACAACGCCCGGCGCGGCTTCTGGGCGTCCTGGCCGCAGGCCGGTGCCCCCGGCGGCAACCTGCTGGCCACCGGCGTGCTGGCGGCGCTGGCCGCCTGGCAGTCCGACGAGGCGTTCCTGTCGTGGGGCTGGCGGGTGCCGTTCCTGCTGTCGGGCGTCCTGGTGCTGATCGGCCTGTGGATCCGGCTGTCGATCAGCGAGTCGCCGGTGTTCCAGCAGGCCCCTCCCGAGGAGCGGGCGCCGATCGTCGGCGTGCTGAAGCACCACGGGAAGGACGTGATCACCGCGATCGGCGCGCGCATGGCCGAGAACATCTCCTTCTACCTGCTCACGGTCTTCGTCATCACCTACGCCAAGGCCAATCAGATCCCGAACTCCACGGTGCTGAACGCGGTGCTGATCGCCTCGGCCATCCACTTCGTCACGATCCCGATGTGGGGCGCGCTGTCCGACCGCGTCGGCCGCCGCCCGATCTACATGGCGGGCGCCGCCGGCATCGGAATATGGATCTTCGCGTTCTTCCCGCTCGTCGACACGGGCAACTTCTTGGCGATCACCCTCGCCGTCACCGTCGGCCTGCTCTTCCACGGCATGATGTACGGCCCGCAGGCGGCGTTCTTCTCTGAGCTGTTCGGCACGAGGATGCGCTACACCGGCGTGTCGATCGGCGCGCAGCTGTCAGCGATCCTGGCCGGGGCACTGGCCCCGATCATCGCGGTGGCCCTGCTGCAGGCGTACTCGAGCAGCCTGCCCATCTCGCTCTACCTCGGTCTGGCGGCGGTGGTCACCTTGACCGCGATCATCACCTCCCGCGAGACCCAGGGCCGCGACCTGGCAGAAGGGGTCCGCACGCGATGAAGGTCCCTACGCCGAGGCTCACCCAGCACGTCCTGACCGTCGAGGGCAGGACGGCCGGCGAGCCCGTGCTGTTCGTGCACGGCAACGTCTCCTCCGCCGCGTTCTGGCGGGACAGCATGGCCGCGCTGCCGGACGGCTACCGCCCGCTCGCGGTGGACCTGCGCGGGTTCGGCGAGAGTGATCCCGCGCCCGTCGACGCCACGCGGGGCCTGCGGGACTACTCCGACGACGTGATCGAGCTGATCGACGCGCTGGGCCTGGACGGAGTGCACCTGGTGGGCTGGAGCATGGGCGGCGGCGTGGCGCTGCAGGCCCTGCACGACCGGCCGGCCGCCGTCCGGAGCCTCACCCTGGTCAACCCGGTCTCGCCGTACGGCTACGGCGGCACAGAGGGCCCGGACGGCCGCCTCACGCACGCGGACGGCACGGGCGCGGGCGCCGGAGGCGCCAACCCGGACTTCGTGGCCCGGCTCAAGGCCGGCGACATGTCGGATGACTCTCCCGTGTCGCCCCGGAATGTCTTCCGCTCCGCCTACGTCAAGCACCCGGTCCCCGACGAGGACTTCTACGTGAGCGCGATGCTCACCACCCGCGTCGGCGAGGACCACTACCCGGGCGACGCGGCCACCTCCACCGCATGGCCGGGCGTGGCCCCCGGCAAGCGCGGCGTGCTCAACGCCCTGGCCCCCACCTACTTCCGCTTGGACGACCTCGACGCGATCGACCCCAAGCCGCCCATCCTGTGGATCAGGGGCGCCGACGATGTGATCGTCTCGGACGCGTCCCTGTTCGACCTGGCCCACCTGGGCGCGCTCGGCGTGGTCCCCGGCTCCCCCGGCACACCGGCCCAGCCGATGGTGACCCAGACCAGGGCGGTGCTGGAGCGCTACGGGCCGTACCGCGAGGTCGTGTTCGACGACTGCGGCCACAGCCCGCATCTGGAGCACCCCGCCGCGTTCCAGCGCGTGCTGGCCGACCACCTCAGGGGGATTTGATGCTGATCCCGCTCGCTCTGGTGGCGAGCCTGCTCACGTCGACCCCGGAGCTCACGGTGCCCGGTGCCGAGCACCAGGTCGTCGCCAGGCTCGATGACCTGACCACCGCGGGGACGGCCAGGACCGGGCACACCGATCCCGCCGACTGGGCCGGCTTGCACTCGGCCGCCACCGTCAATCCGACCGGCGTGCCCGGCATCCAGATCGACGGCTACTTCCCCGACACCTCCACCACCAACGCCACGCACGGCTGGAACCACGACGCCCAGTTCGTGATCAGGCTTCCCGACGACTGGAACGGCGGCCTCGTCGTCAGCGGCACCCCGGGCAACAGGGAGCAGTACGCCAACGACTACACGATCTCCGACTGGGTCCTGTCGAAGGGCTACGCGTTCGCCGCCACCGACAAGGGCAACGTCGGTGTGAACTTCCACGAGGACGGCCGCCGCCCCGGCGACGCCATCGCCGAGTGGAACGACCGCGTCACCCAGCTGACGGTGGCCGCCAAGGCCGTGGTCAGGCAGCGGTACGGCGCCAAGCCGCGGCGTACGTTCGCGGCCGGCATCTCCAACGGCGGCTACCTGGTCAGGTGGCAGCTGGAGAACCGCGGGTGGCTCTACGACGGCGGCGTGGACTGGGAGGGCACGCTCTGGCGGGTCAAGGGCGACAACCTGCTGAGCTTCCTGCCGCCGGCGCTGAAGGCGTATCCGGACGAGGCCGGCGTGCGGGCGGCAGGATTCGCGGCGGGCTCGGAGTTCCTGTGGCCGTTCCACCGGCAGTACTACTGGGAGCTCACCCAGCAGCTCTACCAGAAGGAGCTGGACCCGTCCTACCGGGGCACGGCGGCCGACTACGACTACGCCGAGCGCCGGCCCTACGAAGCGGTGGCGAAGATCGCGCTGACCGGCAGGATCACCAAGCCGCTGATCACCATCCATGGGACCCTCGACACGCTGCTGCCGATCTCCCGCGACTCCGACGTGTACGCGGACATGGTCGGACCGCACCGGCCGTTCCGCTATTACCGCGTCGAGGGCGGCAACCACCTGGACAGCCTGGTGGACGTCTACCCCGACCGGCTGAAGCCGATGCTGCCCGTCTTCGGGAACGCCTTCGAGGAGCTGGAGGGCTGGGTCAGCTGAGGTAGCGACGCCTCCCCGCGCGGGCCAGGCGCGTCACGAGCCGCGAGCCGGGCAGCCGCCGGCCGATCCTGCGCGGCGCGGTGTCCCTGTCCAGGGACGAGCGCCGCTGGGGGTCGACAGCGGCGGCGGGGCGTACCTCGGCCTTGCCTCTGCGCACCTCCAGGGCGAAGCGCAGGTCGGTCTCCTCCTCCGCCGAGCGCAACGACGACAGCCAGCCGCCGGGGCCGAGGTGGTCCGCCCCCGGCAGCAGCCGCTTGACCGGCACCCTGGCCACGAGCTGTCCGGCGACCTTGCCCGGCACCCCGGCCTCGACCAGCGCCGGAACGCACACCTCGCGGGCGCGCCGCCCGGTGCTGCGCAGCACCAGCTCCAGCGGCGGGCCGCCGCTCGGCGGCACGTAGGGCACCGGCAGCACGATGTAGGCGTGCCCGTCGAGTTGTTTGACCTCCACCCCCGGCGACACCAGCGCGATCGACTCGGCGAACGAGCGGGGCTCGACGACCAGGCCCAGCTCGCCCTGGTCGCTCCAGCACGGCACCACCAGCCGCGTCCTGGGCTGCCGCGCCAGCACGCCCAGGCAGTTGAGCGGCCCGTCCGGGCAGCTCACCCGGCTCCTGGCGTGATTGGCGCCGTCGAACATGCGCACGTGCACCTCCCACTGGCCCGGACCGAGCGGCTCGCCGAGCGCCGCGGTGGTCACGTCGAGCCGGGGCTCGCCCTTGATGTGCACCCGGGCGCGGCGGTTGCCGTCCTGGACAACCTCAATGCGCTGGGCCAGCGGCAGAAAGTGCACAACACCGGTCTCGGCGTGGCGGACGTAGACCTCGATATTGGCCCGCTCGACGGCCGTCGTCACGTCGGTGACGCTCTCGTCCAGCAGCTTGGCGTCGAGTACGCGTGGCGGGATCCAGTGCAGGCGATCACCGTCGGTGCGGTACGTGCTGGGCCGGCCGTCGTCCTCCAGGACTTCCACGGTCAGCCCGAGCACCAGGACGTGGGCGTCCCAGCGCATCTCGGTCAGGTCGGCGTGCAGCGCGGCGCGCTTGGAGGACTTGGCCAGTGACACGATCTGGTCCAGGCGCCCCTTGCGGACGAACGCGGCCACCGCGCGGAGCTGGACCGGCAGGTAGCGGTCGAGCCGCTCGGGGAAGCGCTCGGCCACGAGCTCCTGCGCGAGGCGGAAGTAGGCGTCCCTGTCAACGTGGGCGTCGGTGAACTTGCCGGTCAGCAGCGGTCGCAGGACGGCGTAGCGGAACCAGTGGCCGTAGATGCGCTCGCGCTGGCGGCCCTCGCCGACGTCGGTGTCGACGTCGGCGAGCAGCGCGTTCAGCTCCTTGACCAGCGCGTCCGGATCTTCCTCGGCCTTCGGGCGCTCGCCGAGGTGGCAGCACACCTGCTCGGCGAGCACGGCGATCACCTTGGCGTGCAGGTACGCCCGCATCACGAACGCCTGCTCGGCCAGCCGGCCGCCGGACACGTTGAAGGTGAGTCCGTGATCTTCCAGGAAGGCGCGGCGGAAGAGCTGCTGCGGGACGAGCAGAGTGAGCAGGCGGTCACGCAGGATGTCGGCGCGCGCCGTGCTGCGCGCGAAGGCCATCATCGGCGATCCGCAGTCGCGTACCAGGCGGCCGATCAGCACGTCCGCGTCGGTCTCCTCGGCGCGCTCGTGCATGCGGGCGAGCGCGTCGCGTTCGAGCCGGTCGCTCTGGTCGAGGAAGAAGACGTAGTCGCCGCTCGCCGCCACCAGGGCGACGTTGCGGCCGGGCAGCGGCGAGCCCGCGCGCGGCAGATGCAACACCCGGACGTTGTCGCGGGCCGCCGCGATGGTGTCGAGGCGTTCCGCGATCCCGTCCGTGCACCCGTCGTCTACGAAGATGACCTCGTAGGCGTCCGCGGGCATCGTCTGCTCCAGCGCGGAGCGGATGCACTCGTCGGCGGTGCCACCCGGATTGTGGACATTGACGATCACACTGACCTTCACACCCATGGCGTCAGCCTGCGCCCGTACGGACGATTCGGGCACGGCGGCTTGCCGATTACAGAAGGAAAGTTGACCGGTGCCTGTGCCCCTTTAGCCAGAGGCCCCGTCAGCCTCCGCGGCTAGTACCAGCCCACCCGCTGCGAGTGAGCCCAGGCCGAGCACGGCGTGCCGTAGCGGCCCTTGATGTAGCCGAGGCCCCACTTGATCTGGGTGGCCGCGTTGGTCTGCCAGTCGGCGCCCGCGCTGGCCATCTTGGTACCGGGCAGGGACTGCGGGATGCCGTACGCGCCGGAGTAGCGGTTCATCGCCCGCTCGTTCCAGCCGCTCTCCTTGTGCCAGAGCCGCTCCAGGCAGCCCCACTGGTCGGCGCCGAACCCGAACTGGGCCATCATGGCCTTGGCGGTGGCCTTGTTGCTGCCCGGCGAGGGGTCGCTGCCCGGCGGGAAGTTCACCGGCGGGAAGCCGTCGCCGGCGGGCGCCTGCTTGGGGATGACCCAGTCGAAGTCGCCGGTCTTGCCCGCGCCCCCACGGCCTTCCTTGAGCTTGGCGGCCCGGTAGGCCTGCTCGGCCGCGGCCTTGAGTGCGTCGCTCTCGGGGTCGGGGGCGTACAGGTTGCCGCTGGCCAGCTTGCCGAGGTCCTGGACGTTGAAGGGCTCGACGGGCGGCTCGTTGGCGTTCTCGATGGCACGGTAGGCGACGAAACCGCCGCCGCCGAAGACGATCACCAGCGACAGGACGGTGATGGCGATGCGCTTCGGCGTGAAGCGCGAAGGCCGGCGCGCCGAGGGGACATCTTCCTTCGGGGGGCGCTCACTCACACGCGGACCAGGGCTCACGATCCATGAGCTTGCCCTGTCATGGGGGGTGGTTCGCAACCGAAACGCGGTAATCGCTTGGCTTCCCCTTGGCCAACCAGTGCTTAAGCATGGTGTTTCGGAATACTGTGATATTCATCACACCATATCGGCCCCCCTTCGGGCGCCCGTGCCGAAGGGAAGCTGTTTTCAGCGTGACTGGTGTTCTTCGTGGTCCCATGCACGACATGTCACGGTTTGATGACACAAGCCGGGTATTGGGGACATGGAATAATAATGTGCGCGTGGCTGGCATCCTCCTTGTAGAAGACGATCCCTCCGTCCGTACGGCTCTCGAGCTGGCGTTGACCCGGCAGGGACATTCGGTGACGTCCTACGCGACGGGCGAGGAGGCTCTCGACCACATCAGGGCCCGCCGCCCCGAGATCGCGATCCTCGACGTCAT
Source organism: Nonomuraea sp. H19 (assembly GCF_052068215.1). Classification (NCBI taxonomy): domain Bacteria; kingdom Bacillati; phylum Actinomycetota; class Actinomycetes; order Streptosporangiales; family Streptosporangiaceae; genus Nonomuraea; species Nonomuraea sp. H19. The sequence goes on along the minus strand of NZ_JBQHCV010000009.1, from coordinate 227,482 downwards.
GCTCCCGGGAATCGACGGGGTCGAGGTGTGCCGCCGGGTGCGCAAGCTCGACCAGCTCCCCGTCATCCTGCTCACGGCCAGGGGGGACGACCTCGACGTGGTGGTCGGCCTGGAGGCCGGCGCCGACGACTACGTGGTCAAGCCGGTCGAGCCGCGGGTGCTGGACGCGCGCATCCGCGCCATCCTGCGCAGGGCCGAGTCCGCCGCCTCCGATCGCATCACGTTCGGCGACCTCGTGATCGACCGGGGCGCTCTCAAGGTCATGCTGGCCGGCAAGGAGATCCATCTGACGCCCACCGAGCTGCGGCTGCTGCTGGAGCTCGTACGCCATCCCGGCCAGGTGCTCAACCGCCGCTACCTGCTGCGCGAGGTCTGGGACCACACCCACATCGCCGACTCGCGGCTGGTGGACGCCTGCGTGCAGCGCGTCCGCGCCAAGATCGAGCCGAAGCCCGCCGAGCCCGTGTTCATCCACACGGTGCGGGGGTTCGGCTACCGGTTCAGCCCTCCGTGATCCCGCTGCCGACCGGGCTGCGCGCCCGCCTGGTCATCACGTTCACCCTGGTCGCCGTCACCGCCTCCATGCTGGTCGCCACCATCGGGTTCGAGCTGGCCAAGGCGGCGCTGGTCACCCGGGCCGAGACCACCTCGCTCGACCTGGTGACCAGGGAGCTCAGCGGCATCGACTTCCCCGTCGGCAGGCTCAGTCCGGGCGAGGCCGCGCCGACGACCAACGAGCTGGCCCGCGTGGCCCAGGCGCTGAGCGGCCCCGGGCGCGGCGTCCTGGTCGAGTACGGCGACCTGGTCGCCCGCAACGGCCCCATGACCATGAGCGACGTCCCCAACGAGCTGTACGGCCGGGCCAAGCAGAGCCTCGTCACGCAGCGCATGGTGATCCGCAACGAGCTGTGGCTCATCGTCGGCGCCGAGGTCTATCGCGAGGTCGCCGGGAAGTCCGAGGCCACCGGCCTGCGGGCGTTCGTCTTCTTCCCCATGCGCGACGACGTCGACCAGCTCGCCACGCTCAGGACCACGCTCTTCCAGGGCGGCATCGCCATCGTGCTGATCGCTTTGGTCGTCGCGCTGCTGTCGGCCCGGCAGGTGCTGCTGCCGGTCAGGCGGCTGAGCGCGGCCGCGCAGGCGCTCGGCCAGGGCCGGCTGGACACCCGGCTGCCCGTGCACGGGCAGGACGAGCTGGCCGGGCTGACCGCCAGGTTCAACGACGCCGCGGCGGCGCTGGAGCTGAGCGTGTCCGAGCTGCGCTCTCTGGAGGCCATGTCGCGCAGGTTCGTGGCGGACGTCTCGCACGAGCTGCGTACGCCGCTGACCGCCATGACGGCCGTGGCCGACGTGCTGTCCGAGGAGGCGGACCGGCTGCCCGAGGCGCCCGCGGAGGCCGTACGGCTGGTGCTCAGCGAGATCGAGCGGCTGCGGGAGCTGGTCGAGCACCTCATCGAGATCAGCCGCTTCGACGCGGGCACGGCCACGCTCAACCTCGAGCCCGTCAACGTGGCCGACGCCATCGCGGACTGCCTGGAGGTACGCGGCTGGAGCGACCAGGTGAAGGTGAACGCCTCGCGGGGTCTGACCGTCAACCTCGACCCGAGGAGGTTCGACGTCATCGTGGCCAACCTCGTCGGCAACGCGCTCAAGCACGGCCTGCCCCCGGTGGTGATCAATGCCAGGAGCACGGAGAACGGGCTGGAGGTGAAGGTACGCGACCACGGCAAGGGCATCCCGAGGGAGGCGCTGCCCCATGTCTTCGACCGCTTCTTCAAGGCGGGCGCGGGCCGGGCCCGCAGTCAGGGCAGCGGCCTCGGCCTGGCCATCGCCAGGGCCAACGTGCACCTGCACCGCGGCACGATCTCGGTACGCACGCAAGATCCCGGCACCTTGTTCACGGTCTGGCTGCCACACGTATGAAGGCCTTCCGCGTTCTGCTGATCGCCGCGCTCATGGCCGTGACGGCCTGCGGCATCTCGCCCACCGACGTCCAGGAGCGGGGCAACGCGCCCGTCATCAGGATTCCGCCGCCGTCCAAGACGATCTTCCTGATCAGGAACGGCGAGCTCGCCCTGGAGCCCGCCGACGTCGAGGACGACACCGTCGAGAGCCTGCTCGGCGCGCTCTTCCAGGCCTCCACGAAGCCGCTCGACGACGGCCAGGACACCGCCTTACGCGGCTTCACGTACCTGGGGATCAAGGACTCGCTCAACCCTGTCCAGCGCGATGAGGTGCAGCTTCCGCGTACCTCGACGTTGACCGTCTTCATCAGGGGCGAGGGCACGCTGAGCAAGCTCGGCAGGGCTCAGATCGTCTGCACGGCGCAGCAGGACGCGGCGTTCGAGCAGGTCAAGATCGTCCGCGACAACGAGAACCGCCCCCCGAAGGTCGAGGGACGGTTCGACTGCGGCGATCTGAAGTGATCATGGTGGGCCGGGTTCACCGGCCCACCGCGGGAGATCACATGGTGATGTCCTCGAGCATCTCCGTCACCAGCGCGGCGATCGGAGAGCGCTCGGACCTGTTCAGCGTGACGTGCGCGAACAGCGGGTGGCCCTTCAGCTTCTCCACCACCGCGACCACGCCGTCGTGCCGGCCCACCCGCAGATTGTCGCGCTGGGCGACGTCATGGGTGAGTACGACGCGCGAGTTGGCGCCGATCCGGCTCAGCACGGTCAACAGCACCCCGCGCTCCAGCGACTGGGCCTCGTCCACGATCACGAACGCGTCGTGCAGCGAGCGGCCGCGGATGTGCGTCAGCGGGAGCACCTCCAGCATGCCCCGGTCCAGCACCTCCTCGATCACCTCGGGGGAGGTGACGGCGCCCAGCGTGTCGTAGACCGCCTGCGCCCACGGCCCCATCTTCTCGCCCTCGCCGCCCGGCAGGTAGCCGAGCTCCTGGCCGCCCACGGCGTAGATGGGCCGGAAGACGACGACCTTGCGGTGCTGGCGGCGCTCCAGGACCGCCTCCAGGCCCGCGCAGAGCGCCAGCGCCGACTTGCCGGTGCCGGCCCTGCCACCGAGCGAGACGATGCCGATCTCGGGGTCCATCAGCAGGTCGAGCGCGATGCGCTGCTCGGCGGAGCGGCCGTGCAGGCCGAACACCTCGCGGTCGCCGCGTACGAGCCGCACCGACTTGTCGGGCAGCACCCTGCCGAGCGCTGAGCCCTTGGCCGACAGCAGCCGCAGGCCTGTGTGCGTGGGCAGTTCTCTGGCCTCGTCCAGGTCGGCGGTGCCCTGTTCGAAGAGCCCCTCGACGTCGTCGGTGGTCACCTGGATCTCGGCCATCCCCGTCCAGCCGGACTCGTGGACCAGCTCGGCGCGGTATTCCTCCGCCGACAGGCCGAGCGAGGCCGCCTTGACCCGCATGGGCAGGTCCTTCGACACCAGGACGACGTCGCAGCCTTCGGCGGCCAGATGGCGCGCCACGGTCAGGATGCGCGTGTCGTTGTCGCCGAGGCGGAATCCCACGGGCAGGATGGACGGATCACTGTGATTGAGCTCAACCCTGATCGTGCCATCCCCCGTCGGCATCTGCTCGTCGAGCCTGCCGTACTGGATCCGCAGATCGTCGAGGTAGCGCAGCGCCTTTCTCGCGAAGTAGCCGAGCTCGGGATGGTGCCGCTTACCTTCCAGCTCCGTGATGACCACGATCGGAAGGACCACGTCGTGCTCGGCGAATCTGGTCATGGCCGCCGGGTCGGCGAGCAGGACCGAGGTGTCCAGCACATACGTGCGCTTGGGCTGGTTCGTAGGGTTGCTCGAGGACACTGCCACACGTTCTCCCCCGGGCGCCCAACATTCGGGCACCCTGCAGACGAGGCGGGATTCGGACCGGACCCGCGTCCCCGACCGCGAACTGCCGGGCGGCGCCGGGTTCCGGCCCCCTCGGCAGGTGTTGGTGCAAAGGCGGGCCCTCTCCGGAGTGTCCGGCCTGTGGCCGGACACTTCTTACGTTACGTCCTTGATGCCCGATTGTCGTGTCAAGAACCGTAACGACGGTGCCTCGCGGCGTAGTCGCGCAGCGCCCGCAGGAAGTCGACCCTGCGGAAGTCCGGCCAGTAGGCCTCGTGGAAGTAGAACTCGGAATGAGCGCTCTGCCACAACATGAAGCCGGACAAGCGCTGCTCGCCCGAGGTCCGGATGAGGAGATCCGGGTCGGGCTGGCCGCGAGTGTAGAGATGCTCCGCGATGTGCTCGACATCGAGTACCTCGACGAGGTCCTCGATGCTCGCCCCCTTGCTCGCTTGCTCCTGGAGGAGTGAGCGCACCGCATCGGCAATCTCACGTCTTCCTCCATACCCAACTGCAACGTTCACAATCAGGCCGGGACGGTGTGATGACGCTTCTTTTGCATTTTTGAGGACATTCGCCGTCCGGTCGGGGAGCAGGTCAAGCGCGCCGACCGGGCTGATCCGCCAGCCCTCGGCCACGAGCTCCTGCGTGACGTCCTCGATGATGCGCAGGAGAGGCTCCAGCTCCTCCCTCGGCCGGTTGAGGTTGTCGTTGGACAGCATCCACACGGTGACGACCTCGACGCCGGTCTCCCGGCACCAGTTGAGCAGCTCGGAGATCTTGTCCGCGCCCTTGCGGTGGCCGGTGGCCACGTCGCGCATGCCCATGGCACGCGCCCAGCGGCGGTTGCCGTCGATGATGACCCCGACGTGCCGAGGGATGCTGTCCTTCGACAGCTTGGCCTCCAGCCGGCGCTCGTACAGCCGGTAGACGAGGTCGCGCAGGCCCACGGAGTGCCTCCCCAGCGGTGCTGTGCCTTCGGTCCTTTGACCCAACAGGTCATTATCACCGCGATTCGCCCGTGCCTGCTCCCTCTATCGGATTCCTCACCAGATCCCTACCCGCCAGACACCTCTCGGCCTCTTCCACGAGACCCCGTACGAACGCCGACAGCTCGCCCGACGTCAGCACCGCCCGCAGGCCCACGCCCGTCGCCCCCCACGCCTCCACATAGGCCCGCCTGATCAGCCGCCACTCGCCGCCTCCGCCCCGCCGGGGGACCCAGAGCGGGATCGTCCTGAGCTGGCAGCGCAGCTCGCCGCCGCCGACCAGGCTGGACCTACTGCGATAGCGGAAGGAGAACAGCTCGCCGTCGGGCTCGTCGCCGGGGAACCTGTCGTCGGGATCGGCCCATCGTCTGGCCGCTCCCATGCCCCGGCGGGCCTGGTCGACGCCGCATGCCAGGCGGGCGAGCAGCCAGCCGCACCGCTCACCGACGCTTCCGTACGGGGTGCCGTCGCGACGCAGCTCCAGGGTGACCTCGTACGGCGTGCCGAGGCTGTCCGTGCACGCGACAGGCGTGACGGTCAGATAAGATCCATCGACGCAGCGTAGTCCCCCCATCTCTCCACTGTTTCCTGCCGAAATCTCACTAAACCCGACTTTGTGGCACCAGACCCCCACGATTCAGTGGTGTTTCTCTGGCACCAGACGGGACCACCAACGGGGCTTGGGAGGCGGATTCTGCGGCATCCTGCCGCGTTCGCGTAGCCAGGCGGCGAAGTCGTCGGCGTCGGTGCGGTAGTCGGGCGGTGGCGCGCTGCGGGAGCGGGCGTAGGCGGCGAACTCGGCGGCCAGGTCGGCTCCCGCGGCGATGGCGGCGTCGGGGCGGATCCTCGCCACGATGCCGCGCCGCTTGGCGATCAGGCTGGCCGCCTGCGCCCGCATCCGTTCCCGGTCGAAGCCCTCGGGGAGGTCCGCCCCGGCGACCAGCGCCGCGACCAGCCGTCCCTGCGCCTCGGCCAGCCGCCGCTGTGCCGCGGCGAGCTCTTCCCGGTCGGTCACCGGGTCTCCCTCGCCGGTGACATCGCGGCCCTGATCCGGGACAGCTCCCCCGCCAGCACCGTGTCGCTCGGGTATTCGTCGTCCCACTCCAGCAGCACGCCCGGCGGGGTGGCGCGGGCGCACAGCTCGGTGAGCACGTCGAGCACCGGCTCGGGCGCGGAGGTGGTGTGCGTGTCGTGCCAGATGCCGTGCTGCTCATATCCGCCGGCAACGTGCACGTAGGCCAGGTGTTCCAGAGGGAGCGTGTCGAGCGCGGCCACCGCCGACAGGCCCAGGTTGAACTGGTTGGTGTAGAGGTTGGCCACGTCGATCAGCAGCTTGATCCCGGTACGCGCGACCAGCTCGGCGAGGAACTCGGCCTCGGTCAGCTCGTCGTCGGGCCAGCCGAAGATGGCCGCGACGTTCTCCAGGGCCAGCGGGACGGGCAGCGCGTCCTGCGCCCGGCGCACGTTCTCGGTGATGACCCGCAGGGACTCGCGCGTACGCGGGACGGGCAGCAGATGGCCCGCCTCCAGGCCGCCGCCGCGGACGAAGGCCAGGTGCTCGCTGACCAGCGGCGCGTCCAGGGCCTGCGCGCAGGCGGCCAGGTGCGCGAGCCGGTCCGGCGACGGCGGCTCGGCGCCGCCGACGCCGAGCGACACCCCGTGCGGGATCACCGGCACACCCCTGGCCCGCAGCACCTCCAGCGACTGGGGCAGGCGGGCGGGCTTGACGTTCTCGGCCACCACCTCGACGAACTCGACGCCCGCCATCCGCTCGATCGTCAGGTCCAGCTCCGCCCGCCAGCCGATCCCTACGCCCAGATTCGCCACATCAGCCCCTCTCCTGTCGGACCCTCCGCGCAGCCACGGCGGGCTGGGTACCGAGAAGACGTATGAAGCAGGCGTAGCGGTTCCGTCTGCTCAGATACAGTTCCGCGCCCTGTGCTGCGCGCCGTCAGCTGCTGCCGCCGCAGCTCGACCCACCGCCACCGCAGCTGGACGACGACCCTCCTCCGCAGCTCGACCCGCCACTGCCGCAACTGGACGACGAGCCTCCTCCGCAGCTCGATGAGCCGCCGCCGAAGTCCAGGCCGCCGTAGGAGTCGCCGCCGCCGCTGTGGGTCCCGCAGGATCCGGCGCAGTCGGCGGACGGGTCGCCGGCCGACAGCTCGTCGCAGAGCGTCTGGTCGCCGGCGTCCGCGAGGCCGTACAGGGCGACGGGCACCCCCACCGCCATGGCCAGCGAGCCCGGGTCGCGCAGCCCTCTCGGGTGGTAGCCGCGAGCCGAGCTCAAAACCTCGCGCCCCTCGCGGGTGATGACGTTCCGCAGCCTCCGGCGCTGCTTGCGGAGTTTGGCGAGGCCGTTGAGGAAGGCCATCACGGCGAAGAACAGCGAGATGAAGAACGCCGGTGAGTGCCCGGCAGGGCCGGCCACGGCCAGCACGATCGCCAGCACCACGAAGCCGGCGGCACCGGCGACAACGAACTCCAGTTGCTCCCTGAGCCGCCACGCCCTGGCGAACGCCTGCTCGGGCACGATCAGGCCGCGCCGTTCGAGGCCGGCGGCCAGCTCGGCCAGTGCCGGGGCGCCGCGAGCTCACGCCGCAGCTCGCCGGCCCGGTAGCCGCCCGGCCTGGTCGCCAGCACGTCGAGCACGGCCTGCTCGATCGGCACCGGCGAGGGCGGCGCGCCGTAGACGGGGGTGACCTGCGAGCCCCGTGACACGCGGATGGCGCCGGCCGTCGCCAGGACGGCCAGCGCCGTGTTGATGGCCCTGCGCGGGCCACCGGACAGGTACGCCAGCTCATAGTGCGACAGGGCGTGGCCGACGCCGCTGAAGGCGAGCTCGCTGACGCGTCTGCGCTCGCGTTCGACTCGTTGCTCGGCTATGCCGACCAGGAGCACCAGGCCTAACGCGGCGACGACGAGGACGTAGTCCACGATGGCCCTCCCTCATGAGTACGGCGGTCGGGCCAGATTAAGGCCGGAGCCGCCGTACCCCACAAGGGGTTTCGCTCACCCGAGGCGGTCGAGCAGCGCGTTGTACTCGTCCCACAGCTCCTTGGGCAGGTGCGAGCCGAACTTGTCGAAGTGGGCCGGGATCAGCGCGGCCTCCTCACGCCACACCTCGCGGTCGACCGACAGCAGCGTGCCCATGTCCTCCTCGGACAGGTCCAGGCCCTCGGTGTCGAGCTCGGCGGGCAGCAGCCCGATCGGCGTGGGCACGGCCTTGGCCTCGCCGTTGAGCCGCTCCACGATCCACTTGAGCACGCGGCTGTTCTCGCCGTAGCCGGGCCAGATGAACTGGCCGTCGGCGTTCTTGCGGAACCAGTTGACGTAGTAGATCCGCGGGAGCACGGCGTCCGCGCGACGGCCGACCTCCAGCCAGTGGCCGAAGTAGTCGCCCATGTTGTAGCCGCAGAACGGCAGCATGGCGAACGGGTCGTGGCGCAGCTCGCCGACCTTGCCCTCGGCCGCGGCGGTCTTCTCGGAGGCGACGTTGGCTCCGAGAAAGACGCCGTGCTCCCAGCTCAACGACTCCGTCACCAGAGGGACGGCGGTGGCGCGGCGGCCCCCGAACAAGATCGCTGAGATGGGCACGCCCTTGGGGTCCTGCCACTCGCGTCCGATGGTCGGGCACTGGGAGGCCGGAGTGGTGAAGCGGGCGTTCGGATGGGCGGCCGGCTCGTCGCTGTCCGGCGTCCACGAGCGGCCCTTCCAGTCGGTCAGGTGCGCCGGGGGCTCATCGGTCAGGCCCTCCCACCACACGTCGCCGTCGTCGGTGAGCGCGACGTTGGTGAAGATGCTGTTGCCCCAGAGCGTCTTGATCGCGTTGGCGTTGGTGACCTGGCCGGTGCCGGGCGCGACGCCGAAGAAGCCGGCCTCGGGGTTGATCGCGTAGAGGCGGCCGTCGGCGCCGAAGCGCATCCAGGCGATGTCGTCGCCGATCGTCTCGACCTTCCAGCCCGGGATGGTGGGCTGGAGCATGGCGAGGTTGGTCTTGCCGCACGCGCTCGGGAAGGCGGCGGCGATGTAGCGGGTCTCGCCGGACGGCGGCGTGAGCTTGAGAATCAGCATGTGCTCGGCCAGCCAGCCCTCGTCGCGGGCCATGACGCTGGCGATGCGCAGGGCGTAGCACTTCTTGCCGAGCAGGGCGTTGCCGCCGTACCCGGAGCCGTAGGACCAGATCTCGCGGGTCTCGGGGAAGTGGCTGATGTACTTGGTGGAGCTGCACGGCCAGGGCACGTCGACCTGGCCCGGCTCCAGAGGGGCGCCGACGGAGTGGACTGCCTTGACGAAGTCGCCCCGCTCTTCGATGAGACGCAGCGCCCTGTCGCCCATCCTGGTCATGATCCGCATGGACACGGCGACGTACGCGGAGTCGGTGATCTCCACGCCGAGCTGGGAGATCTCGCCGCCCAGCGGGCCCATGCAGAACGGCACCACGTACATCGTCCGGCCGCGCATGCAGCCCTTGAAGAGCGTGCCGAAGGTCTTGCGCATCTCGGCCGGCGCGATCCAGTTGTTCGTCGGCCCGGCGTCCTCTTCGCGCTCCGAGCAGATGAAGGTGCGGTCCTCGACCCTGGCCACGTCGCTGGGGTCGGACTTGGAGTAGAAGCTGTTGGGCCGGGCGGCGAGCCGCGTGAAGGTGCCCTGCTCGACGAGGAGGTTGGTCAGGCGCGTCCACTCCTCCTCCGAACCGTCGCACCACTCGATCCGGTCTGGCTGGGTCAGGGCTGCTATCTCGTTCACCCATGCGGCCAATTCGCTATTGCTCGTCGGCGTGGGCACTGCCACCGAAACAGACACGTCTGCGACTCCTCCACTCTCTCAGGGCCCAGTCATCATTAACGACGAAGCGGCTGGAAAGCCAATTGGCATAGACCTGTTGGCGTAGCCGTCGCCGCAGGCAGCGGCCCTGACGATTGGGGGAGCCTACCCATGCGGAGCGGATTTAAAAAATTAATTCCCGGCAGTGGTCCAGTCCAATTGGGCTGGTCTAAACCAATTTCCGCAGTGGTTTAGTCCATTGCTCGGGCCGTTTCCGCTGGACGGTCTCAGGAATTGACGTCCGGGCCCGCGGAGCGAACTCTGTCGACGTGCTGGAGCGCGTCACGCAACTCGGCGAGCCACGTGTCGGTGTTCTTGCCGACCAGGCGTACGCACCAGGCCAGTGCGTCGCTGCGACTCCTGGCCACCCCGGCGGCCACGAGCGTGTCCAGGACCTGGCGTTCCGCCTGGCGCAGCCGGGTCATCACGGGCACGGAGAGTGTGGTGAACATCACAGTCTCGCCGCCGCAGCTCACGCCCCAGGAGACCTTCTGCCGGAACCTGTGCTCGGCCTCCCTGGCGATCTCGATGCGCCGCTCCCGCGTCTCTTCCCGGAACCGCCTGATCAGTCCCTCGATCAGAGCCGCCCGCTCGGCCTCGGGCACCTCACCGGGCGGATCCGGCAGCACTCCGACCACCGCGATCTCCTCGCGATCCCTGACGATCTCCGGCGCCCCCGCGAACCACCCTTCGGGCAACCGCCCGGTGAACCAGCCATGAACCTCGGCCGTCGTTTCGTCTGTAGTCATGTAATTGAGATTACACACTTGCACCGAAAATGCACGTGCTGGCGGCTCACAACTTCCCCGCAACCGGCCAACGGGTCACCACGGAGCCGGGCAACATGGGCTCGCGTAACGGCGGCACGCCACTGACCGGTCAGCGGCCGTTTCCTGGACAGAGGCAAGCCGGCGGCGGCGGGTGGCCGGCCACGGCAGCGCGTAAAGGATGGTTATCAAGCCACCGGTCAGCGGCCGTTTCCCTGGACAGAGGCGAGCCAGCGACGGCGAGTGGCCGGCCACGGCAGCGCCTAACAGATAGAAAAGACGAAAGCGGTTAACGCACCCCGGCCGCGGCGGCGGGGCTTACTCTTACGACGCCGGCGAAGCCGCGGGTGTGGACGGGGGAGATCTTGACCACGTCGCCGGTGCGTGGGGCCTGGATCATCTTCCCGTCACCCCAATAAATCGCCACATGCGAGATATAACCCGGATTCGTCGGGTCAAGGCGCCAGAAGATGAGGTCACCCGGCTGCGCCTGCGACAACGGCACCTGCGGCCCGGCCACCCACTGCTGGTGCGTCACTCGTGGCATCCGCACCCCGGCCTTGGCGAAGGCCCACTGGACCAGCCCGGAGCAGTCGAACGTGTCAGGCCCTTCGGCCCCCCACACGTACGGCCGGCCCAGCTTGGAAGCGGCGGCCTTCAGCGCCACCATGATCTGGTCGCCGGTCATGAACGAGCCGGTCGGCCAGTTCTGCTTGGCGGTCTGGGGCTGCGGCAGCACCGGGTTGACCATGACGACCTGCGTGCCTTTGGGCAGCACGTCCAGGATCTTGTCGCGGAGGGTGGCGGAGTTGGCGTCGGGGGCGCTGACGATGAGCGCGTTGTCGCGCGGCAGGCCGAGCGTGCGCCCCACGTTCTTGGAGACGACGGCGTCCACCGCGCCGAATCCGGTGGTGGCGTACGCGCCGATCCGCAGCGGCCCCGCCGGGCCGTCCACGTGACGATGCAGCGTGAGCCCGCCGTCGCTGCCGAGCACGAAGGAGACCGCCACGTCGCCGGCCGCGACGTTCTGCCACAGCGCGTCGGAGGAGGCGGTCACCTTGGGCGTGTAGGACCGGAACGTGGACGGGTTGACCGCGAGCGTCTGCACCCGCTTGCCGTCCAGCGTGACCGACGCCGCGTCGGCGAGTTCCAGCGCCCGCACCCCGCGCAGCTTGGCCACCTTCTGTAACAGCTCGTTGGTGAAGGGCTTGCGGGTGAGCACGAACAGGTTGGGCTTGTGCAGCTTGCGCAGCGGCGCGACCGGCTCGACGGCCTTGGTGGTCTGCTTCGGTTGCTCGTGCGGCTGCTGCTGCGCCATCAGCGTCTGCTTCGGTGCGGGCTGCTGGCGCAGCGGCTCGCTCTGCGGACCGGATTGCGCCAGCAGCAGCACGTCAGCGGTCAGCACCGCGACCAGCAGCACCACGATGAACGGCACCAGCTTGTACGGGTCGCGCCGCTTACCCGTCTTGACGAGAAAACCGAGATCCTGCCGGATTCCAGAGCCATGCATGAATTCCGCCGGGCCAGCGGGGACCCGGCGGTTTGTTTCCAGGGGTGTCAGTTGCCGATGTACGGCACTGCCTCGAGGATCTCGACGGTGTTCTGGCGCCCGTTGGGGAGCGAGTAGGTCGCCTTCTCCCCGATCTTCTTGCCGTTGATCGCCGCCCCGAGGGGGGACTTGGGCGAGTAGACGTCGATCGGTGCTCCGCTCTCCTCACGGGAGGCGAGCAGGAAGGTGACCTCGTCGTCGTCGCCGACGAACCGGATGGTCACGGTCATTCCGGGGCCCACGACCCCTTCTGCCTTGGGCGCCTCTCCCACCTGGGCGTTGTCGAGGATCTGCCGGAGGTGGAAGATCCGGGCCTCCATCTTGCCCTGCTCGTCCTTGGCGGCGTGGTAACCGCCGTTCTCGCGCAGGTCGCCCTCTTCACGGGCGGCCTCGATCTTCTTGGCGATGTCGACGCGCCCGGGGCCAGAGAGATATTCGTACTCCGCCTTCAGGCGGTCATACGCCTCCTGCGTCAGCCATGTGACGTTCTCATCGCGAGAGTCGGCCACGGGTTCTCCTTGCTTGCCTAGGGGGCCCTGAGATCACTTGAGGTTTCCAACGGTTGAATTGCGAAAGGCTAACAACTTAACCGCTCGAACGCTTCCCCAAATGTCTCACTATACGAGATTGCAGTACTGGATGTGGACGGACGTGGCCTGACCACTGGTGTCGAGGCTTTCCTTGAGCTGCTTACTACCCTCACCAGCCGGGATTCTTACTTCCTTGCTTCCCACTTCCGCGTGATTGACATCCAGAGCCCTGATCCGGCAGACCGCCACCCTATCGTCTGGCTTGTACACCTCAAAGGTGATCTCGGCTCGTGTCGGGCCCTCGACGCTGAACGTCACGACCTGCGCCGGCGCCTCCGAGCCTCCGGCCGTCATCGACCACATCACGTAGCCCCACCCGCCCGCGATGATGGCCACCAGCACGCCGATCACCACGTGGACGACGAGCCGGCCGCCTCGTCTGCGACGATCGGGCAAGTCATCGGGTGTGCCGAGAACGGGGCCGTTCTCGACATCTCTGGTGACCATGGCGGAATCTCCCTGCACTCCCTCAGCGTTATCCGAGACAATTGTCGCCCGCGGGGGTCCCAGTACAAGACCTGGCCCTCCGTAACCGCATGCAGACAAACTAAGCGACCGGTCCGACTGAGGAGACATCGAGCCCGTGAGTGCACCGCTGAGGCTGATGGCCGTCCACGCCCACCCCGACGACGAGTCGAGCAAGGGCGCCGCCACGATGGCGCGTTACGTGCGTGAAGGCGTGGAAGTGCTGGTCTGTACCCTCACGGGCGGCGAGCGCGGGTCCGTACTGAATCCGAAGATGGACCGCCCCGAGATCGTTGCCAACATCGGGGAGGTGCGCAGGGCGGAGATGGACCGCGCGCGCGAGATCCTCGGCGTGCGGCAGCAGTTCCTGGGCTTCATCGACTCGGGGCTGCCGGAGAACGAGGAGGAGCAACTGCCCGAGGGCTGCTTCGCCCTGCAGAAGCTCGAGGACGCCTCCCAGCCGCTCGTGGCGGCGGTGCGCGAGTTCCGGCCGCACGTCATCATCACCTACGACGACGACGGCGGCTACCCGCACCCCGACCACATCATGACCAACAAGGTGTCCGTCGAGGCGTTCGAGGCGGCCGGCGACCCCGACCGCTACCCGGGCACCGGCGACCCGTGGCAGCCGCTGAAGCTCTACTACCAGATGGGCTTCACCAAGGAGCGATTCGAGGCGCTGCACGAGGCGATGACCGAACGCGGGCTCGGCTCCCCCTACGCCGACTGGATCTCCCGCTGGGAGGACCGCCCGGCCAAGTGGCCGGTCACCACCCGGGTGCCGTGCGGCGACTACTTCGACATCCGCGACGAGGCGCTGAAGGCGCACGCCACCCAGGTCGATCCCGACAGCTGGTGGTTCGTCTGCCCGCGGGAGCTGCAGCAGGAGGTCTGGCCGACCGAGGACTACCACCTGGCGCGCTCGCTGGTCGACACGGAGCTGCCGGAGGACGACCTGTTCGCGGGCATCCACGCCGAGGACGTCTCCCCCGCCTGCCACTGAACGGACCGCCCATACCCGGTGGCAGACTGGAAGTGTGAACGTTCTAGCAGCCGGTGAGGTGAGTCCGGGTCTCCTGGGCTTCGTCGTCGTCGCCCTCATCGGGGTGGCTCTTTACATGCTGATCAAGTCGATGAACAAGCAGATGTCGAAGATCCAGGTACCGCATGAGGGTGACGCGGACGACAAGAAGGCCGAGTAGATGGCGATCGAAATAGTCGACAACTCGACGGAGAGCCGCTTCGAGGTTCTCGTGGACGGCACGGTCGCCGGGTTCGCCGACTACCGGCTGCGGCCCACGAAGATCATCTTCACGCACACCGAGGTGCGGCCCGAGTATGAGGGGCAGGGGCTGGCGGGCAAGCTGGTCGGGCACGCGCTCCAGGCGAGCGCCGACACCGGGCTCCGCGTCGTGCCGGTCTGCCCCTACGTGGCGAAATACATCGAACGCCACCCGGAGTTCAAGGAGCTCGTGGACGGCTGATCACTCCGGCGCGGGCGACCAGGCGCGCTCCAGCGCCTTCGGCAGCCCCCACCAGCCCAGCGGTGTGAGCACGTCGTCCTCGTCCACGACGCCGAGATAGCCCCACAGCGCCACCACCGACGCGAACAACCGCTCGGTCGCGTCGATGTCGTCGTCGTCCTGGTCGTCGATGTCGAGGTCGATGTCCTCGGACTCGGCGATGAGCCGGGCCATCCGCTCGGGCGAGGCCAGCACCCCGGGACCCATTCTGGCCAGCGCCGCCACCCCGGCCAGCCAGTCGGCGTGCTGGATCGCGCACAGGTTGGCCAGCGCCGCGTCCTCCGCGCTGAGCTCTCCCTCGAGATCGGCGAACTCCTCCAGCACGTCCCCGTTCTCCGAAAGATCGGAAATGGGCCCGGCGATGCCCGCCGCGACCGCCAGCCACAGCTCCCTGTCGTCGTCCGGCATCGGGTGATCCTCGAATCCGGCGCAGGCCCGCAGCACGTTGGCGGGGTAGCCGGGCAGCGCGAGCAGCGCGCGCAGGCGGGCCCCTGCCGCGTCCAGCTCGGCGGCGGGCAGCTCGGGCTGCTTGGGCAGCTCTCCGACGATGCGCCGCAGCTCGGACAGCGCGAAGGCCTCCTCCTCGTCCCAGGCCGAGAACAGCTCCGCGTCCTGCTCGTCGTTGACCGCCGCACCGGGCACCCGCCCGTCGGGCAGCGGCGTGCTCAGCCAGCGCTCCTGCAGTTCCTCGTACGCCGCCCGCGCCTCCCGGTCCCCCGCCGCCAGCGCGTCGGGATCGATCTCCCCGGCCGCGACGCGCTCCTCCAGGTAGGCGACCAGCCGGGCGAACATCTCGGCGGCCACCGGCCCGCGCTCGTCCTCCTCCGGCCAGACGAAATAGCTGGGCGTCATGAGGATCGGCTCGGTGCCGGTGGACTCGACCCAGCGCTGCACGTCGCCGACCGTGGCGACGCCCGCCTCGATGGAGCTGAGCGTGGCCTTGGCGGAGTCCCAGAACGGGAGCGAGAGCGGGTTGCCCGCCGCCATCATCGCGCGCCGCAGGTCGGGCAGCTCGACCAGCGCGACCCCGGAGGGCACGGCGAGCAGCGCCCTGGCCACGTCCCTGCGCGTCAGGGCGGTAGCGGGGCGTCCGGCGTAGGCGCAGACAAAGTCCATATCCACGCTCCGTAACCTACGCCGTGCTACGGTCCCGAGTCAGCCGCGGGCCCCCTGCAGCCCCCCAGGCACCGCTGGACCATGGCCTTCACGCCGCCCTCTCCCGCCTGCCGCATTCCGCGCGGTGGATGGGACGGGCAGCGCAGGCGCTGGGGCGCCGACGGGGAGGGAGCCTGAAGGGCGGGTGCACCGGTCAGGAAGGAGGGCGGTTTAGGGTGAGGCGAGGGAGGTCATGATGAACCGCTTGAAAGACGCCACCAGCCCCTACCTGCTGCAACACGCCGACAACCCGGTGGACTGGCACCCGTGGGGCGAGGAGGCGTTCGCGGAGGCCCGGCGCCGGGACGTGCCCCTGCTCATCAGCGTGGGCTACTCAGCCTGCCATTGGTGTCACGTCATGGCCCATGAGAGCTTCGAGGACGCCGCCACCGCACGCCTCATGAACGAGCACTTCGTCAACATCAAGGTCGATCGCGAGGAGCGACCGGACGTGGACGCCGTCTACATGGGCGCCACGCAGGCCATGACGAATCAGGGCGGCTGGCCGATGACGGTGTTCGCGACGCCCGACGGCCATCCGTTCTACTGCGGCACCTACTTCCCGCGACCCCACTTCCAACGCCTGCTCACCGAGGTCCACAACGTGTGGACCGGCGACAGGGAGACCGTGCTGAAGCAGGGCGCGAAGGTGGTCGAGGCGCTCAACGCGCACAGCATGCTGCCCAGCGGCGCCGTGCCCGGCGAGGAGACGCTGGCGGAGGCCGTACGCAATCTGCGGGAGGCCTTCGACCCCGTCAACGGTGGTTTCGGCAGGGCGCCCAAGTTCCCGCCGTCCATGGTGCTGGAGTTCCTGCTGCGGTCCGGCGAGCGCGAGATGAGCGGCAAGACGCTGGAGGCGATGGCCCGCGGCGGCATGTACGACCAGCTCGGCGGCGGGTTCGCCCGCTACAGCGTGGACGCGGAATGGGTCGTTCCGCACTTCGAGAAGATGCTCTACGACAACGCGCTCCTGCTGCGGGTCTACACCCACTGGTGGAAGGCGGGCGGCGGCGATCTGGCCCGCCGGGTGGCGCTGGAGACGGCCGGCTGGATGCTGCGCGAGCTGCGCACTCCTGAAGGCGGGTTCGCCTCGGCCCTGGACGCCGACAGCGAGGGCGTGGAGGGCAAGTTCTACGTCTGGACGCCCGAGCAGCTCCGCGAGGTGCTCGGGGAGGACGACGGGCGGTGGGCGGCCGGGTTGTTCGACGTCACCGGCACGTTCGAGCACGGCACGTCCGTGCTGCAGCTCCCGCGCGACCCCGAGGACCCCGCGCGATACGCGAGCGTGCGCGAGCGGCTGCTCGCCGCCCGTGAGCAGCGGGTACGCCCGGGGCGCGACGACAAGGTCGTGGCCTCGTGGAACGGCCTGGCGATCGCGGCGCTGGCCGAGACCGGCGTGGTGTTCGAGCGGCCGGACCTCGTGGCGGCGGCCACGGAGGCGGCGGAGCTGCTGGCCGGCACGCACGTGCTGAACGCCAGGCTGCTGCGCACGTCGCGGGACGGCCGGGCGGGCACGAACGCCGGCGTGCTGGAGGACTACGCGAACGTGGCCGAGGGGCTGATCGCGCTGTACGGCGTGACCGGCGAGGCCAGGTGGCTGCGCCTGGCGGGATCGCTCCTCGACGTCGTGCTCGACCGGTTCACCAATGGAGCGGGCGGGTTCTACGACACGGCGGACGACGCCGAGCGGCTGTTCCAGCGGCCACAGGACCCCACGGACAACGCCACCCCGTCGGGCCAGTACGCGGCCGCGGGCGCCCTGCTCTCCTACGGGGCCCTGACCGGCTCCGCACGCCACCGTGAGGCCGCCTACGCCGCACTCGGCACCGTCTCCGTGCTGGCCCCGGCGCATGCCCGGTTCGCCGGGTGGGGACTGGCGGCGGCGCGGGCCGCGTTGGAGGGGCCGGTGGAAGTGGCCGTCGTCGGGCCGCCGGACGACCCGCGCACCGCGGCGCTGCACAGGGAAGCGCTGCTGGCGGACGCGCCAGGGCTGGTGGTCGCGCTCGGCGCCGGCGACTCGGCCGACAGGGGCGCTGCCGGAGACCCGCTCATGCCGCGCGCGGAGACGTTCCCCGCGTTGCTCGAGGGCCGCGGCCTGGTCGGCGACGCCCCTGCGGCGTACGTGTGCAAGGGCTTCACCTGCCGGATGCCCGTCACGACGGTCGAGGCGCTACGGACCGAGCTGGCGCGGCGCCCATAGCGGGCCCTTGACGGACGCGGCGCCCGTAGCGAGCCCCTGCCGGAGCGCGGCGCCCGTAGCGAGACCCCGCTGGCTGTGGGGCCGGATCGGGCGGCGTGTCAGCCCGGTGGGCGGTCTCGGTTCTGGCCGGTGTCGGCGGTGGGGTCCGTCGTGGGCTGGTCGGGGAACTGCGTGGGCGGTGGCCCGCTCTGCTCCGGCCGGTTGTCCGGCCGGTTGTCGTTCGGCGCCTCCGTCACCGGCGGGTCGGTGGCGGGGGGCTCGCTGAAGTCGGGCTCGGGCGTGTTCCACTGGTCCGGGTTCGCCGGCGGCGTGTACTCCTGCGAGGGCACCTCCCGGCCCTGGTCCGGAACGGAGTAGTCGTTGGAGTAGCCGTAGTCCGACGGCTCCGGGAACTCCTCGACCGGTTTGCCCGCCATGGCCTCGGTCATGAAGGCCCGCCAGATCTGCGCGGGCAGCTGCCCGCCGAACTGCGTGCCGTATCCCGGGATCGTCACCGTGGCGTTGTCGTCGCGGAACATGTCGACCGCCACCGCGAGCTGCGGTGTGTACCCGTTGAACCACACCGACTTGGACTTGTCCGTGGTGCCCGTCTTGCCGGCCACCGGGCGGTCGTAGAGCCGGGCGGCGGTGCCGGTGCCGTATTTGACGACCTGCTGCATCGCGTACGTCGTGTCGGCCGCGGCCTGATCGCTGACCACCCGCGTGGAGACCGGCTTGATGACATCCTTGCGGCCCGTGCTGTCGGTGACCGACTTGATCACGTGGGCCTCCATGTGGACGCCCTTGTTGGCGAACGTGGAGAAGCCGGAGGCGTTCTGGACGGCGCTGACGGAGGCCACGCCGAGCGGGAAGGTGGCGGCCTGCTCGTGCTGCTCCAGCTGGGCGGCGGGGATGCCGGCCAGCTCGGCGGTCTTGGCGACCTTGCCCAGGCCCACTTTCTGGCCGAGGTCCACGAACGCGGTGTTGACCGAGTTCTGGGTGGCGGCCACCAGGTCGATCTGGCCGTACGAGCGCCCGCTGTCGTTGGGGATGGGCTTGGACGCGGACGCGACCCGCAGCGGCGAGTTGCCGTCGACCCTGGTGGACAGGTCGAAGCCGTTGTCCAGGGCGGCCGCCAGCGTGTACGGCTTGAACGTGGATCCGGCCATCACCTTGGCCGAGAACGCGCTGTCGTAGTAGGCCGACTGCGAGGGACGGCCGCCGTAGAAGGCGACGACCTCGCCGGTGGCCGGATCGACGGCGGCCAGGCCCGTACGCACCTTCTTGGGCGTGGACTCCGGCAGCACCTCCTTGACCGCCCGCTGCGCCGCGCCCATGAGCTTCCTGTCGAACGTGGTGACGATCTTGAGCCCGCCGCTGTTGATGTCCTCGTCGGTGTAGCCGCGCCGGTTGAGCTCGGCGGTCACCTGCTCCAGCATGTATTGGGCCTGGCCCTTGAGCTCGAACGGCTTCTTCGGCGCCGTCAGCTCGGGGAACTTCTGGGCGGCGACCTGCTCGGGCGTCAGCGCGCCCGTCTGCCTCATCGCGTCGATCACCGACTTCCAGCGCTCCTGGGCCGCCGCGAGGTCGGCGCCCTTGGGGTCGGCGAACCGGCTGGGCTGCTGGATCACCGCCGCCAGGTAGGCGCCCTCGGCCACGCTCAGTTTGTCGACGTCCTTGCCGAAGTAGGCCCGTGCGGCCGACTGGACGCCGTTGGCGCCGCGCCCGAAGTAGATCGTGTTGAGGTACTGCTCCAGCACCCAGTCCTTCGACTTGGACTGGTCGACCTTCATCGCGATGAGGATCTCTTTGAACTTGCGGGTGACGGAGCGCTCCTGGCTGAGGCCGCTGTAGTAGTTGCGCACGAGCTGCTGGGTGATCGTCGAGCCGCCCTGGAGCTGCTGCCCGGTGACCGTGGACCAGACCGCCCGCGTGGTGCCCTTGAGGGAGACTCCGGCGTCCTCGTAGAACGAGCGGTTCTCGGCGGCGATGACCGCGTCGCGCACGTGCACGGGCACCTTGGCCAGCGGGACGACCTTGCGGTCGACGCCCTGCCGGGCGAGCACGCCCTTCCCGTCGCGGTAGTAGATCACCGAGCCCTGCGCGGTGGCCTCTTTCTGCGTCGTG
The DNA here is from genome assembly GCF_052068215.1 of Nonomuraea sp. H19. Classification (NCBI taxonomy): domain Bacteria; kingdom Bacillati; phylum Actinomycetota; class Actinomycetes; order Streptosporangiales; family Streptosporangiaceae; genus Nonomuraea; species Nonomuraea sp. H19. The sequence continues at coordinate 207,513 of NZ_JBQHCV010000009.1, read as the reverse complement.
TCGGGAATGGGAGTCATGGCCCACGCGACCGCGAAAAGCCCGACCAGGAGGAGAATTCCCGCGCCAATGGAGATCAGGAGTAGTCGGAGAATCCGCCGCTTTCGCATCCCGTTTCCTCCACCGCCTCGCACCCTCAACCCCCTCTTCCAGCTTCGCCCAACTCAACGCCGTGCAACCCCGCAAGCTGGGCGAATGCCAAGGTTAAACGATCGACGACGGTGCCTCGTCCTCTTGCGATAGTAACTACTACCGCGACCCGCGACGCGGAACATCGGCGACCAAGGGCAGCACTCGGTAAGGAACCGGGGTGTCCAGGGCGATGATCGAATTAGTCCGGAGTACGCCCTGAACATCGACGATCTGGTCGATAACTCGCTGCAAATCGGCATTCGTCCGGGCCACCACGCGGCAGAGCAGATCGCTGTCGCCGGTGATCGTGTGCACCTCCAGCACCTCGGGGATGTCGGCCAGCCGGTGCGCCACCGGATCGTGTCCGGCGACCTGCCTGATCTCCATGGTGACGAACGCGGTGACGTCGTAGCCGAGCGCGGCGGGCGACACGTCGGGCCCGAACCCGGTGATCACGCCGCGCGCGATCAGCCGGTCGAGCCTGGCCTGTACGGTGCCGCGGGCCACGCCGAGCCGGCGCGAACATTCGAGCACGCCCAGGCGGGGCTCGGCGGTCAGCAAGGCGAGCAGTCGGGCGTCAAGGTCATCGATCGTCATGCTGTACACATCTACTGGACATTTCGCACGGTGACTAGGCAGATTGTGCACTCTTGAAAGTAACTCTTGCGCAACTCGTCCAGGAAAATCGAGAGTTGTCGGTATGAGCGATGTTTTTCCGGTTAACGGGATGGATGCCGTGGTCTTCGCTGTGGGCAACGCCAGGCAGGCGGCCCACTACTACTCGACCGCGTTCGGCATGAGGCTGGCGGCCTACCGAGGGCCGGAGAACGGCAGCCGCGACGCGGTGTCGTACGTGCTGACCTCGGGCGGTGCGACGTTCGAGTTCCGGGGCTCGCTGCGGCCGGGCACGGACCTCGCGCGGCACGTCGCCGCGCACGGGGACGGCGTGATCGATCTGGCCCTGCAGGTGCCCGACGTGGAGGGGGCCTACGCGCACGCCCTCGCGCACGGGGCGAAGGGGCTGGCGGAGCCGTACACGATGGAGGACGAGCGCGGCAAGGTGCAGCTCGCGGCCATCGCCACGTACGGCGAGACGCGGCACACGCTGGTCGACAGGTCCAACTACGGCGGCGCGTACCTGCCCGGTTACGTCCCCGCCGAGCCGCTGGTCGCACCGCCGCCGACCAAGGGCGGGCGGCTGTTCCAGGCCATCGACCACTGCGTCGGCAACGTCGAGCTGGGCAAGATGGACGAGTGGGTGGAGTTCTACCGCAACGTCATGGGCTTCACCAACATGGCCGAGTTCATCGGCGACGACATCGCGACCGAGTACTCGGCCCTCATGTCCAAGGTCGTGGCCGACGGCACGCGGAAGGTCAAGTTCCCGCTCAACGAGCCGGCCGTCAGCCGCAGGAAGTCGCAGATCGACGAGTATCTGGAGTTCTATGGCGGTCCAGGCGTGCAGCACATCGCGCTGGCCACCAACGACATCCTGACCACGGTCGACCACATGCGCGCGGCCGGGGTGCGGTTCCTGGAGACACCGGACTCGTACTATGAGGATCCCGAGCTGCGGGCGCGCATCGGGAAGGTGCGGGCGCCGATCGAGGAGCTGAAGAAGCGCGGGATCCTCGTCGACCGGGACGAGGACGGCTACCTGCTGCAGATCTTCACCCAGCCGGTGCAGGACCGGCCCACGGTCTTCTTCGAGCTGATCGAGCGGCACGGCTCGCTCGGATTCGGCAAGGGCAACTTCAAGGCCCTGTTCGAGGCGATCGAGCGTGAGCAGGAACGCAGGGGCAACCTTTAGTTTGCCCTGACTTAGTACTGGTCATCCCGACTTCATGGGATCACCACCGGGGCTGGCGGGATGCCGGCGGGCGGCTGCCCGCCGGCATCCTTGACCGGCCCATCGTCACGTCGTGTCCGTGCCGTTCAGCTGGACGAGCTGGGATCGCGTCTAGGATCGTGCGACGACGCCTGCCTTACTCAGGGTAATATTCCCGTCACTAATTGAAGGGGGCTCGTTCGCCTATGCGGTCCAGGAAGGTAGCGCTGCTGGCGGCGCTGATCAGCGCGCTCGCCTGTGCGCCCGTCGACGGGCCGCGACAGTCGGTGGAACGGGGTGACGGGGCGCCGCCGTCGGCGTCAGCGCCGGCAGCGGCGATGCCCGGCGCGCCGGGCATCGGCGACACCGACTTCCCCAAGGACGGCAACGGCGGCTACGACGTCTCCCACTACGACATCGCCATCCGCTACACGCCCGCGACCAAGCGGCTCGACGGCGTGACCACCATCCAGGCCGCCGCCACCCAAGCCCTGTCGAGCTTCAACCTCGACCTGTCCGGACTCGACGTGCGCCAGGTGACCGTCGACGACACGCCGGCGACCTACACGCGCCAGGGCGACGAGCTGACCGTGCGCCCGGCCCGGCCGATCGGCAACAGCTCCCGCTTCGCGGTGAAGGTGTCCTACTCGGGGGTGCCCGAGCCGGCCAAGGACCAGGGCAACCTGGGGACGTACGGCTTCGTGCCGACGGCCGACGGCGCGTTCGTGGCCTCCGAGCCCAACGGCTCCAAGACCTGGTTCCCCGCCAACGACCATCCCGCCGACAAGGCCGCCTTCGACTTCACGATCACCGTGCCCGCCGGGGTGACGGCCCTGGCCAACGGCGAGATGGTCGGGCAGCCCACGACCGCGGGCGGCAAGACCACCTACCGCTGGCGCGAGCGGAACCCGATGGTGACCTATCTGGCGACGGCCACACTGGGCAAGTTCGAGCTGCGCCAGGGCCGCACGCCCGCCGGCATCGCCAACCTGGCGGCCGCCGACCCGAGGTTCAAGAGCTCACTCGATCGCCTCTACACCACCACCGCCGAGGTCACCGACCACTGGACCACGGTCTTCGGCCCCTACCCGTTCGGCTCGACCGGCGGCGTGGTCGACGACTACGCCGCCGGATACGCGCTGGAAAACCAGACCAAGCCGCTCTACGGGGGCTTCGACCCGGGCGAGAGCATCATCGTGCACGAGCTGGCCCACCAGTGGTTCGGCAACAGCCTGAGCATCAGGCGATGGAAGGATCTCTGGCTCAACGAAGGCTTCGCCACCTACGCCGAGTGGCTGTGGTCAGAGCACAAGGGCAGGCGCACCGCCGAGGCGATCTTCACGCAGTACCACAGCCGCCCGGCCACCGACCCCATCTGGAAATACCCGCCGGGGCGGGCCCGGCCCGACGACCTGTTCAACCAGTCGGTCTATTCGCGCGGCGCCATGACGCTGCACGCCCTGCGCAAGGCCGTCGGCGACCAGACGTTCTTCCAGCTCCTGAAGCAGTGGGCCGCCGATCACCGCTACGGTCACGTCACGACGGACGAGTTCGTCGCGCTCTCCGAACGCCTGTCGGGCAAGGAGCTCGACGCCCTCTTCGACGCCTGGCTCTTCCAGCCGCGCCGCCCGAGCTGATTCCTCCGGCCTGACCAGGGCCGAAACGCTTTTCGTCGCTCGGTCCAAGTACGGGTGTAAGGCGAACGACGAAGGGAGCGAGGCCAGTGCGCCTCAACGAAGACCCCGCGGCCTTTGAGGCCTTCTATCGCCGCCACGTCGATGCCGTACTGAAATTCGTGACTCGGCGGGTGAGTGATCCTCATCTCGCCGCCGACCTCACAGCGGACATCTTCCTGGCGGCCCTGGACTCGGCTCACACCTATGTCCCCGGCCGGGGCAGCGAGATCGCATGGCTGTACGGCGTGGCGCGCAACGTCGTGTCGGCCCGGCATCGCCAGGCGGCCAGGGAGGCGCGGGCGACCGGCCGCCTCGCGGGCCGCAGGCTGATGGACGACGACGATCTCGTTCGCATGGAGGAGCGGATCGACGCCGAGCGCCGGATGCGCAGCGCTCTGGAGGCCATGGCGGGCCTGCCGGAGGGCGAGCGCGCCGTACTGGAGCTCGTGGCGATCGATCAGCTCACCGTCTCCGAAGCCGCCAAGGCCCTGGGCATCAGGCAGGTGACCGCACGAGTCCGGTTACATCGGGCGAGACGAGCCCTGGAAAACGTCGCTTCGCCGGCACCTGTGTACGTGGAAGGACAGGCATGAGCAACTTCGAAGATCGCCTTCTCAGTGCACTCAAGGAAGAGATCACGACGAGAACGGCGGAGGACAACATGACCACCACTGTCACACCGGTTCAGCGTGGCTCGCGGCGGCGCCTCTTGGGGCTGTCCGCGGCGGCGGCGGGGCTCGCTACGGCCACCACGGCCGTAGTGGCTCTGACGGGGATCGCCGGCAGTCCGGCGTACGCGGTCACGAAGGGTTCGGACGGCGCGGTCAGCGTGCGGATCGAGTCGTTCACCGACCCTGAGGGGCTGGAGGCCGAGCTGGCCGACGCCGGTGTCAAGGCGGTCGTCGACTACCTGCCGTTCGGGCAGACCTGCAAGTCTCCCCGTGGCGAGCCGGGGTCCCTCCAGGGGCAGTTCGCGGTGAGCATGCGCAAGGAGGGTGACGGCATCTCGTTCACGATCGAGAAGGGGCAGGTTCCGGAGGGCGAGACGCTCGTCCTGGCGGTCTCCCAGAGCAGGGACGGCTCGGAGGGGGCGCCGTTCGGCAGCTCTCTGGAGGTGGTGAAGGGGGCGGTCGCGGACTGCGAGCCCACCGCGATGCCCGCCCCCGGCTCGCCCCGTGGCCGGGGCGGCGACTCCGGTTTCCACACCAAGAACGACGACGGCACGAACACCGGTCCGAGCACGGACTCGGTCACCGAGTAACCCACTCTCCAGGGCGGCTTCCTCACGTCGCCGTCCTGCCCTCGACCCGGCGGCCTCCACACTGTGACAGCCGACGGGGCGATCAGGCCCGGCGGCCCTCCCGAGCAGCGGGGCCGCCGGGCCTTCACCTCCAGTAGCTCTCCTCCGCCAGGATCAGCGCGGCGGCGCCCACCAGCCCGGCCTCCTGGCCCAAGGCGGCGGGCATGACCTTGACCCGGCGCGCGAACTCCATCCTGGCGTGCTCGCGCAGCGCCTCGTCCAGCGGCCCGAACAGCGGCTCGCCGGCCTGCGACAGCCCGCCGCCGATCGTGACCAGGTCCAGATCGCACAGGTGGGTGGCCGAGGCGATCGCGATGCCCAGCGCCCGCCCGGCCCTGCGCATCGCCCGCACCGCCGCCGGATCACCGGCCCGCGCGTCGGCCGCCAGCGCCCGCGCCGTGACCGCCCGATCCTCTCGGTACGTCCCGTCCTCCCAGACACTCGCCTCTGGCCCTGGCTGTGGCCCTGGCTGTGGCCCTGACTGTGGCCCTGGCTGTGGCCCTGACTGTGGCTCTGGCTGTGGCCTTGGCCCGTCGCCACCAGCCCGCCCGGACCGCACGGCAAGGGCCGGTCCGGGCTGTGCGGCGGTGCTCGGCACCCAGCCGTGGTCCAGGGCCCAGGCGGTCAGGGCCGGGCCCCGGGCGACGGCCTCGAGACAGCCGCGACCGCCGCAGCCGCATGGCGGGCCGCCCTCCGGCTCGACCACAACGTGCCCGATGTGCCCGGCGTTGCCGGTACCGCCGTTGACCAGCCGCCTTTGCAGGATCAGGCCGCCGCCGACCCCTGTGGAGACCACCATGCCCAGCATGTCGGCGCTGCCCTGCCCGGCGCCCTTCCAGTGCTCGGCGACGGCCAGGCAGATGGCGTCATTGTGCAGGCGTACCGGTGAACCGGGGAAGCGCGCGGCCAGCCGGGCGCGCAGGGGGAAGCCGCGCCAGCCGGGGATGTTCAGGGGCGAGACCTCGCCGTCGGGCCAGATCATGGGCCCGCCGCAGCCCACACCCACCCCTTCGACGCCGTGCGACAGCGGCTCGATCAGCTCGACGAGCGTCTTCCACAGGGTCGAGGCGTCCGCGTCCTGCGGTGTCGCGACGCGCTGGGACCGCACCACCGTCCCGTCCGGGGCCACCAGGCCGGCGGCCATCTTGGTGCCCCCGACGTCGATCGCGAGGATCAAGGACGGCCTTCTCTGCTCATTGCCTCACTCCGTTCGGCGGGCTCGGTCGCCCTACGCCGCTGCGGCTCATGAGTTACCCGCTGTGCTGGAGAAGACCAGGATAGAGGCGGTGAAACCGTGCACGTGGTTGTGGCCCGCGACGGGGCCGACCTCGCCGGCCGCGAAAAAGCCGGCCATGCCGATCGGCCCGAGCGTGTCGCGAAGGGCGACCGGGTCGTGGTCCGCGGTGCCGAACATGGCCGAGCCCCGCCCGTTGCACGAGAACAGCAGCGCCCCGTCCACCTTGCCGAGCTGCTCCCGGTGGGCGTCGAGCATGTCGTACAGGTCCTCGTCGGCCGTGGCCGCGTCGCGTACCTGGAAGCGCACGGTCCTGCCGATCTCCACGATGTCGCCGATCGCCACGGCCTCGCGTTCGGGGTCGATGCCGATGACTCCCCTGATGAGGAAGTCGCCGCGTTCGTGGCGTTCGGCGTACTCGTCCATCGCGATGCCGATCTGCAGCCCGGCGGCGACCAGCTCGCGGTCGTCCTCGTCCAGCTCGCTGACGATGTCCTCCAGCCGGGCCAGCGCGGGCTGGCCGGCCAGTTCCAGCAGCAGGTTGTCCTCCGACGCCGTGACGACCATGCTGGGGCCGATCGGGCGGCAGCCCTGACTCACCACGGTGCTGACCTTCAGCGGTCCGCTGAGCAGCACGCCGATCGCGCCCTCGGTGTAGATGCGGCCGTCGGCGAAGAGCCGTACGGAGCCGCGCCCCTGCAGCCCGTTGGCCAGCCCGCCGATCAGCGGCAGTTCGCCGAGCACGTCGACCGAGCGCTCGACGAAGGCGTCGGCCGGGAACGTGTACGGATCCGCGAGCAGTATCGCCACATGGTCGTCCGCGCCGCGCTCAGGCAGCCCGACCACCACGAACTTGTCCTCGGCCGCCAACGTGTCCAGCGCGAACGTGGTCAGCCGCGCCCCGTCCAAAGTGGCCGCCCAAGCGCTCACGGCAGGCGTCAGCTCCACGCCTTGCCCGTCTCCGATCACCCCTGTGGCGCTGCATCCGATCACATGTGCGCCGGGCGCGAGCTTCATCGCGGCCTGACCGGCCCGCGCGACATCGTCCGGATCATCGCCGCAGATGAAAAAGCAGACCAGGTCGGCCTGGCCGCTGAGCCTCGACAGTGCCTGACTGACGGCGTTCTGCGCGGCCTCCACCAGGTCGGAACCCACGGCGAGGCCGTCGGCGAAGCGGCTTGTCAACACGGCCACGGGTCTCGCCTCCCTCGACATTCCAAGTTCCCTAGGCCCGATTCTCCCCACTAGAAGGACAAGCATGTACACGAACCGTCACGCAATAGCCAAGATCCGAAATCTCCGCCAGATGCGAAACTCTCTGCCGCATTCCTCGCTGGGGACGTAGTCTCGTTCCCGTGCATCAGCCACGTATTCTCCGCGAGTTGCGAGAGAGCGGCCACGTTCATCGCACCGTCAAAGCCGAGGTCCGCGAAAATCTGCTGGCCAAGCTACGGGCGGGTGAGCCCAGGTTCCCGGGCATCGTCGGGTTCGACGACTCCGTCCTGCCGAACCTGGAGCGGGCCCTGCTCGCCGGTCACGACCTGGTCCTGCTCGGTGAGCGCGGCCAGGGCAAGACCCGGCTCATCCGCACCATCACCGGCCTGCTCGACGAGTGGACCCCCGTCGTCGAAGGGTGTGAGATCAACGACCACCCTTACGCGCCGGTCTGCACGCGCTGCCAGGCGCTGGCGCGGGAGCTGGGCGACGAACTGCCGGTCGCGTGGAAGCACCGCGACGAGCGTTACGGCGAGAAGCTCGCCACGCCCGACACCTCCGTAGGCGACCTGATCGGCGACATCGACCCGATCAAGATCGCAGAGGGGCGGACGCTCGGCGACCCCGAAACGGTCCACTACGGGCTCGTCCCCCGCACCAACCGCGGCGTCTTCTCCGTCAACGAGCTGCCCGATCTTGCCGAGCGCATCCAGGTGTCGCTGCTCAACGTGCTGGAGGAGCGCGACATCCAGGTGCGCGGCTACAACCTGCGGCTGCCGCTCGACATCCTGCTCATCGCCAGCGCCAACCCCGAGGACTACACCAACAGGGGCCGGATCATCACGCCGCTGAAGGACCGCTTCGGCGCGGAGGTCCGCACCCACTACCCGCTCACGGTCGAGGACGAGCTCACACTCATCCGCCAGGAGTCCGTGCCGGACATCGGGGCCGACATCCCGGAGCACCTGGTCGAGGTGATCGCCAGGTTCACCCGGCTGGTCCGTGAGTCCACCGCTGTGGACGCCCGCTCCGGCGTGTCCGCGCGCTTCTCGATCGCGGCCGCCGAGACCGCCGCGGCCGCCGCCGTACGCAGGGCGGCCCTCACGGGCGAGGAGCAGGCCGTCACGCGCGTGGTCGACCTGGCCACCGTGGTGCACAGCCTGCGGGGCAAGGTGGAGTTCGAGGTCAGCGAGGAGGGCAGGGAAACCGAGATCCTGGCCCACCTGTTGCGCAGGGCCACGGCGGAGACATTCAGGAACCGGTTGGGCGGCATGGACCTGTCGGCGGTGACCGACAAGTTCGCCGAGGGCAACCAGGTGGAGTCCGGTGAGCTGGTCCCGGCCGGCGAGCTGCTGCACCGCATGGGTCCCGTGACCGGCTTGGCGAAGATCATGTCGAGGCTCGGCATGGGCGCGGGCGAGGAGTCGCCGGGTCACGCCGCGGCGGCGCTGGAGTTCGCGCTCGAAGGGCTTTACCTCATGCGTCGCCTGTCCAAGGAAGACCTTGACGGAGTGACGGTCTACCGGACGTGAACATCGGGGCAGTCTCCCGCGTCATAGTTGATGGCTGATCACTTTGACGGGGGACGACCACCCATGCGCCTGCTTGCCTGTGCCACCGCTTTTACCTTGGGCTTCCTCGCCATGCCCGCCGACGCCGCGACGACCAAGGTCGTGTACGGATACGCCTGGGGCGACGGGAGCGGCCACCTGCGAATCGTGCCCAAGTCGGCCACGCTCGCGAAGAAGCGCTACACGCTCAAGGTCATTCCCGGGGCCCGGGAGCTGCGGCTGGACTACACGGCGGCCGCGTACGGGCGGATCACCGTGGCCTGCGACCTGAAGGAGACCGAGGGCCGGGTCGCGCTCGACGCCAAGGGCCTGGGACGGACGGCCTGCAAGCCGGGCGACCTGACGGATGAGCTCGGGCGCGGCCCCGCCTCTCTGCGGATCGAATACCGGGGCGGCAAGGCCGTCAAGATCAACGAGTTCCTGCCCGCCAGGTGGCCGGGCTCGCGTACCGCGGAGGGCACGCTCAAGCGCGTCAACGACAACACCGTGCTGTTCGCGACCGGCGGAAAAACGGTCAAGCTCGGCTACATGTACTTCACGGGCTTCTTCAGGGTCACGGCCCGCTGCAGGGACGGCTGGCTGGCGGGACGCCCGGTCAACGCCGACAACCAGGGACTCGGCAAGAAGCAGTGCAGCGCCGCCGACCTCACCAGGGCACTCAAGCGGGAGCGGCACCCCGTACTCGTGAAGATCGACTACACGCCCGACGTCGGGAGCATCGAGCAGGTTCGGGAGGTCTACGGGGACGCGTAAACGGCCTTAGCGGGTTAGCGTGGTTGGGTGATGGCCCACCGCTATGGCGAGTACCACAACGGCCCCGACCCTCTCGCTCCCCCCTACGACGTGCGGGCGGCTCTCGACGAGATGGGTGACGCGATCCTCTCGGGCTCGACGCCGGTCCACGCCCTGCGCGACCTGCTCAAGCGCGGCCTGCCCGGCACCCAGGACCGCCGCGGGCTCGACGACATGCTCCGAGAGGTCCGCAGGCGCCGCCGCGACCTGCGCGAGCGCGGCCGGCTCGACGGCACGCTGGAGCGCGCCAGGGCGCTGCTCGACAAGGCCATCGGACAGGAGCGGGCCGAGCTGTTCCCCGATCCCTCCGACGACGCGCGGCTGCGGGAGGCCGGGCTCGACGCGCTGCCCGAGGACACGTCCAGCGCCATTCAGGAGCTGAGCACGTACGACTGGCGCTCGGCCGCGGCGCGGCAGACGTTCGAGGAGTTGCGCGACCTGCTGCGGCGGGAGGTCCTGGACAGCCAGTTCAGGGGTCTGCGGGACGCGCTCGCCAATCCGGACCCTGAGGCCATGGAGCGCGTCCGCCAGATGATGTCGGATTTGAACGACATGCTGGACCAGGACGCCCGCGGCCAGCACACCCAGGAGGACTTTGACGCCTTCATGGAGAAATATGGCGATTTGTTCCCCGAGAAGCCGCGCAACCTCGAGGAACTCGTCGACATCCTGGCCCGCCGCGCCGCCGCCACGCAGCGCATGCTGGCCTCGATGACCCCGCGCCAGCGCGAGGAGCTCAGCAACCTCATCAACCAGACCCTCGACCAGGCCGGGCTCTCCGAGCAGATGCGCCGCCTCGGCGAGGCACTCTACGCCCGCCGCCCCGAACTGGCCTGGAACGCCCCCGAACGCCTCACCGGCGAGGAGCCCCTGGGCATGGGCGACGCGGTCACCGCCCTGGAGGAGCTGGCCGACCTCACCCAGCTCGAAACCGCCCTGCGCCAGGACTACCCGGGCGCCCGGCTCGACGACATCGACGAGGCCGCCGTACGCCGCGCGCTCGGCCGCTCGGCGGTCGACGACCTGGAGGCGCTCAGGCGGATCGAGCGGGAGCTGGAGGAGCAGGGCTACCTCCTGCGCCGCCGCGGCAAGCTCGAGCTGACGCCCAAGGCGGTGCGCCGGCTCGGCGAGACGGCGCTGCGCCGGGTGTTCTCCTCCCTCGACGCGGGCCGGCGCGGGGACCACGACCAGCACGACGCCGGCTCGGCCGGAGAGCTCACGGGCTCGTCGCGGCCGTGGCGCTTCGGCGACGAGCAGCCGATCGACGTGGTTCGCACCCTGGTCAACGGCGTCCGCAACGGCGGCGTCGCGCCCGGGGCCACGGCCGTACGGCTCTCCGTGGACGACTTCGAGGTGGCCGAGACCGAGCGCCGCACCGCCGCGGCCGTCTGCCTGCTCGTCGACCTGTCCTACTCGATGGCCCTGCGCGGCACGTGGGCCGCCGCCAAGCAGACGGCGCTGGCGCTGCAGGCGCTGGTGGCCTCCAAGTTCCCACAGGACGCGGTGCAGATCATCGGCTTCTCCAACTACGCCCGGGTGCTGCAGCCGGACGAGCTGGCCGGCCTCGACTGGGACATGGTCCAGGGCACCAACCTGCACCATGCCCTCCTGATCGCCGGCCGCCACCTCGACCGCCACCCCGACTTCGAGCCGGTGGTCCTGGTGGTCACGGACGGCGAGCCCACCGCCCACCTCATGCGCAACGGCCGGTCGGCCTTCGAGTGGCCGCCGTCGCACGAGACGCTGGAGCTCACGCTGGCCGAGGTGGACAAGATGACCCGGCGCCGGGCCACGATCAACATCTTCATGCTGGCGGCCGACGACCGGCTGAAGGAGTTCGTGGACGAGGTGGCCCGCCGCAACGGCGGCCGGGTGTTCTCGCCCAGTGCCGAGCGGCTGGGCGAATACGTCGTCAGCGACTTCCTCCGGCTGCGGCGGGCCCGCTGAATTGTCGGTCCCTCCTGCCAGACTCGCTTGGCATGAGCGATGACGACGTGCGGTTGAGGGATGTCGTGGAGGCGGATCTGGAGGTGTTCCTGGCGCAGGAGCACGATCCTGAGGCGGTTCGGAGGTCGAGGTTCACTCCTCGGCCGCGGGAGAGGTTCCTCACGCACTGGAAGACCCGGATCCTCGACGATCCCACGGTGTTCGTGCAGGCGGTCACGGTGGGCGACGCCTTGGCCGGAAACCTCGTGGCATGGTGGGACGGAGATCGGCGCTTCATCGGCTACTGGCTGGGCCGCGAGTTCTGGGGCCGCGGCATCGGCACCCAGGCCCTGGCCCTCTTCCTCCGCCAGGAGAAGACCCGGCCGCTCTATGCCGACCCGTTCCACGCCAACACCGCCTCGGTCCGGCTCCTGGAGAAGCACGGCTTCCAGCGGGCCGGGACCGTCCGGCACGACGAGGACGAGCACATCATGCTCGTCCTCCACGACCCGACACCGCCCGGTCCATAGCGGGGGCTCATGGTGTTGTTCTGGGGTTACTCGGTGCGGTGCGGTGAAGACGCAGACCCAGGCGGGCTCAGCACCTCGGTGATCAACTGAGTGTCGGTGTACTCGGTGATGTCAGCTACCTTGCCGTTCCGCATCACGAACACCCAGCAGTAGCGGTTCGGATAGGCAGGCCCGGCCTTCGTCACGCTGTGATTGCGGCCTTCAACGACGATCAGGTCACCTTCGGCTATGAAACGTTCGGCGCTGACGAGATTCGGCCCGGCGAACTGCTCCGCGAGTGGTCCGAGCAGTTCGTCGAGCACGGCCCGCTTCCCCTCATAGGTACGCGACCAGGCGGTCCCACCGATGATCGTCCAGCGGACGTCTTCGGCCAGCGCCTCTACGAAGGGCCGGCCGTTGCCCTTTGCGGTCTCGGCGAACACCTGCTGCAACAGTGCCTTGTTGTCGGCTTGGGTCACCTGACATACCTCCTGCCAAAGGGCATCGCCTTGAAGTGCCACCCGGACAGGGTGCCAGAAGACCTCGGCGATCCCACGCTCTTCATGAGGCGATCATGGCCGGTGATGCCTTGGCCGGAAACCTCGTGGCATGACGGGACGGAGATCCGCAAGCTGACGCAAGGACGGCGGCCCCTGCCTGATCACAGCAAGCAGGCGCCGCCTTCGCCACTGTAAGTGATGGCACGCCTCCGATGTGTATTGATTGCCGCAAGACGCCATCATAGGAAGATCGGAGCCACAGTGCCGCTGCAGTCAACGAGCAGGGGAGCCCTACCGGCGACGGCGGTTCGCGAGCCGCACGGCGGCGAACACCACGCCCCCTAAGACCACAATCAGGGCAAGGATGATGATGAGTTCGGGAAGACCAAGATTCATATGCGGAACATAGCCCGCGGCGGTTGACGTCCTGTTGAGGATTGGTTGAGCGAGGAGCCAGAGGGCACGGGCACGTCTCCCGCCGCCGTACCCAGTGGGTGATCGCCTCGCAGGACGACGGTTACCGCCTGATCAATGAGACGACCGGCTCGCTAGGCGCCGACGAGGCGGGAGTAGAAGTCGAGGGCGGTGCCGAAGCCGTCGCGGCAGTTGCGGTGGGAGCGATAGCAGGGCCGCCAAGCCGTGCTGGCGCCTACCCCGGCCCGGGCGTCCTGAAGGGCCGAGGGGACTCGCTCCGGCTTCGGGAGCAGGCCGTTGCCCAGGTAGCGGACTCCGGTCAGCTCGGTGTGCCGGCCTCGCCCGCCCGCGACGAACGTGCCCAGACGCCAGCCGCTCTCCTCGTCCCACACCAGCGCGCTCCCGTCGGCCAGCTGGAGCGTGGCGGCACGCGGATCGCACGGACACTCCCACCAGTCCGTCACCTCGGCTCCGAGCTGGTGGACGACCTGGCGCACGTAGCTGATCGGCTGCTGCAGCCACTCGTCGGTATACGGCTCGACGTGCCTGATGGCCACGGACGGCACCCCCTTGTGCCCTAACGGTAAGTAAAAAGCGACGGCCCCCAACCATACCCGGGCCGAACTTATTCCGTTGCACATGCGTCTAGTCATTACGGACGATATTTACGTCCGGCACGGGGAAGTAGGGGTGCCCATGATTGCCACGATTCTCCTCCTCATGCTGATGGTCGTCGCCGTGACGGTCACCGAGCTCATCATGTACTGCTCGATGCAGGGCAAAGAGAGTGTCGAGTCCCGCAGCGAGATCGTCGGGGACTAGTCTCTGCGGCATGTCGTCCCTGCTTCTCTGGCTGCACATCGGCTTCGCGATCTTCACGATCGGCCCGGTCACCGCCGCGACGATGGCCGCGCCGCGCGTCATCCGCAACAAGAACGTGTCCGCGCTGCAGTTCATCCAGCGCATCACAAGGATCTACAGCCTCGGCTCGATCGGCGTGTTCGTGTTCGGGCTGGCGCTCGGCGCGGTCCTCGGCAACGGGCTGCTCGGCAGGTGGTACATGACGGCCTCGATGACGTTGTTCATCGTGGCCGCCGTGCTGCTCGTCATCATCGACCGCGACCTGCGTACCGCCGTCCGGGCGCTCGCGAGCGAGGACGCGGCCGATGACGCGAAGGTGCAGAACGGCCGGATCGCCGCGATCAGCGGGCTGCTCTCGGTGATCTGGCTGGTGATCCTGTTCCTGATGGTCGTCCCCACCGGCTGACCGGCCCGGAGGCGCGGCTCAGCCGAGCGCCTGGGTGAGGTCGGCGAGAAGGTCGTCGATGGTCTCGATGCCGACCGACAGCCGCACCAGGTCGGCGGGCACCTCCAGCGGCGACCCCGCCGCCGAGGCGTGCGTCATCCTGCCCGGGTGCTCGATGAGCGACTCCACCCCGCCGAGCGACTCGCCCAGCGTGAACAGCTTGGCCCGGTCGCACACGGCCACGGCCTCCGCCTCGCCCCCGGCGACGCGGAACGACACCATGCCGCCGAACCGCTTCATCTGCTTGGCCGCCACCTCGTGCCCGGCGTGCTCGGCCAGCCCCGGGTAGAGCACCTCGATGACGCGCGGGTGCGCGAGCAGCAGGTCGACGACGCGCTCGGCGTTGTCGCAGTGACGATCCATGCGGACACCGAGGGTCTTGAGCCCGCGCAGCGTCAGCCAGGCGTCGAACGGCCCGGCCACCGCACCGATCGCGTTCTGATGGTAGGTGAGCTCCTCGCCGAGTCCGCTGTCGGCCGCGATCAGCGCGCCGCCGACCACGTCGGAGTGGCCGCCCACGTATTTGGTGGTGGAATGCACCACGACGTCCGCGCCGAGGGCCAAGGGCTGCTGCAGGTACGGCGACGCGAACGTGTTGTCCACCACCAGGAGCGACCCGTTGTCGTGGGCCAGCTGCGCAAGCGCGGCGATGTCGGCGATGCCGAGCAACGGGTTCGTGGGCGTCTCGACCCAGACCACCCTGGTCTTCTGCGTCATGGCGGCGGCCACGGCGTCGAGGTCGTGCAGCGGGACCGGGTCGAAGTGCAGGTCCCAGCGCTTGTTGACCTTGGCGAACAGCCGGTACGTGCCGCCGTAGGCGTCGTTCGGGATGATGACGTGGTCCTGCGGCTTGCAGACCGTCCGCAGGAAGGTGTCCTCGGCGGCCAGCCCCGAGGCGAACGCGAGCCCGCGCGCGCCGCCCTCCACCGCCGCCAGCGCCTCTTCGAGCGCGGTCCTGGTGGGGTTGGCCGAGCGGCTGTACTCATATCCCGAACGCAGACCGCCCACGCCGTCCTGCTTGTACGTGGACGTCGCGTAGATCGGCGGCACGACCGCGCCCGTCAGCGGGTCGGGCTCCTGACCTGCGTGGATGGCCAGAGTCTCAAAACCGTTGCTCATAGAGGCCACGTTAACGGACGACGGCCCCGTACAAGACGACCCCTACGCCCCAAGGGACGGCGTCCCAGCGTAAAACAGCCCTGAACAGGCGAACGGCCCGCGATCCGTTCCCCAACGGATCGCGGGCCGCCGGTGCGGGCGCCGTCCCCAACGGCCGCCCGCGAGGCCCGCGCACCATGCCCGCGCGGGCCCGGGTCGGTCAGGCCGCCTTGGGCTCGTGACGGTCCGCGCCTGACCGGGGCGCGAGCCGTACCACGTCCGCGTCGACGAACCGGCCGCTGCCGCCCTCTGCCGGCTCCCCGTTGATCCGGGAGAGCAGCACCGGGTCGGCCAGCGCGAGCAGCACTGCGACGACCAGTCCGACACCTAGCAGTGCGAACCCCATGGCAACCATTTCTGTCCCCTTCCGACACATCCCAGCATCGGCGATGCACCCTGACCGCCGCCTCCACTGAAGGGTTGGTCTGCGGCGGGCCGGCTCGGCCGAACGGTTGATACGACATGTCCGACTTCCGGCCTAGGCTCGGGGCCGTGGCTGATTCCAAGCGCCTGGTGTACTGGATCCGGCGACTGAGCGAGATCGCCATGCTCGGCTGGCTGGGCATGCTGCTGATGATCGACCTCGTGCTCGCCGCCGGCATCGGTGGCATCCAGTGGCTCGTGCCGTTCTGCGGTGCGTGCGGCATCGCGGCCGTGGCGCTGCGGCGCAGGCATCGCGTCGGCGGGTTCGGCATCATGCTGGCGCTGTCCATCGGCACGTCCGCGTTGATCGGCAGCAGCGGGTTCGACGGCGCCCCCGGCATGGCGGAGACCGGGTCGCTGCTCGTCCTGCTGATCGGCGCGTTGCGGCACGTGGAGCCGGTACGCCGGGCGGCGGTGCTGGCGTGCGTGGGGCTGGTCGCGCTGATGTCCGAGGCCGCCGGGCGCGACTATCAGAGCTCGGGGCTGGTGCTCTCGTTCGTGCTGTTCGCCGGGTGGTCGATGGCCGCCGGGATCGGCGGCTACCTCCGCTTCCAGCAGGAGCGCCGGGTGGAGGCGGTCCATTCGGTACGCCGGGCTGAGCGGCTGGAGCTGGCCAGGGAGCTGCACGACCTGGTCGCCCACTACATCACCGGCATCGTCGTCCAGGCCCAGGCCGCGCGCACGGTCGCCGAGACCAAGCCGGAGGCGGTGGCGCCGGCGCTGGACGCGATCGCCACGGCCGGGTCGGAGGCGCTGACGTCGATGCGGCGCATGGTCACGGTGCTGCGTACCGAGGACGACCCCGCCCGCAGGCCCGGCACCGTGCTGGCGGACCTGCGGATGCTGACCGAGCGGTTCTCGAGCGACGGACCCAAGGTGGCGTTCGAGATCGGGGCCGGAATCGACGACCGGACTCTGGCGCCGGAGGTCATGACCACCTTGCACCGGGTGCTGCAGGAGTCGCTGACCAACGTACGCAAACACGCCTCGCGAGCCGCCTGGGTGGAGGCGGATCTGCGGCGGTACGAGAAGGTGGTGGTGTTACGGGTGCGGAACTTCGGATCGTCGTCAGATCCACGGCTTTCCCGCCTTGGTGGCGGGTTCGGGCTGGTCGGCATGGCCGAGCGGGTGGAAGCGCTGGGCGGCAGGCTCTACGCGGGCCCGTCCCCGGAGGGGGCTTGGGAGGTGGTCGCCGAGTTCCCGCTGTCCTGACGCGAACGCCCGCTCGAAGGCCTCATCTCCCAGGGCGGTACGCAGCCTGCGGGTGATCCGGTCCACGTCGCACCGCTCACCGGAGGGAAGCGGCGCGCCCACGGCCTGCCTGGCAGCGGCGGCCGCCCCGATCAGCCGTGCCGCCTCCACCGCATCGCCGCCCGCGACGCGTGCGCGATCGTCGCCGATGTCCTCGGCCGCGTCACCACCGCCGATGCCCATCCGACCGCCGTCGGCACGATCCGGCCAACCGCCGGCGGTGTCTGCGGGCCGGGCGCGCGGCTGGAGCGACATGGCTCCGGCCAGCCCTTCAAGTGCCAGCGCGATCGCCCGGGGGTCCCCCGTCGCCTGTGCCGCCTCGTAGCCCTCCCGCTGCCGGGCCAGCGCCACCTCCGCATCCCCCCGCTGCTCGGCGACGAACCCCAGCTCGGCCATCACGAAGGCGATCCCGGGCGTCCCCCGTACCCGCCGCAGGAACTCCAGCACCGGCCGCAGGTACGCCTCCGCCTCCTCGTACCGGCCCTGCCTCCGGGCGCTCAGGGCCAGCCCGAGCAGGGCGTGCTCCTCGGCGGGCTTGTAGGACTGCTCGACCGCCAGCCGCCGGGCGCGCTCGTGGTAGTCGTCGGCCCCCTCGTAGTCGCCCGTCAGCAACGCGATCCGCCCCAGGCCGGCCAGCCTGAACGAGGTCTCGAACCCCAGTTCCTCGGCCATCCGCAGGGCGTCCTCGCGCAGGCGGGCGGCCCCGGCATAGTCGCCGCGGATCTCGGCCGCCCGGTCGAGCACGTCCATGGCCTCGATCTGGCCCCATTCGTCACCCAGCTCCCTGAACAGCGCCAGGCCCCGCTCCCCGTCCCGCTCCATCGCCGCCAGGTCGGCCCGCCCGACGGCGAGCTTGCCGCGCAGGCACAGGGCCGCCGCCATCCCCCACCGGTCCCCCAGCTCCTCGTACGCGGCCAGTGCCCGGTTCGCCGCCGCCTCGTGCGCCGTCCTGTCGCCGTACGCCCACCGGACGTCACTCAGCCACCAGTCGGCCAGCGCCGCGCCCGCCCGGTCGAGCCCGTCGCGGCGGACCGGCGACACCGGCTCGCCGATCAAGATCTCGATCCCGGCCAGCCACACCGACGCCCGCGCCGCCGCGACGGGGTCCACGGCATCGGGGGCGGCCAGGACGGTGGCCAGGGATCTGCGGGCCTCACGGAGCCTGCCGCGCAGGACCCAGTACCAGGCCAGGGCGTTGACCAGCCGCAACGCCTCCGGTCCCGCGAGCGCGTGCAGCAGGTTGGCGTACTCGGCGTCGAGCCGTACGAGCCACTCCCGCTGCCCCGGCCCCCTGAGATCCGCCCGCTCGGCCAGCGCGGTGTAGTAGCGGGCGTGCCGCTGCCTGACCAGGTCGTGCTCGCCCGCCTCCCTCAGCCGCTCCACGCAGTACGCGGCCACGGACTCCAGCAGCCGGTACCGAGGCCCGGCCGCCACCACGACCAGTGACCGGTCCACCAGCCTCGCCAGCGTATCGAGCACGTCCACCCCGGGCTCGGCGCACACCTCCTCCGCCGCCTGGATCGTGCAGCCACCGGCGTGCACGGCCAGCCGCCGCAGCACCATCCGCTCGTCCTCGGTGAGCAGCTCCCAGCTCCAGTCGATCATCGCCCGGAGCGTGCGCTGCCGGGCCGGCGCGTCCCGCATGCCCGCGTTGAGCAGCCTGAACCGGTCGTCCAGCCGGTCGGCGAGCTCCTGTACGCCGAGCGCGCGCACCCGGGTGGCGGCCAGCTCCAGCGCCAGCGGGATGCCGTCGAGCCGCCGGCAGATGGTCGCCACGGCCTCGCTCGGGGGCACGTTCGCACGGGCCGTGAAGAGCCGTACGGCCTCGGGTTCCGGGAGCGGTGGCACCACCCGTACGTGTTCGCCCGTCACGCCCAGCGGCTCCTGGCTGGTGGCCAGCACGCGCAGCCCGGGGGCGGCCCGCAGCAGGGCCGCGACCAGCTCCGCCGCCTGCGTCACCAGGTGCTCGCAGTTGTCGAGCACCAGCAGCATGCGCTTGGCCGCCATCGCCCCGGCCAGCCTGGGCAGCAGCGGAACGGTGGCGTCGTCGCGGACGCCGAGCACGGCCGCGACCGCCTCGGCCACGTTCACCGCCCCGGCCAGTTCCACCAGCCACACCCCGTCAGGGAAGGCCAGGTCGCGGGCGGCGGCCAGGGCGAGGCGGGTCTTGCCGACGCCGCCCGGCCCCGTGAGCGTCACCAGCCGGGACGTCGCCGGCAGCCCCCGCACTTCGGCCAGCTCGGCGTCCCTCCCGATCAGATCGGTGAGTGGCGCGGGCAGGTTCGAGCCCGCCGCCGGAGCCCCCGCGAGGAGCCCCGGATCCTGGCGCAGGATCGCCTGGTGCAGCCGGGCCGGCTCGGGCGACGGATCCACGCCGAGCTCGTCGCGCAGCCGCTCCCGCAACTCCTCGTACGCGGCCAGCGCCTCGCTCTGCCGTCCACCTCGATACAGAGCCAGCATGTGGGCGGCACGCAACCGCTCCCGTAACGGGTGAAGCGCCACCAGCTCGCCGAGGTCCACCCGTTCGCTCAGCTCCAGCCGTACCTCCGCCTGCTCTTCCAGCGCCGCCAGGCGCGTCTCCTCCAGGCTCGCGGCCTCCGCGCGGGCGAAGTCGGCGTCGGGGAAGTCGGCGTACGCGGGCCCGCGCCACAGCGCCAGCGCCTGTTCGAGCTCGGCGGCCCGCGTATGAAGATCCGGGGAGCGGCGATTGACGAGGTCGCGGAAGCGGCCGGCGTCGCAGTCGTGGGCCGCCAGCAGGTATCCCCCGGGACCGCGCACGATCAACCCGGGGTCGCCGAGCGCCCTCCGCAGCTGGGAAACGCGGGCCTGGAGCGTGCCGGCCGGGTTGCGGCCCGCTCGCGCGCCCCAGAGGTCCTCGATGAGCCGGTCCGCCGAGACCGGCCCGCCCCCGTGCGCCAGCAGGTCGGCCAGCAGCGCGCGGACCTTGGGCTCGGCCACGTGCACGGCCCGGCCGTCGTCCGTCCACACGGCCAGCGGCCCGAGCACCCCGAAACGCACCACATCACTTCCTAACCCGTAGCGGGGCCGAAGGATTTCCGTAGCGGCACATCCCAAGGTGGGAGGCATGAGTCAAGTGACGGTTGTGGGGCTCGGCCCGATGGGGTCGAAGATGGCCGAGACGTTCCTGGCCGCCGGCCACCAGGTGGCGGTGTGGAACCGTACGGCGAGCAAGGCGGAGCCGCTGGTTGCCAAGGGAGCCGAACGAGCGAAGGACGCGGCGGACGGCGAGCTGCTGGTGTTCAGCCAGATCAGCTACGAGGCGATGTACGCCAGCGTGGGCGACGCCCGGCTGGACGGCAAGGTGGTGGTCAACCTCAGCTCGGACACCCCGGAGAGGCTGCGTCAGGCGGCCGCGTGGGTGGCGGAGCGCGGCGGCACGCTGATCACGGGAGGCATCATGGTGCCGCCGCCCGGGATCGGGCAGCCCGGCGCGTACACGTTCTACAGCGGCCCGAAGGACGCGCTCGATCGGCACGCGGGCACACTGGAGGCCCTGAGCACGGTCACGTACGTGGGTCAGGACCAGGGCCTGGCGATGATGTACTACCAGGCCCAGCTGCTGATCTTCTGGTCGAGCCTGACCAGCTTCATGCACGCCATGGCGCTGCTGCGCACGGCCGGCGTGGCGCCGGCGGACTTTCTGCCGTTCGCGCGGTCGCTGTTCACCGAGATGGGCGCCGACGGCCCCATGGGGTACGCGAAGATCCTCGCTGAGGAGTTCGCGGCCGGGACGTACCCGGGCGAGGAGAACTCCCTGCACATGCAGGCGGTCGGCATCGGCCACGTCGTCGAGGCGCTGCGGGACGCGGGCCTGGAGACCACGGTGCCGAGCGCGCTGAAGGAGCTCTTCGAGCGCGCCGACGCCGAGGGCCGCGGCCACGAAGGGCTCGGCACCGTGATCGAATCGATCAGAAAGCCCTAGTGGTTGGCGAGGAAGGCGAGCAGGTCCTGCCGGGTGATCAGCCCGCAGGGCTTGCCGTCTTCCAGCACTACAGCCGCATCGGCCTTCTCCAGCGCCTCGACCGCACGCGCCACAGGTTCACCACTGCCGATCGTGGGTAGCGGCGACGACATGTGATCGGCGATCGGATCGTCGGAGGAGAGCCTGCCGTGGTAGAGGGCTTCGAGGAGGTCTCGCTCCACGATGGAGCCGATCACCTCGGCCGCCATGACCGGCGGCTCCTCCTTCATGACCGGGAGCTGGGACACCGAGTATTCGCGCATGATCGAGATGGCCGTGCCGACGGACTCGTGCGGATGCGCGTGCACGAACTCCGGCAGCCCCGGTCCCTTGCGCGCCAGCACGTCGCCGACCAGCCCCTCCTCCGAGGAGGTGGTCAGGAAGCCGTAGTCGGCCATCCAGTCGTCGTTGAAGATCTTCGACAGGTAGCCGCGGCCGCCGTCGGGCAGCAGCACCACGACCACGTCGTCCTTCCCGGCCCTGGCCGCCACCTGCAGCGCCGCCACGACCGCCATCCCGCACGAGCCGCCGACCAGCAGCCCCTCCTCACGGGCGAGCCTGCGGGTCATGGTGAAGGAGTCCTTGTCGGAGACCGCGATGATCTCGTCGCAGATCGTGGTGTCGTACGTGGCCGGCCAGATGTCCTCGCCGACCCCCTCCACGAGGTAGGGGCGCCCGGAGCCGCCCGAGTAGACCGAGCCCTCGGGGTCCGCCCCGATGATCTTCACCCGGCCGCCGGAGACGTCCTTGAGATAGCGGCCCGTGCCGCTGATCGTGCCGCCGGTGCCGATGCCCGCCACGAAGTGCGTGACCCTGCCCTCGGTGTCCTCCCACACCTCGGGGCCGGTCGAGTGGTAGTGGGAGTCCGGGTTGTTGACGTTGGAGTATTGGTCGGGCTTCCAGGCGTTGGGCACCTCGCGGGCCAGCCGGTCGGAGACCGAGTAGTAGGAGTCCGGGTGGTCGGGCGAGACGGCGGTCGGGCAGACCACGACCTCGGCCCCGTACGCGCGCAGCACCGAGATCTTGTCCTGGGCCACCTTGTCGGGGACCACGAACAGGCACCGGTAGCCCTTCTGCTGGGCCACGATGGCCAGGCCGACTCCGGTGTTGCCGGACGTCGGCTCGACGATGACACCGCCTGGTCGCAGCTCGCCGGACTTCTCGGCGGCCTCGATCATGCGTTCCGCGATGCGGTCCTTGACCGAGCCGCCCGGGTTGAAATATTCGACCTTGGCCAGCACCTGGGCGGGCACTCCCGCGGAAACCTTGTGCAGCCGGACCAGCGGGGTGTTCCCCATCAGGTCGACCAGGGAATCGTAAATGCGCACCGAGGTGCTCACCTTCTTTGCCGAAGCTTGATCAGCTTGCTTGTGGCCGAGATCCAGTGGGGGTGGCAGGCCCTCGGCTAGTTTCAAGGAAACGCTACCGCCGCGACCGGGGAGGGACGTACGCGTGGTCTGGGCAGCAGGCATGGCGCGGGCGGCACGTAAGATCGCTGCTGCGGCGGCGCTCGGTGGAGGCGGGCTGACGGCTCTCGGAGCCACGGCCTACGTTCTGTTGATCGCCGAGGGCATGCTGGCGCGCAAGGCCATCGGGCGTCCGCACGGGCTGGACGGCCCGGACTCGGACGGCCACTACGGCGACTTCCCCGGGGACCCGCTCAGGCTCGCCATGCTCGGCGACTCCACCTCCGTCGGGCTCGGCATGACGGATCCGGCCGACACCCCGGGCGTGCTGCTCGCGAACGGGCTCGCCGCGGTGGCCGAGCGTCCGGTACGGCTGCTCGTCGCCGGCAAGTCGGGCGCCCCGTCGGCCGAGCTGGGTGAGCAGGTGGACGAGGCCCTGGCCATGCAGCCGGACGTGGCGGTCATCTTCGTGGGGGCGAACGACATCATCACGCAGACGCCGCCGGCGATCGCCGTGCGGCATCTGGCCAAGGCCGTGCGGCGGCTTCGGGACGCGGGGGTCGAGGTGGTCGTGGGCACCTGCCCAGACCTCGGCACGGTGCGGCCGATCTCGCAGCCGCTGCGCTGGGTGGCCCGGCGGTGGAGCCGGCAACTCGCGGCGGCGCAGACGGTGGCGGTGGTGGACGCGGGCGGGCGTACGGTGGCGTTCGCCGACGTCCTGGGGCCGGAATTCGCGACAAATCCGACAGAAATGTTCGGACCCGATCGTTTCCATCCATCTGCCCGAGGTTACGCGCAGGCCGCTTACGCGGTGCTACCTTCAGTGTGCGCTGCGTTGGGACTGTGGCCTGAGCCGCGCCCCGCACGTGGCGAAGCACTGCAACCGATCTACCTTGCGGCGGCTACGGCCGCGGAGGAGCCCGGCACCGAGGTCACCGCGACCCGGGTCGACGGACGGGCGACGGGCCTGCACGGGAAGTGGGCGGCGTTGTTCCGCCGGCGGCTCGGCGAGCAGATCGACGCCTAACACCGGTTACCCTCCGAGCCCGAGCCGTCACTCCTAGTCCCCTTTGGAGTGGATTGCCCGTGCTCCGGCCCCTCTGGAAACCGTCCATCGCCCTCGCCGGAACCCTGGCCGTCACCGCGTGCTCCGGCAGCGACGCGGCCACCTCCAGCTTCCCGACCTGGCACAACACCGAAGTCAACGCGGTCAGCCGCATGGTCGTGGCCGGCGGGGTCGTCGCGACCACGTCCATGAAGCCCGACGGCGCTCTGGAGACCGTCGCGATCGGCCTGCGCGACGGCAAGCGGCTGTGGGCGTACCCTGCCACGATGGCCGGCCGCCTGCCCGGCATGGGCGTCTCCGCGCCCGCGATCGTGGAGACGGCCACGGACGAGGGCGTGGTCGTCGCGCTCGACCCGGCCAAGAAAGGCCAGTGGAACGCCACCCTCATCGCCCGCGACGCCCGCTCCGGGGTGCAGAAGTGGACCAGGCCGGTGCATTCGACGTTCGGGCCGCAGCGCTGCGGCCCCTACATCTGCCTGTCCGAGCACACCGCCTTGACCAAGGCCCGCATGGTGGTCCTCGACCCGGCCACGGGCAAGCAACTGTGGAAGCTGCCGGGGATCTCCGAGGTCGAATGGTCCGACGCGGCCCGGGTCCTGCTGCTCAGGCTGGCCGCCAACCCCATGATCGAGTCGTACGAGCTCAAGACCGGCAAGCTCCAGTGGCAGCAGCCGATCGAGCAGGCGCTCGGCCCGGGCATCGACATGTCGGGCGGCTGGGCGTTCGGCGCCGCGGGCGCTGACCTGGTCGGCTACGTCGCCCCCTACACGAATCCCAAGACGAAGAAGGTCTCCACCTTCGGGCTGTTCTCCATCAAGATCGCCGACGGGACGATCAACTGGATGCGGCCCTCGGTCGTACGCGTCTATCCCAGCGGCAACCCCGGCTACGCCCCCGTCGTACGCCCCGTCGACCGTCAGGGCGCCTATGGCGGGTTCGCCCGGCTCGACGCCACGACCGGTCGCGTGGTCGGGCAGATCTCGGCCGCCGACGTGCCGGGCTCGGGCTGGTGGCTGGCCTTCCCCGACCGGATGGACAAGCTGGGCTTCCTCCAGCACAACGCCAAGGGCACGGCCTTCGACCTGGTTTCCGGCAAGCCCGTGGCCGTGGAGGGGACGCGCGGCTGGTCCTTCTGCGTCACCGATCCCAAGCCTCTGTCGCTGCGCGGGCAGCCGCCGGGGTTCTACTCGACGGCGGCCATCTGCGAATACGACCTGGGCACCGGGAAGCGGGTCTCGCCTGCCGCCGCGCCACCGCCGTGGTTCACCGGCAGCCAGGACGGCTGGCGGCTGTGGCGCGATGAGAAGGGCGCCGTCCACGCGGTGAACGATCACACCGCGACGGCGCCGGGCATGTATGGGTAGGGTCTGAAAGGACGGCCGAATATAGTTCTACTATCAGCGCCGGACAAAGGAGGGGCCATGCCCGAGGCAGTCATCGTCGCAACCGCGCGTTCCCCGATCGGACGAGCCTTCAAGGGGTCGCTCAAGGACATCCGGGCCGACGACCTGACCGTGCAGATGATCCAGGCGGCGCTGGCCAAGGTGCCGCAGCTCGACCCCCACACGATCGACGACATCACGCTGGGCTGCGGCCTGCCGGGCGGCGAGCAGGGGTTCAACATGGCCCGGGTGGTGGCGGTCATGCTGGGCCTCGACGACGTGCCCGGCACCACGATCACCCGCTACTGCTCCTCGTCGCTGCAGACCACCAGGATGGCCTTCCACGCGATCAAGGCGGGCGAGGGCGACGTGTTCGTGTCGGCCGGCGTGGAGGCCGTCTCGCGCTTCACCAAGGGCAACTCCGACTCGCTGCCCGACACGCACAACCCGATCTTCCTGGACGCGCTGGCCCGCACCAACGCGTTCACCGAGGGCGGGCAGACCTGGCACGACCCGCGCGAGGACGGCGCCGTCCCGGACATCTACATCGCGATGGGGCAGACCGCCGAGAACCTCGCCCAGCTCAAGGGGATCACCCGGCAGGAGCAGGACGAGTTCGGGGTGCGCTCACAGAACCTCGCCGAGAAGGCGCTGGCCGACGGGTTCTGGGCCAAGGACATCACGCCCGCCACCATGCCCGACGGGACGGTGGTCAGCCAGGACGACGGACCGCGGCCGGGGACGACGTACGAGAAGGTCTCCGGTCTGCAGCCGGTCTTCCGGCCGGACGGCACCGTGACGGCCGGCAACTGCTGCCCGCTGAACGACGGGGCGGCCGCCGTCATCGTGATGAGCGACGTCAAGGCGGCCGAGCTCGGGATCACGCCGCTGGCTCGGATCGTGTCCACGGGCGTGTCCGCGCTGTCGCCCGAGATCATGGGTCTGGGGCCGGTGGAGGCCAGCCGGCAGGCGCTGTCCCGGGCCGGGATGGCGATCGACGACATCGACCTGGTCGAGATCAACGAGGCGTTCGCGGCGCAGGTCATCCCGTCCTATCGGGAGCTGGGGATCGATCTTGACCGGCTCAACGTGAACGGCGGGGCGATCGCGGTGGGGCATCCGTTCGGGATGACGGGGGCGCGCATCACGGCCACCCTGATCAACAGCCTCCAGCACCACGACAAGTCCATCGGCCTCGAAACCATGTGCGTCGGCGGCGGCCAGGGAATGGCAATGATCCTTGAAAGGCTCGTCTGATCCGTGGGTTGACGCCCGGGCGATGGCCCTCCGGGCGCCGGGCCGGCGGTGCTCGGCGCAACGTGGACGGCGCCCGGGGCAGGCCACGTAACCGGCCGGCGGCTCACCACGGAGCCGGGCAACATGGGCTCGCGTAACGGCGGCGCGCCACTGACCGGTCAGCGGCCGTTTCCCTGGACAGAGGCCAGCCAGTGGCGGCGGGTGGCCGGCCACGGCAACGCGTAACAGATGGGCATCAACCCGGCTGACCAGGTAACGCGTAACAGATGGAGTGGTCAGCCGTGGTGGTCGGGGCCGGCGCGGGTGGGGGTGATGCGGAGGATGACGCGGCGTTCGCGGAGCATGGCGGCGCGGTAGTCCGACCAGTCCGGGTGTTCGCCCGAGATGTTCCGGTAGTAGTCCACCAGGTGGTCCATGGCCTCGGGCAGCGAGATGATCTCGGCTGTGCCGTCCACCTGGATCCACTCCCCGTAGAAGGCGCCGGTGAAGGCGCACAGCGAGACGTTGGGGTCGTGGCGGAGGTTGCGGACCTTGACCGCCGTTTCCCTGGTGCTGATGACGATGCGTCCGTCCTCCACCCCGGCCGTCACCGGTGACATCTGCGGGCGCCCATCGCGATGCCGGGTGAGCAGGACGGCGTGGTGGTTGGCGCGGAGGAAGCCGAGGGCTTTGTCGAGATCCATCCACCCATGATGACGCGCCCGCGCTTGGAGCACGGGCGCGAGGATGGAAGGGCTTAGATGAAGCCCATGCGGTTACGGCGGTGCCGCTCGTGCTCGAGCACGATCGCGGCGGCGTAGCCGTGGGACAGCCCGTGCTCGTCTGCGAGCCAGTTGGCGCGTTCGTCGCACCTTAGGAAAGCCGGGCCGTTGTCGATGGCTTGGAACCACTCTGGGAGTTCGCGTCCCGTTATGGTGGGGACCCTTGCGATCAGCTTCGTCTGCGTCTCCGGTGAGTGGTTCAAGGACATGGGCACCTCCGCGGATTAAGGTCCTTTGCTCGACACTGCAACACCATCGTCCGAATGGCAAGCCCCCAACCAGGCATCATTTCGTGACGTCACGTAGATTTTCGGTCGCGCAAAGGAGGGCCCCGCCTGAACGGCGGGGCCCTCCGGGGTTACGCGGGTGCGAACAGTCAGTCGCTGTTAGTGAAATAGCTGATGAAGCGCAGCACCTCGAGGTAGATCCACACGAGGCTCAGCGTCAGCCCGAAGGCGCACTGCCAGGCGAACTTCTCCGGAGCGCCCTGCTTGACCCCCTGCTCGATCGAGTCGAAGTCGAGCAGCAGGAAGAAGCAGCCGATCAGGATCATCACGATGCTGAAGATCCAGCCGATCGGGCTGTCGGTGCGCAGGCCGAGCCCGACGCCGTTGAAGATGCCGACGAGCAGGTTGACGAGCACCAGCCCGAGGGCCGCGATCGCCGCGGCGATGCCGTACTTCACGAGCTTCGGTGTGACCCGGATCACACGCAGGGAGTAGACCGTCAGCACGGCGCCGAAGGCGAAGGCCGTGCCGAGCACCGCCTGCAGCACGATGCCGCTGACCATGCCTTCGAACAGGGCGCTGATCTTGCCCAGGAACACGCCCTCGAAAACGGCGTAACCCAGGATGAGCGCCGGGTTGGTGCTCTGCGTGAACGAGGCGATCAGGCCCAGGATCAGGGCCACGACGGCGGCGCCGATGGCGACCACCGGGGGAACGTTCAGCACCCAGGCCGCCGCGGCCGCGACGACCAGGGCACCAAGGGTAAGGAAGCCGCGCACCACGACGTCGTCGAGGGTCATGGTCCGGTACGCGGGCCGGGTCGGTGGTGCGTACGACGGGGCGTCGTACATGTTCTGCAGCATGTCGGGCGACGGGTTGGGCCCTGCCCATCCTCCGGCCTGTTGACGCGACTTGCTGAATACGGGGTTCTTGCTCTCCATCGCTGCCTCCTGTGACGCCGAGCCTACGGGGCCTGGCGGCACCTTGGTCAACTCGCGCTCAGATCGATGTTCTTTTGGGACTTCGGCAGCGTTGACAACGAACGTGCCCGGCGCAGAGTTCCCGAGGTCATGGCGAGTCAGAAAAACCTATTTCCAATGGTAGAAGCATGTGCCCCCGGCGGGATTCGAACCCGCACTACAACCCTTTTAAGGGGTTCGCCTCTGCCATTGGGCTACGGGGGCGCCGCAATCATACGAAACGGACCATGCTTCCGAGGAGCACAACTTCGCATCAGGCGTCACAACTGTGAAGTCTGCGGTGAAGCGATAGTGCTCCGGTCACTCTGTCCAAGAAGAGTAGACCGTCCAGATGGTCCAGTTGGTGCTGAATGCAGCGAGCTTCCAAGGCATCCGCTTCGATGGTGACGGGCTCGCCGCTTCCTGGCAAATGCCCATGTACGGTGATATGCGTCGCACGCAGTACGTCTGCCGTGAGCCCTGCGACGGAAGCGCACCCCTCGCGCGCCTGGTCCCAATGGGACGCCTTGGCAAGGCGTGGATTGGCCACCACGAGCTCTCCAGCGCAGGAGCGGCTGCGGGGGTGGAGTCCGGCGTCAAAGGCGATCAGGCGCCAACTCAGGCCGATCTGGGGGGCAGCCAGACCGGTCGTGGACGGCTCCCGGCGGAGGGTGGCCAGAAGATCGGCGGCGCCGGCCACTACTTCGGGGGCGGTCGGGTCCACGGGCTCGGCCGCGGTGGACAGGACCGGATGCGGGGCGACGATCACTTCGCGCGGCCCGCCTCGCGGCCCGGTCACAGCAGGTCCGGTTCGACGGGGCGGAAGGTGATCTCGGAGTCCAGGCTGGCGCCGACGGCCGCCAGCCTGCGCATGAGCGCTGCCACGTCCACCTCCTTAGGCAGCTCGACGTCGGCGATGAGCACGTAGAGCCGCCCGGTGAGCCTGGTGCTCATGCCGGTGATGTTGCCGCCGTCGGCGGCGAGCACTGCGCTGATGGCGGAGATGATCCCCGGCCGGTCCGGGCCGTGCACGGTCAGCACGTAGCCGAGCCCGCCCCCGTCGTCGCAGAAGTGGCGCCGGGCATCGATGGCCGAGGCGGTCACCACCAGGTCGGGCGCGCGCAACCGTTTCAGCAGCTCGGCGGAGTCCAGGTTGCCCGACACCAGGAGCATCATCGCCACGTGGCCGCCCAGCAGCGTCATCGTCGAGTCCTGGATGTTCGCCCCGCACTCGGCGAGTGAACCGGTTACGGCGGCGATCACCCCGGGCCGGTCCACGCCGAGCACGGTCACCGCTGAGAGCCCCACCCGTGGTACCCCTTCCACATGCGAATACGGGCGCCGATACGCCCCGGCGATGCGCACCGGAGCGCTGCCGTACCCGGGCTAGCGGCGAGTCGTCGCGACGGCGGCCCTGAAGTCCTCGCGCGGGTGTTCCATCTCGCCCAGCGAGATCGTCTCTCGTTTGAAGAACAGGGCCAGGGTCCAGTCGACGACGACGCGGACCTTGCGGTTCAGCGTCGGCACCCGCGACAGATGGTAGGTCCGGTGCATGAACCACGCAGGGAATCCGCGAAGCTTGACGCCATAGACGTTGGCGACACCCTGGTGGAGACCCAGACCGGCAACCGATCCGACATACTTGTGGCGGTATTCGACTGGTTGCTGGCCACGCAGGTGGCGGACGATGTTGTCGGCCAGCACCTTGGCCTGCCGGACCGCGTGCTGGGCGTTGGGCGCGCAATACTGGCCCGGGGTGGTGACGTCCGGCACGCCGGCCGCGTCGCCGGCGGTGAAGGCATCCCGCGTGCCCGCGACGGTGAGCATGGCGGTGGCCTTGATCCGGCCGCGCTCGTCGAGGGGCAGGTCGGTGTCGTTCACCACGGGGCTGGGCTTGACGCCTGCGGTCCACACGAGGGTCTCGGCGTCGAACTCCGAGCCGTCGGAGAGCATCACGTGCCCGCCCACGCACGACTCGAGCCGGGTTTCGAGCTTGACGTCGATGCCGCGCTCGCGCAGCTGCTCCAGAGTCCACTCGCCCATCTCGGGGCCGACCTCGGGCAGCACCCGGTTCGTCGCCTCGACCAGCACCCAGCGGATGTCGGCGGGCGTGATGTTGCGGTAGTAGCGGGTGGAGTCCTTGGCCATGTCCTCGAGCTCGGCCAGCGCCTCCACACCCGCGAAGCCCGCGCCGACCACCACGAAGGTGAGCGCCCTGCGCCGCACCTCGGGGTCGTCGGTCGACTCCGCCACGTCGAGCAGGTGCAGCACGCGGTTGCGCAGTGCGATGGCCTCGCCCACGGTCTTGAACCCGATGCCGATGTCGATCAAGCCGGGAATGGGCAGCGTGCGGGAAATCGATCCGGCGGCCATCACGAGCACGTCGTAGGCCACTTCGCGCGACTGGCCCTCCGCCGGCTGGAAGGTGACCGTGCGCCCGGAGTGATGGACCTTGGTGACCATGCCGTTGAGTATGCGCACCTTCGGCAGGATCCGCCGCAGCGGAGCCACCAGGTGCCGGGGCGAGAGGTTACCCGCCGCCGCCTCCGGCAAGAAGGGCTGGTAGGTCATGTAGGACTGGGGGTCGATGATCGTGATGCGCACCTCGCCGGAGCGCAGCTCTCGCTTGAGCGTGCGCTGCAGCCGGAGCGCTGTGTACAGGCCGACGTATCCGCCGCCGACGATCAATATGTGCTTGTTCATCCTGAGGCCCCATCCCTCGTGGAATGCTTGTGAAAGCATTCACAAGCTTACGTCAAGCGCTCTCGACGAATCCAATCCGGGGGTGGTGCAACGCGTCACACAGCCAGTGACCTGGCCCTGGTGAAGACGTCGTCCAGCATCTGGGCGGTGACGCGGCCGGTGAAGGTGTTCTGCTGGCTGGGGTGGTAGCAGCCGATCAAGGTGACGGGCGCGGCGGCGTACCCGGCCTCGGCCTCGACGCCGTGCCGGAACGGCGGCCTGCTGCGCGGCAGTTCGTAGCCCGCGTCCTTCAGCGCCGGCCACATGGCCTGCCAGGCGTACCCGCCGAGCGCCACCACGACCCGCACGCCCGGCGCGACCAGCGCCAGCTCGCGGGCCATCCATGGGAAGCAGGCGCTCTTCTCCGCAGGCGTGGGCTTGTTGGCCGGGGGCGCGCAACGCACCGACGCCAGCACCCGCGCGCCGAGGAGCTTCTGCCCGTCATCCGCGTGCGTGCTGGTCTCCTGGGAGGCCAGCCCGCTGCGGTAGAGCGAGGCGAACAGCCAGTCACCGCTGCGGTCGCCGGTGAAGATCCGCCCGGTCCTGTTGCCCCCGTTGGCGGCCGGCGCCAGCCCGACGATCACGATCCGCGGCTGCTCGTCGCCCCAGCCGGGGACGGGACGGCCCCAGTACGTCTCGTCCGCGAACGCGCGCCGCTTCACCTCGGCGACCTGCTCGCGCCATTCCACCAGGCGGGGACAGGCCCGGCAGACGGACTGCCGGGCCGTGAGCTCCGCGAGGGTGCTGCTGGAGGCGGCGAGGCGGCGCACGTCCGCGGAGTCGAGGGCGACCGGGGTGTCAGCGGTCGCGGGGTCACCGGGCCAGCCGGTGCCAGGTGGTACGAAGCTCATGACTCCGATGGTGTCACTTGCTCCGGGAAGGACTGGGCGTGGCCGTCGGGCACGCCCTGGGTGCCGAAGGCGTCTCCTCGGGCACCGCCACATCCGTGTCGACCAACGGCAGCGGGTAGCGGTTGAGTATGGGCTCGCCGCACGCCCTGTCCACCGAGTAGCCGTAGTTTTCGGGGTTGGTGATGACCGGCTTGCCGTCCTGGTCGTAGAGGTAGACGTCGGTGAGCGGGGTGCCATCCTTCGCGTAGGGCTTGATGTTGTAGACCTCGTTGAACGCCGACGCCGGCGACACGTAGACGCTCTGCTCCGGCTCGCTCATGGCAATGGCGCCGGACCTGCCGGTGTTCCACGACGACGCCGCCACCAGGCCGATGAACAACGCCAGCGCGCCGGCCACATTGGCGAGCGAGGCGAGCAGCACGAGCACGCGTCCCCTGCGCCGCCTGCCGAACCACACCGAGGCGCAGACGGCGGCCACCACCAGCGCCCAGTCCACGAGCCCTTGAGGCGCCAGCCTGCCACTGTCTGCCACCGTCAGCAGCAGCATGGCCAGCAGGTAACCGCGCAGCACCCACCAGCCCGGCCGCAGCTCGGGCAGGAAAGCCATGAAACCGCGGTAGGAGCCCTGCCGCAGCAGGGCGGCGTGCGCCCTCTGCACCCACTCACGCGGGCGCGCACGGCGCTTCTGGCGGCTCTCAGTACGGCCTCCGTAGGCGGCCATGAGCTCCTCGGCGTAGGCGGCCGGCGGCCCGAGCCTGTCCTCCAGCGGCAGGTCCGACTCCGCCGCGATCTCGGCAAGGTGATCGTCGAGGTCCTCGAGTAATTCTTCCCGGTCAGGGTGCTCTCCCACGGCATCGCGTACGGCCTGCGCGTACTGGTCGGGGGTCATCCTCGTCCCTCCTTGAGCAGGTCTGCCATGGTGGCCGCGAAAGAGGCCCAGGTCTTGGCCGAGCTGGCGTACATGTCCCTGCCTACGTCGTTGAGCCCGTAGTACTTGCGATGCGGCCCCTCGTCGGAGGCCACCACGTATGAGGTCAGCGCGCCGGCCTTGAACAGGCGGCGCAGCGTGCCGTACACGGAGGCGTCGCCGACCTCTTCGAGGCCCGCCTCCCTCAACCTGCGCACGACGTCGTAGCCGTAGCCGTCGCGCTCGTTGAGAACCGCCAGCACGGCCAGGTCGAGCACGCCTTTGAGCAGCTGACTGCTATCCACGCAAAGCACACTACTGTGCAAAGCAGAATAGTGGCAACAAGAAAACCGGGTGGCTCCCGGAGGTGCCACCCGGTCGTGGTTCAGTCACTCACCCTCGTGTCGCTCACTAAGCCGACGGAGAAGGCGACGGGGACGGAGTCGGCGTCACCGGCGTGCAGGCGGCGTAGGACTGCGTGATCGCCTCGCTGTTGTTCGGCCCGGTGACCGTCAGCGTGACGTTGCCGCCCTTGGTGGCGTCACCGGTCAGCGGCAGATCGCCGAGCGCGACGGTCTTCGAGCCGGCGCCGTCGAAGGCGGCCTCGCCCTTGAGCACGGACTGGCCGTTGACCGCCCAGGTCCACTGGACCTTCGCGGCGCCGGTCGAGCTCACGGTGGCGTGGGCGCCGACCTTGCAGCCGTCGTTGTTGGTGCCGGTCACCAGACTGGAGGCCGAGACCTTGACGGCGGGAGCGGGGGCCGGGTCCTTGCACCAGACCTTGTAGTAGGCCCGGTTGGACACCGCACCGTCGGGGCGGAGGACCTCCAGCTGCGCCCAGCCGCGCTGGCTGTGACGCGGGGAGATGCCGAAGCCGACCTTGCGGGCGTCGTAGACCTTGATCTTGCCGTAGTCGACCACGTCACCGTTGAGGACCCAGCGGTAACGGACCCAGCTCGGCCGGTTGACCTTGATCAGACCGACGAAGTCAATCTTGTCGCCCGGAGTGCATTCGCCGACGTAGGAGCTGGGGGAGGCCCAGGCGCGAGCCGACACCGAGAAGTCCCAGTTCGTACGGACCTCGTCGAGCGGCTTCTCACAGGAGACGGAGAAGTAGCCCTTCTTGGACGTGACCTTCTTCGGACCGAGGACCTGGACGGCCTCCCAGCCCTTGACGTCTTCCTTGAAGGTGATGGCCTGCTTGACCGTCACCGTCTTGGTGCCCTTGCCCGAGAGCTTGATCACCTTGACCTTGCCCTTGGACCCGTCACCGTGCAGCCAGCGGTAAGCCAGCTCGGTCTTGCCCTTGACGGGCACCTTGATCTTGGCCGAGAAGTTGACCTTGACCGGGCACGAGCCGTCGAACTCGCCCGGCGAGGCCTTGGGCGCGGACACCGAGACCTTGGGTCCCGCGGCGGTCTTGGCGGCCGTCTTCGCCGTCGCCGCCTGTGCGGGGCTGGCGACCAGGCCCGCGGTCAAGGCGGCCAGCATCGCGGCGGACGCGCCGAACGCCGCCGCCCTACGTGCTGCTAACCCAGAGAACTTCATGTGAGAGTGCTCCATTCCGTGAGGGAAAAGACGCGCTCGGGAACGGTCGCCACGCCAGTACCTTCCGTACACAGCGATATGGCAAAGCCCCCGTAATGCACCTTTACCTAAGCACAATAATGATCGCACACTCAACACAGGCTGTAGATCGGAAATGTCCGGATTTAGCCTTGCCTATCGGGCGAGGGACCAGGCAATACCGTCCAGGATGTCGTGCTCGCTGACAATGACCTGCGAAAACGCGAAACGGCGGACGATCCGGTCAAGAATTAGCGCACCAACGCCTATCACGTCAACTCTCCCGGGATGCATCACCGGTACGGCGGCGCGCTCACCATGGGTCATCGCGAGCAGCCGCCGCGTCACCTCATGGACCTGCTGAGCGGAAATCCGGGAGTGATGGATTCGCGCCGGATCGTAGTGGGAGAGGTCGAGCGCGATGCCCGCGACCGTCGTCACCGACCCGGCCAGGCCCACGAGCGTGTGCGCCCGCTGTACGGGCACCTCCGCCTCCACCCGGTCGAGCGCCGCCTCGATGTCGGCCACCACGGCCTCCAGCGCCGGCGCGGACGGCGGGTCTCCAGCGTCGCGCAGGTGCCGCTCGGTCAGCCGCACGCAGCCGATGTCCACCGACAGCGCCGCCTCGGCGTGCTCGGAGCCGACCACGAACTCGGTGGACCCGCCACCGATGTCCACCACCAGGTACGGAGGCAGCGGCCCCTGCGGCACCTCCGTCTCGGGCGACAGCCGCACCAGCCCCTTGGTCGCGCCGGTGAACGACAGCTCGGCCTCGTCGGCCCCCGTCACGACCTCCGGCTCCACCCCGAAGATCGCGCGCACTCCGTCCACGAACTCGTGCCGGTTGGCCGCGTCCCTGGTCGCGCTCGTGGCGACCACCCGGGTCGCGACGGCGCCGTATTGGTCGATCAGCTCGCGATAGTCGCGCATGGCCTTGAACGTGCGTTCCAAGGCGTCGGGGGCGAGCCTGCCGGTCCTGTCGACGTCCTGCCCCAGGCGGACGATCTCCATCCGCCGCTCGACGTCCTCGATCAGATCGTCGTGGAAGTCGGCGATGAGCAGGCGTACGGAATTGGTGCCGCAGTCGATGGCGGCTACACGCATGGTCCGTCACTCCACCAGTCGGGGAGGGCGTCGAGCGCCTCCCTGCCGAACGGGTTGGCACCGGGCGCCGCCAGCTCGTGCGCGACGAGCGCGTGCAGGCACTTGACCCGCTGCGGCATGCCACCCGTGCTTTGCATGTCGCGCGGCAGCGGCGCCAGGCCCTCCTCCAGCGCCGCCTGATCGCGCCTGGCGATGTAGTCCTCGTGCGCGGCCTCGTAGGCCGCCGCCAGCTCGGGGTCCGCGGCCAGCCTGGCCTGCATCTCACGCATCAGGCCCGAGCCCTCCAGCGTGCCGATGGCCGAGGCCGCCTTGGGGCAGGTCAGGTAGTAGAGCGTCGGGAAGGGCGAGCCGTCGGGGAGCCGCGGCGCGGTCTCCACCACGTCGGGGTTGCCGCACGGGCACCGGTGCGCCACCCCGCGCAGCCCTCTGGGCGGCCGCCCGAGCTGCTTCTCGACGACCTCGGCGTCCTTACTGTCCAACGCTTTCCTTTCCTGTGACCGCCCGGCGGCCGGTGCCCTTGTCCGCCGCCTCCACGGACTCCCAGAGCGTCTGGTACCACGGCGGCACCGCCGCCTGCTGTTTCACCGCCGCCTGTTCCTTGCCCTGTTCGGACTCCATCACCACAAAGCATTTCTCGCCGGGACCGCAGTAATGCAGCCGCTCCTTGGCCGTCTTCTTGATCCAGTTGGGATCGTTGCTCTGCTGCTCGCGGGCCAGCAGCGCCCGCTTCTCCGCCTCGACCTTGGCCTTCTCCGCACGCAGCTCGGAGATGCTGCGGCGCAGGCTGATGTATTCGCGCACAGGGTAGGCCAGGCTCATCGCGATCGCGCAGACCACGACGGCGAGGATGGCGGCCCGCCCGGTCAGCTGCGGCCTCTTCGCCAATTGCTGCACACCCCCTCAAGTACGGCTCGCGGCGTGTTCGCCGGTCTCACGGCGGGCTCGGTCGCCCCATATGCCGCGAGCCGTACTCGAAACTAGCGCTGGAAACGCGGGAACGCGGCGCGACCCGCGTAGCGCGCGGCGTCGTCGAGAAGCTCCTCGATGCGCAGCAGCTGGTTGTACTTCGCCACCCGGTCCGAGCGCGCGGGCGCGCCGGTCTTGATCTGCCCGCAGTTGACCGCCACCGCCAGGTCGGCGATCGTCGTGTCCTCGGTCTCGCCGGAGCGGTGGCTCATCATGCACCGGTAGCCGCTGCGGTGGGCCAGGTCGACGGCGTCGAGCGTCTCCGACAGCGTGCCGATCTGGTTGACCTTGACCAGCAGGGCGTTGGCCGTGCCCGCCTTGATGCCGCGCTCGAGCCGCTCCGGGTTGGTGACGAACAGGTCGTCGCCGACGAGCTGCACCTTGTCGCCGAGGGCCGTGGTGATGGCCTTCCAGCCCTCCCAGTCCTCCTCGTCCAGCGGGTCCTCGATGGACACCAGCGGGTAGTTGGTGACCAGGTCCTCGTAGAAGGCGATGAGCTCCTGCGCCGACAGGCCCTTGCCGTCGATCGTGTAGACGCCGTCCTTGTGGAACTCGGAGGCGGCCACGTCGAGCGCGAGCGCGATGTCCTCGCCGGGCGTGTAGCCGGCCCGCTCGATCGCGACCAGGATCAGGTCGAGCGCGTCGCGGTTGGACGGCAGGTTGGGCGCGAACCCGCCCTCGTCGCCCAGGCCGGTGGCGTAGCCCTTCTCCTTGAGCACGCTCTTGAGCGCGTGGTAGACCTCGGTCCCCATGCGCACGGCCTCGCGGAACGTCTCCGCCCCGATCGGGGCGATCATGAACTCCTGGATGTCGACGTTGGTGTCGGCGTGGGCGCCGCCGTTGAGGATGTTCATCATCGGGACGGGCAGCACGTGCGCGTTGGGCCCGCCGACATAGCGGAAGAGTGGCAGGTCGGCGCTGTCGGCGGCGGCCTTGGCCACGGCCAGCGAGACCCCCAGGATGGCGTTGGCGCCCAGCTTGGCCTTGTTGGGCGTGCCGTCCAGGTCGATCATGATCTGGTCGATGATGCGCTGGTCCTCGGCCTCGACCCCGTTGATCTCGTCGAAGATCTCGTCGGTCACGGCGAGCACGGCCTTCTCCACGCCCTTGCCGCCATAGCGCTTGCCGCCGTCACGCAGCTCCACCGCCTCGAACTGGCCGGTGGACGCCCCGCTCGGCACAGCCGCCCGGCCGGTGCTGCCGTCGTCCAGCACCACCTCGACCTCGACCGTGGGGTTGCCCCGGGAGTCGAGGATCTCGCGAGCGTAAACGACCTCGATGGTAGCCACGGGATGCGCTCCTAAATCGAAAGGCAATATGCCATCAGAGCCTATCGGTCCCCCTGCCATCGCTGGTCGCATACCCTCGCCGGGACTTCGTCTCGACGGAGTACGGGCCACGGAGCCGTGCCATGGGCTACCACGTAACCGGGCAACGGGTCACCACGGAGCCGGGCAACATGGGCTCGCGTAACGGCGGCACGCCACTGACCGGTCAGCGGCCGTTTCCTGGACTGAGGCCAGCCAGCGGCGGCGGGTGGCCGGCCACAGCAGCGCGTAAAAGCTGGAATTAACCCCGCGACTCCCAAGCATGAACCCGATCCCGATAGGTGCGGGCGGCGGCGCGTAGTTCGGCCTCGGCGTCGAGTCCGCCTGCGGCGGCGCGGCGGACCAGGTCGAACAGCTCCCTCGCCACCCCCTGCCCGACCCCCGCCGACAGCGACTCAGGCGCCCCGGCCCGCTCGGCCCTGCGTAGCAGCTGAGCGGCCAGCGCCAGCGCCGGCTGCCCCATGGGAACGCCCTCGAGGACGGACTCGCTCCCCTTGGACGCCCGCTCGGCCGCCTTGATGGCCTCCCAGTTGTCGTTGACCTCGTCGGCGCTCTCGGCCCGCACCGAGCCGAACACGTGCGGATGGCGGCGTACCAGCTTCTCCACGATCCCGGCCGCCACGTCGTCCATGTCGAAGTCCGCGGCCACCCGGGCGTGGAAGACCACCTGCAGGAGCAGGTCCCCCAGCTCCTCGCGGAGCGCGGGATAGTCGCCCGCCTCGATGGTCTCCAGCACTTCGTAGGCCTCTTCGAGCAGGTACGGCACCAGCGTCTCGTGGGTCTGCTTGCGATCCCACGGGCACTCCGTACGCAGCCGGTCCATCACCGCGACCAGGTCGAGCACCCGTGCGCCCGGCAGATCGTAGGAGCCGGGCACGACCTCGATCAACGGCGGCTCGTCGAGCGCGACCGCCGCGTGCCCCACCGCGCGCATGAAGTCCTCGTCGTCCCCCTCCGAAGCCGACCCCGCGAGCCACACGACGGTCTCGGTGACCGCCCGGACGGCCAGCGCCCGCGGGTCCGGCTCGACGACCTCGACCTCGACCCCGGCCTCGGCCAGGTAGGGCAGCTGCGGATGCGCGCCGGAGCCGGTCAGCACCGGCCCGGAGCGCAGCACCTGCCACGCCTGATGGCTCAGCAGCCCGGGCGCGATCCTGGGCGACGTGGTGACGACGATCAGCGGCACGGGTTAGCCCTGCTGCTGCTGCGGCGGCTGTTGCTGCTGCTGCGGGGCGAGCTTGCCGAACCTGCCGGTGTCCACGAACACCGACGGGTTCTCCTGCGACGGCTGCGGGTTGAGCGCGCCGTAACGGGGGTTGAAGATCGGCTTGATCGCGCCGAGCTCCTTGCCCAGCCGCTCCCGCCCGCTCTCGCCGCCGAACTGCTGCTGCAGCTTCGTCAGGCCGACCAGGACCCGCCCGTAATCCTCGGCGTCAGCCGGCGAGACGCCGCTGGCCAGCAGGTTGATCTCCGGCGACTGGAACTGGCCGGGGTTCTTGAGCGCGGTGTCGATCTCCGACTGGGTCACCTGTACGCGGTAGCGCTCTATGAGCTGCCTGGAGGCGGCGACGTTGACCAGGCGCTGCAGCACGATGTGGCTGGCGGGCACGCCGCCGAGCGCCGACTCGTCCAGCTTGGCCCGCTTCAGCGCAGCGATGTATTCCTGCGTGTCCGTGTTGAGCTGGCTCGTCGTGATGCGTTCGTTCCCCACCACGGCCGCGGCTCCGGCCTGCATGGGGGAAGAACAGGCGGTCAGCGCGATGCCCACCGCCGCAGCGGCCACAGCCACTCGTATCGACTTCACGTGCGTCCCTTTCCGACCGAAAAACCGCCGCTAGCTTACCCGGGCCGGCTCGAGGAACATCGCCTCAACCAGGTCACCGCACCATTTGAGCAGATCGAGATCACGGAGCGGCTGCCCGCCCAGCGGCTTGGTCTTGGGGACCGGCACCAGCAGCGTCTCCGCGGCCTGCTTGTAGATGGCCTTCTTGTAGAGCCGGTCCAGGCGCACCTGCTGCGACTCCCTGAGCCGGGCCGGGCCGAACTTGATGTTCTGTCCCTGCAGCGTGACGTCCGTGAGCCCGGCCCGCCGGGCCATGATCCGGAACCTCGCGACCTCCAGGAGGTTGTCCACCTCCGCCGGCGGCTTGCCGTAGCGGTCGGTGAGCTCGTCGCGCACCTCGTCGATGTCGGACTCCGAGGCGATGGCGGCCATCCGCTTGTACGCCTCCAGCCGCAGCCGCTCGGAGGTGACGTAGTCGTGCGGGATGTGCGCGTTGATCGGCAGCTCGACCTTGACGTCGTGCAGTTCTTCGCGCACCTCGCGGCCGTCGAGCTTGGCCTTCTGCTCCGCCACGGCCTCGGCCATCAGCCGCACGTAGAGGTCGAACCCGACGCCCGCGATGAAGCCGGACTGCTCGGCGCCGAGCACGTTGCCCGCGCCGCGGATCTCCAGGTCCTTCATCGCGACGTACATGCCCGCGCCCATCTCGGTGTGCTGCGAGATCGTGGCCAGGCGCTCGTGCGCGGTCTCGGTGAGCGGCTTCTCCGGCGGATAGAGGAAGTACGCGTAACCGCGCTCCCTGCCTCGCCCGACCCGGCCTCTGAGCTGGTGGAGCTGGGACAGGCCGTAGTTGTCGGCGCGGTCCACGATCAGCGTGTTGGCGTTGGGGACGTCGAGGCCCGACTCGACGATCGTGGTGCAGACGAGCAGGTCGTACTCGCGCTCCCAGAAGCCCACCATGATCTTCTCGAGCTGGTGCTCGTTCATCTGCCCGTGCGCGATCGCGATGCGGGCCTCGGGGACCAGCTCACGCAGCCGCGCGGCGACCCGGTTGATCGAGGCCACCCGGTTGTGCACGAAGAAGATCTGCCCATCGCGCATCAGCTCGCGCCGGATCGCGGCGCCGATCTGCTTCTCCTCGTACGGCCCCACGAACGTGAGAATCGGATGCCGCTCCTCCGGCGGCGTGAGGATCGTGGACATCTCGCGGATGCCGGTCAGCCCCATCTCCAGCGTGCGCGGGATCGGCGTGGCCGACATGGCCAGCACGTCCACCTGCGTGCGCAGGTGCTTCATGGCCTCCTTGTGCTCGACACCGAACCGCTGCTCCTCGTCGATGATGATCAGCCCGAGATCCTTGAACCTGACCTCGGGGCTGAGCAGCCGGTGGGTGCCGATCACCACGTCGATAGCGCCGCTCCTGAGCCCGTCGAGCGTGCCCTTGACCTCGCCGTCGGTCTGGAACCGGGAGACCGGCTTCACCGCGACGGGAAAGCTGGAGAACCGCTCGGCGAACGTCGACATGTGCTGCTGGACCAGCAGCGTCGTCGGCACCAGCACCGCGACCTGCTTGCCGTCCTGCACCGCCTTGAACGCCGCCCGCACCGCGATCTCGGTCTTGCCGTAGCCGACGTCGCCGCAGATCAGCCGGTCCATCGGGACGCCGCGCTCCATGTCGCGCTTGACCTCGTCGATGGCCGCGAGCTGGTCGCCGGTCTCGGCGTACGGGAAGGCGTCCTCCATCTCCCGCTGCCACGGCGTGTCGTCCCCGAACGCGTGTCCCGGCGAGGCCATGCGGGCCGAGTAAAGCCTGATCAGCTCCCCGGCGATCTCCTTGACCGCCTTCTTCGCCCTGGACTTGGCCTTGGCCCAGTCGGCGCCGCCCATGCGGTTGAGCGTGGGCGCCTCGCCGCCGACGTAGCGGGTGACCTCGTCGAGCTGGTCGGTGGGGACGTAGAGGCGGTCGCCCTTGGCGTATTCGATGACCAGGTATTCGCGCGTGGCGCCCTGGATCGTGCGCTGGACCATCTCGACGTAGCGGCCCACGCCGTGCTGCTCGTGCACCACGTGGTCGCCGACCTTGAGCTGCAGCGGGTCCACCATGTTGCGGCGCCGCGACGGCAGGCGCCGCATGTCCTTGGTGGACGCCTTCTGCCCGACCAGGTCCAGGTGGGTGAGCACGGCCAGGTTGGGCGTGATGAACCCGTGCTCGATCAGGCCGGTCGAGACGTGCACGACCTTGGGCTCGGGGGCCTTGTCCAGGAACTGCTGGAGCCTGGCGGGCACGTCCACGCCCTTGAGCAGCTCCACCATCCGCTCGGCCGGGCCGTGGCCCTCACTGAGCAGCACGACCGCCTTGTCGTCGGCCAGCCAGCCCTTGATGTCGGCCAGCGCCTTGGCCGTGTCGCCGCGGTAGGCCTCGGAGTCCTGGGCGTCCAGCTCCACCCCGCCGCCGAACGGCGCCAGCGTCCACCACGGCTGTCCCAGCGCGTCGGCGTGGTCGCGGATCTCCTCCAGCGTGCGGAAAGCCGCCGCGCCCAGGTCGATCGGCGCCTCGCCGCCGGCCGCCGCGTTGATCCAGGAGGCCTCCAGGAACTCCTGCGAGGTGCGTACGAGCTCCTCGGCCCGTCCCCTGATCCGCTCGGGATCGCACACGAACACGGCCGACCGGATCGGCAGGTGGTCGAGCAGCAAATCCATCTCACCGGACAGCACGGGCGCGAACGCCTCCATGCCCTCGACCGGCGAGCCCTCGGCGAGCTGGTCGAGCACCTCGGCCAGCGCCGGATGTTGTTCGGCCAGCTCCCGCGCCCTGGCCCTGACCTCGTCGGTCAGCAGCATCTCGCGGCACGGCGGCGCGAACAGCCCGTCCTCGGCCGCCTCCAGCGAGCGCTGGTCGGCCACCTTGAACCAGCGGATCTCCTCGACCGTGTCGCCCCAGAACTCCAGCCGCAGCGGATGCTCCTCGGTCGGCGGGAACACGTCCAGCAGCCCGCCGCGCACGGCCACCTCGCCGCGCTTCTCCACCATGTCGACCCGGTGGTAGCCGTTGGTGACGAGGGCGTCGACCACGTCGTCGAGGTCGGCGTCGTCGCCCGCCCGCAGCCTGATCGGCTCCAGGTCGCCCAGGCCCTTGACGATCGGCTGCAGCAGCGCCCTGACGGGGGTCACGACCACGCTGAGCGGCCCGGCCGAGGTGTCGCCCTTGACCGGATGCGCCAGCCTCCTGAGCACCGCGAGCCGCTGCCCCACGGTGTCGCTGCGCGGCGAGAGCCGCTCGTGCGGCAGCGTCTCCCACGCCGGGAACACCGCCACCGAGCTGGGCTCGACGAGGCTGGTCAGCGCCGCGGCGAGGTCTTCGGCCTCGCGTCCCGTCGCGGTGATGGCGAGCACGGTCCGCTGGTCGTGCATGGCCAGCGCGGCCACGCCGAACGGCCGCAGCGCGGACGGCGCGATCAGCGAGACGTCGCCGCCCTCTTCCAGGGCGGCGGTCAGTTTCGGGTCGGCGCGAACAAGGTCAAGCAGTCCGGAAAGACTCATCAGATACGCCCACAGCCCCACGACGGCAACACGACTACCCCCGGCCGGAGAAGGTTGCGGGGGTTCCTCTCAAGGGTACTAGCCGTGCGCCCTCACCCGGCCTGGTAACCAGGTACGGAAGGCCAGCGGACGGTCAGCACGGTGGAGGCCTCTTCCGCCTGCCACGAATGGTCCACGCCCTTGCCCCAGACCACGTAGTCGCCCGGCTCGGACAGCAACACGCTCCGGCCCGGGAACTCCAGCCGGAACCGGCCGCTGATCAGGACGAGCAGCGCGGTGCGCGTCTCGCCGCCGGCCCACCGCGCCCGCTCCTCGCCCGGCGGATGCACGCCCCACTTGATCTCGACGTCCTGACTGTGCCGTGGATCGCCAGGGGGTTTGAAGTGACCGAGAAGCCAGCCCGCGTCGGCGCTCCCGTCGACGGTCGCGTTTCCCACGTAGATCTGGTCGCTCACGGGGAAGGACGCTAGCAGGGAAATGCCTTACCGATCCGGATCGATTGATTACTGTAGGTGACATGTCTGAGGTGCGATCGATCGCCCAACGAGGCGATCTCTTCGGTCAGCGCGTCCGCGAGCACTGGGCGGGCCAATACGGCAGGCGGCTCGACGTGCTGGTCGCAGGGTGCGCGCACGACCATCCGCTGGAGCTGGAGCGGATCGAGATCAAGGCCACCGGAGTCGACGAGGACCAACCGGCGATCAGGATGGCGTTGGAGGAGCGGGACGACCTGGTCGCCTGGTCGCTGGGCGACCTGCGCAGCGTGCCGCTGCCGCCGCGGGCCTTCGACCTGATCCAGCTGTCGTTCCTGCTGGAGCGGGTCAGGCATCCCGAGCTCGTGTTC
This sequence comes from Nonomuraea sp. H19, assembly GCF_052068215.1. Taxonomy (NCBI): domain Bacteria; kingdom Bacillati; phylum Actinomycetota; class Actinomycetes; order Streptosporangiales; family Streptosporangiaceae; genus Nonomuraea; species Nonomuraea sp. H19. Next base: position 163,610 of record NZ_JBQHCV010000009.1, on the reverse strand, counting down.
GACCGGCTGCTGCACTCCCTGCGCCCCGGCGGCCTGGTGCTCCTGCGCATGCGCGACCGCAAGTCCGCCTACGGGCTGCTGGACCGGATCACGCCGGCATGGCTGCGCCGCCTCATGTGGCGCCCTCTCGTGCCCTCCGGCATCCCGGGGCCGCTGCCTGCCGTCTACGAGCCACTGACCTCGAGCGACGGCATGCACACGTTCTGCCTCAGCCGCGGCCTCATGATCCTCGATGAGGAGCGCAACACCAGCGGCCCCGCGCGCGCGAGCAGGATCGGCCGCGCAGCGGTCAAGGCCGCCGCCAACGCCACCCGCGACCGCTACCCCGCCTCGCACGACGAGATCACGATGGTGATCAGGAAACCGCAGCATCACTTCGCCCGGGTCATCTAGCGGCACACCGGCATCAACCGCTAAACTCCTTCCCTACCAATTCAATCGGAATAGTTGGGATGCAGGAAACGTGGAGTGGACTCCCGGCCCCCGCGAGCTGGCCGACCTCGAGCTGCTGCTCTCCGGCGCCTTCGAGCCGCTGATCGGGTTCCTGGGCCACGACGACCTCCACGCGGTGCACGAGCGCGGCACGCTCGCCGACGGCACCCCGTGGCCCGCCGCCGTCACCCTCCACCTGCCCGTCGAGGTCTCCCCCGGCGACGAGGTCACCCTGCTCGACCCGGAGGGCCTGCCGCTCGCCACCCTCACCGTAACGGCCCAAGAGGCCGATGGGCTGACCTCGGGGCCGATCAAGGGCCTCGGCACGCCGGAGCACGGGCCGTTCGCGCGCTTGCGGCGTACCCCAGCGGAGGTGAAGGCCCAACTCGGCGGTCGTCCCGCGCTCGCCGTCACCATGCGCGGACCCCTCGACGATCTCTCCGAGATCGTCGCCACCGCGAAGGACCTCAACGCGGTGATCATGCTTCTCCCCCTCTCGTACGGCGAGGCGGGCCCCGCGGTCGTACGCGCCGCGCTGCGTGCCCAGGAGCGGTTGCCCAAGGACACGCTCGCGGTCTCCGTTCCCCTGGCGCCGCGCGCGGAGCCCGAGATCGACCTGGAGCTACGCGAGCACATCGCCACCGCCTACGGCGCGACCGAGCACCTGGCAGGCCCCGAGCCGGTGAGCATCCCGGGGCCGCCGCACCGGCGCGGGCTCGTGGTGTTCTTCACCGGGCTGTCGGGCTCGGGCAAGTCCACGATCGCCCGCGGCCTGCACGACGCGCTGCTGGAGATCGGCACCCGCACGGTGACCTATCTCGACGGAGACGTGGTGCGCCACCTGCTGTCGAAGGGTCTGACGTTCTCCAAGAGCGACCGCGACCTCAACATCCGCCGCATCGGCTTCGTCGCCGCCGAGGCCGCGCGCCACGGCGGGCTCGCCATCTGCGCGCCCATCGCCCCCTACGCGGCCACCCGCGAGGAGGTGCGCGAGATGGTCGAGTCGGTCGGCGCCGACTTCCTGCTCGTTCACGTCGCCACGCCGCTGGAGGAATGCGAGCGGCGCGACCGCAAGGGCCTGTACGCCAAGGCCCGCGCCGGGCTCATCCCCGAGTTCACCGGCATCTCCGATCCCTACGAGGAGCCGGACGACGCGGACCTGGTGATCGACACCACGCACGTCACCATCGAGGCGGCCGTCTCCCAGGTGCTGGAGACACTGCGGTCTGGAGGCTGGGTCCGTTGACGGAGCGAACCCGACGCGCTGAGCGGAGTGGAAAGCCGAGGAACGAGGCACTCCGCGGAGCGGAGGAGGAGCTGGTGAGCGACCAGTGAGCGTAGATCTCCCCCTGATCGGCGGGTCCTTTCTCGTCGCCATCGTGGTCGGGCTGACCGGGATGGGCGGCGGCGCCCTCATGACGCCGATGATGATGCTGTTCTTCAACGTCCCCCCACTGGCCGCGGTCTCCAGCGACCTGGTCGCCTCGGCCGTCATGAAGCCGGTCGGCAGCGCGGTGCACCTGCGTCGCGGCACGGTCAACCTGCGTCTGGTCGGCTGGCTGTGCGCGGGGTCGGTGCCGACCGCGTTCTGCGGGGTGTTCCTGGCACGCGCGTTCGCGGTGACCGACGCCGTCAAATACGCCCTCGGCGTGGCGCTGCTGCTGGCCGTGGTGGGCATGGCGGTCAAGAGCTGGCTCGGCGCCCGGGGAGGCACGTCGAGCGCGCACGAGATCGTCGTGCGCCCAATTCCGACCCTACTGGTCGGTATGGTAGGCGGATTGGTCGTCGGCGTCTCCTCCGTCGGATCCGGATCGCTGATCATCGTCGCCCTGCTCGTCCTCTACCCGGCGCTCAAGGCCAACCAGCTCGTCGGCACCGACCTGGTGCAGGCCGTGCCGCTGGTCGCCGCGGCCGCGCTCGGCCACCTGATGTTCGGCGACTTCCAGCTGGACCTGACGCTGTCACTGCTCATCGGCTCGATCCCGGGCGTCTACCTCGGCGCGAAGATCTCCTCACGGGCTCCCGGCGGCCTGATCAGGGCCATGCTGGCGATCGTGCTGCTGGCCTCCGCCCTCAAGCTGCTCGACGCGAGCAACACGCTCACGATCTGGGCCCTCGCGGTCGCCATCGTGGTCACGATCGCGGGCGCTGTGAGGGAGCGCATCAGGGCCTCGGGACGCTCGTCGAGCGAAAGTACGGATCTCGCGCGAGTTCCGTGAACGCCCGGCCGGCCGCGGAGTTGGAGTCGAAGCTGGTGTCCCCGCGCGGCGCCCGCGGCGAGTCGAAGTAGAGCAGCGCCTTGATCTGCGGATAGCGCTTGATCTGCCGGCGCACCGACGCGAAGAACTCCTTCTTGAACGAAGGGTCGTCCTGCCGCTCGAACACCCCCCACTCGGCCACCATGACCGGCTTGCCGGGAAAGCGGGCCTGCATCCACCGGTAGAACCCGGGCCACCGCGCGTACTCCTCGCGCGTCTTGTTGACCAGCCCGTCGAAGTCCTGGACGCGGTCGTCGGCGTAGGGGTCCATGGCCACCCAGTCCACCACGTCGTCACCCGGGTAGAGCTCCTCGAACCACGGCTTGGCCGCCCAGTTGGGCGCGCCCATGTACGTCATGACCGTGACCGCGTTCTTCACGCCCTGCTCGCGCAGCCTGAGCACGACGTGCCGGAACATGGCCGCGTAGTCGGTGGCCTGCATGCCCGAGCCGGAGGAGGCGTCCACGTCGTTCTCCGGTTCGTGGTGGATGGTGAGGAAGAACCGCTCGGGAAAGGTGCGCCGGAGATAGCCGGCCAGCCGGTCGATCCTGGCGTCGAGGGCCCCGCCGGCGATCTCGGCCCACGTATGGTCGAACGACGGCTTCCAGTTGATCATGAGCAGCCGCGGCCGCGCCGGGTCCCGGGCCAGCCGGACCTCCGCGGCGGTGGGGAACAGCTCGCTGCCCCGGTGGTAGACGTGCAGCACGTCGGCGGCGGCCCCCATGCGCGCCTCCGCGCCGTGCACCGCCTGCTCGATCGGCGCGCCGGTGAAGACCTCGGGCGCCAGGCCCCACCAGGCGCCGCACGACGGAATGAGCCTGGCGGTGGCCGTGCAGGCAGGCGCGCCCTCGAGTTCCTTGGCGGCGGTCTCGACCGGCGCCCGCGTGCCGGAGCCGGCCGCGCTGGAGTGCTCCGCGCCGGAGCAGGCGCCCAGCGCGGCCGGCACCGCCACCACGGCCAGAATGATTGTTGTGGTTTGAGAAATTCCGTGTAGCCGCAAAGTCTTCCAACCCCCCTTGCTGAAGGACCCCCGCCCTGTCACACCTGAACCTTGCCATGTCATTCCTGGAACTTCAGCCAGAGTGGAAGTATCCCCAGTTCGCGATGGGTTGCGGTGCGCCCGAATTTTCATGGAATTTCGATTTATTTGAAGCTTTGCTTTATGGCCGTACCGGAGAAAATCTTGCGTATTCAACCTGGGTGCTGACCGTCCGCCCTATAGTGGGCGCACATCTCGGCACGTGACGCAGAGTCGCCGGTCCGCGACACTGCGCACACCATCAGGAGACCCGCCCCCCATGAGCCAGTCACCGGACGTCCAGGTCCGCCGCCCCGGCGCCGACCTGGACGAACATCTCTCGCTGCTGCGCAGGCGGTGGCTGCTCCTCACCGGCTGCGTCGTGTTCGGCGGCACGGCCGGACTCGCGCTGATGCGCCTCACGCCGCCCGCCTACACCGCCACCTCGCAGGTGCTCGTCATGCCGGTCGGCCCGCAGGAGCCGGGCAACTCGGTGACACCCCGCCAGCGCGAATCCCTCAACCTCGACACCGAGGCCCAGGTCGCGCAGTCGGCCGTGGTCGCCGCCCGCGCCGCCAGAACGCTGGGAACCGGCGCGCCCGAGCCCGTCGAGGTCTCGGTGCCGCCCAACTCGGCGGTCCTGTGGATCTCGGTGACCGCCCCCGACCCCGCCGCCGCGGCCGCCCAGTCCCACGCGTACGCCGACGCCTACCTCGCGCACCGGCGCGAGAGCGCGCTGGCCGCGCTGACCGCGCAGCAGCAGGCGGTGCTGAGCAAGTTCAAGCAGGTCAACGCAGGCATCAGCGCGGTGATCAAGGAGCTCGCCCGGCTGCCCAAAGGCAGCCCTGAGCACGCCATCGCGCTGCAGCGGCAGAGCGTGCTCAACCGGCAGGCCGCAGGCCTCGCGCTGAAGTACGACACGCTGCGGACGGTCGCGGTGACCCCCGGCACGATCATCAGCCGGGCCGCGCCGCCGGCCGCGCCCAGCTCGCCCCGCCTGCCGCTCTACCTCGGCACCGGGCTGATGATCGGGCTGCTGGCCGGCTCCGCCGCGGCCTACGTCCGCGACCGGCTGGACACGCGGCTGCGGACGGCCGCCGACGTCGAGCGGCTGACCGGGCTGCCGGTGCTGAGCGATCTCTCCGGTGCGCGGGAGCACGGCGTCCTGCACGAGCTGGCCTGCGCCGTGGTGGCCGCGTGCCCGGGCAAGCGCCTGCTGGTCCAGGCGCTGCCCGCGGACCTGCACGCCTCGTCACCGGCGGAGCTGGCGGTCAGCGCCCCGCTGTCGGTGCTCGACGGCTCCGACGTGCGCGACCTGGCCCGGGCGGACGCGGCCCTGCTGCTGGTCGGGCTGGGCCGGGTCACCGCCGAGGAGGTCGCGGCCGCCGTACGCCGGTTCGGCAGGCATGACGTGCCGATCATCGGCGTGGTGACGGCGGCCGACGCGGTGCCGTCGTTCGTGCCGCTGCTGGAGCCGCGCACGCAGACCCCGCTCGGCAAGCTCGTCGCGACCGGTGAGTTCGGGGTGAGCGTGTCGGCCGAGACCACACCCATGCAGGTGATGCGCCAGACCCTGCCGGGCCAGCAACCGTGAGAGGACCGGCCTGGCCCATCGCGGCGCTGCTGGTCGGCTATCCGCTCTGGTGGGCGCTCGGGTTCGGCGGCCTGTCGGTGGTCGTCCTGGCGGTGCCGATGGCGGTGCTGCTGTGGCGACGCCGGCCGATCAGGGTGCCGCCGGGCTTCGGGCTGTGGGTGCTGCTGCTCGCCGGCTATCTGGTGAGCGCGATGATGCTGGCCGAGACGCCGCCGGGCACGTACGGCGAGCTCGGCCCAGGCCGGGTCGTCGGCTACGCCATGCGGCTGGCGCTGTACACGGCAGTCCTGATCATGGCGCTCTACCTGGGTAACCTGACCGAGCGCGAACTGCCACAACTGCGCCTGGTGCGCATGCTCGGCGTGCTGTTCGTCACGACGGTCGCGGGCGGGCTGCTCGGCGTGCTCGTCCCGGACTTCTCCTTCACCTCGCCGGTGGAGCTGCTGCTGCCGGAGTGGCTCAGCGGGAACCCGTTCGTGCAGAACCTGATCCAGCCCACCGCCGCGCAGACGCAGAAGGTGCTCGGCTTCTCCTCCCCTCGGCCGGAGGCGCCGTTCGAGTGGGCGAACGCCTGGGGCAGCAACGTGTCGGTGCTGCTGGTCTGGTTCGTGGTCGGCTGGTGGGTGTACGGCGGGCCGCGCCGCAGGTTCGCCGCGGCCGTGTTGATCGCCCTGGCCGCGATCCCCATCGTGTACTCGCTCAACCGCGGCCTCTGGATCGGCCTGGGCCTGGCCGTGGTGTACCTGATCGTCCGGGTTGGCGGGCGCACCAGGGCGGCGTTGTGCGCTGCCGTGGCCGCCGGGGCGGTGGCGTTCGCGCTCAGCCCGCTCGCGGCGATGTTCGCGCAGCGGCTGGACAAGCCGCACTCCAACGACATCAGGGCCTTCACCGTGACCGCCACGCTCGCGGCGGCCGGGCACTCGCCGGTGATCGGCTACGGCAACACCCGCAACGCGCTGGGCAGCCACCGCACGATCACCACCGGCAAGACCGAGTGGTGCCCGACCTGCGGGCATCCGCCGCTGGGCAGCGACGGGCAGCTCTGGCTGCTGATCATCACGCAGGGGTTCACGGGGGCGGCGCTCTATGTGGCGTTCTTCGTGGCCGCGATCCGCCGCCACTGGCGCGACCGCAGCCCGATCGGGCTGGCCGGGGTGCTCGTGATGGGGCTCGTGCTGCTCTACATGTTCATCTACGACGGCCTGGTCACGCCCCTCAGCCTCTATCTCATCTCGTTCGCTCTGCTGTGGAGGAACGCGTGAACGACGCCGACGTCCGGCTCGGCTACCTCGCCGAGACCGTCCGGCTGCTGTATCCGGGGTCCGGCTCGCCCCGGGCGTACACGGTGCTGCCGCACGCCGCCGTGCCACGCCGGCTGGCGCCGCGCCGCTGGTGGCATCTGTGGTCCCGCGTCGTCGTGCCGGACGAGGGGTCGATCCGGGCGCACCTGAGCGAGGTCTTCGGCCGGCCGGTCGAGACCGTCCTGCACGTGCGGCCCGCGCGGCGGGCCAACCGCAAGCCCATCCTGGAGGTCCGCTCCGGCGGGCGGCGGCTGGCGTTCGTCAAGATCGGCGACAGCGCGCGGGCGCGCGAGCTGATCAGCGCCGAGGCGGCGGCTCTGCGCCGGTTGGCCGGGATGCGCCTGGCTACGGTGACCGTGCCCGCCGTGCTGCACCACGGCGAGTGGCGCGGGCTCGCGGTGCTGGCCCTGACGCCGCTGCCGGTGCGGCGCGGCCGGGTGCCGCGGGAGCTGCTCCTCGACGCGATCAGGGAGATCGCGGGCACCGGCGCGCCCGGCGCGGCCTGGCACGGCGACTTCGCACCCTGGAACATGTGCCCGTCCGCCGACGGGCGGCTGCTCGTGTGGGACTGGGAGCGCTACGCGGTCGGCGTGCCCTATGGGTTCGACGCCGTACATCACTTCTTCCAGCGGGCGCTGCGCAGGATGGACCCGCCCACGGCCGCCCGGGCGTGCGTGGCGCGGGCCGTACGCGAGCTCGCGCCCCTAGGCCTGTCGGGGGCCGTGGCCAAGCAGACCGCGCTGCGGTACCTCATCGCGCTCGCCGACCGGCACGCGGCGGACGGGCACTGGCCGCTCGGGGCGCCGGAGACCTGGCTCAATCCGGTCGTGGACCACGAGGAACTAGTGATATGAGGACGATGAAGCGGGCCGTGTTGTCGTTGTCGCGGACCGCCGGCAGGTTCACGTCGGGGGCGCGGATGCTGCCGTCGTTCCTGATCGCCGGGGCGCAGCGGTGCGGCACCACGTCCCTCTACCGGGCGCTGGCGCAGCACCCGCTGCTGCTCAAACCGGTGCTGCACAAGGGCGTGCACTACTTCGACGTCGCCTACTGGCGCGGGCTGCCATGGTATCGGGCGCACTTTCCGTTGCGGATCAGCGCGGCGCTGCTCACGCATCGGTACGGCGCCCGGGCACTGGCGTTCGAGTCGTCCCCCTATTACCTATTTCATCCGCTGGCCGGGGCGCGGATCGCGGCCGATCTGCCCGGGGTGAAGCTGATCGTGCTGGTGCGCGATCCGGTGGAGCGGGCCTGCTCGGCCCATGCGCACGAGCTGGCCAGAGGGTTCGAGGACGAGTCGCACTTCGAGTACGCGATCGAGCTGGAGACGCGGCGGCTGGCGGGTGCCGAGCAGCTGCTGCGCGAGTCGCCGTACGCGCTGCACCACGCGCACCAGCATCAGGCATACCTGGCGCGGGGCCGCTACGCCGAGCAGCTGGACCGGCTGGAGCCGCTGTTCGGGCGGGATCGGATCCTGGTGCTGGACAGCCATCTCTTCTTCCGTGAGCCGGAGTCCGTTTACGAGCGGGTGCTGGAGTTCCTGGGGGTGCCGCATTTGGGGTATCCGGCGTTCGAGCGGCACAACGGCCGGCCGCTGCCCCGGCCGCTGCCGCGTGCGCTGGAGCAGGCGTTGCGCGACCATTTCGAGCCGTACGACGCGCGGCTGGTGCGGTGGCTGGGTGAGGAGCCGTCGTGGCGGCGGTGACGCGGGGCGGGATCGCGGGCGTCACCGGAGCGGGGTTCTCCGCGCTGGCGCAGTTCCTGCTCGTGGTGGTCGTGACCAGGGCGTTCAGCGCCGCCGAGGCGGGGGCGTTCTTCGCCGCCACCGCCGTGGCGCTGATGGCGGCGGGGGTCGCCAAGTTGGACGCGGGCAATGGGCTCGTGTACTTCATCGCGCGGGCGTCAACGTACGGGCATCTCGGTATTTCGGGATATATCCGGGCGGCGGTCGTGCCCTGCGCGATCGTGGCCTGCGCCGCCGCCGTGGTGCTCTACCCGCGGCTGGGCGTGCTGGCGGCGATGCTGCCGGTGATGGTGCTGGGTGACGTTCTGCTGGCGGCCGGCCGGGGGTTCGGGTCCATGCGGGCGACGGTGCTGCTGGACGGGGTGCTGCTGCCGGCCGCGCAGCTCGTGCTGGTGGCCGGGGTGGCGGTGGCGGGGGCGCCCGAGTGGTTGCCGGTGGCATGGGGGCTGCCGTACGTGCCGGTGCTGGTGCTGGCGGCGGCCGGGTTGCGGGGGCGGGTGCCGCGGAGCCCGTACCTGCCGGGCACGGGGCGGGATCTGTGGCGGCACACGGCTCCGCGCTCGGTGGCGGGGGCGCTCCAGGCGGTGTTCCAGCGGGTGGACATCGTGATCGTCGCGCTGCTCGGCGGCCCCGCGCAGGCCGCCGTCTACACGGCCGCCACCCGGTTCAAGGTCGTGGGGCAGCTGGCGAACCAGGGGCTGGCGCAGGCCGTACAGTCCCGGCTGGTCGAGGCGCTGGCGCGCGGGGAGCTGGCGCGGGCCAGGGAGCTGTACCAGGGCGCCACGGTCTGGCTGGTGCTGCTGACCTGGCCGGTGTGGCTGGCGTATGGGGCGCTGGCGCCCTGGCTGCTGGGGGTGTTCGGGCCCGCGTACGAGGCGGCGGCGCCGGTGGCGCTGGTGCTGGCCGGGACGATGATGGTGGCCACGGCCTGCGGCATGGTGGACGTGGTGCTGACCGCCGCCGGGCACACCGGGAGGAGCCTGCTCAACCTGCTGGCGGCGATCGGCTGCACGCTGGCCCTGGACCTGGCCCTGATCCCCGCCCATGGGGCGCTGGGGGCGGTCGTCGGCTGGTCCGGCGGCGTGCTGGTCAAGAACCTGCTGCCGCTGTGGCAGCTCCACCGCCGCTACGGCCTGCACCCCTTCGGCCGCCACAGCCTGGCGGCGTTGCGTCTGCGCAGGTGGGCCGCGGCATGAGCGATCCCATCCTGGTGACGGGGCTGCCGCGGAGCGGTACGAGCTGGACCGGCAAGATGCTCGCGGCCGGCCGTGACGTGGTCTACGTCAACGAGCCGCTCAACCCCGAGCACCCGCCCGGCCGCTGCCCCGGCGTGCTGCGGGCCGAGGTGACGCACCGGTTCCAGTACATCTGCGACGACAACGCCGCCGACTGGCTGCCTGCCTTCCGCGCCACGGTCGCGCTGCGCTACCACTGGCTGGCCGAGCTGCGCGCGAACCGCGCCCCGTACGACCTGGCCCGCCTGCTCCGCTACGGCACCGCTTTCACGCTCGGCCGCCTGGCGGGCCGTCGGGCCCTGCTCGACGACCCGTTCGCGGTGCTGAGCGCGGGCTGGTTCGCGCGGCGGCTGGGGTGCCGGGTCATCGCGCTGGTACGGGACCCGGTGTCGTTCGCGGCGAGCTGGCAGCGCCTGGGATGGACGGTCTACTTCCACGAGCTGCTGGAACAGCCGCTGCTCGTCCGTGACCATCCGGAGCTGCTGGAGCTGCGTGCCCTCGTCGGCTCCCAGGACCGCCTCGCCAAGGCCGCCGCCCTGTGGCGGGTCACCCACGCGATCCTGTCCCGGACGCCGGGGATCCTCCTCACCTCGTACGAGTCCCTGGCCGCCGACCCGCTGACCGGCTTCCAGCGTCTGTACGCCTACGCGGGCCTCCCATGGACGCCCGCCGCCGAACGCCGCATCGCCAAGGCGTGCACGGGGCCCGTCTCGGCGGCCGGTTTCGCCTGGTCGGGGCTGTCGCGCACGGCGTACCGGCGGATGGACTCACGCCGGGCTCTGGACCTGGCCGGCCGTGGGCTGAGCCCCGAGGAGGCGGCGCGCGTCCGTACCCTCACATCCTCCTGAGCCGGGTGACGAGGCAGCGGCCGAGCAGCCGTACCGCGAACGGAAGGTCGTCGACCAGGTAGCGGCGCGCCAACCGGGCAGGCTCGCCGCCGAGCCGGAACGCCCACTCCAGCCCGATCCGCCGCATCCACACCGGCGCCCTGGGCACCGTCCCCGCCGCGAACGCGATCGCCGCCCCGCACCCCAGGAACCACGTTTCCGGCAGCTCTTCGCGCAGGTCCGCGATGAGCCGATCCTGCCGGGGGAACCCGAGCCCGACGAACACCAGCCTCGGCCGCGCGGCGATCACCGCCCGCCGCACCCGGTCGCCGCCCTCGGGGGTGGCGTCGAAGCAGTAAGGCGGCGCGTGGACGCCGCAGATCCGCAGCCGGGGGTAGCAGCTCGTGAGCTCGCGGGCGGCCTTCTGCGGGGCGCCTGGGGGGCCGCCGAGCAGGTAGACGGGCCAGCCGTGGCGGGCGGCGAGCTTGCTCAGGGACCAGATGAGGTCGGCTCCGGTGACCCGCTCGGGCAGCGGCGTGCCGAGCAGCCTGGCCGCCCACACCAGCGGCATCCCGTCGGCCACCACCAGGTCGGCGGTGCGGACGAGGTCCTTGAGCGCGGGATCGACGGCCGCGGCCCGGCAGATGTCGACGTTCGGGGTGACGATCCGCCCGCCCCTCCCTGCCGCCAGCTCAGCGGCCACCCAGTCGACCACCTCGTCCTCGGTGACCGCGTCAAAGCCGACCCCGGCAACCTGCACCCGCCCGCCACCGCCGCCTCGCCCCTGCGGATCGCACCCGCTTGCCGCAATCCCTCGCACCTCCCGAGCGGCCGGGTCGCGTCCTTCCGCTTGTGCGTCGGGAGCGCGTTCCCCGGCGCTGTGGCCCGCAGTGGCAGGTGCCCGTTGGACGCTGCCGATGTCTCGTGCCGCCGGAGCCGAGTCCTCGGCGGCCGCCGGCGCAGGCGCCTGTGGCGGGACGTCGGCAAGACGCTGGACGGGGAGGTTGCGCGGGGTCACGGTCAAATGCCGTGCCCCCGACGGTGCAGCAGCGACAGCACGGCGGGCGCGGGGACGAGGCCGGCCGCCACCGCCAGCGCGATAGGGGCGCGGGGTTCGCCGAGCCGGGCCGCGAACGTGCGAGCGGCCCAGCGAACGGCCTCCCGCCGGTGCCCGAGCGCGGCGTGGCTGAAGGCCAGCTGGCCGTAGACCCGTGCCGCGCCGCGCGGGTCCACGGCCAGTTCGGGGTGCCGGGCGAGCATCCAGTCGAGCCCGGCAATGCGGTCCGCCCACCGGGTGGCGTAGTGGGATCCACCCCATCGCACCCGCACGAGCGGCCGGTCGACGTTGACGATCGGCCGCCGTTTCGCCGCCCGCAACGCCAGGTCCCAGTCCTCGTTCTGCCCGGCGGGCGCGCTCTCGTCGGCCCACAGCGCGCCGCGCTCGAACAGGAACGTCGACGAGTGCACCATCACCATGCGCGACCTGGCGAGAGCCGCCGCGGTCACGGTCGAGGCGCCGGCGAGGCGTGGCACGCGGCGGCGGCCGTACTCGATCTCGATGCCGCAGCTGGCGAATTCGCCGCCGTCGTCCAGAGCCCGCGCCTGGGCGGCGAGCTTGCCCGGCAGCCAGACGTCGTCGTCGTCGCAGAAGGCGACGAGGTCGGTGTCGCAGGCGGCGATGCCGGTGTTGCGTGCCCCGGGAAGTCCGGGCGTGCGGGTGTTGGGCAGGACGCGCAGGCGACGGCGCGTATCGACGCCCACCTCCCCGGCAGGAACGCCGTCGGCCACCACGACCACGGAGAGCCGCCCCGGATAGTCCTGCGCCAGCACCGCCTCGACGGCCTCGCGCAACGGGCCGGGGCGGTCGCCGCGGGTGGGGATCACCACGCCCACGGATCGCGGCCGCCGGGTCACGCCGCCACGCGGACAGGGCACGCCGCCCGGCGATGGCCGGGTCACGCCGCCGTCCCCCAGTAGCCGTACCGGGCTCTGAGCGGCCAGGTGAGTGCGTTGACCACGCGCCGGTCGCCCTCGGGCAGGCTCGTCACCCAGGAGTCGTCTCGCCGCAGCTCCAGCCGTCCCACGTGGAACCGCATCGGGTTGCCTGAGGCGGTGTGCGAGGGGCCCAGCCAGGCGGTCCGGCCCTCGACGAACGGCAGCCGCGGCGCCCCCGCCAGCCCGAGTCGTCGCGTCAGCGTCGCGAGCGTGGGCTCAGGGGCGGCCAGCAGGTCTTCGTAGCGGACTCTGGTGACCAGCGCCCCGCGCCCGGCGAGCAGCTCCAGCGCGGCGTTCTGGGCCGTCCAGTGCAGCGCGGTGCGGGCGGGCCCCCACCGGGTCATGGGGCGGCCGTCCTCGGGCCGCTCCACGGTCCTGCTCCAGGAGTGGGCGACCGCCCGCGGGTCCCTGACCACGTGCACGACCCGCACGTCCAGGCCGCTCGTCACCAGGCACCAGGCCAGCGACGCGTGCTTGCTGGAGTCGATCACGACCTGGGCGCCCGTGGCCTCGTAGAGCAGCCGGTACGCCAGCGCGTATTCGGCCAGGTCGGGATGCGCGATGGACGCGATCCTGCGGGTGCGGTCGACCCGGTGCCGCAGCATCAGGACCCGCTCCGCCAAGTGTCTGGTCCAGCCGCCGAACGCTCGCTCCCCCACCTGCCGCCAGAAGGCGCAGGCGGGAAAGGCCACGCCGCACCCGCAGGGCTCCCCCGCGAGCACTCCCCGCTCCCAGAGGTGCACTACCTCTCCAAGCGCGACCACGCCGGGAAGCTCCGCTAGGAGCCTCTCGAGCAGGGTGGTGCCGCTACGGCCCAGGCCGCCCAGGTAGATCACCCGGGTGGTGGTTGCGCTGTCGGTCACGGAGCAGGGCTTTCGCGTCGTTGAACACGGAACGCGAAGACCCTAGCGCGGAGAGTAATCAGCCGGTCAGCGAAACACGGAAAGATCTACCTCAGCGCGAGTCCAAGATCATGCCCGCGCCCACCGTGCCGTTGGTGGCCTCGTCCACCAGGATGAAGCCGCCTGTGAGCCGGTTGCGCCCGTAGTCGTCGACGAACAGCGGTTGCGTGACGCGCAGTGAGACCCGGCCGATCTCGTTGAGGCCGAGTGAGGTGGCTTCCTCGTCGCGGTGCAGGGTGTTGACGTCGAGCCGGTAGTGCAGGTCGCGGACGAGTGCGCGGGCGCTCCGGGTGGTGTGCTTGATGGTCAGTTTGGAGCGCGGGGTCAGTTTGAGCCCGTCGGCCATCCAGCAGACCATGGCTTCCAGATCCTGTGCCACGTGCGGCTGGTTGTTGGGGCGGGCGATCATGTCGCCGCGCGAGATGTCGAGGTCGTCTTCGAAGCGCAGCGTCACCGACATGGGCGGGAACGCCTCTTCCACCGGGCCGTCGAAGGTGTCGATGGAGGCGATCCGGGTGGTCAGGCCGGAGGGCAGGTGCACCACCTCGTCGCCGGGCTTGAGCACGCCGCCGGCCACCTGGCCGGCGTAGCCGCGGTAGTCGTGGAAGGCGTGCTCGGTGGCCCGCTGCGGGCGGATGACGTATTGGACGGGGAAGCGCACGTCGACCAGGTTGCGGTCGGAGGCGAAGTGGACGTTCTCCAGGTGGTGCAGCAGCGAGGTGCCCAGATACCAGGGCATGTTCTGCGAGCGGGAGACCACGTTGTCGCCGATCAGCGCGGAGATCGGGATGAAGGTCAGGTCGGAGACGTTGAGCTTGGAGGCGAACGCGGTGAACTCGTCCTTGATCTCCTCGAAGCGTTCCTGGGAGTAGTCGACCAGGTCCATCTTGTTGACGGCCAGCACCAGGTGCGGCACGCGCAGCAGCGAGGTCAGGAACGCGTGCCGGCGGGACTGCTCCAGCACGCCCTTGCGGGCGTCGATGAGGATGATCGCCAGGTCGGCGGTGGAGGCGCCGGTGACCATGTTGCGGGTGTATTGGATGTGGCCGGGGGTGTCGGCGATGATGAACTTGCGGCGCGGCGTGGCGAAATACCGGTACGCCACGTCGATCGTGATGCCCTGCTCGCGCTCGGCCCGCAGCCCGTCGGTCAGCAGCGACAGGTCGGTGTATTCGGTGCCGCGGTCGCGCGAGGTGCGCTCGACGGCCTCGAGCTGGTCCTCGAAGATCGCCTTGGAGTCGTAGAGCAACCGTCCGATGAGAGTGGACTTGCCGTCGTCGACGCTCCCCGCGGTGGCAAAGCGAAGAATGTCCATTAGAAGTAGCCCTCTCGCTTGCGGTCCTCCATGGCGGCCTCGGAGGAGCGGTCGTCGGCCCTGGTGGCCCCCCGCTCGGTGATCCGGGTGGCCGCGATCTCCTCGATGATCTCCTCCACCGTCGCGGCCGTGGACTGCACGGCGCCGGTGCAGGTCATGTCGCCCACGGTGCGGTAGCGCACCACGGCCTCGATCAGCGGCTCGTCGTCGCCGCGCTGGACGACGTCGGCGTCGGGCAGCAGCATGCCGTCGCGTTCGAAGACCTTGCGGGTGTGGGCGAAGTAGATGGACGGGATCTCGATGCCCTCACGCCGGATGTAGTCCCAGACGTCGAGTTCGGTCCAGTTGGACAGCGGGAAGACGCGGATGTGCTCACCCTTGCGGATGCGCGCGTTGTAGAGGTTCCACAGCTCGGGGCGCTGGTTCTTCGGATCCCACTGGCCGAAGTCGTCGCGGAAGGAGAAGACCCGCTCCTTGGCGCGGGCCTTTTCCTCATCGCGCCGCGCGCCGCCGAAGACGGCGTCGAACTCGTGCTCCTCGATCGCGTCCAGCAGCGTGGTGGTCTGCAGGCGGTTGCGGGAGGCGCGCCGCCCGGTCTCCTCCACGACCCGGCCCTGGTCGATGGAGTCCTGCACGCTGGCCACGATCAGCCGGGCGCCGAGCTCGGCCGAGCGGCGGTCACGGAACTCGATCACCTCGTCGAAGTTGTGACCGGTGTCCACGTGCATCAGCGGGAACGGGATCGGCGCGGGCCAGAACGCCTTCTCCGCGATGCGGAGCATGACGATCGAGTCCTTGCCCCCGGAGAAGAGCAGACAGGGACGCTCGAACTCGGCGGCCACCTCGCGCATGATGTGGATGGCTTCGGCCTCGAGCACGTCGAGCTGCGACGTCGTGTAGTCGCGCTGGAGCATGGGAGCATTCCTCCGGCGGTTCAGCGGTGCAGGTCCCGAATCCCGGCGAGCAGGGATGCCGCCAGCTCCGGTAGGGAAACCAGAATATCTGGTAGTGAAGGGTCGGCTTGGTTGTAGGTCGGCGCCGCGCCGTCGATGCGGCTCGCGTGGGCTCCGGCGGCCAGCGCGACGGCGACCGGCGCGGCCGAATCCCACTCGTATTGGCCTCCGGCGTGCACGTATGCCTCGACCTCGCCGGTGAGCACCGCGGAGATCTTCGCCCCGGCCGAGCCGATCGGCACGAGGTCGGCGCCCACGAGGAAGGCGAGGTTCTTGACGAACTCCGGCGGCCTGGTGCGGCTCACCGCGATGCGGAAGCGCCCGCCGGCGAACTCCGGCAGCTTGGGCGGGTCGGCGGTGGTCAGCGTGCGGCCCTGGGCGGGCAGCGCCACGGCGCCCGCGCTCAGCCGGCCGCGCTCCCACAACGCCACGTGAACGGCCCAGTCGGCCCGGCCCTCCTCGGAGAACTCCCGGGTGCCGTCGAGCGGGTCCACGATCCACACCCGGTCCGCCTTGAGCCTGCGCGGGTCGAGTCGCTCCTCGCGGGTGGCCTCCTCCGACAGCACGCTGTCGCTCGGCCGCAGTCGCCCCAGCGACTCCATGAGGAAGACGTGGGCGGACCGGTCCCCCTCCGCCTTCAGCCCGGCCGGGTCATCGAACCCCAGGCGCTCGCGAGTCCGCAAAAGCCGCTCCCCCGCCTCTGTCGCCAAATCGGCGGCGAGCGCGTGGTCGTCGCGAATCGTCATCAATATGCTCCTTGCCCGCGGGCGACTGCCGACCAGGTCTTCCACAGGATCTGGAGGTCCAGGGTGAGGGACCAGTTCTCAACGTAACGCAGGTCGAGACGTACGGATTCCTCCCACGATAGGTCAGATCGGCCACTGACCTGCCACAGCCCGGTCAGCCCGGGGCGTACGAGGAGTCGTCTACGCACGTCGTCACCGTAGCGCGCCACCTCTTCAGGCAGCGGCGGGCGCGGCCCGACGAGCGACATCTGGCCCAGCACGACGTTGATGAGCTGGGGCAGCTCGTCGAGCGAGTGACGGCGCATCAGCGTGCCGAGCGGCGTGATCCGCGGATCATTGCGGATCTTGAACAGCAGCCCGTCGCGATCGCTGACCAGGGTGATCTTCTGCTGCTCGGAGCCGCGGCGCATGGTGCGGAACTTCAGGATCGTGAACGGCCTGCCGTCCCTGCCGATTCTGGTCTGCCGGAACAGCGCGGGCCCGGGACTCGTCACGCGTACGGCCACCGCCAGCCCCGCCAGCACCGGCGCCAGCACCGTCAGCAGCGCGACGGCCACCAGCCGGTCGAAGACGTTTTTGACCAGTTGCCTGGCTCCTGTCAGCTCGGGATGCTCCACGTGCAGCAGCGGCAGTCCGGCCACCGGTCTGATCATGGTGCGCGGCCCGGCCACGTCCATCAGCGCGGGAGCGACCACCAGCTCCGTACGGGTGCGCTCCAGCCGCCAGGCCAGCCGTCGCAGCGCCTGCCCGTCCATTTCGGGGCAGGCCAGCACGGCCACGGTGTCGGCCCTGTGCTGGTCCACGACGATCGGCACGTCGCTGAGGTCCCCCGCGACCGGCACGCCGGCGATCCGATCACCGGGGCCGGTCCCGGGCAGGCAGGCGGCCACGACGTCCATGCCGTGGTGGCGCTCCTTGCGCAACAGCTCCACCAGCTCCGCGATCGAGGCCGCGTGGCCGACCGCCACGACCTTGCGCATGCACTCGCCCGCGGCTCTGCGCCGGTGCAGGGAGCGGCGCAGGGCGTATCTGAAGACCAGGGTGAGCAGCGTGACCAGCGGCAGCGCGAGCACCACGTAGCCGCGCGCGACGTCGGTCTTGGTGACGTAGGAGCCGATGGCGGTGGCGGCGGTCAGCGCCACGCCGGACTGCACGACTCTGCGGAACTCCTCGGAGCCGACGCCGATCATGCGCGGCTCGTAGGCCCGGTGCAGTGCCACCGCGCACGTCCACACCACCGGCAGCGCCAGGCTGACCAGCAGGTACGGCAGCACGTATGGGGTGAGCCCGCCGAACCTGACGGTGAAGGCGACGGCGGAGGCGATGCCCGCCCCGCACAGGTCGGCCAGCACGGCGCGCAGGCGATAGGAGTGAATCCAGGCAGGCGTGCGCGGGCTGACCCGCCATGAGGCCACGTGACCGGATCCGACCACGGTCATGAGTCCCTCCACGCGCACGCGCGACCTCCAGGTGACCATTCCTGAACGGACAGTCACAGATCGTAGCGGCGCGGAGGGCGGCGAACCGGCGAACGGCTCTATGCGGCGATCAGCGAGGAGGGCCGGAAATGTGCAGATCAGCCCGGTGGAAGTCGTTCTGGGTCGCCTCCAGGCCGCGGGCCATCAGCGACTCCACGACGTCGGCCGCCCGGTCGACGAGGAAGGGCAGATCCTTGCGCTCCGCGGTCGCGAAGTCCTTGAGCACGAAGGCGGCCGCGTCCATGCGGCCGGGCGGGCGCCCGATGCCGAAGCGGACGCGCAGGTAGTCACGGGTGCCGAGGACCTTGGTGATCGACTTGAGGCCGTTGTGGCCGTTGTCGCCGCCGCCGAGCTTGGCGCGCAGCGCGCCATAGGGGACGTCGAGCTCGTCATGGACGACGATCAGCCGCTCAGGGCCGATCTTGTAGAAGTCGCAGAGCGCCTTGACCGGACCGCCGGACAGGTTCATGTACGTCAGCGGCTTGGCCAGGATGGCGTCACGGGTCTCGCACACCTCGGCACGGCTCTTGTGCGCCTTGAACCGCCCGCTCGCCCTGGTGGCCAGCTCGTCGAGCACCATGAAACCGGCGTTGTGCCGGTTGCCGGCGTATTCGGGCCCCGGATTGCCCAGTCCGGCGATCAGCCAGCGGTCCATTAGCACCCCTCGTAGCCGAAACGGGGCGGCCATGGTGGAGCCGCCCCGTTTCCGATCGAATTACTCGGCCTCGGCCTCGGCGGAAGCCGCGGGGGCCACGCCCTCGGCGCCCTCTTCGCCCTCCTCCGCAGCCTCCACCGGCTTGGCGCTGACCTGGAGGATGACGGTGTCCGGGTCGGCGATCAGCGTGGTGCCCTGCGGGAGCGGGAGCTGGGCGGCGGTGATGACGGTGCCGACCTCGAGGCCCTCGACGTCGACCTCGACGCCGGTCGGGATGTGGGTCGCCTCGGCCTCGACGGCGATCTGGACGAGCTGCTGGTCGAGCAGGCCGTCGGAGTGGACGTCGCCGACGGTGGTGACCGGGATCTCGACGGTGACCTTCTCGCCGCGCTTGACCAGGATCAGGTCGACGTGCTCGACGAAGCCCTTGATCGGGTCGCGCTGCACGCCCTTGGGCAGGGCCAGCTCGTCCACGCCGTCGCCCTCGAGGCGGATCAGCACGTTGGGCGTGCGGAGCGCGAGCAGGACCTCGTGGCCCGGCAGGGTGAGGTGCTTGGGGTCGATGCCGTGCCCGTAGAGAACGGCGGGCACCTTGGCGGCGCGGCGGATCTTGCGCGCGGCGCCCTTGCCGAACACGGTGCGCGGCTCGGCGGCGATACGTACTTCGGACACGACATCTCCTAGGGATGCTCGGGATCGGTTTGTTGAGCGCTCACCCTCACCCGCCCTAGCGGAAGGCGTTACGAGCGCAACCTGTTCAGTTTACTGGTCTCAGGTGTCTCCCTCGAACAGGCTCGTGACCGAGCCGTCCTGGAAGACCTCGGTGATGGCGCGGGCGATGAGCGGCGCGATGGACAGCACCGTCAGTTTGTCGAACCTGTTGGCCTGCGCCAACGGCAGCGTGTTGGTGACGATGACCTCGGAGATCCGGGAGTTCTTCAGCCGGTCGACCGCCGGGTCGGAGAACACCGCGTGGGTGGCCGCGGTGATCACGTTGGTCGCGCCCTGATCGTAGAGGGCGTCGGCGGCCTTGCAGATGGTGCCCGCGGTGTCGATCATGTCGTCGATCAGCACGCAGGTGCGGCCGCGTACGCGTCCGACGACCTCGTTGACCTTCACCGAGTTGGCCACGTCGAGGTCGCGGCGCTTGTGGATGAACGCCAGCGGCGTGCCGAGCGTGTCGGCCCAGCGCTCCGACAGGCGGACGCGGCCGGTGTCGGGCGAGACGACGGTGGTGTTCTCCAGGTCGAGTTTGTTCTTGAGGTAGCTCTCCAGAACCGGCATGGCGAACAGGTGGTCCACGGGACCGTCGAAGAAGCCCTGGATCTGGGAGGTGTGCAGGTCGATCGACATGAGCCGGTCGGCGCCGGCGGTCTTGAACATGTCGGCCATCAGCCGGGCCGTGATCGGCTCGCGGCCGCGGCCCTTCTTGTCCTGGCGGGCGTAACCGAAGAACGGCATGACCACGGTGATGCGCTTGGCGGAGGCCCGCTTGAGCGCGTCGACCATGATGAGATGCTCCATGATCCACTTATTGATGGGAGCCGTGTGGCTCTGGATCACGAAGGCGTCGCAACCGCGTACGGACTCCAGATAGCGGGCGTAGATCTCGCCGTTGGCGAAGTCGATCAGTTTGGTGGGGGTGAGGGAGACGCCCACGTGCTGGGCGATCTCCTCGGCCAGCTCCGGGTGTGCCCGGCCGGAGAAGAGCATGAGGTTCTTCTCACCGGGCTGTTTGATGCTGGTCACTGCTGCTTCTCCTGCTGCTCTTGCCCGGCAAGCGCCCGCTGGGCGGCCGCGGCCGACTTCGTGCCCGCGCGCCTGCGCAAGACCCATTTCTCGATGTTGCGCTGCTTCGCCCTCGCCACGCCTATCGCGCCGGGGGGAACGTCGTCGATGATCACCGAGCCCGCCGCCGTGTAGGCGCCGTCGTTGATCGTCACTGGTGCGACGAGCATGGTGTCGCAGCCGACGAAAACGCCGTCACGCACGGTGGTGTGATGCTTGTCGACCCCGTCATAGTTGACGAAGACGGTGGAGGCCCCGATGTTGACGTCCTCGCCGATCGTGGCGTCGCCCGCGTAGGTCAGGTGCGGCACCTTCGACCGATCACCGACCGTCGCGTTCTTCATCTCCACGAACGTGCCCGCCTTCGACTTGTGCCCGAGCACCGTGCCGGGCCGCAGGTAGGCGTAGGGGCCGACGCTGGCCTCCGGGCCGATCTCCGCGCTGTCGCAGACGGCGTTGCGCACGACCGCCCCCTCGCCGACGTGGGTGTCGGTCAGCGTGGTGGCGGGGCCGACCTCGGCGCCGGTCTCGATGACGGTCTTGCCGTGCAGTTGCGTGCCGGGGTGGATGACGGTGTCGGGCGCGATCCGCACGTCCACGTCGATCCACGTGCCGGCCGGGTCGACGATCGTGACCCCGGCCCGCATGTGTGCTTCGAGCAGGCGCTGGTTGAGCACCTTGCGGGCGGCGGCGAGCTGCACCCGGTCGTTGACGCCCTCGACCTCGACGTGGTCGCCGGCCACATAGGCGCCGACCCGGTGGCCGTCGCCGCGCAGGATGGCGAGGACGTCGGTGAGGTATTCCTCGCCCTGGGCGTTGTCCGTGGACACGCGCTTGACGGCGTCGGCGAGCAGGTCGCCGTCGAAGGCGTAGATGCCGGAGTTCATCTCCTTGATGGCGCGCTGCTCGGGCGTGGCGTCCTTCTCCTCGACGATCTCCATGACCGCGCCGCTCTCATCGCGGATGATCCGCCCGTAGCCGGTCGGATCGGGCACCTCGGCCGTCAGGACGGTGACCACGTTGTCGTCGGCGGCGTGCCGTTGGAGCAGCGCGGCGAGGGTCTCGGTGCGTAGGAGCGGCACGTCTCCGTACGTGACCAGCACCGTGCCGGAGATCGCGCCGACCTCCTCGAGCACGGTGCGGACCGCGTGGCCGGTGCCGCGCTGCTCCCGCTGGACGACGGCGCGCGCGTCGGGGCTGGTGGCGGCCAGATGGCCGCCGACCCGCTCCAGCGCATGGCCGATGACGACGATGAGCTGCTCGGGACCGAGGTCGCGGGCGGCCGTGAGCATGTGGTCGACCAGCGCGCGGCCGCACAGCTCATGCAGGACTTTCGGGGTCTGGCTCTTCATCCGGGTGCCCTCGCCGGCGGCGAGGACGATGACGGCTGCCGGGCGCGGCACACTCACGGACTGAGGCTCCCTGTGGCTGGACGGATCAGGGCTATTGGTACGGCTACCGCACCGACACCCTCCCGACACCGTGAGGATACCTGGCCGACCCCCGAGCATTCGCGTCGGGGACGGCCTCAAAGCTCCCGGAAGAGGACTCGAACCCCTACAAAGTGGACCAAAACCACTTGTCCTGCCGATTAGACGATCCGGGACAGATCGGACACGTGGCGTCCGACACACCACATACGATACAGAGCCCGCACCCACTCGCGCGCCCGTAATAAGAGCGCGTCTCCGGCTTGCAGGCGAACTCCCCAGGTGAGAGCCGGTGTCCGGGGTGGCACGCACATAACAGACCACCCGAAAAGCCGCAAGGCGCGAACCCCACCCACCTCGGGACGGCAAACCGTCACCTTCCTCACATCAGCTTAGGGCTTCCTTACTTACGATGGCGTAGGTTACGGTTGCGTAGGCAGGACATTCATCCTCATACATGCATTTGGAGGTCGCCCATGACCGTTCTCGCCGAGCGCTCAGCGCCTACCCCGAAGCCTGATTTCGAACCCGAGCCGAAGTCCCGCACAGAAATGGTCACCTTCGCTCTGGTCGTCGGGCTGCCCCTGATCGCGATCGCCGCGGCCGTGCCGCTCGCGTGGGGATGGGGACTCGGCTGGACGGACATCGCGATCGCGTTCGTGTTCTACGTGGTCTCCGGTCTAGGCGTCACCGTCGGGCTGCACCGCTACTTCACGCACGGCTCGTTCAAGGCCAAGCGGCCGCTGAAGATCGCGCTGGGCATCGCCGGCACCCTGTCGCTGGAGATGTCCGTGCTCGACTGGGTGGCCACGCACCGCAAGCACCACAAGTTCTCCGACAAGGAGGGCGACCCGCACTCGCCGTGGCGCTTCGGCCCCGGCTTCCTCAACATGTCCAAGGGTCTCCTCTACGCCCACATGGGCTGGCTGTTCGAGAGCGAGCGGACCAACCGCGAGAAGTACGCCCCCGACCTGTGCAAGGACCCGGACGTGGTCAAGCTGCACAAGTGGTTCGCCCCCCTCGCCCTCACCTCCATCCTGCTTCCCGGCGTGCTGGGCCTGCTGCTCACCTGGTCCTGGCAGGGCGGGCTGACCGCGCTGTTCTGGGGTTCCCTCGTCCGCATCGGGCTCCTGCACCACGTGACCTGGTCGATCAACTCCATCTGCCACGTCTTCGGCGAAGAGGACTTCCAGACGCGCGACAAGTCCCGCAACGTGTGGTGGCTGGCCATCCCGTCCTTCGGCGAGTCGTGGCACAACCTGCACCACTCCGACCCGACCTGCGCCAGGCACGGCGCGCTCAAGGGCCAGATCGACCTGAGCGCCGGCCTCATCCGCATCTTCGAGAAGCTGGGCTGGGTGTACGACGTCCGCTGGCCGACCCCGGAGCGCCTGGCGGCGAAGCGCATTGCCTGACGCGCCTGTTCCGATGAACGGTCACGCAGGCGTGGCCGTCATTATGGAAACCGTGACCGAACCCCGATCTCGCAGGCGCATGTCCGGAAGCGAGCGAAGAGAGCAGCTGATCCGCATCAGCCGCACCCTCTTCGCTGAGAAGGGGTTCGACGGGACCTCTATAGAGGAAATCGCAGCTACCGCACAGGTGTCGAAGCCCGTGGTATACGAGCATTTCGGTGGCAAAGAGGGCGTCTACGCGGTCGTGGTCGACCGCGAGATGCAGAAGCTGCTCGGCATGATCACCGAGGCCCTGTCCGCGACGCACTCCCTGATCAAGCTGGAGCGCGCCGCGCTGGCGCTGCTGCGGTACATCGAGGAGAGCAGCGAGGGCTTCCGCATCCTGGTCCGCGACTCGCACGCCGCCTCGGGCACCGGCACGTTCGCGAGCCTGATCAGCGAGATCGCCAGTCAGGTCGAGGACGTGCTGGCCGATGAGTTCGCGAGCCGGGGCTACGACCCCAAGCTCGCCCCGATGTACGCCCAGATGCTGGTCGGCATGGTGGCACTGACCGGGCAGTGGTGGCTCGACGTCCGCAAGCCGGGTCGCGAGGAGGTGGCCGCCCACCTGGTCAATCTGGCCTGGAACGGCCTGACGGGGCTCAATCCCGACCCGGCGATCACGGTGACGTCCCGCGAGCTCTCGCTACCGTCCAAGCCGCGCCCCAGCGAGAAGGAGCTGCGCGAGCTGGAGAAGGCCCGCGAGAAGGAGTTGAAGGAGGCGGAGAAGATCCGCCAGCGCGAGCTGAAGGAGGCCGAAAAGGCCCGGGTGCGCGAGCTGAGGGAGCGCGAGCGGCTGCTGAAGGAGGCCGAAAAGGCCCGTGAGCGGGAGGAGAAAATCCGCCAGCGCGAGGCCCGGCTGGCCGAGCGCGCCGCTCGCCTCGGACAGGCCGACCAGCCGGAATGACGGCTTGAACAGCGAGGACGCCCTGGGTGACCATTGTATGGAGCGGGGCTGACCGGCGGAGCGAGTCGTTGCGGTCCCGTTAACGTTCTGTTCAACCAAACGGGGCAATATAGACCATATGTCCGCAGAACCGTTGCATGCCGCCAACGACCTGCCGCTACCACAGGAGCGGTTCCTCAATCGTGAGGAAAGCTGGCTCCAGTTCAACGAACGAGTGCTTGAACTGGCCGAAGACCCCGCGCTGCCACTGCTGGAGCGGGTGCGCTTCCTTGCCATCTTCGCGAACAACCTGGACGAGTTCTTCCGCGTGCGGGTGGCGGGGCTCAAGCGGCGCATGGCCACGGGCCTGCTGCTGCGGACCAAGAGCGGGCTGAAGCCGCGCGAGGAGCTGGCGAGGATCGCCACGATCGCGGATGAGCTGGCCAGACGGCACGCGGGCGCGTTCCACGACAAGATCTCCCCGCAGCTCGCCACCGAGGGCATCGAGATCGTCCGGTGGGACGACCTGGGCCGTGAGGAACGCACCGAGCTGCGCAAGCTGTTCAGGGAGCGGATCCGGCCGGTGCTGACCCCGCTGGCCGTGGACCCCGCACACCCTTTCCCCTACATTTCCGGCCTCAGCCTGAACCTGGCGGTCCTGGTCCGTAATCCGGCGACCGACCACACGGTCTTCGCCCGGGTCAAGGTCCCCTCGCAGCTGCCCAGGTTCGTGCAGGCCTCCAAGGACAGGTTCGTCCCGCTGGAGGACGTCATCGCGGCCCACCTGGGGCAGCTCTTCAAGGGCATGGAGATCCTGCAGCACCACGTCTTCCGCGTCACCAGGAACGAGGATCTCGACGTCGACGAGGACGTCACCGAGAACCTCATGCAGGCCCTGGAGAAGGAGCTGCTCAAGAGGCGCTTCGGGCCGCCCGTCCGGCTGGAGGTCGAGGACACGATCACCCCCGAGGTGCTGGCCCCGCTCGTGGAGGAGCTGGAGCTGGCGCCGCACGAGATCTACCGCCTGCCCGGGCCGCTCGACCTGTCGGGCCTGCACGCCATCGCCGACCTGGAGCGCGGCGAGCTCAGCTACCGCCCGTTCGTGCCGGCCGAGGTGTTCAACGCCGAGGACGACATCTTCGCGACGCTGCGCGAACGCGACGTGCTGCTGCACCACCCGTACGACTCGTTCGCCACCAGCGTGCAGCACTTCATCGAGGTGGCCGCGGCCGACCCCAGGGTGCTGGCGATCAAGCAGACCCTCTACCGGACCAGCGGCGAATCCCCCATCGTGAACGCCCTGATCGACGCGGCCGAGGCGGGCAAGCAGGTCGTGGTGGTCGTGGAGATCAAGGCGCGCTTCGACGAGCACGCCAACATCTCCTGGGCGCGCAAGCTGGAGCGGGCCGGCTGCCACGTCGTCTACGGCGTGGTCGGCCTGAAGACCCACTGCAAGCTCGCCCTCGTCGTGCGCCAGGAGCCCTCGGGCGAGCTGCGCCGCTACTGCCACATCGGCACCGGCAACTACAACCCCAAGACCGCCCGGCAGTACGAGGACTTCGGCCTGCTCACGGCGGACCCGCTGGTCGGCGAGGACGTCACGGACCTGTTCATCCACCTGACCGGCTACTCCAACCACTCCGCCTACCGCAGGCTGCTGGTCGCGCCGCACTCCATGCGCAGCGGGCTGCTGGCCAGGATCGAGCGCGAGATCGCCCACCAGCAGGCCGGGCGTCCCGCCCGGATCAGAATCAAGACGAACTCGCTGGTGGACGAGCCGATCATCGACGCCCTCTACCGGGCGTCCAGGGCGGGCGTCAAGGTGGACCTGTGGGTCCGCGGCATCTGCACCCTCCGGCCGGGGATTCCCGACTTGTCCGAAAATATCCGCGTAAGGTCGGTCCTGGGGCGGTTCCTGGAGCACTCCCGGGTGTACGAGTTCGGCCTCGGCCGGCGGCCCGAGGTCTGGATCGGCAGCGCCGACCTGATGCGCAGGAACCTCGACCGCCGCGTCGAAGCCCTCGTCAAGGTGACCTCACAGCAGCACAAGGCCTACCTCATCGAGCTGATGGACCAGGCCATGGCCGAGACCACGAACGCGTGGTGGCTCAACTCCGACGGCAAGTGGGCCCGGCATTCCGGCGATGACCTGCAGAGCCGTCTCATCGGCACGCGCCGCTGGAGGACCATTGACGACTGACCTGCTCCGCGCCGCCGGAGCCGTGGTCTGGAGAGGCGAGGAGAGCGGCCCGGAGGTCGCCGTCATCCACCGGCCTCAATACGACGACTGGACCTTCCCCAAAGGCAAGCTGAAGACCGGTGAGCACCTGATCGCCGCCGCACTCCGCGAGGTGCGCGAGGAGACCGGGCTGACCGTCGCGCTCGGCCGCGCCCTGCCTTCCGTCCACTATCTCAGCAGGGGCCGGCTCAAGCGGGTCGACTACTGGACGGCCCGGCCGGTCGCCGACGCCGGGTTCGTCCCGAACGACGAGGTGGACGAGCTGCGCTGGCTACCGCTGGATGAGGCCAAGGGGCTGCTGACGTACGAATGGGACGCCGGGCTGCTGCGGGCGCTGACGGTCGCGCCGCTGGCGACCGTACCCCTCGTCCTCGTCCGGCACGGTTCGGCGGGCTCCAGGAACGAATGGGACGGCGACGACGCGCTGCGCCCGCTGGACACCGACGGCGCGTCCCAGGCGGCGAACCTGGCCACCGTGCTGCCCGCCTACCGGCCGGAGCTGCTGATGAGCTCGCCCAGCGCCCGGTGCGTGCAGACGCTGGAGCCGTACGGGGGCGAGATCAGGACGGAGCCGCTGCTCAGCGAGGAGAGCCAGGATGCGCACAAGACGCCCGCGCTGGTCAGGGACATCACTGTGCCCGCGGCCGTGTGCAGCCACGGCAAGGTGCTGCCCGACCTGATCCACGCGCTGAGCGGCGAGGACGTGCAGCTCCACAAGGGCGCGTTCGCGGTGCTGCACAAGGCGGGCGAGCACGTCGTCAGCATCGAGCACCACACCACCTGACCGGCGTCCGGCGCGCGCCGCGGGGCGTCACGAGGCGGGAGCGACGCGGCCGAGGCGATGCGCCAGCGAGCCGAGATCCTCGACGAGGGTTTCGCGGAGCCGGGTGGTGAACCGCGCGGTCAGCAGGGTAGCGCTGACCGCCACGGGCGTGGGGCGGTTGCCCGGCAGGGCGACGCCCACGCAGGTGATGCCTTCGGTGTTCTCCTCGTCGTCGACGCTGTAGCCACGCTCGCGGGTGGCGTCCAGGTCACGGCGCAGGGCGTCCATGGACCTGTGGGAGCGGGCGGTGAACGCCGGCAGCTCGTGCACTCCGCCCAGGCGCCGCTCCAGCTCGTCCGGGGGCAGAGAGGCGAGCATGGCCTTGCCGAGCGCGGTGACCACGGCCGGCATCCGCCGTCCGATGTCGCTGGCCAGCCGGACGGGCTGGCTGCCGTCGTGCCGGGCGAGGTAGACGACGTCGAGGTCGTCCAGTGTGGCCAGGAGCAGCGTCTCCTGTGAGGCCACGGGCAGCGCGGCGGCCGCCGTGCGGAACTCGCTGAGGATGTCGGTGCCGGCGAGGAAGCCCTGGCCGAGTTCGAGCACCTTGTAGTCCAGGGCCCAGCGGCCGTCGATGCGCCGGATCATGTGGCTGTCCTCCAGCGCCGCGCAGAGATTGGCGACGGTGGACTTCGCCAGGTCGAGGGCCCTGGCCAGCTCGGTCACGGACAAGGGCTGCCTGCTCTTGGACAGGATCTCCAGCACCGCGACCGCCCGGGTCACCGCCGGCGAGCGGCTTTCGACGGAGCGTAGCGAACGCCCCTCGGGCTGCTCCGCCAGTGAGGCGCGCGCGGCCTGGATCATGAGGGCTCCTCTTGTCACTTCGCTGTGCTCCCATATTACGAACGATGTCCCAGCCCGGCATCGACGAGCGGGAATTTGTACAGCTATTGGGACAACGTTCCGCTATCAGAACAGGCGAGGTCAGCGGCTCGGCCGGCTCGGGGTGCCCGGCAGCGGGGTCGCCGCGGCCTGGCCGTCCAGGACGGCCTCGATGTTGCGGGCCGCGAGGTCCACCATCGCCGCTCGCGTCGCCTCGGTCGCCGAGCCCACGTGCGGCAGCACCACCAGGCGCGGCTCGGCGAACAGCGGATCGTCCGGATCCGTGCGCGGCTCGTCGGTCATCACATCCAGCCCAGCTGAGTGCAGCTCTCCACGGCGCAGTGCCGACAGCAGGGCGTCCTCGTCGACGATCCCGCCTCGAGCGGTGTTGACCAGGGTCGCCGTCGGCTTCATCCGGGCCAGCTCCGCAGCGCCGATCATGCCGGCGGTCTCGGGGGTCAGGGGCGTGTGGACGGACACCACGTCGCTGGTCGACAGGAGCTCGTCGAACGTGACCCAGCGGGACAGCGCGTCGTCCTCCTTGCGCCTCGGGTGATGGTGCTGCACGCGCATGCCGAATCCGGCCGCCCTGCGCGCCAGGGCCTGGGCGATCTGGCCGTAGCCGATCAGCCCGAGGGTCGTGCCGTGAACGTCGAGGCCGAAGAAGGCGTTCATGCGGAAGGAGCCCCACTCGCCGCGGCGCATGGCGTCCATGCCGGCGACGAGCCGGCGCCGCGCCATGAGGATCAGTGCCATCGCCACGTCGGCGGTGGTGTCGGCCAGCACGTCGGGCGTGTGGGTGACGACGACGCCGTGCTCGGCCGCCGCTGCCACATCGACGCTGTCGTACCCCATCGAGGCCAGCGCCACGACGCGGAGCCCCGGCCCGGCGGCCTCCAGCAACTCGGCTCCGATCTGGTCGTTGCCGACGGCGAGCAGGGCATCGCAGCCGCGGACCAGCTCGGCGAGCTCGGCGGGGGCGGGCGGCGCCGTTCCCGCCCACGCGGTGACGTCGTAGCGGGAGGCCAGCCGCGCGACGGCGTCTCCCGGCAGGTCGGCGCGAGAGACCGCGAGGCGCGGGCGAGGTGCGGGCGTGCCGGACATGCTGTGCTCCGTTTCATCGGGATGTACTGACTGATCATCAGGCGTACCGGACCCGGCCGGCGACCGGGTCACGCCGCGCCGGGGTCGGCGAAGTCGAGCAGGACCTTGCAGGATCGGGCCGGGTCGGACGCCAGCTCGAACGCCTCGCTCGTACGTGCCGCCGGGAGCACGGAAGTGATCACCGGATCGACGGGGAGGCGGCCGTCGGCCAGCGCCTGGAGCACCTCCCCGAGCTCGGTGTCGAAGCGGAAGGAGCCGACGAGCCGCAGCTCCCTTGTGATCACCGCGTTGGCGGGAAGCGGAGTGTCTCCTGGGGGCAGCAGACCGAGGCCCACCACGGTGGCGCCCCGGTCGACTCCGTAGACGCAGGTGCGCAGTCCTGCGGGGTTACCGGAGGACTCGATGGCGAGGTCCGCCGCGAGGTCCGCGATCTCGTCGAGATCCGCGGCCCCGCCGACCCGGACGACCGAGGTGGCGCCCACCGCCTTGGCGACGGCCAGCGGCTCCTCGAACACATCCGTCACGACGATCTCCCCGGCGCCGGCCGCCCGCAGCGCCGCGACCACCAGGCAGCCGATGGGGCCGGCGCCGGTCACGAGCACCCGTTTCCCGCGTACGTCACCCGCCTGCCGCACGCCGTGCCAGGCCACCGCCGCCGGCTCGGCCACGGCGGCCAGCCTCAGATCCAGCCCCTCGGGGAGCGGCAGCACCCGCTCGGCGGGCACCACCAGGACGTCGGCGAAGCCGCCCTGCACGTGAGGGTGGCGGGCGGCGCTGCCGAGGTAGCCGGTGTCCAGGCAGGTGTTGCGCCGGCCCGCGAGGCACTGCCGGCATTTCCCGCACGACACCAGCGGGTGCACGGCCACCGGGGTTCCCGGGGCGACGCTCGTGCCGGGGCCGGCCTCGCGCACCCGGCCGACGATCTCGTGGCCCAGGATCAGCGGCTCACGCAGCCGGAACTCCCCGACCGCGCCGTGCCGCCAGTAGTGCAGGTCGGAGCCGCAGATGCCGCCGTACCGGATGTCCACCGCCACCTCTCCCGGGCCCGGTGCCGGGATGGGGCGCTCTTCCAGGCGCAGGTCTCCCGCGCCGTGCGCCACCACCGCGCGCATGGCCGGCCGCGCCGGCGTCGAAGTCATGTCCTTGACCCACCCTTTCTCAGATGACCGCGGTCAGCCCGCCGTCGACGGCGATGACCTGGCCGTTGACGAAATCCGATGCCGGCGCCGCGAGCCACACCAGCGTCCCGACGAGATCCTCGACCGATGCCCAGCGCCCCGCCGGGGTGCGACCCCGGATCCAGGAGTCGAAGGCGGGGTCGTCGACCAGCGGGCGGGTCAGCTCGGTGATCACATAGCCGGGGGCGAGTCCGTTGACCGTCACGCCCGAGCCCGCCCATTCCGCGCACATGCCCTTGGTCAGCATCGCCAGACCGCCCTTGGAGGCGGAGTAGGCCGCGATGCCGGGCCGGGCGAGCCAGGTCTGCACGGAGCAGATGTTGACGATCTTTCCGTAGCCGCGCTCGATCATGCCCGCGGCGACCGCGCGTCCCACGAGGAAGGCGCTGGTCAGATTGGTGTGGACGACTCTCTCGAAGTTCTCCGCCGACACCTGCAGCAGCGGCTCGCGGTGCTGTATCCCGGTGTTGTTGACCAGGATGTCCACGGCGCCGATCCGGCTCTCGATCTCCTGGACCGCCCGCTGCACGGCCGCGGCGTCGGTGACGTCGAAGGGCATCGTGTGCACCTTCACCCCAGTGCGTTCTGTCAGCTTGTCTCTTGCGCGTTCCAGCGCCTCGGGGTCGCGGCCGTTGAGCACGAGCTCGGCGCCGGCCTCGGCCAGCCCGGTGGCCAGGGCCGCCCCGATGCCCTTGCTGGACCCTGTCACCAGGGCCCGGCGTCCGGACAGGTCGAACAACGCGGAACCCCTCATGAGTCAGCCTCCGTGGGACTGTAGTAGTGCATCAGCGCGGCGTTGTCGGCGTCGCCGTGACCGGCGGCGGCCAGCCAGCGGTGCAGCTCGGCGACGGCGGTGGTGACCGGCAGTGGCACACCGGCCGAGCGTGCGTAGTCGCGGACGGCCTCCAGGTCCTTGACCATATTGCTCACTCGCCCGGTCGGCGTGAGATCGAACTCGGCGAACTTCACAAAGAACTCCCGCAACAGCGCCGAATCGGCCCTGCCCCCGGTGAGCGCGGCGAGCACCTGGCGCGGCGGCAGATCGGCCGCCCGCACCAGCGCGGCAGCCTCGGCGAGCGCGGCGAACCCGCAACCGACCAGCACCTGGTTGACGGACTTCGCCAACTGTCCGGAGCCGGCCGGTCCCAGGTGGGTCAGCCGGGACGCCAGGTCTTCCAGCACCGGCAGCGCCCGCTCAACGTGCGCCTCATCGCCCCCGAGCATCAGTGTCAGCTCGCCGCGCGCCGCTCCCGGCGCCCCGCCCGACAGCGGCGCGTCCACCCAACCGGCGCCGAGCTTCGCGGCGCGCTCGGCGAATTCGCGGGTCCGCGCGGGGTCGATGCTGGACATGTCGATCATCAGTACGCCGTCAGGCGCTCCGGCGAGTACGCCCTCCGGCCCGAAGGCCACCTGCTCGACGATCTCGGCGGTGTTGAGCGAGAGGAGCACCACGGACGAGTCGGCGAGTCCCGCCGGCGACTGCGCCGCGAGCGCCCCGTCCGAGGAGAGCTCCGCTACAACGTCCGGACGAACGTCGTAGACCCTCACGGATCGCCCTCGTTCCAACAGCCGCCGGGCGATCGCCGAGCCCATGACACCGAGCCCGGCGACGCCCACCTCCGCATGCTGCATCATGTGACCTCCTGGCCCATATTCTGTCCTCATGTCAGCATATTGAACTCCCTCCCATGAACCCTGGCAAGCGCAGGGAGCTGCAGAGATCGCAGATAGGCAGGTCAATGCCGCTTATAGGCCGTATCACAGCGCCATGTCGCAAGAAAAGCGGTGTTCAGAATATTGGCTTATGTGCCACTTGCTGTTACGGTCTGTGTCGTCTGCAGATGAACTACGTGTTACATCGGCCGTGAGACGGAAGGCGGCATCCCCCATGCAGGTGCCAACCACGACATCCCAGCCCGCCGACGGCGACAGCACCGCTGCGAACCCGGGACTGCGCCGCGCGCTCCTGACCAGTTCAGTGGGCAGTGCCCTCGAGTACTACGACTTCGCGATCTACGGCATCGCCTCGGCCCTGATCTTCCGGCACCTGTTCTTCCCTGGGCTCGGCTCGGCGGTCGGACTCGTGGCGATCTTCGCGACCTACGCGGTCGGCTTCGTCGCCCGCCCGCTCGGCGGACTCTTCTTCGGATCGCTGGGCGACCGGCACGGCCGGAAAACGGTGCTGGTGGTGACCGTCGCGCTGATGGGCGGGTCATCGTTCGCCATCGGGCTGCTGCCCACCTATGAGACCGCGGGCGTGTGGAGTCCCGTCCTGCTGATGGTCCTGCGGCTGCTGCAGGGCTTCGGCGCCGGGGCGGAGCAGGCCGGCGCGTCGACGCTGATGGCCGAGTACGCCCCGAGTGCCCGGCGCGGCTACTACGCCGCGCTGCCCTTCGTCGGCATCCAGATCGGCATGCTGGCCGCCACCGCCCTGTTCATCCCGCTGGCCAGGCTGGACGAGGACGTCCTGTTCGGATGGGTCTGGCGGGTGCCGTTCCTGCTGAGCGCGGTGCTCATCGTGCTCGCGGTCTACATCCGGCGGCAGATGAGCGAGAGCCCCGCCTTCGAGAAGCTGGCGGAGTCCGGGGAAGTGAGCAAGCGTCCGCTGCGGGACCTGTTCGCGCACAGCCGCCGCAACCTGTTCATCACGTTCGGGCTGCGGATGGCCGAGAACGGCACGTCCTATCTGTACTCCACGTTCAGCATCAGCTACGTGACGGCCGTGGTCGGTGTGTCCGCCTCGGTCGGCCCGCTGGCGGTGGCCTGCGCCTCCCTCGCGGGCGTGGTCACCATCCCGCTGTTCGGCATGCTGTCCGACCGGATCGGCCGGGTGCCGCTGTACCGCATGGCCGCGCTCTTCCAGGCCCTGTTCGCCATCCCCGCGTTCGCGCTGCTGAGCACCGGCAACACCATTCTGATCTGCGTGGTCATCACCCTGGGCATCGGAGTCGGGGTGAACGGCATGCTGGGCTCGCAGTGCGCGCTGCTGTCCGAGCTGTTCGGGGCCCGGCACCGCTACACCGGCGTTGCCATCGGCCGGGAGTTCAGCGCGATCGTCGCCGGTGGCGTGGCGCCCATGATCGGCGCGGCGCTGCTGCTGGCCTTCAACGACTCCTGGTGGCCCCTGGCCGGATACGTCGTGGTCCTTTCGCTGATCACCTTCGGCACCACCTTCGTCACGCCGGAGACCCGAGGCCGGGATCTCGCCGACCTCGCCGACGCCCGATAGCGGACCGGCACCCGTCCCGCGGCTCGCAGGCCCGGGACGGGGCGTCCTGCTCCCAGCCGAACGGAGACGATGATGAAGGTCGCGGGCGAGGTGGTGCTCGGGATCGACCTGGGCTCCACCACGATCAAGGTCGTCGCGGTGGACCGGGCGCACCGGCTCGTCTCGACGGTCGAGCGCCCGGCTCCGATGCGCACCGGGCGTGCCGGTGAGGCCGTGCACGACCCCGGATCGGTGCTCGCCGGGGTGTTCGACGCGGTCCGCGAAAGCGTCGGCGCCTGCGCGCAGCACGGCCTCGCGGTGCGTGGGCTGTCCTTCAGCGCCGCCATGCACACGCTGCTCGCGCTCGACCCCTCCCACGACCCGCTGACCCCCGCACTGAGCTGGGCTGACTCCCGCTCGGCCGAGGTCGCCCGGCGCTTGCGCGCCGAAGCAGCGGGCGCGGAGCTGCACCGGGCGACGGGCACTCCCGTGCATCCCATGTCGCCGGTGACCAAGCTCGCCTGGTTCTCCGCCCACGAGCCCGGGCTCGTCCGGCGTACGGCCCGCTGGTGCGGTCTCAAGGACTTCGTCCTGCTCCGGTTCACCGGGCGGCTGGTGACCGACCTCTCCTGCGCGTCCGGCATGGGGCTCCTGAACCTGCGGACCGCCCGATGGCACACGCCCGCGCTGGACGTCGCCGGGGTGTCCGGCGCGCGGCTGCCCGAACTCGTCGCGCCCACCGAGGTGATGGCGCTGCTTCCCGAGCCGGCCCGCGCGCTGGGGCTGCCCGCGGGGCTTCCCGTGGTCGCCGGAGCGGGGGACGGCCCGCTGGCCAACCTCGCCGTGGGCGCCACCGCCCCGGGGATGGCGGCGTTGTCCCTCGGCACGAGCGGGGCCCTCCGGGTCGTACGCGACCGGCCGGGTGTGGACGAACAGGGGCGGGTGTTCTGCTATTACCTCGCCGACGGGCTGTGGGTGCTCGGCGGAGCGGTCAGCAACGCAGGGGTCGTCGCCCAATGGGCGGCCGAGTCCTTCGGCGGCGTCGATCTCGCCGACCTCCTCAAGGAGGCGGCCGAGGTCGAGCCCGGCGCCGATGGGCTGATCGCGCTGCCCCACCTGCTCGGCGAGCGCGCCCCGTGGTGGGACCCGGACGCGAGAGGCGCCCTGGTCGGGCTGCGGCGCGGACATGGCAGGGCGCACCTGACCCGGGCCATGATCGAGGGGGTCGGGCAGCAACTGGCGCTAGTACGCGACTCGCTGCTCGCCGCCGGGTCCACGGTCACCGCGGTGCGGGCCACCGGCGGCGCGCTGCGCTCCCCGCTGTGGGCGGAGGTCCTCGCCGCCGCGCTCGACATGCCGCTGGAGATCACGGATGACGCCGCCGGCTCCGGCTTCGGCGCCGCGCTGCTCGGCTGGCACGCTCTCGGCGCCCTGCCTTCGCTGTCGTCCCTGACGTCCGAGGCCGGCTTCCGTACCCATCGCACCGTGACCCCCGACCCCGTGGCCGCGCGGCGGATGGCCGCCACGCGGCACCTCACCGAACAGCTGTACCGGCTGTTGCGGGGGATGCCCTGGGAGGCTACCGATCCGCCCTCTCGGGCCGGATGAGGGAGGGCGGCCCGGTGACGACCGCTCCCGCGTCGCGCCGAAGGCGTACGGCCTCCGCGACAGCGGCGAGCGGAAGCAGCGCGAGCAGCAAAAGAGCCACCTGGTACGCCGCCGCCGGCCCGCCCAGGCCGAGGAGCGGCGCGAGGGGCTGGGCGGCGCGCAGCGCCAGCGCGGCCAGCGCGATCCCGAGACCGGTGGCCAGTTGCTGGACGGTACTGGTGAGGGCGCTGGCACCGCTGGTCCGGTCCGGTCCGATGTCCGCGAAGCCGATCGTGTTATAGGCGCTGAGCGAGACCGAGCGGCACACACCGCTCGCGAACAGGGCGCACACCACCAGGATCAGCGGGGTGTGGGGGCCGAGCAGCGCGCACAGCACGAAGGTCACCGCGGTCGCCACCCCGTTCACCACGATCACCGTACGGAAGCCGAAGCGGCGCAGCATCGGGGTGGTGAGGGGCTTGATGGCGATGTTCCCCGCGAAGACCGCGATGAGGACCAGCCCGGCCGTGACCGCGCTCCAGCCGAAGGCCTCCTGGAACATCAGCGGAAGCAGGAAGGGGACGGCGCTGATGGCGGCCCGGAACAGCGACCCGCTCGCGTTCGACACCCGGAAGGTCGGCACCCGCATGATGCTGAGATCGAGCAACGGGCGGTCGCTGCGCAACAGGTGACGGACCGTCAGTGCGCAGATCACCGTCCCGGCGCCGAGCCAGGCCGCCGCCGCGCCCCAGGCGGCCGATGGGCCGCCGAAGAGCTCCAGGCCGTAGACCACCGCTCCCAGCCCGGCTCCGCCGAGCACGAAGCCCGCCCAGTCGAGCGCGGGCCGCTGCGCGTCCCGCAGGTCGGGCACCATCCGCAGGGCCAGCGGAAGCGCCACCACGCCGAGCGGCACGTTGATCAGGAAGATCCAGCGCCAGGAGGCGTAGGTGGTCAACAGGCCGCCGAGCGCGGGCGCCAGGACGGGGGCGAGCAGTCCCGGCCAGGTGAGGTAGGCGACCGCGCGCAGCAGATCGGCCTTCCTGGTGGCGCGCAGCACCGCCAGCCGGCCGACGGGCACCATCATCGCGCCGCCGGCGCCTTGCAGCACCCGCATCGCCACCAGCTCAGGCAGACCGCCGGCCGCCGCGCACAGCGCCGAGGCCACCGTGAACACCACGATCGCGCAGGCGAAGACGCGGCGGGCGCCGTAGCGGTCCGCGGCCCAGCCGCTCACCGGGATGAACACGGCCAGGGCGATGAGATACGCGGTCATGGCGAGGTTGACGTCCACCGGCCGCACACCTAAGGACGCGGCCATGTCGGGGGCGGCCGTCGAGATGATCGTGGCGTCGAGGTTCTCCATGAAGAACGCCCCGGCCACAAGGAGTGCCAGCCGCCGGCCGCCTCGTTCGCTCATCCGCGCATCCCCGTGCCTCCCTGTCCGAGCACCGCCATCGTGGCATCCCGGCCTGGCCGAACACGGGCCGGGTGGGCCTCAGCATTGATCTCAGTCCTTCGCGTGGTGCGGCGGATCTGCGGGGATGCCTCGGAGAATGTCCAGGACGACGCTGTTGTCGAGGTGGCCGAGTCCCCGGGCGTCGACCACGTCGTACAGCCGGGCCACGGCCGTGGAGAGCGGCAGCGCGATCTGCTCGCCGGCCGCGCTTTCCAGGACGAACCCGAGGTCCTTGCGGAGGTAGCGGGCGGGGCCCGAGGGCGTGAAGTCCCCGGTGGCCAGGTGATGGCGCTTCTGGGCGAGCACTTCTGAGGAGGCGAGGCCACCGGCCAGGACGTCGAGCAGCGCGGCCGGATCGAGATCGCCGCGCTCGGCGAGGACAACGGCTTCGGCCAGGGCGACCAGGGTGCCCGCGACGACGAGCTGGTTGCACGCCTTGGCGAGTGACCCGGCACCGGTGTCGCCCATCCGTCGGACGGTCGAGCCCATGGCCTCCAGGTACGGGCGCACCCGCGCGACGGCGTCCGCCGGCCCGCCCGCCATGATCGATAACGTGGCGTCGCGGGCACCGGGCACGCCGCCGCTGACGGGTGCGTCGATGACCGTGACGCCGTGCGGGCGCAGCCGTCCGGCCAGAGCGCGAACGCCGGTCGGGGAGACGGTGCCCATCACGAGCAGGGTGTCCATGGCCGGTTCCGCGGACAGCAGCCCGTCCTGGCCGTACAGCACGTCGGTGACCTGGGGCAGGTCGGGCAGCATGGTGATGACGACGGATGCGGCGGCGCCCACCTGCGCCGGCCGTGCGGCGGTGCGGCAGCCGGCCGCTTCGGCGGCGTCCAGCGGCGCGCGACCGCGGTTCCAGGCCAGGACGTCGAATCCGGCACTGGCGAGGTTCGCCGCCATCGGCAGGCCCATGGCGCCGAGCCCGATGAAACCGATGGGCTTCATGAGCGCGTCCTGGCCGCGAGCGCGCCGAGCCGGTCGGCAAGGCGTGGCCGCTCGACCACATCACGGTTGACCACGAAACGCGGCACACGACCGGCCGCCACATCGAGCACGGCCTGGACCGCGCTGCCGCCGTTGCCTGCCGACATCTCGTCGGTCCACGCCAGCGCGTGCGGACTGAGCACGACGTTGTCCAGGTGCAGGAGGGGGTTGCCGGGGTCGGGCGGCTCGGTCTCGAACACGTCCAGCCCGGCGCCGCGGATGCCGCCCGACAGCAGCGCCTCGATCAGCGCGGCCTCGTCGACGATGGGGCCGCGGGCGACATTGAGCAGCACGGCCGTGGGCCGCATCAGTGACAGCCGCCGCGCGTCGATCAGATGGCGGGTCTCCTGAGTCAGCACGCACATGACGATCACGGCGTCGGCCTCCGCCATCACCGTGTCGAGGTCCGCGAGGCGTACGCCGAGCCGGCGGGCGGTCTCCGGCGGGCAGTACGGGTCGAACGCGGTGACCTCGACGTCGAACGGCCTCAGCAGCCCCACCAGGTCACCGGCGGTGTTGCCGAGACCGATCAGGCCGATGCGGCGGCCGGTGAGCCCGCGGCCCATCCATCGGTCCTTCTCCATCCAGCGTCCCTGCCGTACCAGCCGGTCCTTGGCGGTGAGGTTGTGCAGGGTGGCCAGCAGCAGGGTGAGGGCGGCGGTGGCCACCGGCCGGCGCGCGCCGTCCGGGGTGATCGTCACCAGGGCGTCGTGCCGGGTGCAGGCGTCGAGGTCGACGGCGTCGTACCCCACTCCGAAGCGGGCGAACAGCAACGGGGGGCGGTCGAGGCCCGCGAAGGTGCGTTCGGTGACGGCGGGGGCGGCGAACAGGACGGCGTCCAAGCCGTCCACGTCCATCGCGAGGAGTTCATCGGTGTCGCGCGGCAGGTAATGCCAGGCGATGCCGGCGGCGTCCAGTTCGCCGAGCCGGATGTCGCCCCACACGTTGCGGCCGTGGTCGTCCAGGAAGTCCCGGCTGACGCCCACGGTGATCCGCGGCGTCACAGGACCGCTACCGGGTTCACGGGGGACCCCGTTCCGCCGGGGATGTTCAGCGGCGCCACGGCGAGCAGGAACTCATAGCGGCCCGCGTCGGCGCAGGCGGCGGACAGCGGCTCGAGATCCAGGTTGTCCAGCAGCGGCACTCCCATGGCGGTGATGGCGAGCGCGTGCACAGGGGAATGCAGCCCTTCGACGGGGGACGGGCGCACGTCGCTGTCGCCGTCGGCGCCGATCAGGGCGATGCCGCGGTCGGCCAGCAGCGGTATCGCATCCACGTGGAAGCCGGCGCTGGCGGCGTCGGGGTTCCAGGCGCCGAGTGCCGCGCGGCGGCGGAAGTGGCCGGAGCGCAGCAGCACCGCGTCGCCTTCGCCGATGGTCACGCCCAGCGCCTTCTCGGCGGCGAGGACGTCTTGCGCGTGCACGGCCCGGCCGGGCTCCAGCCAGTCGGTTCCGAGGACGGCCGGCAGATCGAGGAGCACTCCCTTCGTGACGAGCGGTCCGAGCGCGGCGACGGCGCCGAACCGGGCTCCCCCGGCGTCGACGACCTCGCGGGCGGTGCGACCGTCGTAGAGTTGCCCCCGGTAGGCGATGTGGGAGAGAGCGTCGAGGTGACTGACGCCCTTGCCGTGATAGTCGACGGCGATGAAGTCCTTGTGCGTGGCCGGCTCTGGGGCCTCCACGTCGCCGAGGTCGGACATGTAGTGCAGGGCGGGCTTGCCGTTGTCCGGGCCGGGCACGGTGTTCCACGGCAGTGCCATCGGCACGATGACCCCGGTGCGCACCAGCGCGGCGGCCCGCTGGACATGCCCGGGGGTGACCCGGTTCCAGGCGCCCCGGTCGGCGGAGGCCCATCGGCCCCAGGTGCGTACGGCGTCGAAGAGCCCGTCGAACTCCTGTCGGGAGATGCTGGGCCCGTTGCCGGGGGCGGCGGGTGGTGGTGGCGGGGATTCTTCCGGGCGACTGGTCATCTGTTGCTCAGCGCTCCAAGGCTCGGAGGGTGTGGGGGTAGGCGGCCCGCATCGGCGCTACGGTCAGAAGGTCTCGACGACAAAGCGGGTGCGATGGCGTTGTCGTTCAGGGACGCACGACGGACAATACCAATATGCTGAACGATGAACAGAATGATGGGTGGAGTTGCTGGTGAGCGCAAGCGATCCGGGAGGCCTCGTCCCTGCGGTCACGCGGGCGGTGGCCATCCTCGACACGCTCGGCGAAGCGGAGGGGCGCCCGCTGTCGGTCAGCGAGATAGCCCGCGCTCTCGGCCTGCCGAAGTCCTCGACGGCCAACCTGTGCGCCTCGCTCGAGGCGGCGGGCATGATCGCACGCAACGGCCAGGGCTTCGGCCTGGGGCGCAAACTGGTCGAGCTCGGGGGCCGCTACCTGGCCACGGTCGACCAGTTGCGCGACTTCTACGAGCTGTGCCGGCGCAGCACGCACATCTCCAGGGAGACCTCCCGGGTCGCCGTGCTGGACGGCATGGACGTGCTCTATCTGGGCCGATATGACGGCACTCAGCCGCTGCGGCTGACCGCGAACATCGGCGACCGCTTCCCCGCCAACTGCACGGCGACCGGGAAGGCCATCCTGTCGACCCTGGAGCCGGCGGTGGCCGAGGACCGGCTTCGCACGCGCCCCCTGGTGGCGCTGAGCGAGCGGTCGATCATCTCCGTGCCCGCGCTGCTGGCGGACCTGGAGGCCACGCGCAGGCGCGGCTACGCCATCGACGACGAGGAGACCACTGCGGGCATCGTCTGCCTGGCGGTGCCGGTCGGCGGATTCCGGACGGACTCGGCGCCGTTCGCGATCAGTGTCACCGTGCTCAAGGCCCGGCTCGACGACAAGTTCCGCGAGGCGCTGCTCGACGACCTGCGCGAGATCGCGGCGGGCCTGGAGAACCCGCTGCTGCCCAAGGGGGCCGCCACGGACGGCGGCTGACCCGCCGCCACCCAAGGGGTCACCGCGGGCGGCGGCCGCTCTGCGCCACCGGCCCGTCATGGCGGCCGTACGGAGATCGCTCCGTGCGGCCGCCTTAACTTTGCGGCAACAAATACCGCCTCAACTATTGACCAACATACTGGTCGATGTACAGGATTCTGTTCGAGCCGATGGAGTGGTCATCGGCCGGAAGATCCTCCGGAGAAGTCCGTGCATGACGCTCCCGACGCAGCATCCAGTCCGCTGGTGAGCATCCGTGGCCTGCGCAAGCGGTTCGGCGGCACCCTCGCACTGGCCGATCTCGACCTCGACGTCCACAAAGGCAGCGTCCTCGCGCTCCTGGGTCACAACGGCGCGGGGAAGTCGACGCTCATCAAGATCCTCGCCGGCGTCTACCGCGCGGACGAGGGCCGGGTCACCGTGGCGGGCCACCCCCTCGGCACCGGCTCCGCCTCCGCCGAGATGTCCTTCATCCACCAGGACCTCGGCCTGGTGGAGTGGATGACGGTCGCCGAGAACATCGCCCTGGGCACCGGCTACCCGCGCAGCGCCGGGCTCGTCTCCTGGCGGCAGGTCCGCGAGCGCTGCGCCGAGGCCCTCGAGATCGTCGCCGGTCACCTCCATCCCGACACGGCGGTGGCCGATCTGACCCGTGCCGAGCGCTCCCTCGTCGCCATCGCTCGCGCGCTGTCCACCCGGGCCGGGCTCATCGTGCTCGACGAGCCCACGGCCAGCCTCCCCGCCGCGGACTGCGCGCGGCTGTTCGACGTCCTGCACACGCTGCGCGACCGCGGCCACGGCATCGTCTACGTCAGCCACCGGCTCGACGAGGTCTATCAAGTCGCCGACCGCTTCGCGGTCCTCCGCGACGGCCGCCTCATCAGCCAGGGACTCCTCGCCGGCCACGGTCCCGACCGGATCGTGCACGACATCGTGGGACACGAGCCGGACGGCCACCGGCCGCACGACTCTCGCGCCCCCGGTTCCACCGTGCTCCGCCTTGTCGGCGTCACCGCGCAGGGCGCCGGGCCGGTTGATCTGGACCTGCGTGCCGGGGAGGTCCTCGGCATGGTCGGCCTCACCGGCGCGGGTCACATGGAGCTCGGCCGGGCCCTCGCCGGAGCCCGGCCGCTGCTGGGCGGTCAGGCGCTCCTCGACGGCAAGCCGTACCGGCCCCGCTCGGTCGCCGCCGCCGTCGACGCGGGCATCGGTTTCGTCACCAGCAACCGCCACGAGGAGGGCTGCGCGCTCGAACTCACCGTCCGGGAGAACTTCCTGGCCAACCCCCGCGCCGGCGGCCGCTCACTCCTGCGCTGGATCAGCCCCGAGCGCGAGCGCGCCGAGGCGGCGTCCCTGGTCGAGCGGTTCGGCGTCCGGCCCGCCGACTCCGAGGCGCCCATCGCCACCCTGTCGGGCGGCAACCAGCAGAAGATCATGATCGGGCGCTGGCTGCGCATCAGCAGGCGCGTGGTGATCCTCGAAGAACCGACCGCCGGCGTGGACGTCGGCGCCAAGGCCGAGATCTACCGCCTGCTCGACGGCGCACTCGCAGAAGGACTCGCCGTCCTGCTCATTTCCACCGACTTCGAGGAGATAGCCAACGTGTGCCACCGCGCCCTGGTGTTCG
Source organism: Nonomuraea sp. H19 (assembly GCF_052068215.1). Classification (NCBI taxonomy): domain Bacteria; kingdom Bacillati; phylum Actinomycetota; class Actinomycetes; order Streptosporangiales; family Streptosporangiaceae; genus Nonomuraea; species Nonomuraea sp. H19. The sequence continues at coordinate 121,635 of NZ_JBQHCV010000009.1, read as the reverse complement.
TACGCGGGACCGTGACCGCCGAGCTGGGCGGCGAAGACCTCACCGTCACCGAACTCACCCACGCCGCCTCGGCCATGCCCGCTCTGACCGGAACGGCGGACGAGTGATGGCGACCCGCACCGCGGCCTCCCCTCGCACCACGCGATCGGCGACCGGCCGCCTGCGTGGGCAGCTGATCGGCACGTACGGCCTGCTCGTCCTGGCCGTACTGCTGTTCATCGTCTTCTCCCTCGCATTGCCGGACACCTTCCCGACCCTGGCCAACGCCTCGTCGATCCTGTCCAACCAGTCGATCCCGGCCATCCTCGCGCTCGGCGCGATGATCCCCATCGTCATCGGCAAGTTCGACCTGTCGATCGGGTACGGCCTGGGGCTCGCCCACGTCATGACGATGCAGCTCATCGTCGGCAACGGCTGGCCCTGGCCGCTGGCCTGCGCCACCGTCATCCTCGGCGGCGCGATCGTCGGCGTGCTCAACGGCGTGCTCGTGGAGTTCGCCCAGATCGACTCCTTCATCGCCACCCTCGGCACCGGCAGCGTCCTTTACGCCCTCACCCTCTGGAGCACCGACGGCGCCCGGATCGTCCCAGGCCCGCAGGGCCTTCCTCCGGCCTTCACGGACCTGTACGACTCCAAGCTCCTCGGCCTCCCCGTGCCCGCCTTCTACGTGCTCGCCCTCGCCGCCGCGCTCTGGCTGCTGCTCGAGCGGCTGCCGCTCGGCCGCTACCTGTACGTCATCGGGTCCAACGCCCGCGCCGCCGAACTGGTCGGCATCCCCACCCGCCGCTACGGCATCTACGCCTTCGCCGGCTCGGGGGCGGTGGTCGGCTTCGCCGGCGTCCTGCTGGCCGCGCAGCAGCAGATCGGCAACCCCAGTGTCGGCATGGACTACCTGCTCCCCGCGTTCGTGGGCGCCCTGCTGGGCTCCACCGCGATCAAGCCGGGCCGTGCCAACGCCGCCGGCACCGTGGTCGCCGTCGCCATCCTGGCCATCGGTCTCGCGGGCATCGGCCAGTTCGGCGCCGCTTTCTGGGCAACGCCGCTGTTCAACGGCAGCACCCTGCTGCTCGCGGTCGGCCTGGCCGGTGTCTCCGCCCGCCGCAGGCTCCGTGCGGGCGCCACCGCCACCCGCCGGCCGCTGCCCGATGCCACGGAGGACACCGCGGGACCGCCGCCGTCGACCGCCGGGCCGACGCCCGACGAGCCCCGGCGCGTCCCCTGATACGCGCCTGCAGCCAGCCCACACCCGCAGCCCCGTCTGTTCCGCATGCCGTCAAGGAGTCCCCGTGCCGCACCTCACCCGCGAGCAAACCCTGCGAACCCTGGCCGCCCTGGCCGTGGCCGCCGCTTCCGTCACCGGCTGCACCCGCGGGTCGGAGACCGCCGCCACCACCGCGGCCGCCGCTGCCTCGCAAGCCGGCTGCCCCGACGTCCTCGCGGCCGCGAAAACGGCCGTCGAGCAGGCCGAAGACGTGAACGCCCCCTGGGCCGGCCCGGCCGGAGGCCCGAAGGCGGCCCCCGGCAAGGCCATCGTCTACGTCGCCCAGAGCATGACCAACCCCGGCGTCGCCGGCACCGCCGAAGGCGTCAAGGAAGCCGCGCAGGCCATCGGCTGGCAGGTACGGATCATCGACGGGCAGGGCACCCCGGCGGGCATCCAGGCGGCGCTCAGCCAGGCCGTCGCCGTCAAACCGGCCGGCATCGTCCTGTCCGGCTTCGACCCCAAGTCGACCGCCCAGCAGCTGGCGCTGGCCGACGCCGCGGGCATCCCGCTCATCGGCTGGCACGCCGTCGCCGCACCGGGCCCGAGCAAGGACCCCCAGCTCTTCACCAACATCACCACGAAGGTCGAGGAGGTCGCGAAGATCAGCGCGGACTGGATCATCAGCCAGTCCAACGGCCGGGCCGGCGTGGTCGTCTTCACCGACGCCTCCATCCCCTTCGCCAAGGGGAAGTCGGACCTGATCAAGAAAGAGCTCGCCACCTGCTCCGGCGTCGAACTCCTCTCAGAGTCGAACATCCCCATCCCCGACACCAGCACCCGCACCCCGCAGGAGGTCTCCTCCCTGCTGTCCCGCTTCGGCGACAAGTGGACGCACTCCGTGGCCATCAACGACCTGTATTTCGCCGACGCCGCCCCCGCTCTGCGCGCGGCGGGCAAGCAGGGCGGGGACGCCCCGTTCAACATCGGCGCGGGCGACGGCGACCCGTCGGCCTTCCAGCGCATCAACGGCAAGGCGTTCCAGTCCGCCACGGTGCCGGAACCGCTGTCCGCGCAGGGCTGGCAGATCGTCGACGAGTTCAACCGGGCCTTCGCCGGCGAGCCCGCCAGCGGCATCGTCGCACCTGTCCACATCACCACGGCCGCCAACAGCGGCGGCGGCTCCTCGTGGGATCCGAAGGGCTACCGCGAGGCGTACCGGAAGATCTGGGGCAAGTAGTCATGGTGGGGTGGGCCGCGTTCAGCGGACCGCCGCAGGCAGCGGGGTCTGCGTCTACCAGGTGACCGGGAGCTCGGCGAACCCGTCGGCGATCCTCCCCTCGCTGCGCGGCAGCTCCGCGGCCGGTACGGCCAGCCGCAGCGTCGGGAAGCGCTGGAACAGCCTGCTGAAGACGGCGATCAGCTCGACCCTGGCCAGGCTGGCGCCGATGCAGAAGCGTGGGCCGTACCCGAAGCTCAGGTGCGGCTCGGGTTGCGGACGGCGGATGTCGAACACGTCCGGATCCGGATAGACCCGCTCGTCCCGGTTGGCCGCGCCCGGCAACAGCACGACGGCCTCGCCTCGCCGGATCGTCAGGTCGCCGATCTCGATGTCCTCGTGGGCGTACCTGGGCAGGCCGTGCAGGCTCGTCACGGCCATGCGCAGGATCTCCTCGACCGCGCCCGGAGCCAGGCCCGGGTCGGCCTTGAGCAGGTCGAGCTGGTCCGGGTTGGCGAGCAGGAGCAGCACGCCGAAGTCGATGCGGTTGACCGTGGTCTCGTGACCGGCGAACAGCACCGTGCCGGCCAGCCGCGCGACCGTCCCGTCGTCGTCCAGCTCGCCCGCCAGGTCGGACAGCAGGTCCTCGGCCGGATCCTGCCGCTTGCGCTCGATCAGGCCCGCCATGTACGTGCCCAGCTCCTCGCGGGCGGCCAGGCTCGTCTCCTGGTCGAGCATGTCGCCCATGCGGACCGACACGCCGCCGAAGTATTCCCTGTCCTCGTACGGGACGCCGAGCAGCTGGCAGATGACCAGCACCGGCAGCGGGAAGGACAGCTCGGCGTGCAGGTCCACCGGCGGCGTCAGCTTGGCGAGGTGGTCGAGCCGCTCGTCCACCAGGTCGCCGACGTGGTCGGCGAGCGCCTTCATCCGGCGGGCCGAGAACGACGGCATGAACAGCTTGCGCATGCGCTCGTGCTCGGCCTTCTCCGTGGCGATGTCGCCCTGGGGGCCGCCGAGCAGGGCCGAGCCGGACAGGCGCGCGGCCTTGTCCGGCTCCGGGTGCGAGCGGCCGAGGCGGCCGTCGTTGAACAGTTTGCGTGCGTCCTCGTAGCCGCTGACCAGCCAGAACTCGTCACCCGTCCGGGTGCGTACCCTGGCGATGCCCTCGCTGAGGCGAAGGTCGCGGTACGCCGCGGGGACCTGGAGTAAGTCGCTGCGTTCGAAGGGAATGACCGGAAGATCGCTCATAGAAGCTTCCCCACTGCTTTGACAGTTTCCGCCCATACCCTGGGGAAGTCGGCGTGTGCCCGCTCGGCGGTGTTGCGTTCGATCCCGACGAGCAGCCCGTACGTGAACGTGTCCTCGCCCGCCTGGCGGGCGCTCTCCGCCTCCTTAGCCAGCGTTTCCTGCGCGACCACGCCGTCCTGGTGCGTCCCCAGTACTTCCTGGATGTCCTCTGCCAGCTTAGCCAGCCGGGCCATGTCCTTGCCGAGAGCGGGTTGGAGCGCTTCTGCAGTGTATCGAGCGCGTTTGGCGGCCTTGCGCACGTCGTGCATGGCGATCTCGCGGCGTTCCAGGTCGTCGATGGCCTGGGCGCTCTCGTACGCCCTGGTCACCCGGTCCCAGCCGGCCGCCGCGATGGCGCCGAGCTTTTCCTGGGCCGGCTTGGCCGCCGCCTTGCCCAGGCTCGGCGCGGCGACGAGGTCGTCGAGGGCGTTGAGGAGGGTGTAGTAGCGGTCGCTGCTGAGCGCCTCCTTGATGCGCTCATACGCCTCCTGCTCACGCGCGTGCAGGTCGGAGCCGAGCCGGGTCTGGATGGGGCCGATGATCAGCTCGGGGGCCAGGCCTGCCAGCCGTTTGCCGAACCTGGCCCTGGTCACCTCCAGGTCGCGGGCCTCGCCGAGCACCACGCCAAGCCAGCGCAGCTCCTCCTGAAGAGGTCCGGTGTCGCGCACCACGCTCTTGAACGCCTTCAGCGCGCTACGCAGCCTGCGGGCCGCCACGCGCATCTGGTGCACGGCGTCGTCCTCGGCCCGGCGGACCCGCGGATCCTGCGACAGGAGGGCGTTGACCTGACCGGCCAGGTAGTCGACGACGACCTCGCCGGCCGAGCCGGGCTTCGTGGCGGCTTTGGCGGGCGATGCGGGTTCGAGCAGCTTGGCGAGCTTGCTGGTGGCATCGGAAGGTGTGGCGCCGGCCTTCCTGAGCCGCTTGCCGATCTTGGCAAGCAGCGCCTTGTCGCCGCCGTCGCACAGCTCGGCCTCGACCTCGCGCCACCGTACGACCTTTTCATCCACGTACACAGTGCCCTTGACGCGGTCGTCGGCGATCTCGGCCAGCTTGGTGTCGCCATCGAGCAGGATGGTGACACTCCTGCGGGTGTCCAGCTCCGCGACCACCTGGAGTTCGGCTCCGCGGGTGTGCGCACGGACGAGTTCGGCCAGCTCCGGGGGCACGATCTTGGTGCTGCGGGTGAGCGGGCGGGTGATCTCCTGGCGCACGCCTCTGGCCTTGGGCAGTTTCAGGTGCCAGCCGGCATCCTCGCCGCCCCGCCGTCTCCTGAGCGTGACGCCCCGGGACGCGAGTCTCAGATCGGGCGTGTCATAGTACAGCGCCACTAGCTGGTAACTCTTGGGACCCACGACGTCGGCCAGACCGCTCAGGTCCGGGATCGTGTAGTCCGGGGGAACGTCGAACTTGTCCTCGATCTCGATACCCACTACGCCTCACAAGTGTCCGATTTCGGACAATGATGCCACTACAAGGTGAACATCACAGGGCTTGCAGGAGCTCTAATCTGTTGCCGACCGGGTCAAAGACGTAAATCCGGCGGTAGCCGGGGAAGAGGTCGTCGGGCACGGCGCCGGGCAGCCTGGCGGCGTACGCGTCGAGGTCGTCCACCAGGAAGGCGGGATGGGCCTTGCGCGCGGGCCTGAAGTCGTCCTCGATGCCGAGGTGGATCTCCACGCCCTCACCGCGGAACCAGATGCCGCCGCGCTTGGTCAGCTCCGGCGGCTTGGCCACCTCACAAAAGCCCAGCACGCCCGCGTAGAACTCCCTCAAGAGCGGCTCGCTGCCCGCAGGCGCGGCGAGCTGGACGTGATGCAGTGCTCTGATCATCACTTCTGGGCCACCACGAAGATCCTTCTGAACGGGAAGGGCGTCCCGTAGCTCGTCGCCGGGTAGGCCTCGGCGAGCGGCCCGGCCAGATCGGCCGTGAACTGCCGCTGCTCGTCCGGGTCGAGCCGGTCGAGCATCGGGCGCAGCGCTGTGCCGGAAACCCAGTCGAGCACCGGGTTCTCGCCCTGGAGCACGTGCACGTACGTCGTCTCCCACGCATCCACCTGGGCGCCGCCATGGTGGAGCAGGTCAAGGTAGTGGACGGCGTCGCCGACCGGATTCCCCCTCGTGAGGTCGCCGAGCTTGTCGCACCAGGTCCGCGAGGCGCACACCTCGCGGATCGCGACGTGGCTCGGCGCGTCGAAGTTGCCCGGCACCTGGAAGGCCAGCCAACCGCCCGGGGCCAGCCCTTCCATCCAGTGCTCCAGCACGTCACGGTGCTCCGGCACCCACTGCAGGACGGCATTGGAGACGATCATGTCCATCGGCCGGTCAGGACGCCAGGTGGTCACGTCGGCGACGGCGAACCTGGCGGACGTCTCCAGCTGGCGGGCCTTGATGATCATCGCGGGCGAGGAGTCGAAGCCTTCGATGGTGGCGTCGGGCCAGCGCTTGGCCAGCTCAAGGGTGAGTTCGCCGCTGCCGCAGCCCGCGTCGACGACATAGTCCGGATTGACCGCCCCCACCCTGGAGATCAGCTCCACGAACGGCCGCGACCGCTCGTCGGCGTAGACGGCGTAGGTCACTGGGTCCCAAATATCTCTCGACATAAAGATAATTGATATCGAGAGATATATCTCGATGTCAAGACAGTACACTTCTGTGTCATGACGGAGGATGCTAGGGACGAGGTCGATCGCCTCGTCGCGGCTTGGCGAGCGGAACGACCCGACCTCGATGTCGAGCCGCTCCAGGTTCTCTCTAGGGTGTCACGATTGGCCAAGCATCTCGACCGTGCCCGGCGGGCGGCGTTCGCCGAGCACGATCTGGAGCCATGGGAGTTCGACGTGCTGACGGCGCTGCGGCGGGCCGGCAAGCCTTACGAGCTCAGCCCAGGGGCCCTGCTCCGCGCCACGCTGGTCACCTCGGGGACCATGACCAACCGCATCGACCGCCTGGCCCAGGCCGGTCTCGTCCGCCGGCGGCCGGATCCCGAGGATCGGCGCGGCGTGCTGGTGTCCTTGACGGACCCGGGACTGGCCAGAGTGGACGCCGCGTTCTCCGACCTTCTACGCCGCGAACACGAACTGCTGTCAGGCCTCGGCCTCGACGATCAACGTGCCCTCGCCGGCCTGCTCCGCACCCTGCTCTCCCCCTTCGACTCTCCCCGTTGAACCGAGTGGCCGCCGACTCACCGAAGAAGGCGGCCAAGAGTGCGCTCGTAACGGCGAGAACCCTGTGAGCGTTCACGACCGGCGCTCAAAGGCCGCGAGCCGACGTCGGCGGGTCCGGTCAGCTCGGCACCGCCGTAAAAAATGAAGACCAGGAACTCACTCGCCCAGGCGGTCGGCCAGTTCGAGCCACTCGGACTCGATCGTGTCCTTCTGGGTGGTGATCTCGCGTAGTTCGGCGTCGAGGCTGCCCAGTTTGGCGTAGTCGCTGGCGGCTTCCGCCATGGCGGCGTGGAGGCGGGTCTCCTGGTCCGTCAGCTTGTCGAGCTGGCGTTCCAGGCGGCTGAGCTCCTTGCGGAGCTCGCGTTCCTCCTTGGCGTTCAGCGCCGCCGCCTGGCCTGGCGATGTCGTTGCCGGCTCACGCGCAGCGTCCGTCGCGGCAGGACCACCGGCGGCAGCGGTCGTGGCGCGGCGGGCGGTCAGGGCGGTGCCTGCTGCGCGGCGTTCGAGATATTCGTCCACTCCGCCGGGCAGCAGTGAGAGCCTGCCGTCGCCCAGCAGCGCCACGGACCTGTCGGTCACCCGCTCCAGGAAGTAGCGGTCGTGGCTCACCAGGATCAGTGTGCCGGGCCAGCTGTCCAGCAGGTCTTCGAGCTCGTTGAGCGTCTCGATGTCCAGGTCGTTGGTGGGCTCGTCGAGCAGCAGGACGTTCGGGTCGTCCATCAGGAGCCTGAGCAGCTGCAGCCGCCGCCGCTCACCGCCGGACAGGTCGCCGATGAACTTCCACTGCGCCTCGCCCTTGAAGCCCAGGCGTTCGAGCAGCTGGGAGGCGGACCACTCCTTCTTGCCGACCTGGAGGTACTTGCGTACTTCCTCGACCGTCTCCAGCACCCGCCGCGTCGGGTCGAGCTCGGCGAGCTCCTGGGACAGGTGCGCGAGGCGTACGGTCTTGCCTCTGGTCACCCGGCCGGAGTCGGGCTTGATCGTGTCGGCGAGCAGCCGCAGCACGGACGACTTGCCCGACCCGTTGACCCCGATCAGCCCGACCCGGTCGCCCGGGCCGAACTGCCACGTGCAGCGATCGAGCACCAGCGGCCCACTCTCGGGCCCGCCGGCGTGCAGGGTGACGTCCTCGAGGTCGTAAACGGTCTTGCCGAGCCGGGCCGCGGCGAAGCGCATCAGCTCGACGCTCTCGCGCGGCGGCGGCTCGTTCGCGATCAGCGCCTGGGCCGCCTCGACGCGGAACTTCGGCTTGGACGTACGGGCGGGCGGGCCGCGCCGCAGCCAGGCGATCTCCTTGCGCATGAGGTTTTGCCGGCGATCCTCGGCGGCCTGGGCGATCCGCGCCCGCTCGGCCTTGGCGAGGACGTAGGCGGCGTAGCCTCCTTCGTACCGCTCGACGCGCCCGTCCACGACCTCCCACGTGCGAGTGGACACGGCGTCGAGGAACCACCGGTCGTGCGTCACGACCACCAGCGCGCTCTTCCTGCCCGCCAGGTGCGCGGCCAGCCACGCGATCGCCTCGATGTCGAGGTGGTTCGTGGGCTCGTCCAGCATGATCAGGTCGTGGTCGTCGATGAGCAGCTTCGCCAGCGCCGTGCGCCTGCGCTCGCCGCCCGACAGGTTGCCGGCCTTGGCATCGAGGTCGAGGTCGCCGATCAGGCTCTCCAGGATCTCGCGAACCCGCTGGTCCCCCGCCCACTCATGCTCGGCCAGCTCACCGAGGACGATCTCTCGTATGGCGGCGGCCGGATCGAGCGTGTCCTGCTGCGACAGGAAACCGACCCGCAGGCCCCGGGTATGGGTGACGCGCCCGCTGTGGGGCCGCACGTCTCCCGCGATGACGGACAGCAGGGTCGTCTTGCCACCCCCGTTACGCCCGACAACGCCGATGCGCTCCCCGGCCTCGACGCCTAGCGACACATCGCTGAGGAGTGGCTTTGGCCCGTAGGCATGGGAAACCGACTCAAGATTGACCAGATTCATGACGTACACAGGGTATCGGCTCCCGGGGGGCGGCCGAATGGACGCACCGGACCAGCCGGCCACCGTCCCGAGACGGCCGCCGATTCACCGAAGAAGGCGGCCAAGAGTGCGCTCGTAACGGCGAGAACCCCGTGAGCGTTCACGACCGGCGCTCGAAGGCCGGAAGCCGGTGTCGGCGAGTCCGGTCAGCTTGGCACCGCCGTAAAGAATGGGTGCTCCCGATGGAACGACCTGACCAGGCCCTTCGCCGCTGACGAAGGGCTCAATGCGGCTGAACCAGGGTGGCGCCGCGGACGGGGCCGTGGGCGGGGACGGCGGTGTGGGTGGCGCCCGTGGTCGTCAGGCTGAGAGCCAGATCGCTGGCGTGCAGGGCGTCGATGGCCAGGAAGGCGCAGGTGGGGCCCGAGCCGGAAACGATCGCCCCCAGAGCCCCGTGCTGGCGGCCCGCTTCGAGAGTCGGGGCGAGCTCCGGCCGGAGGTTGAGTGCGGCGGCCTGGAGGTCGTTGCTGAGGTGGGCGCCCAAGGCATAGGCGTCGCCGGTGCCCAGCGCCTCCAGCAGCGAGTCGTCCAGCTGGGGCCAGGGCACGTCGGCCCCCGCGACCGCGCGGAGCCGATCGCATTCGGCGTAGACGCTGGCCGTGGACAGGCCGCCGTCCGCGAGCGCGAACACCCAGTGGAACGTGCCGCCGGTCGGGAGCTCGGTCAGTTGCTCGCCCCGCCCCGTGCCGACCGCGGTGCCGCCGAGCAGGGAGAACGGGACGTCGCTGCCGAGGTCGCCGGCGATCTCCATGAGATCGTCGAAGGGCAGCCCCAGTCCCCAGAGCTCGTTGCATGCCACGAGGGCGCCCGCGGCGTCGGCGCTGCCGCCCGCCATCCCCCCGGCCACGGGAATGGCCTTCTGAATGACCAGGTCGGCGCCGTAGGTGCGGCCGGCGTGCTTGGCGAGTGCGCGGGCGGCCCGGATGGCCAGGTTGCTGTCGTCGACCGGCACCTGGTCGGCCCAGTTTCCGTTGACCGACACAGTGATCGACTCGGACTCCTTGGCCACGACCTCATCGAAGATCGACACGGCGTGGAAGACGTTGACCAGGTCGTGGAAGCCATCTTCCCTGAGCGGGCCGACAGAAAGCTGCACGTTGACCTTCGCGGGCACACGTACGGTCACCGAACTCATCGATCTACAGCCACTCTCATCACTTGCCGGGGTCAAAGACACTCGATGTTATCGGGGCCTGCCACCCTGACATGCTGTTCTGAAAATATGACCGAGCGAACGTCCGATTCATCGACACGCAGCGTCAAGATACCGGTCATGTGCCGCCGTCCTGATCGGTGACGAAGAGTGAACTGGAACCCGCTGGACGAGGGCTGTAGCGTGCTTGCCACCCTGGGGGTGGTTTTCTACCGAGGAGAGGTGTGTTGTCCGTGGTGACGGTTGTCGAGGTGCCGCAGTGGCGGGGGTCGGGATCGCGTACGGCGCAACGTCTTCGCGAGGGGGCGCGGTTGCTCGCCGATCTGGTGGAGGCGGATCACCGGGTGCGCGTCGACGTCGACGACGCGGATCTGGCCGGCACCGCCTCCCGGGTGCGTACGGCGGTTTCCGAGGCGCGTGACGCGTTCTTGATCACTGTTGGTGGCGACTGCGGGGTCGAGCTGGAGCCCGTGGCGGCGGCCCGGAAGCGGTATGGAGATCGGCTGGTCGTCGTGTGGTTCGATGCCCACGGCGATCTGAACACGCCGGAGTCGTCGCCTTCCGGGGCCTACCACGGGATGGTGCTGCGGGCCCTCACCGGTCAAGGGCCCGAGGGCCTGGTGCCGGAGGAGGCTCTGGACCCTGGGCGGATCGTGCTGGCGGGGGTGCGTGATCTCGATCCTCCTGAGGCGGCGTTCGTCGAGGCCAGTGGGATTCGTCACCTGAAGGAGGTGGAGTCCCCGGCGGCCCTCTTGGCGGCCATCGCCGCTGCTTCCGACGCCCCCGTCGTCTACGTGCACATCGACTTCGACGTACTCGATCCGGAGATCTTCCACAGCGTTGGGTGCCCTACCCCCGGCGGGTTGCATCCTGAGCGGCTCCTCTCCTTGGTCGCGGCCATCGGCGAGCGGTTCGAGGTGGCTGGGCTCGGGCTCATGGAGTATGAGCCCGCTCGGGACGAAGATCAGGAACTGCTGTCCGGATTGGTCGGACGCCTGGTGGAGGCTTGCGCTCGGAGGTAACCACCGCCCGAGGGGTGTTCTCCCCGAACGCGGTCAGCCGGGGCGTACGGTGCCGCGGAAGGCGGCACGGTAGTAGGGCGAGCTCAGGAAGTTGGTCGTCTTCACCACGTCGCCCGTCTTGGGGGCGTGGATCATCAGTCCTCGTCCCAGGTAGAGGGCCACGTGGGTGGGGTCGCCGCGGCCGCCGCCGAAGAAGAGCAGGTCGCCCACCCGCCGCTCCGCCGGCGGCACCCTCCGGCCCTGGCGGTATTGGGCGCCGGTGTAGTGGGTGAGGGACACGCCGGCCTTGGACCAGGCGTAGAGGGTCAGGCCGCTGCAGTCGAAGCCCTTCGTGTTCGCTCCTCTGCCGATGCCGATGGTGGGGCCTTTCGCGGAGCCCCCTCCCCAGGAGAAGGAGACGCCCAGCTGGCCGAGGGCGGCGGAGGCGGCGATCCGGCCTCGGGTGAGGGGCGCCTTCTTGATAGCGGACTTGAGCTTGATGACGGGCTTGAGCGCGTCGGCCGGGTTGGACGCGGACGCGGCGGCCTGGGCGGTGCCCGGGAACGCGGCCAGGGCCGCGAAGAGCCCGCCGGTGAGGGTGAGCCAGAGGAGAGCGAAACGGTGGATCATGGTCGGCCTCCCGGAGCCGTAGGGATCGGGGAGGCCAGGATCATGCGACCGGGCTCGGCGGCGCGGGGCCGAACACGGTTCTGTGGAATCAGGGGAAGCAGCGAGCGCGGTTGTGGAAAACTCCGGGCTATTGGCGCTGCCCAGGTCAGGTGTCTAGCGCAGCCGCCCAGGTCAGGGCCCTAGCTCAGTGCCCAGGTCAGGGGCCCAGCTCAGCCGCCCAAGTCAGGGCCCCAGCTCAGTGCCCAGGTCAGGGGACCAGCTCAGCCGCCCAAGTCAGGGCCCCAGTTCGGCAATGCGGGCGAAGGATTCGATGTCGAGTTGCTCGCCTCGCGCCGACGGGTCCACGCCCGCCGCCCGCAGGACGCGTTCCGCCTCGACAGGGCTGCCCGCCCACGACGCCAGGGCCGCGCGCAGGGTCTTGCGGCGCTGGGCGAAGGCGGCGTCCACCACGGCGAACACCTGCTCGCGCGAGGCCGTCGTGGTGGGCGGTTCGCGGCGGGTGAGGGAGACAAGGCCCGAGTCGACGTTCGGGACAGGCCAGAAGACCGTACGGCCCACCGGACCGGCCCGGCGTACGTCCGCGTACCAGGCCGCCTTGACCGACGGGATCCCGTACACCTTCGAGCCCGGCCCGGCGGCGAGCCGGTCGGCGACCTCGGACTGCACCATGACCAGGCCCTTGCGCAGGGACGGGAGGACCTCGAGGAGGTGGAGCACCACCGGGACGGCGACGTTGTAGGGGAGGTTGGCGACCAGGGCGGTGGGGGTGAAGCCCGACAGGTCACCGGGGGTGATCTTCATGGCGTCGGCGTTGACGACGGTGAGCTTGTCGGACGGGCCGCGGTCGGCGACGGTGATGGGGAGCTGGGTGGCGAGCACCGGGTCGATCTCGACGGCCACCACGTGTGCGGCCTCCGGCAGGAGGGCGAGGGTGAGCGAGCCGAGGCCCGGCCCCACCTCAATGACCACGTCATCCGGTGACAAATCGGCTACGCGGACGATGCGCCGGACGGTTCCCGCGTCGATCACGAAGTTCTGGCCTAGCTTTTTTGTGGGCCGAAGATCTAGCTTGTTCGCCAAAATACGTATTTCTGCAGGGCCCAACAGCCTCATCATCCAACCAGTCTCCCGCATCGAAGAACCTGCGATGGCGGATGGGGAGACCAAAGGAGAGGATGGCGTGGAACAGGAAGGGACGTCCCTCATGGAGCCAACGGGCGCCGCGCCGCTCCGCCCGACGGACTTGCGGGAAATCGGGCCGTACCGGCTGCTGGGGCGGCTCGGCGAGGGCGGCATGGGGACCGTGTTCCTCGCGCGGGCGCCGACGGGGCGTTTCGTCGCGGTCAAGGTCGTGAAGGCGGAGTTCGCCAACCAGGAGGGGTTCGCGGCCCGGTTCCACGCGGAGGTCGACAACGCGCGCCGGGTGGCGTCGTTCTGCACGGCTCAGGTGCTGGACAACGGCAACACCAGGGACGGCCGGCCGTACATGGTGACCGAGTACATCGCGGGCACCACGCTGTCCGACCAGATCGCGAAATATGGGTCTCTGGACCCGGGGCTGCTGCACGGCGTGGCGCTGGGGGTCGCGGCGGCGCTGGCCGCGATCCACGTGGCGGGCCTGGTGCACCGGGATTTGAAGCCGGCGAACGTGATCCTGTCTCTCTCGGGGCCTCGGGTGATCGACTTCGGCATCGCCAGGGCCCTGGACCGGGATACCGGGTTCACGCTTTCCGGCGAGTTACTGGGCAGTCCCGGATGGTGGGCGCCCGAGCAGGTACGCGGGGAGGTCGTCAGCCCTGCGGCCGACATCTTCGCCTGGGGTTGCCTGGTGGCGTACGCGGGCAACGGGCGGCATCCGTTCGGCCGCGGCGACCCCATCACGCTGGCCACCCGCGTGCTGAACACCCCGCCCGAGCTGGGTGCGCTGCCAGCGCCTCTGAACGAGCTGGTCCAGCGGGCCACCTCGATGGACCCCGCCCTGCGTCCGACGGCGCAGGACCTGCTGATCGCGCTGGTCGGCGGCACCACGCCGGCGCCGTCGATCAATCCGCCGACCCTGGTCGCGACCGAGATGCTCAGCGACTGGCAGCCGCCACAGAACGTGGTCGACGAGCCGGACATCACGGCGACGTTCACGACCCCGCCACCGAGCGACACCATGGGCAAGTCGCCTGGCCCGCCGGTCTCCCCCACCCCGGTGGGAGGGGCCGGGCAGAGCCGGGCGTCGATCGAGGAGCTGGCCCGCCGGGAGGAGCAGGCGGCCAAGGAGGAGCTGGCCCGCTGGGAGACTCCCGTCCAAGGGCAGTCCCCCGCTGCTCGGCTGCGGCAGCCCGCCCCGGCGACCCAGGGGCCACCGGCGCAGTTCGGGCAGGCCGGGGTCGAGAGGCAGGCCGGGGTCGAGAGGCAGGAGCGGCAGGCGGCGCCCGCAGGTCAGGGCAACACCGAGACGCGGCCGGGCGGGACGGCGGTCCCGGCCGGCCCCGAACTCCTCCCGAGCGAGCCCGACACCCTCGGTGGCACGCGGACGCCCGGCACCCGGTGGCTCATCGCGGCCGCGGCGGCCGTGCTGGCCATCGTCGTCACGGTGGCCGTGCTGATCGTCACGTCGGCCCGCAACACCGTCACCACCACCTCCGGCGACCCTTCCCAGTCCGCCACCGCGACCCGCGCCAACGACGTGGGCCGGAGGTTCGCGCTGGGCAACGCCTTCGACGACCCGATCGCGATCATCGCGGGCGCTCCCGAGTGCGGGCTGAAGGAGTATGAGGGCAAGAGCGCGACCCAGGGCCAGCTCTGCGTGATCCACTGGACCGTGCTCAACCCCGGCGGCGAGCGGCGGCTGCTGGTCCAGCCCGTGGTGACCATGGTCGACGACCGGGGCGGTGAGCACGATCCGGCGCCCGTCACGCTGCCCCCGGCCATCCTGCCCGGCGCCCGCGTGGCCGGCACCTTCGTGTTCGACCTGGCCAACTACCGCAAGCCCGTGAAGCTGACGGCGACGATGCTCGACAACGGCAAGCAGATCGAGGTGGCGTTGTGAGGATCCGATCGGCGCTCATCGCACTGCTGCTCGCCGTCGGGACCCCGATGCTGCCCGCCACCGCCACCGCGGCGGCCTGCGCGGGGGCCTCCGACTTCGACGGTGACGGCGCGGACGACGTGGTGGTGGGCGACCCGTTCGCGGATGACCAGAAGGGCGCCGTCCACGTGCTGTCCGCGGGCAAGGTCGTCCCCGTCCCCGCGCCGGACCTGGTCAAGGGCGATGCCTTCGGGTGGGCGGCGCGCCTGGCGAAGGTCGACGGCGACGCCTGTGCCGACCTGGTGGTCGGCGCCCCGTACGCGGACGTGGACGGCACCGAGGACGCCGGGGCCGCGTACGTGATCTACGGCGGCGGCGCCAGGCCTCCGCAGCGCCTGACCGCCTCGGAGCCGCAGCGGTTCGCGCACTTCGGCTGGTCGCTGGCGGCCCGGGGCGACCTGGTGGCCATCGGCGCACCGTACGAGGACGAGGCACGGCTCTTGGACGTGGGCGCGATCTACGTACGCAAGGGCACCGGCAGCCTGCGCAGGATCAGCCAGGAAAGCGTCGACGTCCGCGGCAACAGCGAGGTGGGCGACCAGTTCGGCTGGTCGATGGCGTTCGGGACGAAGAACGAGCTGGTCGTCGGCGTCCCGTACGAGAACGACGACGGCGCGGGCCGCCAGATCGAGGCCGGAAAGATCAACTCAGGCTCGGTGGTCTTCATCGACGACGTGCTGGCGGCGCAGATCACGAGCCTGAAGCTGGACTCGCCCACCAACGCCTCGGGCGACAGGTACGGCTACGCGGTGGCGTACTCCGAAGGCTCCGGCTATGCCGTCAGCTCCCCAGGACCCGGCTACGTCCAGCTCCTCGACCCGGCCAGGAAGCCCACGAGGACGGTGGAGCAGGGTGGCAACCAGGCGTTCGGGTTCGCGCTGGCCGCGTCCGCGGACGGCAGGCTGGCCATCGGCGCCCCGTACGGGGGCGGCGTCCGCATCGTCTCCTGGAAGGGCGCCGCCGAGGACCGCGAGCTGTCGACCGGCGACGGGCTGTTCGGCTGGTCGGTGGCCTTCAGCGGCAACAAGCTGTACGTCGGGCAGCCGGACGCGCAGCCGTCCGGCAAGGTCGCGGTGGCCGGCCGGAACGCCGAGAGCCTCCAGTCGCTGCAACCGCCCAAGGGCGCCGACTTCGGGGTGGCGGTGTCCGGTTAGTTGTACAGGTGGGCGCCGCAGGCCGGCCACTGGCTCTGCCACCTGCCGCCCAGCTGCTGGTAGAGAAGCTGCGCCCGGTAGGTCTGCTCCTCCTCCGGCCAGTCGCTCGGCAGCCCCGCGCCGCCGGCGGTCTGCCACATGCGCAGGCTGAACGCGTACATCCCGTAGTAAGGGCCATCCGGGTCGTACGCCTCCGGGTTCCCGTCCGTCTCGCATTCGGCCAGCGCCGGCCAGTCGAGGCCGGCGACGTCCGGCTGGATCGGTGTGGTGTGCGGCGGCCTGACCGTGATGACCGTGCCGTCCTCGGGGAAGCTGTCGAGTGGCGGGTTGACCTGGTAGCCGGGGCGCACCGCGATGTCTTTCTGCCTGAGCACCTCGCGCACCGTCCGAGCGGTGGTGCGGGAGGTGAGCCTGGTGCTCCCGGCCACCACATACACGCTGCGCCTGGTGTAGACGGTGAGCTCCATGCCCGACAGCGGCACCGCGCCGTCGCGGGGCGCCGAGATCTTGCCGGCGGCCGGGGCGATGTCGAGCTCGGCCAGCGCGTCGCCGACTCTCGTGCTGGTGACCATGTGCGTGGTGGTGCGGCCGTCCACGGTCAGCCTGATGAGCCGGGCGCGGCGTACCTCGATCCTGGATCCGTCGGAGACCGTCGCCTGTGCGGCCGGCCGTACGACGTCACCGGACGACAGGGAGACCCCGGCGTCGCCGAGCACCTCGCGTACGGACCCGGCGAAGCTGCGGACCGCCATCGGCCGGCCGTCGACGACCACGGTCACGTCCTTTGCCAGGGACGACACGACGACGAGCACGCCCACCGCCGCGGCTCCCACCAGACAGACCATCGGCGTCCACGGGGAACGCCACGGGATCGGCGGACGCGGCGCGCGTCTCTTGCCTCGCAAGAAACCACCTCCGGTAACGCTGCGTGACGACCCGAACGCTAGCCGCGTTCGCGCGTCCGCATCCACCGGTTCACCAAAAGATGGTCACCACTCGCCGAAGACCGTGACTCCATTGGTACTGATCGCCTCGCACAACTGGTCCGGATGGACCCCCTTGACCTCGGCGAGGCAGCGCAGGGTGAGCGGGATGAGGTAGGGGGCGTTGGGCTTGCCCCGGTGCGGGACCGGCGGCAGGTAGGGGGCGTCGGTCTCGACCAGCATGAGCTCCGGAGGTGCTACGTGCGCGGCCTCACGGAGGTAGGCGGCGTTCTTGTACGTCACGGGGCCGGAGAACGACATGAAATATCCGGCTTCCACACACTTTTTCGCCATTTCGGCGTCGCCCGAGAAGCTGTGGAACACCACCTTCTCCGGCGCGCCCTCCGCGGCCAGCACCTTGAGCACGTCGTCGTGCGCGTCCCGGTCGTGGATGACCAGCGCCTTGCCTGTCCGCTTGGCGATCTCGATGTGCGCGCGGAAGCTCGCGTGCTGGTCGTCCTTGCTCGCCCAGTCGCGGTAGTAGTCGAGCCCCGTCTCCCCCACGGCCCGCACCTCCGGCCGGCCCGCAAGGGTCTCGATCTCGGCCAGCACCTCGGGGGTGGCCTCGTGGGCCTCGTTCGGGTGGATGGCCACCCCGGCGTACACGCCTTCCTGCGCCGCCGCCGCCTCCGCGTTCCACCGGGAGGACTTCAGGTCGTACCCGATCGTGACCAGCCTGGTCACGCCGACCGCCCGCGCCTCGTCGAGGATGCTCCGCACGGTGGCGACCGCCGCCTGCGCGGCCTGCGCCACCGGGTCTCCTGACGACGCCTGCCGGTTGCCCACCATGATGTCCAGGTGGCAGTGGCTGTCGAACACGGGCGCGGAAAGCGGCTCTGGCGCGGCGGGAATCTTGCTCACGGCATCTAAGGTAGCTGCCCCCGGCACCGAGCTTCTCCGGCGCCGAGCCTTCCTTCGCTGACCTTCCTGCGCCGAGCCTTCCTTCGCTGACCTTTCCTGCGCCCGGCGTTCCCGGAAGCACCCGCGCATGGCACGCGGACGCCGCCGAGAACGCTCCCCGCAGCGGTCAGTCGGCCAGCCGGGCCAGTTCCTCGTCCACGACCTTCGGGTCGAGCTTCTTGAACAGCGGCACGGGCGGCGCGAGCGGCGTGCCCGGCTTGATCGGCCGGTGCTCCCAGCGGGCGGCCCCGTCGTATTCGCCGGTGATCACCGGGTAGGGCTCGCCGCCGTCCTCGTCGACCTCACGGATCTCCGGCATGCCCGACCACACGTCCTCGCCGCCGAGCATGGCGAAGACCTTGTTGGAGGAGTTGGGCAGGAACGGCGTCAGCATCGTCTTGGCGTCGTCGACCACCTGCAGCGCGACGTGCAGGATCGACTTCTGCCGGCCGGGGTCGTCCTTGAGCTTCCACGGCTCCTGCTCGGCCAGGTATCTGTTGGCGTCGCGGACCACGTCGAACGCCTCGGTGATGGCGTTCTTGAACCTCGACCTGTTCAGCTCCGCCCCGACCGGGCCGAAGGCGTTGCGCGAGCGCTCCAGCAGCGCCCGGTCGGCGTCGGTGAGGTCGCCGGCCTCGGGCACGGCGCCGAAGTTCTTGGCGGCCATCGAGATCGACCGGTTGACCAGGTTGCCCCAGGCCGCGACGAGCTCGCCGTTGTTGCGGTTGACGAACTCCTGCCAGGTGAAGTCGGTGTCCTGGTTTTCCGGCCCGGCCACCGCGATGTAGTAGCGCAGCGCGTCGGCGTCGTAGCGGGCCAGGAAGTCGCGCACGTAGATGACCACTTGGCGCGATGAGGAGAACTTCCTGCCCTCCATCGTCAGGAACTCGCTGGAGACCACCTCGGACGGCAGCTCGAGCGCCCCGAGCGAGCCCGGCGTGCCACCGGTCTGGCCCCGGCCGCTGTAGCCGAGCAGCATCGCCGGCCAGATCTCGGCGTGGAAGACGATGTTGTCCTTGCCCATGAAGTAGTAGCCGCGGGCGTCGGGGTTCTGCCACCACTGACGCCAGGCGTCCGGGTCGCCGGAGCGCCTGGCCCACTCGATGGAGGCCGACAGATAGCCGATGACCGCGTCGAACCACACGTAGAGGCGCTTGTTGGGCTGGTCACGCCAGCCGTCGAGCGGGATCGGCACGCCCCAGTCGAGGTCGCGGCTGATCGCCCGCGGCTGCAGGTCGCCGAGCAGGTTGAGAGCGAACTTCAGCACGTTGGGCCGCCATTCGCCCTGCTTGGACTGCAGGTAGGAGCCGAGCACCTCGGCGAAGGCGGGCAGGTCGAGCATGAAGTGCTCGGTCTCGGCGAAGACCGGGGTCTCGCCGTTGATGCGGCTCTTGGGGTTGATCAGCTGGATCGGGTCGAGCTGGTTGCCGCAGTTGTCGCACTGGTCGCCGCGCGCACCGTCGTAGCCGCAGATGGGGCAGGTGCCCTCGATGTAGCGGTCGGGCAGCGTGCGGCCGGTCGAGGGGGAAATCGCCCCCATCGTGGTTTTGGGGAAGATATAGCCGTTGTCGAAGAGACCCTTGAAGATCTCCTGCGTGATGGCGTAGTGGTTCTTCGTGGTGGTCCTGGTGAACAGGTCATAGGAGAGCCCGAGCCCGGTCAGGTCCTCGGCGATGACCCGGTTGTAGCGGTCGGCCAGCTCCCTGGCGCTGACGCCTTCCTTGTCGGCCTGCACCTGGATGGGGGTGCCGTGCTCATCGGTGCCGGACACCATCAGCACCTTGTTGCCCGCCATCCGCTGGTAGCGGCTGAAGACGTCGGACGGCACGCCGAACCCGGAAACGTGCCCGATATGGCGGGGGCCGTTCGCGTAAGGCCACGCAACGGCGGTCAAGATGTGCTGGGACATGATTCCAAGCCTACGGGAAGACAGAAGTCCATACTTTACGCGCCGCCGGGCGCGGGGTGATGTCCGTCTGTTACGCGCCGCCGCGGGTGAGTCCATCTGTTACGCGCCACCGCGGGCGAGTCCATCTGTTACGCGCTGCCGTGGCCGGCCACCCGCCGCACTCCGGCTGATGGCCCTCCAGGAAACGCCCTCTGACCCTTCACAAGTCACCCGCCACTACGCGAGCCCACGTTGACCGGCTCCGTGGCGCAAGCGGGCCCCGAGACCGGCGCTGTGGGCCGACGGGCCCCGTCTGGTTCCTCAGTGCGGGCGTTCGGCGCGACGCCGCCCAGAGTGAGCCACGGAGCCGGTCAAGAAGGCGCACCGTTACGGCGGTGCGCCACTGACCGGTCAGAGGGCGTTTCCCTGGACGGACGCGAGCCAGCGGCGGCGGGTGGCCGGCCACGGCAGCGCGTAAAGGATGATTATCGCCCGCGGCCGGCAGCGCGCAAAAGGTGAAGATCACCGCATCTAGTGAAAGATGCTTATTTTTTGGTCTTTTCCAGGGAGAGGGCGGCGGCGGCTTCCTCGGCGGCGGCCGCGGCGTGGTCGACGGGCGTCTCCCGGGTGCGGCGGATGCCGAGGATGCTGATGAACAGGGAGGCGAAGATCGTCTGGAAGCTCACGATCAGCGCCGTGGCCGACGGCACCACGATGCGGAGCGACTCGCGCGGGTCCAGCTCACCGAAACTGCGCACCTGCCAGTGCACCAGCGACATCACCAGACCGACGAGACCGGCCAGCGCCAGCAGGCCACCGACCACCAGCCCCTTCTCCAGGCTGACGATGTCGATGAGCCGCCGGATGCGTGGCGACTCCGGCAGGAATCCCTCCTCGGCCGCGTAGACCTTGGTGAACACCGCGAACAACGCCGCCTGGAAGCCGATCACCACCAGCGCGGACGTGCCGACCAGGGTGTCGACGTCGAAGGCCAGCTCGCCGATCTCCACCGGCCCGAAGGTCAGCGCGGTTCCCGCGACCAGGCCGATGATCATCATCAACACGCCCGGATAGAAGAACAGCCACTTGGGGCTGTAGAGCAGCAGGAAGCGCAGGTGGCGCCAGCCGTCGCGCCAGGAGCGCAGGTGCGGCGGGCGGGAGCGGCCGTCGGGCGAGAGCGTCGTCGGCACCTCGCGCACGTCGAGCCCGGACAGCGTGGAGCGGACCACCATCTCGGAGGCGAACTCCATGCCGCCGGTCTGCAGCTGCAGCTTCAGGATCGAGTCGCGCCTGAAGCCACGCAGGCCGCAGTGGAAGTCGCCGATCGCCGACGGGAAGAACAGCCGGCCGATGAACGACAGCACCGGGTTGCCCAGATAGCGGTGCAGCGGGGGCATGGCGCCGGGGGCGATGCCCCCCTTGAAGCGGTTGCCCATGACCAGGTCGGCGCCGTCGCGTAGCTGCTCGACGAACGCCAGCAGCGAGGTGAAGTCGTATGAATCGTCAGCGTCGCCCATGATGACGTATTTGCCGCGCGCTGCCCTGATCCCGCCCATGAGGGCGTTGCCGTAGCCCTTCTCGTCGACGTGGACCACGCGGGCACCGGCGTCGCGGGCGAGCTGTTGCGAGCCGTCCGTGCTGCCGTTGTCGGCGATCAGGACCTCGCCCTCGATGCCGTGCTCCTCCATGCACGCCAAAGCCTTGCGTACACAGACTTCCACGGTCTCCGCCTCGTTGAGGCAGGGCATGACCACCGTCAGTTCCACGTGTCTACCCTTCAGTTAAGGCTCTTCCAGTGCACCATCATGCCCTGAGTCAGGGTCTGTTCGGGTCACGACCCAAAAACGACTGGCATTCTTTACAGCATGGTGAGCGTCGCGGAGATTACCCCTGTGGACCACTCCGCCCCTGGTCGGGTTGCACGTTGGCTGTCCTTTTTGCGCCGGCATCGGGTGTTCGCCGCAGCCTTCGGCGTCGGCGCCCTGCTGCGGCTCATCACCATGCTCGGCTACGGCCCGGCCATGTGGTTCAACGACTCCTACGAGTACGTCTCGGTGGCGCTGCACCCGCGTCCGCACCCCATCAGGCCGGACGGCTACAGCTTCTGGCTGATGCTGCTCAAGCCGTTCCACAGCTTCGCGCTGGTGACGTTCACGCAGCATCTGATGGGTCTGGCCACGGCGTGCCTGATCTACGCGCTGCTGCGGATCAAGTTCAGGTTGCCGAAGTGGGGCGCCACGCTGGCGGCGGCGCCGGTGCTGTTCGACGCCTACCAGATCCAGCTCGAGCAGCTGGTGATGTCGGACACGATGTTCATGCTGCTCGTGGTGGGCGTGATCACCATGGTGCTGTGGAAGCGGCGGCTGACGTGGAAGGCCGGCGCGGTCATCGGCCTGCTGCTGGCGATGACCTGGCTGACGCGCTCGATCGGCCTGCCGATCCTGGCACTGGTGGTGCTCTACCTGCTGGTCAAGCGAACGGGCTGGCGGCCCATCACCGCAGTGATCACGGCGTGCGCGATCCCCGTGATGGCGTACATGGGGTGGTTCGCCTCCGCGTACGGCAAGTTCGCGATGACCAACAGCGACGGCCTCATCCTTTACATGCGCACGGCGATCTTCGCCGACTGCAGCAAGATGAACATCGACAAGTACAAAGAGGTCCAGCTGCTGCTGTTGTGCATCAACGACCCGGTCAGCCAGCGCAAGGACCACGCGCAGTGGTACCTCTGGGGCCAGGGCAACGGCAACGGCACGGGCACCGGCGAGGTGCTGCACCGGTGGGGCATCAACAAGAAGTGGAGCGACATCACCAACGACGCGGCCAGCGTGTTCGCCACCCGGGCGATCCTGTCGCAGCCGGGCGACTACCTCAAGGTGGTCGCGCGGGACTTCTTCCGCTCCTTCCACTGGGACCGGCCGACTTTCCCTGACGAGCCGACATACCTGATGTATCAGTTCAAGCCATACGTCCAGCTCGACGAGAACGGCCAGCCCAAGCGGCTGCCGAAGTGGTCGTCGTACGCCGGCGGCCGGACCGACACCGACGCGTTCAGCTACGAGCAGGGCCCGCCGGAGACGCGGATCGTGCATCCCTGGGCGGACATCATGAGCGGCTACCAGAAGGTCTTCTACCTGCGCGGCATCATGCTGGGCGGGATCCTGCTGATCGGCCTCTACGGGGTCGCGGTGCGCTGGCGCAAGTTCGGCGGCCCGGTGGTGCTGCCGTGGCTGGGCGCGGTCGGGCTGCTGCTGGCCCCGGCGGCGACGGCGGAGTTCGACTACCGGTACGTGCTCCCGGCCGTCCCCCTGGCCTGCATCGCGGCGGCGATCACCCTGCGCAAGGGCGTCACTTGGGGGCGGTTGTCACCCAAGAACGCATCAGCATCCGAGCCCACCACTCTGCGTGCGTGATCGTCTCGGCGGTCAGCACCGGATAGAGCCACCAGAAGTTGATCAGCACGATGAGCGCGAACGCCCCCACCGTCGCGGCGCCGATCGACCGCCGGGCCGGGGGAGAGTTCTCCCGGCCCAGGATCAGCCCCGCCATCAGGACGACCGCCAGCACCATGAACGGCACCACCGGGATCATGTAGAACAGGTACATCGTCCGGTTGCCGGCGATGGCGTAGTAGAACCACGGCAGCCAGCCGACCGCGAACGCCAGCAGCGTCGCCCCTGCCCGCCAGTCGCGCGAGGACACGTACCAGGCGATCAGGCCGATGAGCGCGAGCAGGGCGCCGTACCACAGAGCGGGGGTGCCGACGCCGAGCACGGCCTGGGAGCATTGGCCGGCCCCGCACGCCGACGGCGGGATGTCCGACGGATAGTAGAACGAGACGGGCCGGATGAGCAGCGGCCACTGCCAGGGCTCCGACATGTACGGGTGATATTCGTGCAGGCCGCTGTGATAGCCGAGCACCTGGACCTGGTAGGTCACCCATGACCGGATCGAGTCGACCACGAAGAACGCCGGCCCCGACGAGGTGGCCTGCGCCCAGTTGCGCCCCCAGCCGCCCGCGGTGGCGAACCAGCCCGTCCAGCTCGCCATGAACACCGCGGCGGGCACGAGCGTCATCGCCGCGAGGCCGCCCGGCACGTCGTACGACAGCGCCCCCCGGTGCGGCTCCCGCAACCCCAGCGCCCGCCTGGCCCCCATGTCCCACATCAGGGTCAGGACCGCGAACGCGATGAGGAAGAAGATCCCCGACCACTTCACCGCGCACGCCGCCCCCAGGCAGGCGCCCGCCGCCAGCCGCCACGGCCTGAGCCCGAGCCGCGGGCCCGTCCCGTTGATCGGCGCGCTGTCGTACCAGCCGGCCAGCCGCCGCCGGGCCCAGTCCCGGTCGGCCACCAGGCACGCGAACCCGGCCAGCACCCAGAACATCAGGAAGATGTCCAGCAGCGCCGTCCGCGACAGCACCAGGTGCAGCCCGTCCAGCGCCAGCAGCAACCCGGCCAGGCAGCCCAGCAGCGTCGAGCGGGTCATCCGGCGCGCCACCCTGGCCATGATCAGGATCGACAGGGTGCCGGCCAGCGCGGCGGCGAAGCGCCAGCCGAACGGGTCCAGGCCGAACAGCTGCTCGCCGGCCGCGATCATCCACTTGCCCAGCGGCGGGTGGGCCACGAACGAGGCGCAGTCAGCGGGCTCGGGGCAGTGCTTGAAGATATCCAGGTTGCCGGACATCAAGCGCTTGTCGGCGATGGGGTTCTTGGCGTCGCCGAGCGTGACCCGCTCGACCCCGTATTTGAGGAGCGAGTAGGCGTCCTTGATGTAGTACGTCTCGTCGAAGACGACGGCCCTGGGATGGCCGAGGTTCCAGAAGCGCAGGATGCCGCCGAAGATCGTCACCAGGAGCGGGCCGACCCAGCCCAGGAGGGCGGATCCCTGGATCGGTGGAACCAGTCGCTGAGCGGAAGCCCCCCAACTCCTCATGATCCGCACTATAGGCGCTTGTGAACCAGGTCATACAGCTCTCGTTTGGGTATCCCCGCCTCTTTGGCGACGTGAGCGATGGCGAGCTTGCGCTGCGCGCCCTCGGCGACCCTGCGGTCCACTTCGGCGACCAGCTCGTCCGGGTCCGGCTCCCCCGCGACGGCCACGTGCCCGGCGACCACGACGGTGATCTCGCCCTTGACGCCCGCGGCCGCCCACCCGGCCAGCTCGCCGAGTCCGCCGCGGCGCACCTCCTCGTACGTCTTGGTCAGCTCCCGGCACACGGCGGCCGGCCGGTCCGGCCCGAACGCCGCGGCCATGGCCTCCAGCGAGTCCGCCAGCCGGTGCGGGGCCTCGAAGAACACCATCGTGCGCTCCTCGCCCGCCAGCGCGGTCAGGCGGCGGGCCCGCTCGCCGGACTTGCGCGGCAGGAAGCCCTCGAAGCAGAACCGGTCGCTGGCCAGCCCGGAGACGGCCAGGGCGGTGGTGACGGCGCTCGGGCCGGGCAGCGCCGTGACCGTGATGCCCGCGTCCACCGCGAGGCGCGTCAGCCGGTAGCCGGGGTCGGACACGCCCGGCATGCCCGCGTCCGTGATCACCACGACCGTGCGGCCCTCCTTGAGCGTCTCGATCAGCTCCTGAGCCCGTGCCGCCTCGTTCTGGTCGTAGTAGGACACCACCCGGCCGGCGATCTCCACGCCCAGGTCGGCCGCGAGCCTGCGCAGCCGCCTGGTGTCCTCGGCGGCCACGACGTCGGCGCTCTCGAGCACTTCGCGAAGCCGGGGCGAGACGTCACCCGCCTGGCCTATGGGGGCCCCTGCCAGCACCAACCTGCCGTCTTCAGTCACCTGCCCATTGTTACAGGGCATCCCAATTGGCCCGCGTTTCTACGGTTCCCTACGTACCTAGTCGGCGCGAGCCCCGTACGATGTCCGAATGGCGGTGACCGATTCTCCACACCAGGCCTACAACAAGCCGGAGGCCGGCGAGAGCCTTCCTCGGGCGCGGTCCGTGCGCGATCGGCTCATCCCTCCCATGCGTGGCAGCGTCCTGTGGGGGTGGCTCGGCCCGCTGCTGGTCACCGTGTTCGGCGGGGTCCTGCGCTTCTGGAACCTCGGTCATCCCAGGTCCGTGGTGTTCGACGAGACGTACTACATGAAGGACGCGTTCTCGCTGATCACCTGGGGGGTCGAGCGGGTCACGATCAAGGACGCGGACAAGGCGATCCTGGCCGACAAGACCGACATCTGGGAGAAGTGCACGCAGGAGACGCTCGACAAGTGCGCCTCCTACGTGGTGCACCCGCCGCTCGGCAAGTGGATGATCGGCATCGGCGAGCAGTTGTTCGGGCTCAACCCGTTCGGCTGGCGCTTCGCCGCGGCCGTGATCGGCACGCTGTCGATCCTCGTCCTGGCGAGGGTGGCGCGCCGGATGACCCGCTCGACGCTGCTCGGCTGCTTCGCCGGGCTGCTGCTGGCCCTGGACGGCCTGCACTACGTCCTGTCGCGGACGGCGCTGCTGGACATCTTCCTGATGTTCTGGGTGCTGGCCGCGTTCGCGTGCCTGGTGGCCGACCGGGATCAGGCGCGGGAGCGGCTGGTCGCCTGGTACGAGAGCTCGCCCATGTCGTCGCACGGGCCGTCGCTCGGGATCAGGTGGTGGCGGATCGGGGCCGGGGTCTGCCTGGCGCTCGCGATGTCGGTCAAGTGGTCGGGGCTGTTCTTCGCGGCGGCGTTCGCGATCATGTCGTTGCTGTGGGACTTCGGGGCGCGGCGGGCCGTGGGGCTGCGGAAGCCGTACGTCGGGGCGTTCAACAAGGACGTGCCGCAGGCTACCTTGGCGTTCGGAATTGTGCCGTTGGTCACGTACATGTCCACCTGGACGGGCTGGTTCGTCAGCGGCAACGGCTACGGGCGCAACTGGGACCAGGCGACCTCGTCCGGGCCGTTCTACTTCGTCTTCGACTCGCTGCGGTCGTGGGTCCAGTACCAGTGGCAGGTCTTCTCCTTCCACAGCGACCTGGAGTCCTCGCATCCGTACATGTCCGAGCCGTGGCAGTGGCCACTGCTGCTGCGTCCCGTGGCCTTCTACTACGAGGGCAAGCAGAACGCCTGCGGCGTCAAGGACTGCTCCGAAGCGGTGCTCGGCGTGGGCACCCCGGTGATCTGGTTCGGCGCGGTGGCCGCACTGGTGGCGCTGATCGCCTACTACGTCTCCTCGCGGGACTGGCGGGCGGGGGCCGTGCTGCTGGCGTACGCCATGGGCTGGCTGCCGTGGTTCTACTTCGCCATCGCCGACAACCGCACGATGTTCCTGTTCTACGCCATTCCGATGGTGCCGTTCATGGTGCTGGCCATCACGTTGTGCGCCGGGCTGCTGATAGGTTCTGCCGCGCCGCAGACAGCCGAGGAAGGCGTGCCGGTGCGGCGTACGGTCGGGGCCGTCGTCGTCGGCGCCTTCGCCCTGCTCGCGCTGATCAACTTCTGGTGGCTGCATCCGATCCTGTCCGCCGAGCTGATCCCCTACACGGAGTGGAAGGCCCGCATGTTGTTCGACAAACGGTGGATCTGACGCGCTCACGGCCTGCTCATTAGTGCTTTCTTAGGGTAGTCACTGTGCAAGACCCAATACGCAGCGGATTCGGTAATCGTCAGGCCAGGGGTCGATACGGCAAACTTCGAGGCATGAGTGCACCGGATGTCGCCGCCCTTCTCGCCGAGTTGGAGCGCTCTCAGCCGGAACTGGCCGAGGAGGCCAGGACCGCCGTCGAATGGTTGACGGGTGGGGAGCCACTGGAGACGGTGACCCAGCTCGACGTCTGCGAATTCCTCTGGTACACGTTGCCGCTCAAGGTCGGCGGCGACCACGAACGTTTGGCACGCTCTCTCGGACGGCTGCTCCAGCTCGGCGGAATGGAACGTTACGCCGCGCTGTGCGTGTCGCCGACGACCGTGCAGATCCTGCGCGCCTACGCCCGCGAGGGCGAGGACGCGGGGACCAGCGCCTATCAGCAGGCGCTCGAGGCCACGGGCGTGCTCCCGCCCGACGTGCCCGAACTGCAGTGGAGCATGATCATGGGCCCCGAGGAGCTGGGCGCGCACCTCGCCTGCTCCGCCGCGCTGGAGCTGGCGATCGTCGCCGGAGAGAGCATGGACCGCACCGCGCTGACCCGCCGCTGGCTCACCGAGCCGCGCGCCGAGCTGGGCGGCGACAGCTGGCTCAACCGGGTGCACGGCGAGCGGCTCAACCGCTGGGTGCTGGGCCGCGGCCCGGCCAGGCGGGAGCTGGCCCAGCCGTTCGAGGTACGCCTGCACGCCCCGGTCACCCCGCAGCCCCTGCCCGCCCTGCACAGCCTGCTCTCCCTCGCCGCCAGGGAAGGCAGCCTGCCGCTGCGGCTGGCACCGTCGCCCGAGGCGCTCAGGCTGCGCGAGCTGGCCGAGCGGGAGCTGGGCGCGATCAGCCGCGACGGCACCCGGCTGGCCATCACCGACCACGGCAAGCGGCTGCTGGAGTCCCCCAAGGCCATGTGGTCGGCCGTCACCCGGCTGCTGCTGGCCAAGGGCGAGCACGACTTCGAGGTGTCGGCCAGGGAGGCCGCGCTCATGCTGCTCGCCGACGGCACGCTGATGTCGCCTGCCCAGCTGCGCGAGCGGGTCGCCGAGGTCGTCGGCGGCGAGGGCTGGCATCCCACCACGAGCCTGGAGGATGTCGCCGCACCCGTGTCCGACCTGGTCGCCCAGCTCACCGCGCTGGGACTGGCGTTCAGCGACGAGCTGGTGGTGCGGATGGACCGCCCCGGCCAGCTCGCGGCCCTGGCGGCGCTGCGCGCCCACGCCCTGCGTCCCAGAAAGTACGTCAGCTCGGGCCGGCCCACCGGCCCACGTTGATCATCCTTCCGGCACCCTGCCCAGGGCCTGCTTGAACTCGGGGCACTCGACGAACGGATCGTGCTCGCAGACGGCCGCGTGGCGCAGACTGTCACGCAGCCGGGTCAGCTGCGCGACCTTCCGGGACACCTCGCGCTCCTTGGCCGCCATGCGCTCGCGCAACCCCGTGTCCGCCGGCCCGGCCCGCAGAAAAGCGGCGATCTCGGAGAGCGTGAACCCGGCGTCGCGAGCGCAGGTGATCAGCGCCAGCCGCTCCAGCGTCTCCGGCCGGTACGCCCGCCGCAGGCCGTTGCGCCCCTCCGCCTGGATGAGTCCTTTGCGCTCGTAGAACCGCAGCGCGGAGGCGGCGAGCCCGCTCCGCCCGGCCACCTCGCCGATGTCGAGCAATGTCATGACCTTGGCTCCTTGACTTGAACCGCGCTTCAAGTCGCAGCATAGCCGTATGCGAATTCATCACCTGAACCTCGGTTCCATGCGCGAGATCGACTCCCTCGACGGCCGGCCCACCGCGCCGGCGGTGTGCCACGCCTTGCTGATCGAGACCCCCGCCGCCGGCCTCGTGCTGGTGGAGGCCGGGCTCGGCATGGACGACGTGACCCGCCCCGGCGAGCTGCTGGAGCGCGAATGGACGGAACTGGTCGAGCCGGTGCTCACTCCCGCCGAGACGGCCGTACGCCAGGTCGCGGCGCTCGGCCACGACCCCGCCGACGTGCGCCACATCGTGCTGACCCACCTGGACGTGGATCACAGCGGCGGCCTGCCGGACTTCCCCGACGCCCAGGTGCACGTCATGG
Organism: Nonomuraea sp. H19; assembly: GCF_052068215.1. Classification (NCBI taxonomy): domain Bacteria; kingdom Bacillati; phylum Actinomycetota; class Actinomycetes; order Streptosporangiales; family Streptosporangiaceae; genus Nonomuraea; species Nonomuraea sp. H19. The sequence goes on along the minus strand of NZ_JBQHCV010000009.1, from coordinate 92,332 downwards.
AGGCGGAGCTGAAGGCCGCGCTGGCGGAGGCGCCGAGCCGCCGCTACCGCCCCGGCCACTGGGCGCACGGGCCGCGGTGGGTGACCTATCCGGGCACGGGCACGCGGTGGCTGGGCGTGGAGGGGGTGCGGCCACTGGCGGACCTGACCGAGGAAATCCTGCTCGTGCCGCTCAGCGGGCACTCGGAGGGGCATGCCGGGGTGGCGGTCCATGACGGGGACCGATGGCTGCTGCACGCCGGGGACGCGTACTTCTATCACGAGGAGCTGGCACGCGAGCCCCGCCCTCATCCGCTGCTGGATGTCGTGCAGCTCGGCGCAGAGGTCGATCCCGAGCGCCGGATGTCGAGCCGGGATCGCCTGCGCTCGCTCGTACACGACCACGGGGTCGCGGTCTTCTCTGCCCACGACCCTTGGGAGCTGTTCGATTACGTGGGGTAGTTACGATTGCAGTCATGGAACTGTTCCCGGCCATGCCACTCGCGGAGTGGGCCGACGTCAAGGAGACCTTTCACCGGTTCGCCCAGATCGTCGGCAAGGTCCGGCTGGTGTCGAGCAACCGGCACAACCACTGGTGGCACGTGCCCTTCCACCTGACCGGGCGCGGGCTGACCACCCGGCCGATGGGCGGGCTGGGCGAGCAGCTGTTCTGCATCGACTTCGACCTCGTACGCCACCGCCTGGTGGTGGACGTGCTCGACGGCCGCGGCGCGGAGTTCAGTCTCATCGGCCGGTCGGTGGCCTCGTTCTACGATCGGCTCTTCGAAACCCTGGCGGGGCTGGGGATCCGGCCCGACATCTGGGCCGTGCCGTTCGATCTGGGGGACGACACACCGTTCCCCGAGGACACGCTGCACGGACGGTACGACCCGGTGCTGATCAACCGCTACTGGCGCGTCCTGTCCCAGGTGGCGCAGCTCCTCGACCGGTTCGCCGCGGACTTCTCCGGCAAGATCAGCCCGGTGCACCACTTCTGGCACACGTTCGACATCGCGGTGACGCGATACACCGGCCGCGTGGCGCACGTCTCGCCGGAGACCGACCCGGTGACGCGCGAGGCGTACAGCAGGGAGGTCATCAGCTCAGGGTTCTGGTTCGGCGACGAGGAGCGGCCGTGGCCGGCGTTCTACGCCTACACCGCGCCGGAGCCCGAAGGGCTGGACCGTGAGCCGCTGCGTCCCGCGCAGGCCGAGTGGATCACCTCGGGCGGCAGCCACCTGGCCGTCCTGCGCTACGACGACGTCCGCGCGATGGACGATCCGGTGGCGGCCGTGCTGGAGTTCCTGGAGAGCGCCTACCAGGCGGGCGCCAAGCTGACCGGGCTGGACGCGGAGGCGTTGAGCTGTCCCGGCGGCATCACGGACCCGTATTACGCGAAGGTATGAAAACACATCGAGCGCCCGCCCTCCGGGGAGGGCGGGCGCTCAACGAGTGCGTACCGGTGTGCAGGTCGCCTCTCGGCGAAAGGCACAACGCGGCTCCAGCCGAACGGTAGTCCGCGAAGGCAATAGGTGAGGCCCGGGGACACTGGACACACCGGCCACGAGATATGTAACCACACCTGCCGCCGGAACATTCCCCGTCCCGGCGCGGCGTTTCAGCCCTCTCCTGAGCTCTTCAACCGGGCGGCCCTGCCGTGCAGGTAGCGCTGCTGCGGAAAGCTGGTCGCACGCCTGGCCGCCTCCTCGTACGCCTCCCGCGCCGCCATCGGGTCCCCGTCCATCTCCAGCAGGTGCGCGCGGACGGCGTACATCCGGTGGTCGCCGGCCACCCGCTCGTCGGAACGCAGCCGTTCGAGCCGGTCGAGCCCGGCCCGCGGCCCCTGCGACATGGCCACGGCCACGGCGTGGTTGAGCGCCACCATGGGGTTGCCGGAGATCCGCATCAGCATCTCGTACAGCGCCGTGATCTGCGGCCAGTCGGTCTGGTCCGCGGTCGGCGCCTCGTCGTGCACCGCCGCGATCGCCGCCTGCAACTGGTACGGCCCCGGTGTCCGCTGAGCCAGCGCCTCCGAGACGAGCGCGATGCCCTCCTCGATCTGGGCGGCGTTCCAGAGGCCGCGATCCTGCTCGGCCATCGGGATCAGCGCGCCGTCGGGGCCGGTGCGCGCCGGTCGCCGCGCGTCGGTGAGCAGCATGAGCGCGAGCAGCCCGGCCACCTCGGGGTTGTCCGGCAGCAGCCGGTGCACCAGGCGGGCCAGCCGGATCGCCTCGGCCGTCAGCTCGGCCCGCTGCAGGTCGGGCCCCGACGTGCTGGCGTACCCCTCGTTGAAGATCAGATAGAGCACGTGCAGCACCGCGCCGAGGCGTTCGGCGCGTTCGGGCTCCCCGGGCAGGCGGAACCGCAGGCCGCTGTCCTTGACACGCTGCTTGGCCCGGGTGATGCGGCGCGCCATGGTCGCCTCCGGCACCAGGAACGCGCGGGCGATCTCCGCGGTGGTCAGGCCGCCGACGGCGCGCAGCGTGAGCGCGATCTGGGAGGCCGGCGACAACGACGGGTGACAGCACATGAACAACAGCACGAGCGTGTCGTCCGACGCGGGAACCAGCTGGTCGGCGGCGGGCGACAGCCATTCGTCGGGCAACGTCCAGGCGGCCGCGGCGTCCTCGCGCCGCCGCCGCGCCTGCTCGCTGCGCAGCAGGTCGGTCAGCCGGCGCGCGGCCACCGTGATCAACCAGCCCCGCGGGTTGTCCGGCATGCCCTCTTTCGGCCACTGTACGGCGGCCGCGAGCAGCGCTTCCTGCACGGCGTCCTCGGCGGTGGCGAAATGCCCGTAACGCCGCACGAGCGCGCCGAGGACTCGCGGCGCCAGCTCGCGCAGCAGGTCCTCGACGTCGGGTATGGCGCTCAGAAGCCCATGTCCTCGCTGTGCTCGGCGATGGGCCTGATGTCGGCGAAGGCGTTGTCGTAGGCTCCGGCGGGCGCCGGGCACTGCCCCAGGCGGGCGGCTATCTCGGTCGCCCGGTCGAAGCTGTGGCACTCGACGATCCAGTAGCCGGCCAGCACCTCCTGGGTCTCGGCGTACGGCCCGTCGGTGACGAACGGAACGCCGTCACGGGAGCCGATCCGCCGAGTGTGGACGGGAGCGACCACGGCACGCGTCTCGACCAGCTCGCCGGATTCCTCCAGCTCCTTGTTGAACGACTCCATGAACTGGACCATCGCCGCGACGTCCTCAGGGGACCAGGCGGGCTGTCCGGTGTCCTTGCCCGACAGGGCGTCGTATTCCTGCTGCGTACCGTACGAAAGGATCATGTACTTCATGGGGTTCGCCCCTCTCTCGTGTGCTTCTCACCAGGGACGTCGGAGCCGAGGCGGCACACCGGACATCATGCCCGGACTTTTCATGCAGCGCCCGGGTTCTTTGTGGCGTCCGGCGTGAGGCACCATCGAAGGCGTGCCTTTCGCGACAACCGACGACGGCGTCAAGCTCTCCCACCAGATCCGCGGCAGCGGGCCACCCCTTCTGCTGCTGCAGGGCCAGGCCAACAATCACCACTGGTGGGATCCGGTGCGCGCGGACTTCGCTGCCGCCTACCGTACGATCACCTTCGACTACCGGGGCACCGGCGCCAGCGACAAGCCGGACGAGCCCTATACCACCCGCGGCTTCGCCGCCGACGCGCTCGCCGTACTGGACGAGCTGGGGGTGGAGCGGGCGCGCGTGTACGGGACGTCGATGGGCGGGCGGGTGGCCCAGTGGCTGGCGGCCGACCATCCGCGCCGGGTCGAGGCGCTGGTACTCGGCTGCAGCTCTCCCGGGGGCGCCCACGGGGTCGAGCGCGGCAACGACGTACGCAGGTCACTGGCCCAGCCGGACCGCGCCGCGGCGGAGCGGGCACTGCTTGAGCTCATGTACACCCCTGCCTGGCTGGCCACTCACCCCGGACCCCACCACACGGTCGGCGACCCCGGCATGCCTGCGTACGCCCGCCGCCGCCACCTGGCCGCCAGCGCCGGACACGACGCCTGGGCCGCGCTGCCCGCGATAACCGCTCCCACGCTGGTGGTCCACGGGACCGACGACGTGTTCAACCCGGCGGCCAACGCCCCGCTGCTGGCCGGCCGCATTCCCGGAGCGGAGCTGCGGCTGATCCAGGGGGCGCGGCACGCGTACTTCGAGGAGTTCCGCGAGGTCGCGAGCCCGCTGGTGCTGGAGTTCCTGGCCGGCGCGCCGCGCGGGTGAGGCGGATGGAGCGTCGCCTGGGTGACCCGGAGTTCACCACGGCGATGGAGTACGTCCAGGGTGCGGGCTTCTTCCCTGGCAGGCCGTGAGGCGCACGATCGCCGGGACGGGGAAGAGCATGAGGTAGAGGTTCGGGATCCACCAGGCCAGGGAGAAGTCGCCGCGCAGGGTCCAGAACGCGATGGCCATCAGCCCGGAGGCCATCGTCAGCACCAGCGACACCAGCATCAGCGATTCGCCCTGGCCGCGCCGGAGCAGGTGAAGGCTGGTCAGCCCGGTCACGCTGGCCAGCAGGTCGATCCAGAGGAACGACCAGTTCCAGTCGGCCATCACGGGGTTGGCGTAATCGGCGAACGCCCATTGCGGCGGGATCAGACCCAGCCCCGTGACCGTGAAGTAGGCCACGAACCCCAGGTCCGTCACCAGCATCAGGGCCTTAGTGACGCGCAGCACGGTCGATCGCCTCCATGAGGTAGCGGCGGGTGCGCTCGTGCAACTCGGGCCCGGGCGCCCCGAGCCCGAGCAACCTGGCGACCCACCAGCCGTCCACGGCCAGGCGCACGGCCGTCGCGGCGGCCGGGTCGACGCCGTCGTCGGCGAGCCTGGCCTGCCAGGCCGCGTACCTCTCACGCAGCGGCTCCAGACCCGCAGGGTCGACGAGCACGCCGGCCAGGAGCGCGACGGTGACGCGGTCGGCGGGGACGGTGGCGGTGGTGTGGCGCTCGGGAATGGTCGCCTCGACATAGGCCCGCAGGTAGTCACCGGGTCGGTCGCCCGCCTGGGCCAGGGCGAGGTCGAACGCCGTCGTCAGCCGCTCGACCATCGCGGCGACCAGCGCCTGCTTGGTCGGGAAGTGGTAGAACAGGCCGCCCTTGGACACCCCCGCCCGCCTGGCGACCGCCTCCAGGGTGAGCGACTCGGCTCCCTCGGAGAGCAGCACTTCGGCAGCGGCGTCGAGCAGCCGATCCTTCGAACTCGGTCTGGGCACCTCCTTAATATACCGGCTGGCCGGTACACTTTCACCTGCAGCCGCCCGACGGGTGCGCGGGATATTGGTTGGACGACGCAGGCCCGGCGTTGCTACGTTGCGAGGCATGTCCAGCCCCGAGGCGTCAAGACGCTAGCCACCGGTCGTCCGGTGGCTGTTCTCGCGTCGTCGCCCCGCAGGCCCGCCCGCCCTTGAGAGGCCGGGCCCTTCGCGCTTCTCGCGACCCGCTCGCCATCCGGACCGACGTGCGCTTCGGGCTGTTTCTCTCCAGCGCGGCAGGACCCCGTATCCGGCCTGCCCGCTTCCTTGTCGTCGAGCCACGATGTGGTCGCGGAGTTTTCTCATGCCATTGGCTGTTTACCTGCTCGGACTGGCGGTCTTCGCCCAGGGGACGTCCGAGTTCATGCTGTCCGGACTCGTGCCCGGCATCGCGCGGGATCTGCACGTGTCCGTCCCCGCCGCAGGGCTGCTGACCTCGGCGTTCGCCATCGGGATGGTGGTGGGCGCGCCGCTGATGGCGCTGCTCAGCCTGCGCTGGCCGCGGCGCAGCGCACTGCTGGCGTTCCTGGTCACGTTCCTGGTGATGCACGTCGTCGGCGCGGTCACCACCAGCTACGCGGTGCTGCTCGGCACGCGCGTCGTGGCGGCACTGGCCAACGCCGGATTCCTGGCCGTGGCCGTGGCGACCGCGATCGCCATGGTCGCGCCGAACGCCAAGGGCCGCGCCACCTCCGTCCTGCTCGGCGGCGTCACGATCGCGTGCGTCGCGGGCGTGCCCGGCGGCGCGCTGCTCGGAGAGGTCTGGGGGTGGCGCTCGGCGTTCTGGGCCGTGGCCATCGCGCTGGTCCCGGCCGTGATCGCGGTCCTGAGATCCGTCCCCGGCGGCTCCCCCGACCCCGATACGGGTGCGCATGGGGAACTGCGCTCGCTACGCCGGCCGCGGCTGCTGGTGATCCTGCTGCTGGGCGCTCTGGTGAACGGCGCGACCTTCTGCTCGTTCACCTACCTCGCGCCCCTGCTCACCGAGGTCACCGGCCTCGGGTCGGCGTGGCTGCCGGCCATGCTGGCGCTGTTCGGGCTGGGCTCGTTCGCCGGGGTGACCGTCAGCGGGCGGATCGCGGACGTGCGACCCGTACGGCTCCTCGTGATCGGCGGGCTGGCCCTGCCGATCGGCTGGGCCGCCTTCGCGCTGACGTCCGGGAGCCCGATGGCGGTGGTCGCGCTGGTCTTCGTCCAGGGGACGCTGTCGTTCGCCGTCGGATCCACGCTGATCTCACAGGCCCTGTACGCCGCCACCGGCGCCCCCACGCTGGGCGGCGCGTTCGCCACGGCGGCGCTCAACGTGGGCGCGGCGGCCGGCCCCTGGCTCGGCGGCAGCGCCATCGGCGCCGGGTTCGGCTACCGCTCGCCTCTGTGGGTGAGCGCCCTGCTGGTGACCGCCGCGCTCGCCCTGGCCGGCATCGCCGGACTCAGGCGACGGCGTCGGCCCCTTATGACCTAATCTTTCCGGTATGCAGGTCAGGGACGTGAACGGCACGCAGCTGGCCGTGATCAGGCCGGCGTCCGGCGGGTTCCCCCGGCACAGCCACGACGAGTACGTGATCAGCGTCAACGTCTGCGGTCGCGAGCGGGTGCGCCTGGACCGCTCTTCGTTCGAGGTCGACCTGGACGAGGTGACCGTCTACAACCCCGGCCAGATCCAGTCCTGCACCACGTCGACGCCATCCGAGACGGCCTTCGCGTGCGTGAGCTGGTACGTGCCGCCGGCCGCGATGACCGCGCTGACCGGCGGCGTACCGGTGGACTTCGAGCGCCCGGTCGTCCGCGCCGCCGCGCTGCGTGCCGAGCTGCTGCGGGCGACGGGGGACCTGCCGGACGGCGGCGACCCCGCGCTGATCGCGGAACGCCTGACGCTCGTCCTGCTCCGCCTGCTGGACCTGGCCGCCGGAGCGCGCCGCCGCCGGACCGCTCCCGCCCCATCGGACGCCAGGATCGCCACAGTCCTCGACCGGCTGCGCGGCGATCTGTCCAATCCGCCGTCCCTGGCCGATCTCGCCCAGGACGCCGGGATGTCCCGGGAGCACCTCGTACGGTCCTTCACCAAGGCCACCGGGTGCCCGCCCTACGCCTGGCACCTGCAGGCCCGGCTGGCCGAAGGGCGGCGCCTGCTGCGCCACGGCCGGCCGGTCGCCGACGTGGCGCACGCCTTGGGGTTCGCCGACCAGGCCCACTTCCACCGGCACTTCACCGCCGCGTACGCCATCACCCCCGGCCGCTACCGCAGCCGCGTCAACATCTGACAAGACCGCGCGGCCATGCGAACGGCAGATTGAGCGTCATGTCGGAGATCTTTGTGCTGGCCCTGTGGATCGGGTTGCTGTTCAACGCGGCGCCGGGCGCGGTTTTCAGCGAGTCCTTGCGGCGGGGCGTACGCGGCGGGTTCGGTCCGGCGTTCGCGGTGCAGGTCGGGTCGCTGGCGGGCGACGCGGTGTGGGCGTTGCTGGGGCTGGCCGGGGTCGGGGCGCTGTTCGCCGTTCCCGCTCTGCGCGTCCCGCTGACGGTCGCCGGCTGCCTCCTGCTGGGCTGGCTGGGGGTGACGGGCCTGCGCGATGCCGCCTTCCCGCGTACGGAGGCGGTTTCCGGCGACCGTTCCCGGCATGGGGCCCTCACCGTCGGCGCCGCCATGTCGCTGGGAAATCCCTGGAACGTCGTCTACTGGTCGGGCGCCGCCGGAGCCGTCAGCGCGGTGCTCGGGCAGGACGCGGGCGTGGCCGGTCTCGCTGTGTTCTTCACCGGTTTCATGACCTCCTCCTTGGCCTGGTGCTTCATCTGCGCGGGCCTGATCGCGCTCCTGCGCAGGGCCCTGCCGCCGCTGGCCGTACGGCTCCTCGAGGCGGCGTGCGGCATCTCGCTCGTCGTCTTCGCCGCCCTGCTGGCCGCACGCCTGCTGTCCGGCGGCTCATGACCGGTCACCGCAACAGCGGGAGCCGCCCGGTGAAGCGCTCCACGAGCGGGCGCGGGCCGAACAGGCTGACCGCGTAGTAGGACGGCGTCTCGGTACGGGCGAGCTCGGCCAGGTAGTCGTCGTAGACGTTCGCGCGCTGGGCGATGTCGGCCATGTCGGAGACGACCAGATCGGCTTCACCCGCCGCATCGTTCCTGATCCTGCGCACGATCGCGGTCGGCGCGGAAAGCACGGTGCAGCCCGTCCACGGCAGCCCGGCGTGCGCGAGCCCCGAGGCGTCCACGCCGCCCGAGCCCACGATCGCCGGCACCGCGACCCCCACGGACGCGGCCAGGCACGCGGCGGCGTTGGCCTGCAGGCCGCGCGGCAAGTCGCGATCTATCACGATCACCCACTTGACCGCGAGCTCCTTGGTAGGCAGGTCACTACGGCGGTCGAGCTCTTCGAGCACGCTCATCTACGGTCCTTTCTCCGAAGTTCTCGCAGAAGAGTCACACTCTCTCCGTCGTTTCGCCAACCTCGATACGCATGTGCCGAAGGAAATTCGGAAAATCGTGGCACGATGCACGCGTGGACGAACTTGATACGGCGATCCTCGTCGAGCTGCAGCGTGACGGCCGCCAGACCAACCGCGAGCTGGCCGAGCGCCTGGGCATCGCCCCCTCGACCTGCCTGGAGCGGGTGCGCTCGCTGCGCGCGAACGGGGTGATCGAGGGCTTCCACGCCGAGGTCAACCTGGACGCGATCGGCCGCCCGGTCCAGGCGCTGATCAACGTGCGGCTGCATCCCAAGATCCGCGAGGCCGTCGAGGGCTTCCGCGACTACGTCGCCGCCCTGCCCGAGACATTGGCCGTCTTCGTCGTGTCGGGCGGGGACGACTTCATCATCCAGGTAGGCGTGCGGGACGCGGGCCACCTGCGCGACTTCGTCCTCGACCACGTGTCCCGGCACCGCAACATCGCCGACGTCCGCACGTCGCTGGTCTACGACCACATCCGCAAGACGTCGGTCGAGGTGCTGCCGGCACAGGGCCCCTCGCGGCCCCGTACCGGCCGGAAACGATAATTAGGTGGTGGCTGAATCACGGCGCGGGCTACCGTCGTGATCGTGCGAACCCGCGGTTCGCCGTACGGAATCGACCGACGGCGAGGCGATGGTCACCGGGGCACCGTCCGCAAGCCCCCAGATGATCGCGAGCCGCGGCGTTCCACATCTCAACGGTCGGCGAATGCGTCGATGGCCGCGTGGATCTCCTTCCTGAAGGTCTCGCTTCCGGTGTGCCCGGAGTCCTCCACGACGATCAGCTTCGCATCGGGCCACGCCTGAGCCAGTTGCCAGGCCGTGTGGGGCGGCCCGCCCAGGTCCAGGCGGCCGTGGATCAGCACGCCGGGGATTCCGGCCAGCCGCCCGGCCTCGCGCAGCAGCACGCCCTCCTCCAGCCAGGCGGCGTTGGAGAAGTAGTGCGCGCAGATCCGCACGAAGGCCAGCAGCGCGTCCGGGGGCCGGTTGCTGTAGGCGCCGGGGTTGCCGTTGGTCTCCAGGGAGATCACCGCGTCCTCCCAGGTCGTCCAGTCGCGGGCGGCCTGGGCGCGTATTTCGGGGTCGGGGTCGGCCATGAGCCGCGAGTACGCCGCCAGCAGCGCGAAGGTGTCACCGTCGCGGTCGGCCTCGGGCACGCCCTGCCTGAACCGCTCCCACTCCTCGGGGAAGAACCGGCCGACACCCCGGTAGAGCCAGTCGATGTCTTCGCGGCGGGTCATCGTGACGCTGGGGATGACGATCTCCGACACCCGGTCCGGATGCGCCTCGGCGTAGGCCAGTATCAGCGTCGAACCCCACGACCCGCCGTACAACAGCCACTTGTCGATGCCGAGGTGCTCGCGCAGCAGCTCCATGTCGGCGATCAGGTGGTGCGTGGTGTTGGTGCTCAGATCGGTCGCCGGATCGCCGGCGTGCGGGCGGCTGCGGCCGCAGTTGCGCTGGTCGAACAGGACGATCCGGTAGCGCTCCGGGTCGAACGTCTTCCGCGCGTTGACCGAGCAGCCCGAGCCCGGCCCTCCATGCACGACGACGGCGGGCTTGCCCTCGGGGTTGCCGCAGACCTCCCAGTAGACGAGGTTGCCGTCGCCGGTGTCCAGCATGCCGTGGTCGTACGGCTCTATCGGGGGGTACAAGAAGCCGGCTCCTCTCCGAGATGTAACAGGGCTTATATATTAAGCCTCACCCGGCCGACTTGAGCTCCTCCAGATACTCCTTCAGCGGCTTCAGCCCGACCTCCGCACGCCGCTCGTCCACCTCGGCCTCGTTCTCGATATAGGTGCGGGGCCGCCACTCGCCCTGCGGACCGGTCTCCCACTGAGTGCCGTACACCTGCGGTTTCCGCTCCGCAACCCGCACCCGGTCGACGAGGTAGGCCAGGTCGGAGGCGTCCGCGTCGTCCTTCTCCACGGCCTGCCGCATCATCTCCAGGCCGCGCCGCTGCAACGCGAGGTCGCGGTCGGCGTGCTGGATCAGCGCCCACGCGGCATGAGCGCCGTCCTTGCCGACCATGGCGTATCCCGGCCAGCCGTGCGTGTCGAGGATCTGGCGCATGCGGCCGGTGTTGGCCTTCTCGACCCGGTCCCAGTCCTCATCGGTCGCCTCCGGGGTCCTGACCTCCTGGTCGACCTTCAGCATCTGCAGCAGCTCGGCCCGTAACTTCGGGTTGGCCGGGGCGTCGTCGCCGCAGGCCGTGACCATCATGAGCGCGGCGGACAGCCACGCCAGCAGTGCGCGCATACCCGGCCCTCCCACGGTGATCGCCTTCCCCGCTGCGACGACCACCGCTGTCAGACGAGCTAGAGGAACATCACGCTACCTTTACGGCGCGTACCTGCTGGTGGTGTGGCCGATCGCGCTGGGAGCGTTCTAGGGTGGCGGGCGTGGCAGGCGGTTGGACGGACGCGGACATCGAGCGGGTGCGTGAGCGGCTGGCGGAGCTGGCCGGCGGGCTTCCCGGGGTGGTGGTCGAGGACTCGTTCGGGCATGCCGGGTTCCTGCTGGGACGCAAGCGCCTGGCGTGGCTGCTCGTCGACCACCACGGGGACGGGCGGCTGTCGCTGTGCGTGAAGGCGCCACCGGGCGAGCTCGAAACGCTGCTCGCCGCCGACCCGGCACGCTACTTCCGGCCCGCCTACGTCAAGTCGTGGGTCGGCGTCGAGTTGCACGAGGTCGAGCCGGACTGGGCAGAGATCGGCGCGCTGCTGGTGCAGGCGTGGCGGATGACGGCGGGCAAGCGCGCCGTGGCCGCGTACGACGCCGAGCACCAGAACCGCCCCTGATCAGCCGGACGCGCCCTTGTCGGCACCGAGGAGCACCGGCAGCCTGACCGGCCCCTCGGTGATGATCGACGAGTTGTAGACGATCTCGTCCGGCGCGACCGCCAGGCGCAAGTCGGGGAACCTGCCGAACAACGACTCCAGCGCGATGCGAGTCTCCAGCCTGGCCAGCGGCGCGCCGAAGCAGAAGTGCGGGCCGCGGCCGAACGCCAGATGCGCGTCCGGCTCCCGAGTGAGATCGAACCGCTCGGCGTCCCCGCCGAATCTGGCCGGATCCGTGCCCGCGCCGGCAAGGCCGATCATGATGGCCTGCCCGGCCGGGATCGTCACCCCGGCGAGCCGCACATCGTGCCGCGGGTAGCGCAACATGATGCCGACCACCGAGGTGCGGGCGCGCAGCGTCTCCTCGACCACCTGCTCCCAGCCGATCTCCGTACGCGCCAGCGCGAGTTGCTTCGGCTCGGAGCACAGGGCGATGACAGCGTTGGCGATCAGGTGCACACTCGTCTCGTGACCGGCGATCAGCACCTGCCACATGATCCACAACATCTCGTCGTCGGACAGGCGGTCGCCGTCGTCTTGCGCCTGGATGAGCCCCGTGGTGAGGTCGTCGCCGGGTTCGCGGCGCTTGCGCTCGATGAAGGCGGCCAGGTAGCCGAGCAACCCGGTCTGCGCGGCGATGGACTCCTCCGGCGCGGCGGCGTGCGACATCAGCACGTTGCCCCACTCGCGGATCTGGGGCCGCTCGTTCTCCGGAACGCCGAACAGTTCACAGATCACTGTGAGGGGCAGCGGCTCGCTGAAGGAGCGCACGAGGTCCACCATGCCGCCGCCGGTGGCCATCCGGTCGAGCAACTCGTCCGTCATCTCCTGGATGCGTGGGGCCAACTCCTGCACGCGACCGGGTGTGAAGGCGTGGTTGATGAGTCCTCTCAGCCGACGGTGGTCCGCGCCGTCCTTGGTCAGCAGATGATTGCCCTCGATGAGCTGGCGCAGCGGCCAGCCGGGGGGAATGCTGCCGTCGTGCAGGGCCGTGAAGTTCTTGGGGTCCTTGCTGTAGAGCGTGCCGTCGTTCGCGAGGACCTCGCTGGCCATCTCGTACGAGGTCACGAGCCAGGCGGGCACCTTGCCCGGCAGCTCGACCCGCAGGACCGGTCCGATCTCGTCGCGGTAGCGGCAGATCGTCTGGGATGTCCGCTCTCCCGGGGCCGGCAGCTGAAGATGAATAGGCATCGGAAACCTCCCATGAACGAATGTCACCCTCACTGTGGGTGAAGGGATCGAACACGCCAAGTAGCGAAGAATGTCACCGACGAGGCGCTAACACCTGCCGACCAGGCCATATCCCGTGGCGTCCTGCTGGAGAACCGGCACCGTGCCGGCACGCCGATGCGCGTTCCAGGCGAAAGGCCGTCGCACCGGCTGGTGAAACCGCGCCACATGGTGGAGTGTCCCGGAGGCATCGGGCGTGCGCCCGGAGCGCGGCGTACCCTCGCGATTGTGACCCCCCAGCCAACCCCTCCCCCACCGCTCCGCACCGCCGTCGCGGTCCGCCTGCGACCGCCGCTGGAGACCGGCGTCTTGAGGAGGACGGATGACGGCGGCCCCGGGAGCCGGGCATGACCGCCCTGGGCCCCCGCGCGGTGCTGGTGCCCGACCTGGGCGAAGACCTGGCCCGTGCGGTGGAAGGGCTGGAGAGACTGCTGCTCACTCTGAAGGCCGCCGAGGACGGCGGGGCGGTGCTGCCCGGCCCGCTGGCGAACGGGACCGCGCTGACCGCGCTGCGGCGGCTGTGGCAGGCGGTGGCGCCCACCCAGGGCCGGCGCGCGGCGGCGGCCCGGCTCGCCGGACGCCTGTACGCCCCGGACGGCCGCGTCGAACACGTCCCGCTGCGCCTGGTCGACGTCGACCCGATCGACGTGGCCACGCTGTCGGCGGCCGCCGCCGCGCTCGGCCTCGCCGCGGCCGGCGAGGGCGTGGTACGCGAGGCGCTGGAGGCCGGCGCCGGCATGGCACGCGGGACGCCGGAGGCGGGCGGCGCCGACCTGCCCGGGACCAACCTCGTCACCGCGGCCGCCGGCATCAGCGGCCTGCTGGACCTCGCCGACACGGCCGAGTCGATCGTGCTGCGCGAGCGCCTGGCCGCCGCCGGCCCCGGTGCCGACGTCGTGCTCACTCCGGCGGAGGAGGAGGCGTACCAGGTCACGGCGAGCCGGCTCAACGCGATGTGGCCGCGCCGCTAGACCGTGATCCACATCACAGTCCAGCCGGACGAGAACCCGTGGCGGCCTTGCCGGCTACTCACCGGACAGACCTCAAGGCTTGTCACGAAGGAGAATCACCATGAAGAAGCGCGCGATCGCCGCGATCGCCGGAGTCAGCCTCGCGGTCCTCGGGCTGAGCGCCGTCGGCGCGTCCGCCAGCGACAAGAGCGCCGCACCGCGGCCTCCCAAGGGCGCGAGGGCGGTCGTCCACGTGAGCCCCAATCCCACCACCAAGCGCGGCGAAGAGGTGACGATCACCGGCCATTGCGGTGGAGGCAAGAAGCTCAGCGCCGTCATCGGCGGAGTGACCGGCAAGCCGGTGCTGGAAAACGTCCGCATCATCGACGACAACCCGAAGCGATTCCTGGCGAAGGCGAACCTCTCCCCCACGATCGGCAACGGAGTCGGCCCCATTTTCGTGGACTGTGATGGCGAAATGGGGGTGACTCTCCTGGTCACCCACGTCTGATCCGGCAAGTGCCGTCCGCGCCGCAACGGAACACGCAAACCAGCACAGCGGTTCACCGGAAGCCGTGCCCGCCGTGCGGGCCCCCCACACCGCGGCGGGCCCTGTTCGCCGGACGGCCCGCGACCGCCTGACCGGTGGCCACCTCAGGGAACCGGCGGAGTCGTCCGATCCCGGCGCGCCAGAGCCGCCTGGCCGGGACGGGCATCGCCGGACGCAGAGGCGTTGACACCGCGCGGACGGCGGCTCTGATCGCCCGGCGCTGCGATCGACCACCGGTGACGCTGAGGGCCGCACGGGTCCCGGGCGGCCCTCAGCGCCGGGGGCAGAAGTCCGTCTACTGCAGGTAGTCGAAGGTCCGCGTGCCGGCCCAGGTCTGGCAGGTGATGCGGTATTGGTGCGCAACTTCGCCGGCGGAATGGCCGGGGCCGACGTCGACGGTGTCGGCGCGAGACCAGATGCCGTTGAGCTTGTGCTCGATGAAGTAGGTGAACTCGTTGAAGTCCTGGGCGGAGGACACGAACGTGTTGGTGATGGTGAGCAATCTCCTGCCCGCGGTCAGCGGCAGCGGAAGATCGACGGTCTGGTCCCTCCACCGGTAGGTGACCGCGCCGGACAGTGGCTGCCACAAACCGGCCATGTCCCCGTTGACGGCGACGGATGCGGTCTGCATGGCGATGCCGGCGTCGAGGCGGCGGGTCAGCCGCACGCCCTCGTTGTCAGGACTGATGACCACGGTGAACCTGCTCGACCCGCCGGGCCCGAACGCGCGGCCGTCGTCGGTGACGGTACGGCTGGAAGACGGGCCGACTTCGTCTCCTGACACCTGGGAACCGACGACGGCGACGAAGACCAGGGCCGCCACCGTGCCGAGGGCCGCCGACACGATGCGGCTGCGCCGGAGCAGGCTCCGGCGGACGTGGGCCGGCTCTGGCGCGCTCGATGGAGCGGCCGGTGCGAGGCTGCTCTCAACCGATGGGCCAGGCGCGGGTTTCGCGCTCCGCTCGGGACCCGCCGTGGCGGGGATCTGGGCGACCGCCACTCGCTCCCATGCCTGCTCCCACGCGGGCAGTTGGTCCTCGGGCACGCTGCACGCTCGCAGGAACGCGATCATGACCGCCTTCTTCGGGAACCGCCGGCCTGCCAGCATGTCGGAGCAGGTGGCTCGCGGGAGCCGCGTCCCGCCAGACTTGTCCGCCTTCGCCTGTATCGCCCGCAGTGATACGTCGGCCCGGGCGTACTGCTCGACCAGCAGCTTCGCCAGTTCCTCTCGGCAGCACACCGCCTCCGGCCCAGACCGGCGCGCGTTCCCGGCGGTCGCCAGGTCCTCGTCAGCTCCGCCGGGATCGCTGATCGCCGCCATCTCCCTCTGACCGGGAGCTTTTCCACCCCGCCTTACTCCGCCCATGACTCTCAGTATATGAAGCATGACTATACGTGTCCGATGGTGGTCACCAACTGTCTGACCTTGGCCTCCGCGTGGTCCGATTCCGGACGAGCTCGTCCGTCGCTCTGTTGGACACCTAGCAGGTGAGGCTTTGATGACTGCGGGGTGCCGATCGGCGCCCGGATAACCGCGGCGGGAGGCCATCAAGCCGCGTCGGCTCGATCGGAAGAAAGGACGAGCGCAACTTTCGACCCTGACAATGCCCCCTCTGGAACCGCCGGCCCGCACCACCCCTTCCTCTGGGTAGCGGCCGACGCTGGGTCAGTGGCCCCAAGCTCCCGCGCCGGGGCCACTGGCCTGGGGGACTCACCCGTTCAGGGCCAGTGGACCAAACGCTTGGTTGGTACTATCCTTGGCCCTCGTCAGCAGCGCACGCCATAGCCGGGACGTGAGGTCACCGTGGTCGAGCAGCAGCAGCCGAGCGGCGGAGTCAGGGCACGCGTCAGCACCGCACTGCGCCCGTTCTTCCAGTGGCTCGCGGGCACCAAGGGTTTCGCCCTGGTCGGCCCCAAGATCGTGCCGCCACTCGACCGGTTCGTCAATCGGGTGACCGGCGGCCGCGTACTCATGGGCGACCAGATGATCCCCCACCTGCTGCTCACCACCATCGGCAGCAAGTCCGGGCAGCCCCGCCAGAGCCCGCTGGCCTGCTGGCCCGAAGACGGCGGCACGTTCCTGGTGGTCGGCAGCAACTTCGGCAGGGAGCACCACCCCGCCTGGACCGGCAACCTGATGAAGACGCCGGAGGCCACCGTGAACTTCCGCGGCCGCGTCATTCCCGTGACGTCCAGCCTGCTGACCGGGGCCGAGCGCGAGGAGGCCTGGCGGCGGCTCCTCCGCTTCTGGCCGCTGTACCAGGGCTACACCGAACGCTCCGGCCGCGAGCTGCGCGTCTTCCGCCTGTCACCGCGCCCGCCCGCGTGAGCCGGGGGTCATTCGGTGCCGCCTGGGCCCATCCATGGATCCCGGCCGCTCAGCGAAAGTCGCCGGCGTGGTCGGCAGCCCATTCACGGAACGCACGCGCCGGCGCGCCGGTGATCTCTTCCACCGTGGACGTGACCAATTCGGACCGAGGCCGCGTCCCGGCGCCGGCCAGCAGGGCTTCCACCAGGGCAGGCGGCCGGCCATCCGCGAGCATCCGCTCCCGCGCGAGATCCACGGGCACCTTCTCGAACCGCAACGGCCGCCCGATGGCCTCCCCTATCGCCTGCACCTGCTCGGCCCTGCTCACCACCTCCGGACCGGTCAGCACGTGCGTGGCGCCCGCGTGCCCGTCGTCGATCAGTACGCGTACCGCCACGGCCGCGATGTCACGCGGGTCGATCACCGCGGTGGCGGCGATGTCGGGACCGCGGACGACGCCGGCGGTGCGGATCTGCTCGGCCCACCCGCGAGTGTTGGAGGCGATCGTGTCCGCCCGCAAGAAGGTCCACTGCAGACCCGACTTCTCGATCAAGCCCTCCATGTCGGCATGGAGCTGATTGATCGGGTCGGCCTGCCGCTCGGCGTCGTCGCGCACGCCGGACGAGGAGAGGTAGACGACGCGGCGGACCTGGCGGCCGATCACGTCGAGGACGGCGGCGGCGCCTTCGGTGGTGAGGAAGGGCCAGATCAGGAACACCGTCTCGACACCGGCCAGCGCCCGCTCCAGCGTGTCCGGCCTGGACAGATCTCCTTCCACCCCCTCCACCCCTGCGGGGAGCCGGAGCCGCCTTCTCACCAACGCACGTACGGGGCGGTCGACGGCCACAAGCCGGGCAATGACCTGCCGGCCGACATTGCCGGTCGAACCGGTCACGAGAATCCTGGTCATGACCAAGGTCAGCCCGAACCGGGTCGGCAATATTCCGATCATGCAGGCACGGTCGTCGCCGCTGATCCCGCCCGATCAAGGCGATCGGGCGGGATTCCTTACAGCTCCCGGCCTGGACGGCTCGGATACGAGATCAGGTGCCGTCGATCAGGCGGATCGCGATGGCCGGGCTGAACTGGCCGGCGGGCGTGTTCGAGGCGATGCCGCAGTTGCCGTCGGAGTCGCCGGGGATCTTCACCCACAGCAGCATCTCGGTGCCGCCGCCCTCGCCGAGCTGCGTGGGCGTGCCGAGCTTGCGACCGGCGGGGTTGCACCACTCGCCGTTGGAGCCGTTGCCGTTGCGGCTGGTGTCGATCACCCACTTCGCGCCGCCGCCGAGCGACGAGTTGACCGAGGAGGCGTACGTCGCCGACTGAGCCGTCGGGTAGTAGTTGGAGACGTTCACCGCGAAGCCGCGGATGTTGCCGACGCCCGCGTTCTTCAGCCGCGTCGCCATCGTCCCGGCCGCGACCCAGCCGGCGTTCCCGGCGTCGAGGTAGGCCCAGGCGTTGGGGGCCTTGTCGCGGAACTGCTGGGTGGCGTACGTCAGCATGCGGTTGCGCGCCTGGATGGCGGTGTCGTTCATGCAGCCGAAGTCGCCGAGGGAGTCGGGCTCGATGACGACGACCGCGGGGCGGTTGCCGATGCCGGAGGCGAACGCGGAGATCCACGTCTTGTACGCCGACTCGCTGCCGGCCCCGCCGCCCGAGTGCCCGCCACAGGCGTCGCGGCCGGGGATGTTGTACGCCACGAGGACGGGGAGCTTGTTGGCGGAGTCCGCGGCGGCCACGTACTTGGAGACGGAGGCGCGTACGTCCCCGCTCCAGCCGCCGAACCAGCGGGCCATCGGCTTGGCGGAGATGGACGACTTGATGCGCGTCGCCCGGGAGTCACCGGCGTTGCCCCGCACCCAGATCGCCGGGTTGGAGTCCGGGTCCACATAGAAGCCGTTGGTCATGGCCACCGGCCCGGATCCCGTCGGCGTGGGCGACGGCTTCGGCGAGGTGGTGGTCGTTGGGGACGGCGACGGCGACGGCGACGGGGCGGAGGAGGTGCTCTCCGTCAGCGAGACGTTGTCCACGGAGAAGCTGAAGTCGGCGTTCTTGCCGAGCTGGAACGTCACCTGCCCGGCCGACGTGCCGAGGCTGGAGGTGAAGGGGAAGCTGAAGCGCTTGCTCGCCGTGGTGAGCGAGATCGTCTTGGTCAGGGTCCTGGTGTACGGAGAGTCCGCGAGCTGCACGGTGGTGACGGCGGTGACCGCGGCTGAGGCCGAGGCGTCGAACGAGAGCGTGTACGCCTTGCCGTTGGCCAGCGAGATGTCGTTCTGGCCCACCATGGCGTCCCATGGGTTGGCGGTGCCGCCCGTCACGTTGACGCGCAGCCGCCCGGCGTCCACGGCCATCGAGGTGTTCGCCGACTCCCACCAGGGCGCGGTGCCGCTAGCGAACGTGCCGTTGACCACCAGTTGGGGTGCCGCGACGGCGGGCACTGCGGCCACCACCGATAACGCTGCAGCCGCCGAGGCCGTGATCGCCGTCACGCGGGTTAACGATCGCACGTAATGCGTCCCTTCTGGTCTTCCGAAACCATGCGGATGATCCAATATCACAGAGATCCGCCACTTTTGTGACCATTTGCGGAAAACCGACCGGTCGTCCGAGGGATGCGCCTGGTGCGTCCATATGTGGGCCGCGGCCCCCGTCGAAGCAGGGCGTTGTTCACTCTGCCGCAGACCGGAGCGACGGCGTCGCAGGGCGCGGTCTCGGGTTGAACACCCACCCCTGCAGCAGCCCGAACCGGATCGCCGAAGCCAGCCCGTTGGCCAGGACCACTGCGATCAGCTCCGCCGTCTCCGACGCAGCCGAGGGCAGCACGGCCAGGCTCAGCGTGGAGATCCCCAGGCCGATGAGAAAGGCGATGAGCCCGCCGAGATGGTCGCGCACGGCTCCGGCCTTGCCCGTCACCCCGAACGTGAACCGCCGGTTGGCGGCGGTGTTGGCGATCGCCGTGGTGAGCATGGCGACGGTATTGGCGACCATCGACGGCAGGATCATGGAGAGCGCCCAGAACAGCACCAGATAGGCCACCGTGCACGCGGACCCGACGACCGCGTAGGACGGCAGCCGGCGAGAGACCGAGGTGGGGGCGGGGGCTTGAGGGGGTGCTGTGGTGGCGCTCATGTCATGAATGATCGGAAGCCGGCATGGGAGATCCCTTGGCCGATCATTAAACGCAAGTGAGAATTCGCTGGTCAGCGCGATTTCGCTATGACGTCGGTCACAACGAGCGTTCTGGGCCCGCTGCGCAGGCGTCCGCGCCGCCAACGTCGCGGACGCCTGCGCAGTGGTGCCGTGCGGCCGCTACCGGCGCCTGCCGAAGCGACCGGCCGGGGCCTCACCGGCGGTCACGGTCGCGGCGAGTTGCCGGAGCATCCCGCCAAGGCGATGGAAATGACGACCATAATGGCAGGCAGCACGCTACGTAATCTCACACCGTTCTTTTCACCGAGTTCCGTTATCGCTTCGCGAGCGACGGGTCGCACCTTATCACCGCTCTTGCCGGTCCGAGTTTTCCAGGGCGCGGGATCCTTGCGCTATGGATGAGGAGGATTGTTCAAGAGGGCCCGCCTTCGAATACATGTCGGTCGCCACTGTGCCGCGCGCCGGCATAGTAGCCGTCCAGTGACACCGACATCTGTGCGGTCACCTTGGTCATCCTGCTCCGCCTCCCTCTCCGGCGGCGCCCCGGTCGGGGCCCGCTCACCAGAAGGTCGGAGCTGTCGGCCATTTCTCTACATCGGCATCTTCTTAGCGAGCATTGCGAACCGTCAGCCATTCGGCGCCCACAACCCGGTAACCCAGTTCCGCAAAGAGATGGTGGCTTACCGCGATCATGTGAGCCGCTCCCCACGGCACGGCAACCGTGATGGGCTCGTCGCCCCGTTCCTCGTGAATCCGTGTGATGCAGGCGAGGAGGTCTTCGTCGCGCTCGGTGAGGATCAGCTTCCACCATCCCCTGCGTAACCTGCCGCCGGCCCATCCGTCATGGCCGGTAAGGTCGGTCACCTCCAAGCCATGCCCCGGAAACCTCTTCACGACCCCGAGCCAGTCGGGAATGGCCGTGAGGACGTCGATGACGGCGTCGAACCATCCGGGAGGCCCGGCGTCCTCTCTACGATCCGGCCAGAGGACCGGGACGCCCAGAGACTCGACGTCGAAGACGGTGACCTGGTGGACCAGACGGCCCAGCCGTAGTCGGTAGAGCTTTCGATGCGCGCGTATCGCAGCGGCGGGTTCGCCCTCGGCGACGATCAGATCGCAGGTGCGCAGCCGATCCAAGGCCTGCTCGAAGAAGGCGTGCTCGGCGATGTGCACCATGGGGACCAGCAGGAAGGTCAGCGGCGTGCCAGGGCGGCGGAACGTCAGGATGGCCGACCGGGTGCCGATGACGCTGGTTTCGATGAACTGCATGGACCCCGTCCTCATGCCGGATGCGACAGTGCCATCAGGATGGCGGCAACACCGTATGGGCCACGGGTTGCGCATGCCTTACGATCAACGTATAAGCAGCCATCTACCTGCCTTTTCCTCCACGAGTGCGGGTATGGAGTTGCGGATTCTCGGCCCGCTCGGCCTCAACCGGGATGGGGACGAGCTTCGTGTGCCCGCAGGCAAAACCCGTCTGCTCCTCGCCATGCTGCTGTGCCAGCCGAACGAGCCCTCCTCGGCGGCGACCCAGGCCTCGACTCACCCTCCTCCCGCGTGCTGGTCGGAACGGCACCGGGCACTTCCCTGGGAAGCCGGCTGTGGGCTCGCCGTCCCTCTTCTCTGCTGCGGGTACGGCACGCCGTGGGCGTTCATACACGCCGCGATCAAACGGCAGGACCCCACCCTCCCGGCGGAGGGGGCTTCCGGGAGGGTGGCGGCGAGCGGAGGTGCGCAGGCAGGCGGCGTGGCGGGCGGTAGGGGCCGGTCAGGCGACGCACACGCCCCCGCCAGGCAACGTTCGCCTGGGGCCCGTCGCCACAGGAGCCCGCGGAGGTCGTTCAGGGCCTGCGGCCGTGAAAAGTGCGGCGCAGGTCGTTCACCCAGGCGTCGGGGTTCTCCCAGGGGATGAAGTGGCCGCCGTGGTCGTGGGCGTTGACGTTGACGTGGTTGAACCAGTCGCCCTGCGGGCCGGTCCTGAACGCCTGGACGCGCTCGGTGGCGGTGTGGATGCCGGGCGGGTTCTCGTATGTGACGAAGGTGAGGCCGACCGGGGCCTGCACGACCGGGGTGCGGTCGTGGGCGGGGGCCCAGGGGTAGCGGTTGGCGTTGGCGTAGTAGCGCATCGACGTGGCGATGGAGTTGTTCACCCAGTAGATCGTGGCGTGGGTGAGCAGGTCGTCCTTGGTGAAGACTGATTCGACGTCGCCGCCGTTGTCGCTCCAGGCGTTCCAGCGCTCCAGCAGCCAGGCGAGCAGTCCAGCGGGTGAGTCGCTCAGCCCGTGGGCCAGGGTGGCGCCGTCGAGCATGTGCACGGCGAGGTGGCACGCCGAGCGGTGGTCCAGCTCGATGATCCGGGCGCGGATATCGGCGGGCTGGTCGTCGGTGAGGGGCCGATTCCGGGCGAAGTCCCAGGCCCGGGGGCCGGAGAAGAAGTCGAGCGGCAGCCCGGAGCCGATGTGGATGCCGTACAGCTCGTCGGCGTACTTGTGACCGAGCTGGCTGGAGACGATCCCGCCGATGTCGCAACCCCCGGCGGCGTACTTCTCGTACCCCAGGGTCTCGGTCATCAGGGTGTGCCAGAGGTCGGAGACCTTCCAGAAGTTGACGTCCGGAAAGCCGGTGAGCGGGCCGGGGAAACCGAAGCCGGGCAGAGACGGCACGATGACGTCGAAGGCGTCGGCGGGGTCACCGCCGAACGCGGCCGGGTCGGCGAGCGGGTCGATCACCTTCGACCAGTGCCAGAACGTCCACGGCCAGCCGTGGGTGAGGATCAACGGGATCGGACGGGGGCCGCGGCCGGGCTTGCGCATGAAGTGCACCGGGACACCGGCGACGCTCACCTGGTAGTGCTCGTAGACGTTGATGGCGGCCTCGGCCTTGCGCCAGTCGTAGCCGTCCCGCCAGTAGGCGACCAGCTCACGGAGATAGCTGTCGGGCACGCCGTAGGACCAGTCCCCATTTCCCTCGTCCAGCGGCGGACGGGTCGATGTGAGGCGGGCGCGCAGGTCTTCGAGGACCTCGTCGGACACGTGGATCGGAACGGGCTTCAGGGGGAAGGCGTGCGGGGTGCTCATCGCGTGGTTCCTTACTGGGGTGCCGTCGGCCTGTTGGGCGGCGAGCCGTGATGGCCTTCCGCCAGGATTCTCCGGCCGCCCGGCCCGTCGGCAAACGATCGCATGACGACAGGCACAGCGAGCGCCCAACGAACCAGGACATTCCGGTCCAAGGTGCGTCGTCAATCCCATCACATGCGATGCCGATTCATGACAGGGTGCAAACCCGTGGACCGGCGAACCGCAAGGCGGCGCGGGGGCGTTTTTCACGACTCGGCGTGCTTTGAGCTTGGAGTGGTCAGGGTGCCGGTTCGTCGGCGCCGGGTGGTTCGAAGAAGTCCTGCGGTGAGGGTGGGGGCAGGGTGGTCGGCGATGGGCGCAGTCCGTCGATGAGCAGGGCGAGGTAGCGCCTGCGGTCCTCGCCCTGGGGATCGCCGGGGTGCACCGTGGCCAGGTTCATGACGGTGATCACGGTCAGGTCGCGAGGCAGCAGTTCCGGTCGCACCACGCCCGCGTCGATGGCCCGGCGCAGCATGGGTTCGATGGCGTGCATGAAGCGCTGCGTGCTCTCGTTCGCGAACGTCACGAACTCGTGGGCGAGTGAGATGATGACCCGCCGCCGGGCGAGTACCTCGGTGACGGCCTCGAGCATCCCGGCCAGGTCCTGCCACGGGTCGTCGGTGTGTACCGCTGTGATGGGCTGGAGTTCGGTGGTGAGGACGTGGTCGAAGACGGCTCGGACGAGTTGTTCACGCGAGCGGAAGCGGCGGTAGACCGTCACCACGCTCACGTTCGCGCGTGCGGCGATCTCCTCGAGCGTCGCCTGCGGCCCGATCTCCTCGAACGCCAGGACCGCAGCACCGACGATTCGCTCATGGTTGCGGGCTGCGTCGGCTCTCACCAGGTCACCCGTAGCGAGTTCAACCCGTAGACGGCGCTGAAGACCCGGAAGTCGATCTGCTCATCCGCGAGTGCGAGGTTGGCGAAGCGTCGCAGCAGGGCCGGGAAGGCGATGCGCATCTCCATGCGTGCCAGCGGCGCGCCGAGACAGTGGTGCACGCCGTGGCCGAAGGCGATGTGTCCGGGGGCGCCCCGGGTGATGTCGAGGGCGTCGGGATTCTCGATGAAGCCACCGTCGCGGTTGGCGGCGGAAAGCGATAGGAGCACCAGCGAACCCGCGGGGATGACGTGGCCGGCGATCTCCACCTCGGTCGTGGTCGTGCGCGGCGGCAGCGACTGCACGATGGACAGCCAGCGCAGCAGTTCCTCGATGGCGGGCTCGGCCCGCGCCGGATCCTCGCGGATCATGGCGAGCTGATCCGGGTGCCGCAGCAGGGCCAGGGTGCCCAGGGCGAGCATGTTCGAGGTCGTCTCGTGCCCGGCGAGCAGCAGCAGGGCCGCGATGCCGATGAGCTCGTCGGTGCTCAGATCGTCGCCGTGCTCGCGCACCAGCATCCCGAGCATGTCCTCGCCCGGGTCGGCCTGTGCGCGGGCGACCAGGCCTGCCATGTAAGCGCGGTTCTCCCGCAGCGCCGCGGTCTGTTCCTCCATCGGCAACGAGATGTCGAG
The DNA here is from genome assembly GCF_052068215.1 of Nonomuraea sp. H19. NCBI lineage: Bacteria > Bacillati > Actinomycetota > Actinomycetes > Streptosporangiales > Streptosporangiaceae > Nonomuraea > Nonomuraea sp. H19. Next base: position 68,019 of record NZ_JBQHCV010000009.1, on the reverse strand, counting down.
CAGGCGAACGGAACGTTCCTGGAACTCGGCGCGGTCGGCGTACGGCACCCCCAGCAACTCGCAGATCACCAGCGACGGCACCGGCAACGCGAAGTGCGACACCAGATCGGCCGGTTTGCCGGCCCGCTCCAGATCGTCCAGCGCCGCCTCGACGATCTCCACGATGCGTGGCTCGAGCCGACGCATCCGGCGGATCGTGAACTCCGGGGTGAGCATTCGCCGCAACCGCGTGTGCTCCGGCGGGTCGAACGCGAGCAGAAACCCCGCCCGCAACTTGTCCTGTTCCTCCTGGCTCATCTCACCGGCCGCGAAGAACGGTGTCATGGCGTTGCTGAACCGGGTCGGATCCGAAAGCACCTCGCGAACATCCTCGTGCCGGAGGACCAGGTACGCGGGCACGCCGAACGGCGTCACCACCCGCACCACCCCCTCACCGTCCCGAGCCAGGGCCAGCTCCGCGACCGGGTCGAGTCCGTCCCGCCGCATCTCCAGCGACAACTCCGGCGCCTCCGTCATCGCCCATCCCCTTCCATGATCAGATCGTTTGGCCCACCGTAGCAGATAAGTGAAAGGCTGCCTAACACTTAGAGGTTGCGTAGATTGAGGGCTGAGCCGGCCTGGCGTGAGGAGCAGACCGACGCGGGCACGTGTGACACAAGCGCTTCGCGGTGTTGTTCATCGAGGACGGCGTGTGGCGGATGCCGCCCATCGGCGTCGAGTTCGTCGGCAGGGAGCAGATCCGCGCCGCTGTCGAGCGGCTGCAGTGCGCTGTCAACGTGGGCGCCCCATGGCGCCTCCGATAGTGTCGTGGTCGCCGTGGGCGAGGAAAATGGCGGCACATCCGGCCGAACATAGGCAACGGGCGAGGTCTGCGGGTCCATGTCGTAGGGGCTAAAGCTCGGCCCGGACAACCGCACCCAGATCGCGCTCCTCGCCCACCACGCAAGCCTTTCCTGACCTGCCTGTGCATGCGGGAGATGGGGCGACAGCAGCAACGACAACAGCGCCAAGGATACGACCGTGGAGGATGGCCGATGGCGCGCCGTACAGACAAGGAACCGTATGACCACCACCGCGCTCATCGTCGGCGACCTGCAGGCGGGCATCGTGGACAACTACCCCTTCGCCGCCGACGTGCTCCCCGTCGTGGAAGAGGTTCTCACCGCGGCCAGAGCCTCCGGGATCCCGGTGATCTTCATCCGTTTCGGGCTCCGGGCCTCAGGCCTTGATGTGGCAGCGGGCAACCAGTTGATCAGCGGCCTGCACGGGGCGGGGACGCTGTTTCACGAAGAATCCCCCGAGACGCTCGTGCACCCGCGCATCGAGCCGTTGCCGGGCGAGGCCGTCGTCCTCAAGCGCCGCGCCAGCGCCTTCGCGGCGACCGACCTCGATCGGCTCCTGCGCGCCCAGCACATCGACTCGATCGTGCTGACCGGTGTCGCGACCGGGGCGATGATCGCCGCTACCCTCTACGACGCCTCCGACCGCGACTACCACGTGACCGTGCTCAGCGACGCCTGCGCCGACGGGGAAGCGGACGTGCACGACTTCCTGATCAACCGCGTCTTCCCGGCCAGGGGCGCTGACGTCCTTACCGGCCACGAGTGGACCGCCCGCCTGTGACCAGCCGTCAGCTTTGAAGATCCGAGCCATGCCCGTGAACCTCGCCCACGGCGTGCTCATGGCCGGTCAGGCGCTCATGGACCTGGACCGTTGCTGGAGCAAGTTCCTGACGGACATCCCGTTCGTCATGATCCTGGCCCTGGGCATCTTCGCCCTCAGGCGGCGTCTGTCGCACGAATAGCGCGTGTCCATGGGGCGCACGACCTCGCCGGACGAGCCGTGCGCCCCGAACTGCCGACCGGGCCTGACGGCGTCAGCCGCCTGTGGGGCCGGTCCAGTCGGCGGGTACGCGGCCGAGACGGACACGCTGAGGGTGGTCGCCGACCGGAACGGACGCCACCTTCCGGCCCGTGGCGAAGTCGATCGCGCTGACCTGGTCGGCGCCGCTCTCGGAGACGATGCACGCCCTGCCGTCGCCGCTTACGGTCGCCCAGTAGGGCTTGGACGCGGTAACGAGCGCCGCCTCCTGGAGAGTCGCGCGGTCGACGATGGTCGCGTAGTCGTCCATGGTCGCCGCGACGCACAGCTTGTCGCCGCCGGGGTTCATCGACACGCCGTGGTGGCGGGAGTCGTTGATCCAGTCGTTGCGGTTCTTGCTGGTCGAAGGGTTCTCCGGCAGGGTCTTCACTCGGGTGATCCGGTCGGCGGCCACGTCGTATTCATAGAAGCCGTTGAAGAACGACACCTGGAAGTACAGCTTGGACCCGTCAGGGGTGAACACGGCGGGCCGGACGGCGTCTGAGACGTTCTTGTGCCCGAAGGCGTCCAGTCGCTGCCTCATGTCGATGATCTTGAGCTGCCTGAACGTCGAGGTGTCGACGACGGTGATGCGCCGGTCTCCCTTGGTCCAGTCCAGCCATGGGTCGTCGAGGTCGGTGTTCACCTCGCCGATCGACATGTTCCACAAGTACCTGCCGTCGCGGGTGAACACGTTCTCGTGCGGCTTGTCACCGGTCTTGAACGACCCGGCCTCCCTGCCGGTCTGGATGTCGAGGACGTGGACGGTGTTGGACGTCGACGCCGACACCGCGACGCGTTGGCCGTCCGGAGAGACCGCCATGTGGTCCGCGCGGTAGCCCGATAACGGGAACCGCCACTTGATCGTGCCAGTGGCCAGATCGATCGAGACGACGTCGGCGAAACTCGGTCGCGACACGACCACGGCTGTGCCGTCGGGGGTGGTGTACATGTCGTCCACGAACTGGTCGTGCCCTTCGCCGACGGTCTCTCGGATGGCGAGAAAGTAGGCGAGCTTGACGGGGTTGAGGTAGATCTCGCTCAGCCGCTGGTCCTTGTCGGGGATGACGTCGACGCGGCCGATCTTGGCGAAGTCGCCCGTGGACTTGATGACGTCCGCCGTGCCCTCCCAGTTGTTGCCGACGAACAGCACCTCCCGCAGGGCGGAGGTGCCCGTCTGCTGCGCCGCCGCCGTCCCGGAGCCCGCGACGGCCATCGCCAGCGCAACCGCCATCCCGCCGAAGACCCGTCGCCCGGAAGGCCCCGTCATCCACCGCGAGCGCCTGTTCTTGCCAGAGGACATCGTCGCCCTGCCTTTCGCATGGGTCGGTCATCGCCTGCAGAAACGCGCGGAGCATCGCGCCACCCAACGCATAGAACGCGTTCTATTTACGGTGGCTACTCGAGAGTAAGGATTGCCCTTCGCCCCTACAAGACCTGACTTCGGGGCTGTGTACCGCGCAGCGGCCCGTACCGACGAACTACGGACGGCCGGCCGAGCCTGCGGCGTGCGACTGGAAGCCGACCACCCGGAGGTCACAGAAAAAACGCGCAACGAGCGGGACGCTTTCATACAGGCGACCAGGGTAGGGGACGCGCATGGCAACACTCATAGAACGGCTGCGCGCTTATCTGCACAGCCCCAAAGGCAGACAGAACGTCGAGAAGGCTAAGCGAATGGCCCGGGACCCGCACACGCAGCAGAAGGTGCGGCGTTACCTGGACCGGTTCCGGTCTCGGCGTCATTGATCCGGGCGGCTGACCCGAGCGACACGGCGTTCCCGCGAGAGAACGGAAGCCGCGTCTCGGCGACCAGGGCGATCATCTTCAGGTCGCCGAAGTCCCTCCTGCCTTGCGGGGCCGTGGCGGTAGCCGGTGGAGCGACTCCAGGTCGGCGACCCGTACGGCCGTCACGCGCCGGCGGGCGCTTCGGCGTACGGTGGCGGAGGTCGTCAGCCACCGCGCATCCTCTTGATCAGGTCTATGGCCGCGTCGACATACGGGGCGTCGACGGCGCGGATCATCGGGTTCCCCTTGGTTATGGGGGGCGACCTTTAGCGCTCTGACGTGTGGTTATATCCAGAAATGCCGGGGTAGCCCGCCGAGGAACACGTCTCAACGGGGGAAACGAAATGCTCAGAACTCTGCACAAGATGGGCATCCGCTCCAGCCACATGTACGTCGCCGGCGCCGCGTCCGTTGGCTTGTCGTTCATGTCATGGCTGACGTCGAAGCAGGTCGCGAGCGAAGGGCTGGCCCGCGCCGACAGGTGGGGGATCTTCATCGGCGAGTGGGCTCCCACGTTCATCGCTCTGGGTGTGGGCCTGGCCGTGGAAGAGACACGCGACGACCTCAACATCACCGCTCGGGAAGAGATCCGCGAGCGCGTACCCGAGCCTGTCGGGATGTAGGTGAGACAAGGGCAGGCGGCCACCCACCGGGGCCGCCTGCCCACCGTCCTGGACCAAGCCGAGAGCGCCGGCCAGCGAGCAGCCGTTCGGCCCGACTCCCGCCATCAGTGGCTCGGTCTCAGCGTGGTCCTGGGCTTCAAGGTCAATCGGACAGCAGGGGCCCGCGCCGTGCCCGGCGCGTGGCGGCCAGCCCTCCGGCCAGGCCGCTCACCGCGCAGACCAGCACCAGCCCGGCGTACTGCGGCAGAGAGTAGGCGAACCACGGCTCGCCGGTTGCACCCTTGCCGAGCGCGGTGAGCGAAGCGGCGGCGATGCCCGTTCCGAGCAGCGTCCCGACACACGTCACGATCATCGTCTCCCAGCACACCGCTCTGGCGAGCTGCCGCGGCTTGGTCCCGACGGTCCGCAGCAGCCGGATCTCCTCGGCCCGCTCGGCCATGCAGGCTCAGCGTACCCGCGACCACGAAGACAGCCACGAACCCTGACACCACGGCCGACAGCACCAGCAGCCCCATGACGCCGTTCAACTCATCGCGCGCGCTCGCTGCCACGACCACGAGCCCGCTCCCGCCGACCAGCGTCACAGCGAAGATCACCGCCGCGAACGAAGCGGCGAAGCCCATCCGATTGGACCGGACGTTGCTCCAGGCCAGTACGAGTGTCACCGGCGGCCACCCAGCCGCAGGCCGATCTGCTCCGCCGAGGGCCTGTCGAGGACATCTACGATCCGCCCGTCGGTCAGGACCAGCACGCTGTCCGCGCGGGCTGCCGCCTCCGGATCGTGCGTGACCATCACCACCGTCTGACCGAACGCGTCGACTGCCTCCCGCAGCAACGCCAGCACCTCGTGCCCGGTGCGGCGATCCAGCGCCCCCGTCGGCTCGTCGGCGAACAGCACCTCCGGCCTGCCCAGCAGGGCGCGGGCGATCGCCACCCGCTGCTGCTGTCCACCGGACAACTGCGCTGGGCGATGCCCTTCCCGCCCAGCCAGGCCGACCCGGTGCAGCAACTCGCGCACGCGTGACGGGTCGGGCCGCCGCCTGGCCAATTTGCTGGGCAGGATCACGTTCTGCCACGCGGTCAGCGACGGCACCAGGTTGAACGCCTGGAAAATAATGCCGATCCGGTCGCGGCGCAGCGCCGCCAACTCCTTCTCGCCCAGGCGGGTGATGTCCTGTCCGGCGACAAGAACCGCGCCCGAATCCGGCCGGTCCAGCCCCGACGCGCACTGCAGCAGTGTGCTCTTCCCCGACCCCGACGGGCCCATCACGGCGGTGAAACTGCCGCGCGGGAAGCCGACGCTGACCTGACGGAGCGCGGCCACCTCCGTAGCGCCCTTCCCATGCGTCCTGGCCACTCCCTCGAGGAGGACCGCATGATCAATCATGATCAGCAGCGTGCCGGAACGCGTGCACCATTGCCCATCAGGTATTCCCCGGATCGGTCCCTGAGGCTCGCCGCACCACCCTGACGCCTCTGTCCGGTCCGCGAGCGACTTCACTGCTGGACTTCGATCCGCTGGTGGCGGGATCGCCACCAGCCGTTCTTGCTGTGACGTTCGCGACTTCCTCAGAACAGCCAGACCGCGGGCTCTACCGTGGGCAGGTCGGTCATCGCCTCCGGTACCAGGTCGCCGATTCCCAATCTTCCTGGTCGCGTTCATAAACGTCCGCAGGGGCCAGCAGGTCGGTTGCGCCGATAAAACGGAGAAACTCCGGGTCGAGGCAGTTGTCCCAGTCATCGGCGCATCGGTGCTGCCAGTCAGGGTCAGGGTCGTAGCAACGCTCGTCGGGCTGGAACGACGACCAATGCACGATCCGACCTCGCCAGCGGTGCTCGATCAACGTGGCAGCCGACCCGCCGTCGGTGAGAGCGGCAAGCCAGGACGGGTCGATGCTCGTCAGTTCCTCGCCGCAGATGTTCGGGGTGGTCGGTGTAGACAGAGGCAAGTCCGCTGGGTCTGGGTCCGGCGGGTCCACCGTGGCCGTAGCGCAGGGCCCGACGCGAGCGAAACGGTCGTTGCCGGTGCGGTAGCTGCCGTCAACCCGCAGCCGCCAGGAGCCATCGAGCTGCCGCTGCCATGGCATGTCCGGTACCAAGGGCGGCTGCCCGCCCTCAGTGATGACGCGGATTTCGTCGAAACCGTACCGGCAGAACCGACGTGGGCCGTCGTTGACGTCGTCCTGCCAGATCACATCCTGGGAGCCGCCCTCGTTGAAGTGCCGCCCCCAGATCGTGCTGTAGCGCCAGTACCCTATGTGGTTCTCGCAGAAATCCACGACGTCGGGGCTCTTGCCAGAGCCGTACTGGATTTCGGCGTAGCGCCCCTGCGGCCCGCATCGGATGCAGACCGGAACATGATAGGAACCGCCGGGCCCAAGCAACATCCAGGCGATCCACTGCGCCTCGACCTCATCGATGCGGCGACCAGGCTGCGCATAAACCCGGATGAAGTCCGTGAAGATATTCGACACCAGCCGATTTTGACCGTACACCGAGACCCGCGCCACCGAAGGTGCAAGGTAGGTCCGAACTTCCCGCGTCAGTACATCGTCCTCGCCTCGCCCCCGGACTCGCCGCTCCCCCAGATGTCCTCCGCGGCGGGCAGGTCGGCCTGCAGGGCGGTCACGTGGCCGCGCACGGCGTCGGACAATCGACCGAACTCTGACACCGCCGTGGCGAGATCGGTGTACGAGACGTCCAACTTGCGAAACCCCTTGTCACCTGCAAATCCCCCGGTGGAGACGAGGGTCGTCCACGGGCCACCGGTGTGGCCCCTGATCGCTGGGATCAGCGGCCTTCTGTGGCCTCGATCGCCCGGCCGGCGCCCTCCGGCGTAATCGCGAGCACGCCGGTTCCACGCACCCTTGTGTCGTGGTTCAGAGTAAACGGGCTGATACCGCAGGCGGCAGCAATCTCTGGGGCCATGTCGAAGGCGGCCAGTGTCCACTCATCGATCTGTTCACCGCTTGCCGTCCGCAGGTCTCCGTCGACCGGCAGCCCCAGTTCCTGAAGCCGTACCTGCTCATAGGGCAGCGGGTTGCCGAGAGTGAGCGATGCGTCATCCGGTTCGCCGGTTGCCGCGTACCGACGAATGACGCAGCCGTTCTCGGCCACCACCCATGCCGAACCGTCCCCCTGCGCGCCGTAGTAGTAGGCCTGCGCCCCTCCATAGCGGGCACTGAGCACCCGGCACAACCTGAGCACATCCTCACGACGTCCGCCGTCGCAAGGATCGCACCAGGCCCCGATGACCAGGGTCCATCCGTCCACCTCGGGCGTGACGAAAACCCGCGACAAGTGATGAGGATCGTCCGGTTCGCCGTGTCCATCAGCGTCGATCACCTCTTGTGCCTCAACGAAGGTGATCGGCCTGGGCGACGACAAACCAAGGACCTCCATGAGGCCGACCTGGTCACCGGTCGGGACCGCGATCCAGTAGTTCCAGCACGTCGATATCGGCTCAGGCCAATCCTTCGCCTCTGCCTGCACAGGCTCACTATGCCAGAGGACCCGGTTCCATGATCTGGGACCGGGCCTTCTGACCGTTCACGGGTAGCTCTGGCCTGCATCCAACGCCCGATCCGCAGCTGCATCGACCGGTCCGAACTGTTGCGGCCATCTCCCCGTCGGCCACCACAAGGGACACCAGAACAGCCGCACTGACCTGGGCGGGGTGTTCACGAATAGGGCCGGCCCGAGGTGGGTCACGCTCCGTCGCTCTTGCCGAACCAGCGTTCGAGCGAGTCCCGTAGCGGATGTCTGGCGGCGTCAGAGGTCCACGCCACGTATCCGTCAGGACGGATCAGCAGCGCCTCGGCCGGGTGATCGGCACCACCCCGGAGCACGTCCACCCGGTCCGCCCAGCCGGTTGCCTCGGCCACCAGGTCGTCGCGCCCGGCCAGGTCGAGCAGGAGCGGCCGCCCGGTCCGCAACAGCTCCACCAGCCTGACCGGCCCGCCGGCGGTCTTCAGCACCATGTCGGCGGCCATCCGCCCGGCCCCGGGCACGCCCACGTCGTAGGTGGTGTGCACGCCGCTGATCATCCCGCTCAGGTACGTGTTCACCTCGTCGAAGCGCATCAGCTCGGCGAACAACTCGCGGAGTGGATCGACTGCCGGGTCCGGGTCGGCCAGCGCGGTCTGCGCCCGCACGTTCCACAACACGCGGGCGGCCACCGGATGCCGTTCGGAGTGGTAGGTGTCGAGCAGGCCGTCCGGCGCGTGCCCGTGCACCTGGGCGGCGAGCTTCCAGCCCAGGTTGAAGGCGTCCTCCAGCCCGGTGTTCAGCCCTTGGCCTCCCCACGGGAAGTGCACGTGCGCGGCGTCGCCGGCGAGCAGCACCCGGCTCTTGCGATACGTGTCCGCCTGCAGTGCGGCGTCGCCGTAGCGGGACAGGTTCCTGGGGTCGGCCATCGGGACGGGCCGGTCCAGGATGTGTTCGGCCGCCTCCCGCAGCTCGGCGAGGGTAACCGGTGCCTGCCGGTCGGGGTGCGGGGCGCGGAAGTCGTACGTGGTGACGCGGCTGTGCCCGGCCGGGTCGAGCCAGACGATGATCCAGCCGCGCGGGGTGCGGGTGTAGCCGGGTGGCAGGCCGTACGGGTCGAGCAGCCGCACGTCGCCCATGAGCGCGGCCACCCGCGCGGGCGTGCCGCTGAACGGGATCCCGGCGGCGCGGCGTACCGTGCTGCGCGCGCCGTCCGTGCCCACCACGTAGCGCGCGGCCAGCTCGCGCCCGTTGGCGGTCAGCACCACGTGGTCGTCGTTCTGGACCAGCCCGGTGACCTCTTGCCCGCGCCTGATCTCCGCGCCCAGCGCAGCTGCGCGGCGGCCGAACACCTGCTCGGCCCACGCCTGTGGACTGCCGACGATGCTCGCGCCCTCCTCCACGACCGCGCCCAGGTCGAGCCCGAACATGCCGGAGAAGTGGAAGCGCACGCTTCCCCTGCTCGACCTGCCGACCGCGTCGAGCAGGCCGCGCCTGTCGAGACTCTGCGCGGTACGCGCGTGCAACGTACCGGCCTTCGACTCCCGGACGGCACCGCCAGCCGTTCCAGCACGAGCGGCCGGACGCCCTGCAGCCCGAGCTCGGCGGCCAGCAGCATGCCCACAGGGCCGCCGCCCACGATCGCGACGTCGAACATCGCAGCTCCTTCCATACACAACCACGGGTTTCAGACCAGCGCCGGCTGGGCGATTCGCTTCCTGGCGAAGGTGAGCGCGACCGCGGTGCCGAGCAGCATGCCTACCGCGGCGATGAACACCGCCGTGCGCAGGCCGGTTGCGAGCGCCGTGCCGGTCGCCTCACCCAATCCGCTGGCGGCCACCAGCACGGCCAGGCCGAGCGCCGAGCCGACCTGCAGCGCCGTGGAGGCCAACCCGGAGGCCACGCCTTGCTCGCGACCCGCGACGCCGGTCGCGGAGGCGATCCACATGCCGGTCCAGGTGAGGCCTTGGCTGACCCCCATGATCACAATTCCGGGCAGGACGTTCGCGTACGATCCATCGGCGCTGACGCCGACGGCCACCAGCGCGGTCCCCGCGGCCCCTCCGATGGTGCCGATGAGCAGGGTCAGACGCATCCCGATGCGGCCTGCCAGCCGCCCGCCCAGCTGGGTGCCGAACGCGATCAGCAGCGCGGGCACCAGGAAGGCCAGCCCGGTCGCCACCGCACCGTAGCCGAGGACGGTCTGGAAGTAGACGGTCAGGAAATACGGCAGCGCGTTGAACGTGACGCCGAAGACCAGGATGACGGCGATGGCCGAGCTCAGGCTGCGGTTGCCGAACAGCCGTAGCGGCATGAGCGCATCCCCGCTGCGCTTCTCGACCGAGACGAACGCGGCCAGCAGCACGACGGCCAGCACGACGCTGCTGAGGATGGACGGCGAGGCCCACCCGGACTCCGGGCCCTGGATGAGCGCGAAGGCCAGCAGACTCACCCCGGCCGTGGCCAGCACAGCGCCCGGTAGGTCGAAGCGGCGGCCTCGGGCCCGCGGGCCGTCCGCCGGGATCAGCAGGTAGGCGCCCGCGATGGCGATGGCGGCCAGCGGCACGTTGACGTAGAAGACCGCCTGCCAGCCCCACGCCCCGGTCAACAGCCCGCCCAGCAGCGAGCCGAGCGCCAGCCCGCTGGCGCCCGCGCCGCTCCACACGCCCAGTGCCCTGCCGTCGCGACACCACGGCCGGACGTCCCCGCCCGGCCGCGACCGGTAGCAGCGACTCCAGCACCACCCACTGCTCATCGCTCAGATCACCACGCACCCGACGATCATGAAGACCTCAGATCACGCAAAGATCAATTTGAAAACAGGCCCTAGCCGCCTCTAGCCGGCGACGAGGCCGTCGAGCAGCGCGTCGAGTGCCGAGATGATCGGGCGACGGGCGAAGCCGATTCGCAAGTTGTCCGGCATGATCAGGATTGTCCTTGACGATCGGCTCGGGCGAGAGTGACGCGGCACCAGGCAACCTCGTCCAAGCCACCGCTGTGGAAGGGAAAAGCGCTCTCGTGAGCCGGAAAGTCATCCTCGACGTGGACACCGGAACCGACGACGCGGTCGCGATCATGTTCGCGGCGCTGCATCCAGACCTCGACCTGATCGGTGTCACCACCGTGAACGGCAACGTGCCACTCGAAAACACCACCGACAACACACTGCGCGTGCTCGACTGGATCGGAAGGTCCGACATCCCGGTCTTCGCGGGTCTGGCCCGCCCCATCGCCCGGCTCGGCTTTCCATCCGCCAAGCACTTCGACCGAGACTCCGGCGACGATCCGCACGGCAGTGCGCTGCCCATTCCCGAACCGCGCAGCGTGTGCCAAGACACCGGAGCGGTCGAGTTTCTCATCGAGACACTGCGCTCGGCCACCGAGCAGATCACGTTGGTTCCCGTGGGCCCGTTGAGCAACATCGCCACCGCGCTGGCCATCGACCCCTCCCTCACGAACGCGGTCGACGAGGTGGTGATCATGGGCGGGGGGCATGCGGTGACCAACGTGACCGCCTCGGCCGAGTTCAACATCTGGGCCGACCCGGAAGCCGCGAACATGGTTCTGTCCGCCGGCTTCAGCCGCCTCACCCTGGTGCCGCTCGACGCCACCTACCAGGCCCTGGTCACGCGGGACACCTGCGCCAGACTGGAAGAGTCTGCGACGCCCGCCGGGATCGCCGCCTCCCGGTTCATCTCCCGGCGGATCGACGCCTACGACGGGACAGTGACCGCCGACGACGCCGCACCGGTACATGACGTCGTCTGCACCGCCTACCTCGTACGGCCCGAGATCATCACCACGCGAAGCCTGCACGTCACCGTGGACACCACCAGCCCGCTCACGATCGGCCGGACCGTGATGGACACCCGGCTCAATAGCCCGCAAAAGCCCAACGCGGACGTCGCGCTCGGCGCGGACCCGCAGGTGCTGGCAGAGCTGCTGCTCGACGTCTTCACCCAGCGCGGCCGAAGCGAGCAAGGCTGACAGGTTCCAACGGACCGGATCATCGACACGGTCGCTGCGATCGGGGAGGGGGGCCAGGCTCAACGGGCTGGCGTTCGAGTTGTCGTTGAATCCGGTTGAGTGTCGCGAACCAGGCAGGTGCGCCGTCGTCGTGATATCTCGTCAGAACCCGGTCCGGTTCGATGGCGGCGACGTTCCATCCGGTGCCGGGGTTGAACGCCGCCCTCAGCTCATCCCGGCTGACGGGGTGCGGGCCGGTATCGGGACCATCGTCGCTGAAGCACAACACATACAGCGTCCCATCGTGCTCGATCACCGATGCCAGACTCGCCACGTATCCGAGTCGCTCGTCGGCGTCGAAGGTGTGGAACAGTCCGCAGTCCAGCACCGTCTCGAACCGGCGCCCCAGACGCTCCAGCCGCAACGCGTCAGCCGCGGCGAAGTCAACCTCGATCCCGCGATCGTCGGCCTTCGCCCGGGCGATCGCCAGGGCCGTCTCGGCCACGTCGACGCCCAGAACCGGCAATCCCAGCGAGGCGAGGTGAAGAGCGTTCTCGCCGGTCCCGCAGCCGGCGTCGAGCACCGCTCCGGCGAATCCGCCTTCGGCTGCCGCACGCACCACCGCCGGCTGCGGCCGGCCGATGTCCCAAGGTGCGGGGCCGTCGTGGTACGACACATCCCAGGGCACTCCCGTCATCCGTTCGTGACTGGTCGGGTGCCGACCACTGAACGGATCGTCAGCCAGGGTTCCTGATCGCTCCGGCAACTTCGTCCCCTTCCTGTGACTGATCTCGCCACCTCGGGCGTGGCACGCCCCGGCCTTGACCATTCCTCGGCGAAGCGTGACCTCGTGACGTGGAGCGAGGGATCCGCCGCCCGCGGACGCGGGGAAGGCATGCCTCCGTCACGCCGATCGAGCGCGAGGTGTGCCGGCCATGAGGGGGACGCTACGCGCCGCCCGCTTTGACCTCACCCGTGGCGGAGCCCGTTCTCCTTGGAATCATCAGATGCTGATCCTTGCCGCGGCCATAGGTGTGGCAGAACGACCGGCCCGGCGAGGTGGACACACCGGGCCGCAGCCAGGAGCTGGCATCGACGGCCACCACCCTTCTCCTCGAAGCGTTCCCGCGACGAAGATGAGGGTGATGGCCGCCCCACGCTAGGCGACATGCCGTACCGAAACAGTGGCAATCCCGGGAACCTAACGCCTGTCTCGCTCACCGCGACCGATGTGGCCGCGCCAGCGCGTGGAATCGGTGATCGAAACGCTCAATGACCGGCTCGGTATCGAGCGTCCCGGGGCTCACTTCGCGCCGCGCAACCGCGGCTCACTGCTCAGGCGCCAGCACCGGGCTGTTGTGATAGGCGGCGATCAGCCACTGGCCGTCCCGCTTCTCGAAAACCCAGGTCGCGTTCACCTTACGCAGGTCGTCCGGAACCTCGGTCTCGCCGGCGAACAGGATGGCGGATTCGCTGACGACGATCGCGCCGTCCCTGCCGACGAAGCGGATGCTGAGCTGCTTGTTGTAGGTCGAGCTGCCCTTGAGCGGCCCCTCGAAGCCCAGAGCCATGTTCTGACGGATCACATCCCGGCTGTCGCGGAGCGAGCCGGTCATGATGGCGGTCGCGTCCGCGGTGTAGTTGGCGACCATGCCGTCGGCGTCGCCGGCCTCCCACGCCTTGTAGGAATCAACCAGCACGGCCTGGATTGCGGCCTCGTCCTCCACACGACTGTTCGACATCAGATTCTCCCTTGTGATCGGCTCGCCCGGGGTATTCCGGCGAACTCGCTAGTACATACCGGCGGCGGAGTCGGAACTCATCGCGCCCGCGGTCAAGAGATGTTGAGGCGTGCTCGGGTCCGCCGGCTGAAGGGTGACGCTCCCGCGCGAGCGCGCGCGCCGGGCCACCGCCATGACCCCGAACACGATGCTGCCGTCGGCATCCTTGCGCAGCTCCGGGAAGTGGTGCGCCAGGTCGAAGCGGTTGACCATCGATGGACGCCCGAGCAGGTCGTGCGCAGCACGACCTGCTCGGGCGACGCGCCCTCGTTCTACCAGCCGGCCGTCCACGACGACGCCGACCGCCCGGCCGCGCGGATCGCTATCCGCTCCACGTGGCTGTCGGGCGAAAGACGTCGAGGCCGGCCCTGTCCCGCGCCGGCCCGATCTCCCGTCCCATCAGCCCGGACCAACCCATAGTCCAAGCGTCACGGCCACGTTCGACGAGCCGTCCCCCACCCTCGCCCGGCTAGGCGTCGGCGATGGCAAGTCCCTGGTCGTCGAGCCTGGCCGCCAGGCGGAAAGTCGCGTAGACGTTGGAGTCCTGGAACACCGAATTCCGGCTGATGCCCTCGTCGGTGACGGTGAAGATCTGGAGCGTGTGCAGGGCGTACCCGTCGCCGACGCGCTGATAGGCGGCGAATCCGGGCTGGCCGCCGTTGGCCGCGACCTCCTTGAGAAGCCAGTCCTTCCCGGCCGCCCCGAAGACCCATTCCATGAACAGGCCGTAGTTGCTGCGGCCGGAGAACCAGTTGAGCATCGGCGGCATCTCCATGAGCACGTCCTCGGTGAGCAGCCGTTTGAGGCCCTCGACGTCGGCGCGCTCGAACGCCTTCATGTAGCGTTCGACCCAGGCGCGCTGCTCGGCCGCGGACGGCTCGCTGACCCGTTCCTGCTGGACCCCGACCTCCTTCACGCGGGTACGCGCCCGCTGCAGGGCACTGTTCACCGACACGACGGTGGTGCCGAGGATTTCCGCCGTCTCGGACCCGGAGAAGCTGAGCACGTCACGCAGGATCAGCGCACCGCGCTGACGCGCCGACAGGTGCTGCAGGGCGGCGGCGAACGCCAAGCGCAGGCTGCTGCGGTCGATCACGGCCCCAGCCGGATCGCCCGCGTCCAGCAACGAGTCCGGCAAGGGCTGGAGCCAGGCGGCGTGCTCTCCCTGGACGAGCGGCCCGAGCGGATCCGACGCGGCCACCAGCCCCGACGGCAGCGGGCGGCGGCCGTGCACCTCCAGGGCGGTCAGGCAGGCGTTCGTCGCGATCCGGTAGAGCCAGGTGCGTAGCGAGCTGCGAGTATCGTCGTACTGCTCCCGCGCCCGCCACGCCCTCAGGTACGTGTCCTGGACCAAGTCCTCTGCGTCGTGGGCCGAGCCGAGCATCCGGTAGCAGTACGCCAGCAGCTCCGTCCGGAACGGTTCGATCCGACGATCGAAGCCTTCTTCCCCCGCCATCACGCCACGCCCCATCTCCACTGCCGCCACAAACACCGTACCTGTCGACTCCAGTGACAATCCGCTATGGGCGGATAGATCACCACGCGGTCGGCAACGGCCTGGCCACGGCATACGTCCCGGATTTTGGATAAAGAACAAGAAGGGCCTGCAGATTATCAACACGCGGGTTTGATCTTGTTGGCAGCGTGGGTGTCTTCGTCGAGGACTCGTGCGTGCACGACGCGCAGCAGACCTGGCGGGGTGGGCGCGGAGGTGATGTGCGTGCCGTGCTGGTCGAGCAGGCCCGTAAGGGGACACAAGGCCCAGTGAGGGCATCCCGGAGCTCCTGGCGGCGGGAAGAAGATCCCGGTGTTCGGCGAAGGATGGATGTAAGCACTGTTCACCATTCCGGAAGGCACACTCATGACGGAGACGGGCACGTGACCGCCGACGTGGGCGAGCAGGCGACCGACCGCCAAGGTGGCCGCGTCCGCGCACGGTCGCGGCCGTCCGGCTGCGCGCCGCGCGCTGCTCATCGGTCAGCCGACCATCCTGCCCCGTCATGGCGGCCTGGTCAGCGAGGGTCATCGTTACTGAGTATCCGTCGACGCGGCGTATCGGTGTGGTAGATCTGGCGCACCGGCTGAAACATCAGCCAGGCAGATTGCGAGGTTCCACCGGAGCGCTGGAGCGCTCGACCACGTCGATCGCGGCGGCCGCCAGGGCCAGCACGGGGAAGATCACGTGTGGCGGCACCCGGTAGACTCCCCGCTCGGGCTGCTCGACCAGCCCGGCCGAGGCCAGCGTCTTGAGGTGGTGGTACAGCTGGCCCGGGGAGGCGAGGGCCAGCTCGGCCTGAAGGTCGGCGACCGGCTTGGGCCCGACGACCAGCAACTGCAGGATTTCGAAGCGCGCCGGGTGCCCGGCGGCGGCCAGTACGGCGGCCAACGGCCCCGTCGGCTGCTGAAGCAACCAGCCGGGGCTGCGGTTTATCTCCCATAGCCACTGGTGGTCGCCGAGTTTGGCCTGGCCGCCGTAGGTGATCAGGCCGGTGTCGTCGCCGACCGCCGGTGCCTTAGGGGCGATGAGCGCGGCCTCGAGGGCGGCGACTCGCGCCTCGAGGTCCTGGAGCCGGTCGTTGGCACTGGTCAGGGTTGCCTCACTTCAACGCTGTGCGGACTTTCTCGAAAAAGACCGAATCGGTCGCCATCCGCACGATGAACTGCTGATGAGCATAGCTGCGCATCCCGGAGAACCAGGTCGCCTCAGGCAGTCGCCGCAGTGCGAGGACGGTCTCGCGCGGCTTCTCACCTGGCCGGATTGTGTACATGGCCTCGCTGATGACGCCGGGCAGCGCGCCGCCCTTGGTGCCGATGAGGAGTGTGCGGGGGTCGGCTCCGGGCTGGCGCATCGGCCACTCCAGGTGCTTGCTCGCCGTCTTGTCCTTCCTGAGTTCGGCGAGCACTCTGCGCAGAACGCCAGGTTCGACGCGGGTCACGGTTTCGGCCCAGGTAGCTTGCTGGGCAAAGCTGGGGAGCGTGGGCTGCACCTGCTTACCAGCCTTGACGTAGTTCTTCAGACAGACGTCGGCGGGCAGCGTGCAGCCGCCGACGGCGCGTAGCATCTCGCCGTTGATGGTACCGACGCGAGTCTGCGCGATCTTGCGCAGCACGCCGGGGCCGAGGCGGTCGCGCAGCAGGTCGGCGGCGGCGTTGTCACTCTCCTCGATCATGGCGGAGACGACCTGGTCGAGCGTGACGGTCGCACCGGGCTTGAGCCGTTTGAGCGCCGCCTCGTGGGCACCACCATCGGTGCCGGGCAGGTGGTAGGCGTTCCACAGGGCCACGGAGACGGGCTCGCCCGGCTTGGCCCTCCCCTTGCGGACGGCGTCGGCGTAGGCGGCGAGATGGATGATCTTGATGGCTGACGCCACAGGGGTGAGGCGATCGGCGTTGTGACTGATGCCCTGTGTCACCAGCGCGACGTCGTCGGGATGAGCGCGGATGTAGGCGAGTACGGCCTCAACGTCCTTGAGGTCGGCGGGGGCGGCGACGGCGCCGGTCATCGGGGCCGCCAGCACGGTGGTCAGCAGCATGCTGAGGATGGATTGCATTCCTCGATTCAACCATAAAACCGAAATTTCGGAATATTGAATTTTGAGGTTGACGGCTGATCACGTGTCGCTACCAAGCATGATCCAGCCCCGCAGCGCCAAGTCCCCTGGCCCGAAGGATCAGCAGCGATCAGACCCCACCGTCCGGGCCCTGGCCGCCGGGGGCGCGGTGACGGCCAGGGCGGGTGGAGCGGCCGGGTCTCAGCTGCGGTTGATGCTCGGCGCCAGTTCGGTGGGGGCCTCCTGTGTGTCGATCGGTTCCGGGCGCCGGCCAGCGGCCCGGATCCGGCGGAACACCATGCCGGCGGCCACGGCGGAGGCGATGCCCAGCAGTGCGAGCGCCAACGGAACGATGGTCTCCGGCCACGGCCAGGCGTTGCCGGTCAACTGGACGTTCATCACCGGATACTCCAGCGTCTTGGCGGTGAACCGGGCCGTCTGCACGTCGTGGGTACGGGCGATGTCGCGCAGCACCGGATCGAACGCGAACTCCTCGCCGAGGTGGAGATACTCGGGCCGGAGACCTCCGGTGTCCGCGGCCGGCCCGGTGCCCGCCACGTGGCGGCGCGCCGCGTCCAGACCAGGCACGAGCAGGCGGTCGAGGTCGTCCGCGGCTGCCGCGACCGTCGAGCGGGGGATGAACGTCAGGCCGTGCCGGGAGCGGACCGGACCGTCGCCGACCGCGACCGTGCGGCCGATCATGGACTGCTCGGTGTAGGAGACGAACGCGGAGGCGAGTTCCAGTTCGCCGACGCCCTCGATCAGCCGGACACCGATGGTCGACGGCCCGACCTGGTAGGAGGCGTTGAGTGCGGCGACCACGTCCGGCGCCGCCCAACCGGACCTGGGGATCTGCGCGGCGCTGCCGGGCGAGTAGTGACGCCAGTGGACTCTGGCCGCCGCCGCGCGAGCGGTGTCCACGTCGGTCAGCCGTTCGACGATCCGCAGGGCGCCGTCGATGCCGGACAGCACACCGGCGGTGGTGATCAGGTTTCCGTCGTCGACGTACCGCAGGCCGCTCGTCCACTGGACGTTGCGGAAATCCGCCCGCAGACCGGGTAGCCGTGTCCAGTGGGAGGTCGCGGGCCTGCCGTCCAGCAGCCCGGTGGCGGCGAGGGCGCGTGCCCCGTTGCAGACACTGACCACCAGCGCGCCGGCGGCTGACTGCTGCCGCACCCATGTGGTGATCGCACCGGCCTCGGCGGGAACCGGCTGCTGGAGGGCCGGGATCACCACGGCGTCGAGGCTGTCGTGCCGCTCGCCGAGCAGCCGGGCCAGCTCGGCGAAGGTCAGGTCCGGCACGACGTCCAGGCCACCGGTCAGAGGCGCAGGTCCAGGGCGGGCCGAGACGACGTAGGTGTTCACCCGGCCGGTGCCCGCCAGCACCTCGTACGGCCCGAGCAGGTCGGCGGCGTTGGCGCCGCTGCCGTTGACCAGCAAGGCGACTGTGGGCTTGGCCGGATCATGGTCGGCGGCCTTCGGCGCGGGCTCGGCCGTCACCGCGTCCGGGCGCGGCTCGTACAGGTCGCCGAACTTGCCCATGGTGTTCACCGCGGAGACCGCACCTGGGATCAGCAACGCGGCCAGCACGACGGCCGCCCTCCCGATCCACTTCGACCGAAGGATGCCGAGGCGGTGCCGGTGCCGTACGTACTCCTCGCGCCGCCTCAGCATGACCGCGGCCATGAGAACGAACATGAGCACGTGCCCGATCGACATCACCAGGTGGCCCGGTAACACCCCGAACCCGTACGGGACGAGGAGAACGAGGAAAGGCGCGAACATCGCCACGCTCATCTCGGCGATGCCGGGCCAGCCGTGGCGGCGGACACGCATACAGACGGCCATGCCGATGGTCATGTCGGCGGCCGTGATCAACATGTTGACGTCGATCCGGGTGATCTCCGGCAGGACCGCGTCCCGCACCAGATCGAGCAGCAGCATCCCCAGCATCATCGCGATGACCATCTCGATGTAGTGCCAGAGGAACCGGCCGACCAGGCGCGTACGTGACGTGTGGACTGTCATTGCTGTGCTCCTGACACGAAGGACGTGACATCGCCGGCGTTGCCGTCATGGCAGGTGGTGGGCGCCCTGGCCGGACGATGCCAGTCCAGCTGTCTCGGCGGGCGCGGGCAAGCGATCAGCGGTCGGGTTGTCCGGATAGGAGGGCTGTGTGTCCGTTGCGGTGTGGTTCATGACAACTTCCGGGGAACGCTCGGCACGGCGCAGGCCCGTCTCTCTGCTGCCGGGTGTGTGCCGATCACGGCGGAGGCAACCAGTACCTGGGGCACGAGCTCGGAGACATGCGCAACCTGTGCGACACGCTGGTCACCCTGCAGAGCTGGAAGACGACCTCGAGGTCGTCGCCGAGCCGGCCTCCGGCGATCACATCGTGCCGGCGGCGCTCCGCCACCGCACCGACGTGGCGGTGATCGACGTCGGCTTGCCGGCGTGAGCGCTATGGGAGCAGGCTCGCGGCCGTGTCGATCCCCTCTCTACGCTGGCCGGATGACGTGGCGTTCCGCTCCCAGAATCGGACACCCGAGGAGTCGACCGAGCAGGGGCAAAGGGAAGGCACCGGGTAGCAAACAAGCCCCTGAGCAGCGCAAAGGCCCGTCCGATTACCCGGACGGGCCTTGTTTACCTCTGGTGGGGTGTTCACAAGTGCGGCTGGCTTGGGGCGGAGCAGGCACTCGGAAGATCGTTTCCCAGACCGGATTCGGCGCACGTCTCGGTACCGCACGCCCACAAGTCGCCGTTGGCGAGGCTGACGAGTACTCGGGGATGCGGCACAGCTTTGTCTCGCTGCTCTCCGATTCCGGAATGCCACTCGAGGCCATCTCACGCCTGGTCGGACACCGCAACACCACTGTCACCGAGATCCGGGGCGGCCTTCATCCTGGGTGACTTCAGAGGACAGGACTCCTACGTGCGCAGGGCACGCGGCTCGCCTGACGGACGTCCCCCTACGGCCAGCACATCGGCCAACAGCTCCGCAAGTCCCACAGGCCGCAGAGTCTCCGTGGTCTCGGCCGCGACAAGCTCAGCCAAGGACCACCATCGGTGGTCAATGATCGCCTGCTGTTCGCCCGGCTCCAGGTAGGCGCGGGTGATGGTCTGCGTACCGCGCGCCCGCGCAAGGAAGTACCGCTCGTGCATGTGCACGGGTTCGCCGCCCCATCGGACGTCCGCATCCAGAGTCCACAGGCACGGCCCCCACTCGACCTCCGTCAGTCCGGTCTCCTCCAGCAGCTCTCTGCGAGCGGCCTGAAGGAAATCCTCGTCCTCCTTCAATCCTCCGCCTGGCGGCACCCAGAACAACTCCCGGACCGGAAACCCCGGGACGACGATGGCGCCGTCATCCCTGTGCCGGATCATCAAAATCCGATCGTCCTGGTCCAGCAGCACAATCCGGGCACCTCGTCGGGTCCGCATCGCCTGCTCCCATCCGGCGTGGTCACTCAGTTAGTCACCCAGCAACGCAGAAGGCCGCCTCCCATAACCAGGAAATGGCCTTTGACCTGAGTGGGGTGTTCACGAGTAGGGCTGGCCTGGGGCGCGAGAAGGGTTGAGAAGATCGCTTCCCGAAGGGAGAATCATCGCACATGCCGCTGCGGGCCCTGCCCGGAAGGAGATCCAGTGGCACCCCGCCCTCCGACCGCAACGTGGTCTGGTCGGTCGACGTCGGATCCCTGGGGCTCAATCGCCTGGGTCGGGACGATTCCGCCGCGGTGAGGGATCATGCTCGGGAAGCCAATCGCGGGTGGGATCGTATTCCAACCAGCGGTTGCGCTTCGCCTGCGCCGTGAAGGCGCTCGTCAAGGCTTCCAGCAGTGGATGGCCGCCGTTGTCACGCCACAGCAATGACCAGGCGTACAGGGGTGTCGGGTCCACCAGCGGGACCGAGCGGATCGCCGGGCCGGACGGGAGCGGCACGTCCGCGGGCAGCAGGCAGAAGCGGCGCGGATCCGCTGCCAGATCCACCAGGAAGTGGTCCAGCCCCAGATTGGTGCCCTCGGCCTGATCGCGGATGCCGAAGTGCTCGGCGAAGCGGTGCAGGAAGTCCAGCCGATGGAGCGGCCCGGGGGTCCACAGCACGCCGTCGTGCAGTTGCTCGGGCCGGATGGCCGGGGCGTGCGCCAGTGGGTGGTCGGCGCTGAGGATCGCATCCACCGGCTCCAGTCGCACCAGGCGATGCGTCAGCCCGGCGGGCAGAGGCGCGTGAACGCGGCCGAAGGCGGCGTCGATCGCGCCGTGCAGCAGCGCGGCTGCCACCGCAGGAAGGTCACGGCCATGCCCGAGTTCCAGCCGCGGCTCGTGGGATGCCACTTGCGCCAGCGTGCGCATGGGCGCATACAGGTGGCCCCACACGTCGATCCGCAGCGGACGGTACGCATCCAGCACCGTCGCCACGGCCAGGTCGGCGGCGGCCAAGGCCTGTCGGGCAGGCTCCAGGAAACGTTGCCCGGCCTCGGTGAGCCGTACCCCGTGGCCACCACGTTCGAATAGGCGCCTGCCGAGCATGGACTCCAGGCGGGCGATCCGCTTGGACAGCGCCTGCTGGGAGATCGACAGTTCCTCGGCCGCGTGACCGAAGTGCAGCTCTTCGGCGGCCAGGACGAACGCGCGCACCTGCGCCAGGTCGAGGTCCACGTCTTTCACCTTAGGTGACAACCGGTGGTTGTCGGCTTGTCCCGTACGTTGTTGGATCCCGCGGCTCGTGCGCCGGTTTCATGGCTGCATGCGAAGATTGATCCCCACGGGAGATCCAGCGCGTCCGGTGGAGTTCGCCCAGGACGTTCAGCCCGTACCCACCGCAGGGGAAGCGCTGATCAAGGTCGAGGCCTTCTCCCCGAACCGAGGTGAGACCTTCCTTCTGGAAGAGCCGAAACCCGGCCTGCTGCCCGGCAAGGACGTCGCCGGCCTGGTCGTGCAGGCCGCCGCCGACGGCTCGGGACCGCCGGCCGGCACCCGCGTGGTGGGCCATCCGCCGATGGGCGGCTGGGCCGAGTACGTGGCCGTGCCCACTCACTCGCTGGCCGTGCTGCCCGACGAGATCAGCGCCGTCCAGGCGGCCGCGCTGCCGCTGGCCGGGATCACCGCGCTTCGATTGCTCCGTACGGTCGGCGCCCTGGCGGGCAGGCGGGTGCTGGTCACCGGCGCCTCTGGCGGGGTGGGCCACTACTTCACCGAGATGGCGGCCGCGGCCGGGGCGGAGGTGAGTGCGGTCACCGCCACTGTGGAGCGTGGTGCACGCCTGCGCGAGCTGGGTGCCGCGGCGATCGTGCACGACGTGGCCGACGCGGGCGGGCCGTTCGACGTGGTGCTGGAGTCCACCGGCGGAAGCGCGTTCGCGACCGCGCTGGCCAGGCTGGTCCCCGGCGGCACGCTGGTCTGGTTCGGCCAGGCCAGCCGTACCCCGGCGACGATGAACTTCTTCGACCTGCTCGCCGGGCCGGAGAACGCCGTGATCCGGCACTTCCACTATGCGGGCGCGCCATACGGTCCCGATCTGGCCACCTTGGTACGTCTGATGTCCGGAGGCCGGCTTCACCCGGAGATCGGCCGTACCGCCGATTGGAGCCAGACCGCCGATGTGCTGGTCGACCTGCGGGAACGCCGGATCCGCGGTAACGCGGTCCTGACGATCGGAGCACCACGATGAGCGCCGCCGACTTCGCCGCCGCCA
Source organism: Nonomuraea sp. H19 (assembly GCF_052068215.1). Taxonomy (NCBI): domain Bacteria; kingdom Bacillati; phylum Actinomycetota; class Actinomycetes; order Streptosporangiales; family Streptosporangiaceae; genus Nonomuraea; species Nonomuraea sp. H19. Next base: position 45,272 of record NZ_JBQHCV010000009.1, on the reverse strand, counting down.
ACCTGACGCGGGCCACGGGAGCCGGGCTGGACCCGCACGAATACCAGCGGGTCACCGGTGAGCTGGCCGACCTGGGCCAATGGGGCGAGGTCTTGATGCGCGCCGCACACGGACACCTTGCGCGCGCCGAGCAGGCGGGCACGGCGATTTCCGCGGGCGAGCACTGTCAGGTCGCAGCGCGCTGGTTCCACTTCGCCACCCTGGGGCCGAATCCTGAACACGCACTCGCCGCCGCCAAAGCCGACTCCGCCATGGGCCGCGCCCTGCAACTGCTGGAGCCCGGCGCGCGCCGGATCGAGGGATCGGGCTTCGCCGGCTGGCTGCGCGGCCCGACCGACGCGGCGGCCACGGCCGTGGTGGTGCCTGGGCTGGACTCCAGCAAGGAGGAGTTCCACGACGTGACCACCGCTTTGCTGCGCCGGGGCCTGGCCGTGTTCGCCATGGACGGGCCGGGCCAGGGGGCGCTCGCGGCCACCTCCACGATCACTGCGGCCTACCACCAGGTGATCAGCCGGGTCATCGACGCACTCGGCGTCGAGAGCGTCGGACTGGTCGGGCTCAGCCTCGGCGGCTACTACGTCGCCGAAAGCGCCGCCCATGAACCGCGCGTCGCGGCCGCGGTCACCGTCAGCGGTCCCTTCCGCCTGGATTGGAACACCCTGCCGTCCCCCGTACAGGAGATTCTCATCCAGCGCGCCGGCGGAGAGGAAGCCGCCCGCCACTTCGCCCGCCAGGTGGACCTGTCCACCCTCGCTCCGCGCATCACCTGCCCTCTCATGGTGGTGGACGGCGGCCAGGACCTCATCCCCGGCGTGACCAACGGCGAACCCCTCGCCCGCCTGGCGCCACGCGGACAGTACTTGCACATCCCTCACGGCGACCACCTGCTCGGCAACGCCCGCCCCGACTGGCTGCCGGCGGCCGCCGACCGACTTTCCGGAGCACTCACATAATGCGCTTCATCGACAAAACCGCGTTGATCACCGGCGGCACGAGCGGCATGGGACTGGCCACCGCACACCGCCTCGTCGCCGAAGGCGCCCACGTGATCGTCACCGGCCGCACCCAGCGGCGTGTGGACCAGGCCGCAGCCGTGCTCGGCTCGCACGCCCTCGGCGTGGTGGCGGACGCGGCCGACCTCAACGATCTGGTGGCCCTCATGGATATGATCAAGACTCGGTACGGCCGGCTGGACGTCGTCTTCGCCAACGCCGGCGTGGGCACGTTCGCGCCCTTCGCCGACATCACCGAAGCCGACTTCGATCAGGCCATCGGCGTGAACGTCAAAGGCGTGTTCTTCACGATCCAGAAGGCGCTGCCGCTGCTGGCCGATGGCGGCTCCATCGTCATCAACGCCTCCTGGACCCTGCATCGCGGCAACGGCATCCTCACGCTCTATTCGGCCACCAAGGCGGCCGCGCACAACCTGGCCCGTACCTTGGCGGCGGAACTCGCGCCGCGTGGAATCCGCGTCAACTCCATCAGCCCGGGGTACATCGACACGCCGATGTACCCGGCCGCGGCGTTGAGCGAGACAGAGTCGACGGCCATCACCGGCCGGGTGGCGGCCGGCCGATTCGGCCGGGCGGAGGAGGTCGCCGCGGCGGTGACGTTCCTGGCCTCCTCAGAGGCGTCCTACATCAACGGCCAGGACCTCGTCATCGATGGCGGCCTGGTGACCGCGATCCCCGCCTGACCATGCCCGCCCATGCCCGCCCATGCACGAGAGACGGGCACCCGCAGCCCAGCGGCCGATCTCTCACGTCTCCCAGCGGCCCGGCACCACGAGCGCCCAGAAGATCGCTTCCCGGCTGGTCCGAGATGGTTTCCCAATTCCTCGGACTTCAGGCGAGGTCGAGAACCGGGATCAGTTGCTCCTCCTCATACGTCAGGTGCGCTTCGAGCTCATCGACGAGCCGTTCGATCTCGGCCCGCACCTTTAGCGGATCCCCACCGGAAAGGGCCTGCTTCAGCTCTTCCAGGAGTACGGTGATGCGCTCGTGCTCCTTGGCCAGCCGCTCCAAGGTCGGAGCGAGCGAGGGATGCTGCTCGGCCAGGCCGGGGAACATCATGGTGTCCTCGCCCGTGTGGTGATGGTGCAGCCCCTGGCAGACGGTCAGGCAATTGATCCTGAGCTGTACGCCCAGGTCTGGCCGTCCTGAATCGGACAGCTCCTTGCGGATCAGCGCGAGTTCGCGGCGGAAGCCGTCGTGCACCAGCTTGAGGTACGCACCGCCCGACGGTGCGCTATCCCGGGGCGGACCAGTCACGCGAAGTGCGACGACCGGGATGGTGCGCGTCGTCTTGGCCTGATAGTCGGCCCAGCCGGGGTCGCCTTCCACCGCGCGGGCGAACGCCGTGTCACGCTCGGTGCCCTCCAGGACCTCCGCCTCGACATCGAAGATGAGGACGCCAGTCTCGACGGTGGCGCGCGGGCTGGCCTTCAGATTGTGGTACCAGGCCGGGTTGTTCGGCGCTTCCCCGGCGAAGGCGATGACCAGCATGCGCTCGACGCCGTCGGGCAGGTAGGCGAGCGGGGTCGTGTGTGGCTCGCCCGAGCGGGCGCCCGTGGTGGTGAGCAGGAGCAGCCTCGCTCCCTCGAAATGGCCACCGACTTGGCCGTTGTTGGCGCGGAACTCGTCGATGACCTGCTTGTTGAAATCCATTCTTCTCCATTGGTGGTTCCTGATGTGCCGTACTGAATGGAGAAGAAGACGGCGGGCCACGGGCCCGCCCGGCGATCAAGCGTCAGCCGGGCTGCTCTCTGGTGCGTGGCCCAAGGCCGACCCGGCAGTCAGGCAGATCACGCTACTTCATCAAGATATTTTCCGCAAAAGTGGCATACCTGCGTGCCGGCAATTTTCAAAAGGGCGGGCATCCCGCCGATGATCACGTGGGAGACCATGGAGAAGATCTTGGGCGAGTCGGCTCAACTGGCCCAAGAGCCCGCATGTGATCAGTGAGGTCGTCGATGTGATTGCGGCCGACGCGGCCTGGAACGATCGAATATGGGTTCGCAGACAGGACCGGAGATCCCTCAGCAGGGCCCATCGATCCGGACAAATCCGGCCATATGTTGAGGCCGAATGCACTGACAACCTTACACACAGTTGACTATCGTGACTAAAGGGGAATACTGGGTTTCCCGTTCGGCCGTCGTTCCACTGAGACCGAGGATGCTCATGTCGCTTGGCCTCGCCATGCCTCAGGCAGAGCCGCAGCAGGCACACAACCGTGCCGACGTCGCGGCAGGGCGTGTGCCACGCCGGCGTGATCCTCGCCAGCCGCCGTGCGAGGCCGACACGCGCCGTTAGCGGGCTCTTCGGCGGTCGACATCTCCCCGCCGGCTCTTCTCGACCCCCAGGACTGTCATGCCGCCAGACTCCTTCAGCGTCCCCATAGTGATCGGCGCCGCCGTTCTCGCCCTCGCCCTCGCGGGCGTCCTGATCCTCCACTTCCGCGTACGCAACGACCTCACCCGGGCCCGTGGGCAGCTGGTTCAGGCCCGTCAGGCGCAGGAGCACCTGACGCGCGAGACCAGCGCCAGGGACCAGCGGCAGGTGCAGGCGGAGCGCCAGACCCAGGAGAGCGAGGCACTGCTGCGCGAGGCGCGCGCCCAGCAGGACCTCGTGCGCGCCGAGACCGAGCACCTGATCTCGAAGCGGATTCCCGCCCTGCTGTCCCACCTGCGCGCGCCGCATGTGATCGTCCCCGGCGTGCACAACCCGGCACTCGCCGGCACGGACGTCGACAGGCAGCACCGCGCCATCCTCGACGCGCTCACCCGCGGCGTCCGCGCGGAAGGCGAGCGCATCGACGAGGCGGCCCAGTCGATCATCAGGGGCGCGATGTCCCGCGTGCAGACCCAGGCACTGCGCGCCCAGGACCTGCTCTCCGGCGTACAACAGCGCTACAGCGGCGACGAGCACACGGCGCTGCTGCGCGAGGTGCTGGGACTCGACATGTTCAACGAACTGATCATCCGTCGTGCGCAGGTCACCGGCATCGCCTGTGGCGCCACGCCCGGCCTGTCGCGTGACGACACCTATCTGGTGGACCTGATGGTGGGCGCGATCTCCCGGGTGGAGAACTTCGAGCAGCGCATCGAGGGCCCGGCCAACCACCTGCGCCGCCGGATCGGGGTCGCCGCCCGCGCCGCCGAGTCGATCCTGTTCGTCACCGCCGAGCTGCTGGCCAACGCGGTCCACCACTCCCATGGCACGCTCAAGGTGACCATCGCCGTGCACGAGACCAACAACGGCGCCGCCATCGTCATCGACGACGCCGGTGTCGGCCTGAACGAGGACCAGTACGCCCGCGCGAGCCGCCTGCTGAGTGGCACCCACCCGGTCCGCCTGGTCGATTTGGGCAACCCGCCGCACACCGGCTGGGCCGCGATCGGCCGTCAGGTCGCCCACTACGGCATGCAGGTCACGGTCAAGAAGAGCGCCTTCGGCGGCGTCCAGGCCGTGCTGAGCATTCCCACCGCCCTGCTGGTGGAGATGCCGGAGGACAGCCGACCGTCGGTGCTGGCACCTGAGCCGGTCCGCGTCACTGTCCCGGCCGCAGCCATAGGCATCCGGCCGGATCTTGCTGCCGCCGTCCCAGCCTCCACCACAGCCATCCGGCCGGAGCCTGTGGCCTCCGTCCCAGCCTCCACCACAGCCATCCGCTCGGAGCCCGCGGCAGCGCTCCGTCCGGAACCCGCGACGGCGTCCGAGCAACGACGTCCCCCTGCGGAGAATCTGGCGCCGCTACCGCAGCGCCGCCGCCAGTCGTCGCCTGCCGGGTCTGGCTCTGGGCCCACCGGCGGATCGAGCGGCTCTGGCGGTTCTGCCGACTCGGGCGGCAGGTCGCTCACCACCCCGGAGGAGGCCCAGAAGCGGTGGGGAGATTTCCAGGTCGGGGCCGAAGCGGGCCGCCGCGAAGCGCTCCCGCCGCAGCAGCATGACATCACCGAAGGGAATTGACCGCTCCATGGACACTCGCAGCGCTTCCAACCGTGTTCAGGCCAAGGGTCGCCCGCTGTCCCTCGACGTGTCCTGGGTCCTGTCGCCCCTGCTGGCACTGCCTGGTGTCGCCCGCGGCGTGGTGTTGAGCCGTGACGGGCTCATCCTCGGCGGCTCGGCCGACGTGACCGCCGAGAGCGGCGAGCGCGCCGCCGCCATGACGAGCTCTGTGCTGGGAGCCGCCCGCGCCCTGTGCGACGGTCTCAGCAACGGCGTCGACGGCGAGGTCGTGGACATTGTCATCTCCGCCGGCAGCGGCTACTACTACATCGCCCCGGCCGGCGACCGCGCCGCCATCGTCGTCGCCGCCACCGGGGCAGTCAACGTCGGCGCGCTGGCCTACGAGGTGCAGCTCCAGGTGCAGAAGCTGATCAAAGCTCTCGACGAGGCCAGTGCGGCCAGGGTGCCGGGCGTCCGGGCATGACCTCCGGACGGCAGCGGCGGCGCGTCGTCCCGGATTACATGGCCGCCGCGAGGTTGACCGTGCCCGAGTACATCAGCGTCGAGCGCACGACCCTGGTCTACATCGCGCCCGACGCCGCCACCAACGGGCTGGACCCTCCGGGATCGTACCTGCTGGCCCTGCTGCGGGATGGGCCGTTGTCGGTGTATGAGTGCGCCGCGCATCTGGGCCTGCCGTACTGCGTGGTGCGGTTGCTGGTCGCCGGGCTGGTCGGTGGCGGAACGCTGCTGACCCGCGATCCGCCGGCCGCCGACCTGCCCGACATCGAGATCTTGGAGTTGGTACTCAGTGGCCTCCGCGCTCTCTGACAGCCGTATCAGTACCGAACACATCCCGGTCAAGCTGGTCATCGCCGGGCCGTTCGGCGTGGGCAAGACGACCATCGTGAGCGCGCTCTCGGAGATCAAGCCCCTCAACACCGAGGAGGTGCTCACCCAGGCAGGCACGCTGGTGGACGACCTCTCCGGCGTGAACGAGAAGACGACCACGACCACCGCGATCGACTTCGGCCGCCTCACCCTGCCAGGCGTGGTGCTCTACCTGTTCGGAGCGCCGGGCCAGACCCGATTCCAGGTCCTGTGGGACGAGCTGGTCCGCGGCGCGCTGGGAGTCCTGGTGCTGGCCGACACCCGCCGCATCGACGACAGCTTCGCCGTCCTCGATTTGGTGGAGAACGCCGGCATCCGCTACGCGGTGGCCGTCAACCACTTCCCCGACTCGCCGGATTACCCGCCGGATGCCCTGCGCAAGGCGCTCGACCTGGACCCGCGCACGCCGCTGGTGGTGTGCGACGCCCGCGACCCCGCCTCCGCCCGCGCCTCGCTGATCGCGCTGGTGGAGCACATCAGAGAGCTGGTGTTGTCATGACCCTGCGCTATATGCCCGACTCCGGGCGCCTGTACGGGCCCGAGTACGCCAGGGACCCGCAGGCGGTCTATGCGGAGCTGCGCCGTCGGCACGGCGCGGTCGCGCCCGTCGAGATCGCCCCGGGCATCGAGGCCCACCTGGTGATCGCCTACCAGGCCGCCGTGGACGTGCTCACGAACGCCGGCGGCGTCTGGAGCAAGAACCCCACCGCCTGGCAGGCGCGGCTCCCCGACACCCCGGAGGCCACGGGGATGATCGCCATGCTCGGCTACCGGCCCAACGCGCTGTTCTCCGACGGGGCCGAGCACGCCCGCTACCGGAAGGTGATCTCCGACTGCTTCCATCTGGTCCAGCCGCACAAGCTGCGCCAGATGGTGATCGAGGTGTGCGACTCGCTCATCAGCCAGTTCGCCGCAAAGGGCGAGGCCGACCTGGTCGCCGATTTCGCCAGGGCCATCCCGGCGCGCGTCTTCAACCTGCTCTTCGGGCGGCCCGACTCCGACAGCGCCGGCCTGACCCAGGCCCTGTCGGACATGATGGAGGCGGACGGCGAGACGGGCGCGCGGGGCAGCGACGCGTTCAGCCGCTACATCGGCGAGCTGATCCAGGGCAAGTACACCCAGCGGGGCGATGACCTGACCTCCTGGTTCATCGACCATCCGGCCGGGCTGGGGAGCGACGAGCTGGCGCAGACCATCGTGCTTGTGGTGGCCGCCAGCTACGAGCCCACGGCCAACCTGATCTCCAACACGATCTCCCGGATGGTCAGCGACGACCGCTACTACAGCTCGCTCAGCAATGGAGCGCTCAGCACGTACGACGCCCTGATGGAAGCCCTGCGCGCCGAGCCCGCCATGGCGAACTACGGCCCGTACTTCGTGCGCCAGCCCGTGCACTTCCACGGCACCTGGATCCAGCCCGCCGAGCTGGTCCTCGTCTCCTATGCCGCGGCCAACACCGAGCCCAGCAACGTACCCGAGGAGATGCGCTCCGACGGCGGCGCGTACCTGGGCTTCGGCGCCGGGCCACACCGCTGCCCGGCCAGCGACCCGGCTGTGCTCATCGCCATGACCGCGATCGAGCGCCTGACCTCTCACCTGTGCGACCTCGAACTGACCGTGCCGCGCGATGGACTGCTGTGGCGGCCCGGCCCGTTCCACCGTGCGCTGGCGCACCTGCCGGTGCGCTTCACCCCCATCCGCCCCGATCAGCCGGGAGAATCCCCTTGGGCAGTACAACCCCCGTCGTCCTCGATCCCTTCGGAGCCGACCTCCCCGGCGAGGTCCGCCGGTTACGTGACCTCGGCCCCCTGGTCCTCGTAGAGCTCGCGGGTGGCATCCCGGCCTGGGCCGTCACCCGGCACGACCTGCTCAAGCAGCTCATCCTCGATCCGCTGGTGAGCAAGGACAAGCGGCACTGGCGGCTGCTGCCTCAGGTGGCCGACGAGCCCGGCTGGACCTGGATCATGACCTGGATCGGCGTGTCCAACATGCTCAGCGCCTACGGCGAGGAGCACCGGCGACTGCGCAAGCTGATCGCCCCGAGCTTCACCGCGCGCCGTACCAAGGCCATGCAGCCGATCGTCGAGGGTATCGTCGCGGACCTGCTGGACGCCATGGCTGCGCTGCCGCCGGGCCAGGTCATCGATCTGCGCAGCGCCTATGCCCACCCGCTGCCGATGCGGGTGATCTGTGAGCTGTTCGGCGTTCCCGCGGACATGCGGGTGGAGATGGCCCAGATGATGGAGGCCATCATGGACACCACCGCCACCCCGGAGCAGGCAACGGCCACGGCGGTCCAGATCGGCACCGTGCTGCCCGCCTTGGTCACCTACAAGCGCGAGCACCCGGGCGATGATCTGACCACGGAGCTGATCAACGTCCGCGACAGCGGCGACTCGCTCAGCGACGACGAGCTGCGCGACACCCTGCTCCTCCTTATCGCGGCCGGACACGAGACCACCGTCAACCTGATCGGCAACGCCGTGCACGCCCTGCTCACCCATCCGCACTACCTCCGGCGTGTCCTGCTGGGAGAGATCTCCTGGGAGGCGGTGATCGAGGAGACGCTGCGCTGGGCGCCGTCGATCGCCAACCTGCCACTGCGGTTCGCCATCGAGCCGATCGAGATCGGCGGCGTACGCATCGAGGCGGGCGACGCGATCATCGCCAGCTACCTGGCGGCCGGGCACGACCCCGACCAGCACGGCCCGGACGCCGACCGGTTCGACCCGACCAAGGAACGCGACGAGCACCTGGCCTTCGGCATCGGCGTGCACCGCTGCATCGGCGCTCCACTCGCCCGTCAGGAGGCGCTCACCGCCCTGCCTGCGTTGTTCGCCCGGTTCCCGGACCTGCGGCTGGCCGAGGACGAGACCGAGCTGGCGCACGTCCCATCCTTTATCGCGCACGGCTGGGGCAGGCTGCCGCTCCTGCTGCACCGGTGACCCTCACAGGCGACACGCGTTTCCCGTGAGGGGATGTGGAGGAGGTTCCGGCCGGTGCCGTCAAGGCTGACCACAGGGTCGGCATGGCCGCCTGGCCGGAACACGGAGTCCCGCGACGGTGGATCAAGGCGCTGGCCGGACATCCGGTCCTCGTCCAGAGGCCGATACAAGCGCCGGCACCCAAACGGCGTCCTCAACGGTGCCGAGCGTGGCCCGGTCGACCGCGGCGTGGTCGACCGGGCCGGGCAGGTTCGAGAAGTACAGCCGCCACGCCGGGACCGTGGCCATGCCGCGTAGGGTCCGCAAACGCATGGTGGTGAAAGTGGCAGCGGTCATCTTGTACGCCCGATCGTCCTGGGCGGACGCCTCTTGGCATCCGAAGATTATCGAGGGTCACGTGGGACCGTCAGAGCACCACATAGTGAACGCAACGCCAGCTCGGCGTACTGGTGGGCGATCTCGTCGGCGGTGAGTCTGCCGCCTGGGTCGTACCACTGGTACACGGTGTCGGCCATGGTGACCAGCGCGTAGGTGGCGACTGTCACGTCGGTCACCTGGAAGTCCCCACTATCTCGGCCGGCTGCGATGATCCGCCGCGGGATGTCCACGATCCTGTTCTGCAGTTCAGCCAGTTCGGCGCGCTGGGCCGGGCTGAGGTTGTCGCGGTAGCCGGTGGTGCGCAGCGCGTCGTAGCTGGCGGCGCGCGTTCGGTCGGTGAGTTGCGCCCGTACATGCGCGGTGATGTAGGACGTGAGCCGCTCCACGGGTGTGTTGCCGTGTACCTGGCCTTGCATGGTCTGGAGGAAGTCCTCGAGGCAGTTGCGCAGGAATTCGACCAGGATCGCCTGCTTGTTCTCGTAGAACCAGTAGATCGACGGGGCTGCGATCCCCACGCGTTCGGCGATGGCTTTGACGCTGGTCCTGGCGTAGCCGCGCTCTACGAACAGGGCGGCGGCATGCTTCAGGATCTCGGCGCGGGTGCCCGGGTCTCCGATTTTCCGGTCGAGACTGGACGCGGGAGCCATAGGGCGGATGTTACCAAGCGGCCCAAGCCGTCCCTTGCACGGACACGACCTTGACAGGTGTGGGGTGAGAACACCTAGATTCTCCCTAATGACGTTAGGGAGATGTTGAGCTCTCGGGACTGGGTGGGTCAGCGCGTGCGTGGTGCTCGCCCCCGTCGCCGACGCGGTGTCGCCGCCGTACGAGTGCCGCGTTTGCCCGAACGTTCGGCTCGGTCGTCGCCGGCCGCGGATGAAGGGGAACGATGGGGCGGATAGTGGTCTTTGGAGGCTCTGGCCGGATCGGCCAGGAGATCGTCGCGGGCCCGGAGAGGACCGGGCCATGACGGTCCCAGTGACCTGTGTGGAACTGATCGAAGCTCACCGGGACCGAGTAGGCGGCGATTTGGAATACCTCGTCGACGGGACACAGCGGCTCACCGTGTCGCAGTTTTCCGTGGAGGTGGCGCCGATTGTCACCCGCCTCACCGCGGAGACCGAGCGCGGGGACCGGGTCGCCGTGGTGATCCCGAATCGGTGGGAGATCCTCGCCGTCTTCGAGGCGGTCTGGCGTTCTGATGCGGTCGTCGTGCCGCTCCTGCCGTCGTCGCCACCGGACCAGGTCGCCCGGGCTCTGCGGCACGCAGGGCCGCGCGCGGTCGTTGCAGACGCATCCACCCGGCCGCTGGTCCAAGAGGCGGTCTCCCAGGCGGGCGTACACGTGCCAGTCATCGACATTGACGCGGACCGGCCGCTCGCCAGCGGCGACGGCGACGAAGGTGACGAACGGGCTCCCGCGCCGGGCGACCTCGTGGCGATCCTCGGCCACGGCGACGTCTGCCGAGACGAACTCAGAGCCTGGTGCGCCGCCCACCTGACCGGCGCGAGAACGGTTGACGAGGTGTACCTCGTCGAATACATCCCGCTGACCCCGATCGGCAAACCCGACCGGCACCGGCTGGCCGGTCTCCTCGACAAGGAACAGGACGCATGGACGTAACCGCCACCTATATCGGCACCGCCACGGTCTTGCTGCGGATCGGCGACCTGACCGTCCTGACCGACCCGGCGCTCGACCCGGCCGGCACGGTCTACGACTATCCCGTCCCGGTGCGCCGCACGAAGGATCCCGCCGTCGGCGCCGCCGACCTTCCCCCTGTCGACGTGGTGCTGCTCAGCCACGACCAGCACCCGGACAACCTCGACCACGCCGGGCGGGCGCTGCTCGCCTCGACGGGCACCGTGATCACCACGGGCTCGGGCGCGACCCGGATCCCCGGAGCCGTCGGACTTGACCCCTGGCAGAGTTTCGAGCTCTCCGGGGGCCACCAAACCGCCCGGGTCACCGCGACCCCGGCGCGGCACGGCCCCGAAGGGATTGAACCGCTCGCCGGTGACGTGATCGGATTCGTGCTGGAGATCCCGGGGGCATCGGCCGCCCTGTACGTCTCCGGTGACACCGTCTACTACGACGAGCTCGACCGGATCGGCGAGCGCTTCACCATCGGCACCGCCTTCCTGCACCTCGGTGACGCCCGCGTCCCTGCCCTCGGCGACTTCTCCTTCACCTTGGACAGCTCCGAAGGCGCCCGACTCGCGCGATCGCTGGACGCCGCGACGGTCGTCCCAGTGCACTTCGACTCATGGGAGCACTTCAACGAGGACCCCGGGCGGATCTCCGACACATTCGCCGACGCCGGGCTCGCCGACCGTCTGCACTGGCTGCCGCCCGGTGAGCCCTATCGACTCGCCTGGCCATCTCTCAACGTCAGCGGATGATGCCGACCACGCCCAAGTGCCGCTGAGCAGGCCGACGAACAGGACGTGCTGGCGGCCGCGCTGGACAGCGGCGTCAAGGCGATCCTGACCAGCTGCGGCACCTCGCCCGGTCGGCGCGCCATCGCCGACCTGGCGAGGTGGCTGCGCCGGCGGATCGGCCGGGCCGAGGTCACGGCTGATCCGCGCAGAGCGTGAGCGCGGGGTTGCGGTACACGATGGCGTGCGGCAGTTCATCAGGAGTCTTGGTCCAGTTGGGAATGCCCTCGCCGCAGACCGAGGCGTCAGCGGCTCCGTCCCACACTTTGGTGACCCGGTAGGTCGCCGAGGGCCCGCAGGGCACCTTGGACACCTTGCCGGTGGGGAAGCCGATCTCCTGGTAGAAGCAGTCGCCCTCCTTCGCGTTCAACATCAGGCACAGCTGGCCGCGTGATCGGCGGCCGCCGATCACGGCGTATCCGTTGGTGACGTCGTCACAGCGGTTCGCCTTCTTGATCACCTTGTAGGCGGCCCGCGGGGTGGTGCACCCGACGATGTGGAAGTCGTCCCGGAGGGTCTTGCCGCCCTTTCCGAGCGCTTCGAGGCAGGAGCCGACCTGGGCGTTGGTCGGATCGTCCGCGGCGGCGCACCCCGCGCCCACCGCGATCAGGAGCACACAGGCGAGGCCCGTGGTGAGGCAGGCAACGGTACGGCGGCGATCACTCGAGGCGCCCATCATGGCACGGCAGCCTAACCGGGTAGCCGGACGCTTCCGCTCATTTACGGAATCGCCGAAGCGGGTGAAGTCCTCTGCACGTCACTGCTTTACGGGCAAAGAGGTGGCTACACGCCCGCTGAGCAGGAACGCCGTGAGCGTGTACGGCTGCAGGCGGGCGAGTGGTTCGAGGCCGGAGAGTCGATCAGGACGGTCGCCGCACGGTTACGGGTGCACGAGCAATCGGTGACGCGCTGGCGCAAAGCCTGGCGCGAGGGCGCAAGGCACGGCTGTTCCAGCTGACCGTTCAGCAGACGGTTGAGTGGCTGTTGAAGGCGTGGACGGCCCAATAGCCGGTCCCGGGTCCCGGTGCGGGTCCGCGTTATCGCCGCGCTAACCGCCCGCTAACGCCCGCCCCGACAATCGCCACAACCGTCATCAGGTAGGGGATGCGAGGAGGCAGGACGTGAGAGTGCTCATCGACAGGGCTCTGGCGCTGGTGGTCCCGGAAGTGAGGGCGTCGGCGGTGTGCGGATACCAGTACAGGTGCGTCTCGAACGGCTGGTACAGGAGGCTGTGCTGCTCGTCTTCCGGCGACAACTGCGGGCCCTGGCAGCGGATCGGTTCCGCCTGCCCGTAGGGAGAAGGCCCGCCGCGGCCGTACCGTCAGAGGTGGGAAAGCCATCGCCGCGCTGCCGATTCCGGACGCGCCGGTGGTCCGATCTGACGGTTATTGATCGCTGACGGGCCGGGCTCCGGGGAGCAGGGGCCCGGCCCGTCAGCTGCCACGGGTTTGGCAGGCAGGTCCGTTGGCACTGGGTGCGGCAGACCGTTCCCGGGTCCTGGACTGGACGGAAATTCCGCCAGGGATGGCCCAGTGCGGTCCCGACGAGTGGCGGGTCGTTGTCGAGGTGCCAGCTCTGGCCATACCTGACCCCAGCGTGCCGAACGGCGACGCCCCAGAGAACCTGCCCTACCCCGCGTGCTTCCGCGATGCGACCGAGATTCGCGCCGTCAGCATGCACGCGTGGCTGCGGGTACGGAACGAGGCAGAGCACGGCTGACCTCGACTAACAGGCCACCGCCGCCCGTCGGCGGTGACCACGCTGAGGTTCGTGAGAGCCGGTCAGGCGTTCGTGCGAGATAGGTGGTCGGGGAGGTCGGTGAGCCGTTCGATGCGGAACACCGTCTCGTCTGCCGTCGGCGATGGTCCACCGGTGATGAAGTCGACGCCGCGATCCAGCCAGATGCCGGTGAGCCCGGCGAGGGCGGCCGCGTTCACGTCGCTTTCCAGCATGTCGCCCACGTTGACCGCCTGCGCGGGGTCCGTCCGCATCCACCGGCAGGCGGTGGCGTAGGCGACGGGCTTGGCCACACCGAGCTCGGTCGGGGTCAGGACGGCTTCGAAGTATTCCAGGAGGCCGAAGCGGGCCAGCTTGGCGCGCTGCTGCTCGGGGTCCCCGTTGGTGAGAACGGCCAGACGCGGTCCTCGGGGAAGCCGTCTCAGGTTCTCCAGGCAGGGCTGGACATCGGGATAGCACCGCCAACACTCCTCGAACACGGTGAGGTAGCGCTCGGCGATCCAGGCGTCCAGAAGGCCGGGACTTTCCGGAACCGGCTCGCCGAGCATCGGCAGGAAGGAACGGAGCCTGCGTCGGTGGTGCTCAGCGAAGGAGCACTGACCGGCCAGGTATTCCCGCATGTGGCGCCCCTCAAGCGTCCACCACAACGTCACCAGTTCCTCCGGCGGAGCTGTCGCGTTCGGCGCGGCCTGGACGATCTGGCCGATCGCTTCCCAGACCGCGCTTCGATGATCGACCAGGGTGCCGTCCAGATCGAAGAAGACCACATCCGCCATAGAATGATCATCTCGTGGCGCTTGTCCCTGACGCCAGAGGGGTCCCAGCACCTTGGCGCCCGGTCTGGCGGACCACGCCACCTGAAGTGCTCAATCCGCCAGCGCCTGCCCTGAGAGGGTGTCGGGATTAGACGATTTCCCGACAGGCCGCCGCCCCGGCTCCAAACAGCCCTAAAAACCAGACAACAGGGGATGAAAAACCGCTCCAGGCGACTGGTTTCGGGCTCATCTTGACGACAAGTAGGTTGCCGGGGACCGACAGCGCAAGAAGGACGACCAGGTGAAGGCTGCAGACCATGGCGGTGTGACGTACCTCCAGGTCGGTCGAGGTCAGCTCTGAGGGAAGATCTCGGTCTCGGGGCGCTGCATGTACTCCATCGCGGCGGTGAACACCGGGTCACCGAAGCGTCGCTCCATCTCCTCGGGCGTCACGTCCTCGATGCGGGTCTGGATCCACCACACATTGCCGAACGGGTCGCGCACCCGCCCGACCAGGTCGCCGAAGGCCAGGTGGGTGACCTCCGAGATGGAGACGCCTCCCGCCTCGACAGCCTTGCGGTGTACGGCGCGGGCGTCCTCGACGTACAGCCGGAGGAACGCGGGCGTCGCGGGCCAACTCGGGTCGCCGTCGAACAGCATCACGATCGCATCCCCGATGCGGACCTCCGCGTGCCCGATCACTCCGCGGGCGTCGATCACCCGGCCCAGTTCCTCAGCGCCGAACGCTTTCCGGATGTAGTCGATGACCGCGGCCGTGTCGCGGGAGATGATCCACGGTGTGACGGTCGTGTAGCCCTCGGGGATCGCCTTGACAGACATCTTGGGGTGCCTCCCTTGCGTGCCGGAATGTGCCGCCGACACTAGACCTCGTATAGGCCAGTTTCTGTCCTACACGGCACGGAGCGTCCGCTCGATGTGCTCGCGCGCGGCGCGCGTGAGTTCTCCGAACTCCACGCCTACGTGGTGATCAGCCTCACCACGGAGTCCGCACCGAGGAGGCACGCGCGCGCTGCGCTGGGATCACGTCGTCGCCTGGATACCGAGCCTCAAGACCTGGCATCCGGTGGGGTGTTCACGAAATGGGCGCGACCTGGCCGGACTGAACGCCTCAGAAGATCGCTTCCCGCACGAAGAATGATCGCTTCCCGGACGTCGCGGGTGAGTACTGATGACTGCGCAGAGGTGACGACGAGAAGTTGCAAACCAACCGACCGGTAGGTAGTCTCCAATCTCGACCAGCCGACCGACCGGTCGGTAGAGCGAGATGAGAGGACTGCCATGGATGTCACCGAAGTCAACGGGACCGTCGCCAACGGCTTCGAGGCGGTGAGGGACGTCTTTCGACGCAATCTCGCCCTGGGTGCCGACGTGGGCGCCGGGCTGGCCATCTACCAGAACGGAGAGCCGGTCGTAGACCTGTGGGGTGGCTACGCCGATCCCGACACCCATCGGCCGTGGGAGCGCGACACGATCGCCGCCCTGGCCTCGACCACCAAAACCTTCGCGGCGGGAGCATTACTGCTGCTGATCGAGCGTGGCCAGGTGGACCTGGACGCGCCGGTGGCACGCTACTGGCCGGAGTTCGCCCAGAACGGCAAGGGTGAGATCACCGTGCGGGTGCTACTCAGCCACCGCGCGGGGCTGCCGTCGATGGAGGCCAGGCCGGTTACGTGGGAAGACCTTAGGGACTGGACGCCGATCACCGACACCCTGGCCGCCGCGGCGCCCGAATGGCCGCCCGGGACCGCCCACGGCTACCACGGTGTGACGTTCGGCCATCTGACCGGTGAGATCGTCCGGCGGGTGTCCGGAACAAGCCTCAGCGAGTTCTTCGCCCGCCACATCGCCGCGCCACTCGGCGGCCTCGACTGCTACATCCGCGTACCCGACGCCGAGCTGCCCCGGATGGCCACCATGGTGGTCCCCGACGCCGAACAGATCATGCTGGGGATGGAGGTGCCCGAGCTGGCCGACATGGTCGAAGCGCTGAACGACCCGACCACGCTGACGTACCGTTCCATGTTCGGCAGCGTCACCATCGACTGGGACGCCACCAACGACCCCAAGACCTACCAGGTGGAGAGCCCGTCCATGGACGGCGTCGCCTCCGCCCCGTCGCTGGCGCGCTACTACGCCGCGCTGGCCGGCGAGGTGGACGGCGTGCGGCTCCTCAGCCCTCAGCTCGTGGACCAGGTGCGTCGATCCTACGGCGATGGCATCGACGAAATCCTGCGGGTGCGAACGTCGTGGGGGCTGGGGTTCGCGCTGCCCGGTGGTCCGATGTGGCCCGCGCCGGAACAGGCCACCGGGTTGTTCGGACACAGCGGCGCCAGCGGCTCGTTCGCCTTCGCCGACCCCCAACGTGGCCTGGCCTTCGCCTACGTCCCCAACCGCGGCTCCGAGCTGCTCGAAGGCGGCGACTTCCGGGTCCGCGGCCTGATCGAGGCGCTGTACGCAGGGAGGCTCTGACCATGCTGGAACCGCGTTTCTCCGCCGTTGCCGAGGCGTTCTCGCGGGTTGTCGGCAAGGGCGACGACCGTGGCGCGGCGCTGTGCGTCTACCACCGGGGTGTCCCCGTCGTGGACATCTGGGCGGGCACCGCCGATGTCAAGACACGGAGGCCGTGGAACGAGAACACGATCGCCCCGGTCACCGGTGCCACCAAAGGGCTGCTGGCCGTCGCAGTGCTGCTCTTGGTCCAGGACGGCACGCTCAGCCTGGACACACCCGTGGCGGAGTGCTGGCAGGAGTTCGCTGCCGAAGGCAAGCAGGACATCACCGTACGGTGGCTGCTGTCGCACCGAGCGGGAGTGCCCGCACTCGACAAGCCGATCTCGTCGCGCGGTCTGATCGCGGGAGACAGCCCCATCGAGGCGCTCGCCGCTCAAGCCCCGGCCTGGCGGCCCGGCACCGCACACGGCTACCACCCCAACACCGGCGCCTGGATCCTGCAGGAGGTCGTGCGCCGCGTCAGCGGGCACACCATCGGCGAAGTCCTGTCCAGGCGCGTCGCGGCCGCGATGGGCAAAGACGTGTTCGTCGGACTTGGCGAAGGCGGGGCCGGACGGCTGGCGCCCCTGATCTTTCCGATCATGGAACTGATGCGAGCACGGCCCAAGGAGCCGGAGTTCGCCGAGTTCAGCAAGGCGGTCTTCGCCTCCAGGACCCTGCTGGCCAGATCGCTCAACACACTGTCCATGTCGAGGACCGACCAGTTCAACGACCCCGCCTTCCTGGCCGTCGGAGAGCCGTCGATGAGCGGTGTGGCCAGCGCCTCTGCCCTTGCCTGGCTGTACGCCTCACTCATCGGCGAGGTCGACGGGCACCGGTTGATCGACCCCCGATTGCTGGACGCCGCCGTACACGAAGAATCCCAGGGCTGCGACCAGGTCATGCTCATGAACACCCGGTTCGGTCTAGGGTTCATGCTGCCGGGCGGGCCACTGTGGCCCGGTGATACCCGCACACAGTTCGGGCACGGTGGTACCAGCGGAGCCCTCGCCTTCGCCGACCCCGCGCATGATCTCGCGTTCGCGTACGTGCCCAACCGCATGTCCGGCTACATCGAAGGCGCGGATGCCAACGCCAGGCGGCTGGCGGCACTGGTGTACGGCGCTCTCCCGTAACTACCGATCCAGCACGCTGAGCTGTGGATAGGCTGTGATCAGCTGAGAACCGAGTACAGAGGACAGCAGTTGCCGCGTACCGAGCAGGGCGACACCCGAAGTCGCATCATTGAGACAGCACGGGAACTGTTCACCACGCAAACCTACCGGGCCGCCTCGATGCGCGACATCGCAGAGCGGGTAGGCATCACCAAGCCCTCCCTGTATCACCATTTCCGCAGCAAGAGTGAGATTTTGGCCAGCCTGGTGGGTCCCCCCATCGACCAGCTCGAGTCGACGGTCGACGCCGCGGCGACTCGCTCCACGCAGGCGGAGATCAGGCAGCACGTGCTCGGCGGTTGTCTCGACGTCATGCTGGCCCACCGCGAGACCATGGCCCTGCTCCTGCGCGACGCCTCTGTATACAGCGACGAGACGACCGATGTCATGTCGAGGATGGTGACCATCGTCAACCGGGCCATCGAGTTGCTCGCCGGGCCCGATCCTGACTGGCGCCGACGCATACGCGCGGCCCAGGCGTTCGCCGCGGCCACCGATCCCATCAGCCAACTCACAGACGTGCCGGTGGACGACCTACGTGCTGAACTCCTTCGCGGCGCGAGCGCGATCCTCGATCCCCAACCGATCGCCGAGCCTTAGACGGTGAGATAGTCGGTCCGCGTCCCAGACGCGCGCAACGCTGCCCGCCCGCACGGTCGTGGACTTTTCCGAACGATCTTAGTGTCAACATCGTGCCGAGCTGCCAGTTCACATCGCGGTCATGTACTTGATGTGAGCGCCGAGGTGTAAGTTCGTCAAGCTGACCTTGCCGTCACGAAACGTCCAGCCCTTTTCGAAACGATGCTGCCGGGATCGGATCAAGGTGATCGTGGGAGGCGATCGTCTTCTCGTCCCGCACGCAGCCGGTATGAACACACCGGGACCCCTGAATGTTTCCCCGGGACGACCGGTCCAGCAGGGGCGCTGGCCTGGGAAGACCTGGGCGAGCAGATCATTGCTGGTGCGTGAACGAGGGCCGTCGAAGCAGGCCCGGTGTGACGCCGGCCAGTACGCAGGCGGCCAGAATCGCGAAGCCGGTCAGTGCGGTGCGTGCGTCGGTGTGCTGGGTGGCCACGCCGAGTCCGAGCACTGGGATGGACATGCCGATGTAGGCGGCCAGGAACAGCGTGGCAAGTCCGCCGGCCCGATCGCGTCCGCCGGACGACAGCGCCGTTCCCGCGGCCAGGCTGACCTTCAACAGCACGCCCGCGCCGCCCCCGCACAACGCGCCGCCGAGCAGGAACGCGGCCAGATGGGACGTCCAGACGGCGAGGGTGCCCAGCGTCAGCCCGCACACCAGCAGGGCCAGGGAGACGGCGACCAGGCGCGGATGATCCAGCCGGGCCAGGAAGAGCTGGGCCGCCGCGCCCGCGGCCAGGACCGCCGATACCATCGCGCCTGAGAGCGCCGGTGACCGACCGTGGCCGAGGGCGGTCAGGAAGGCGGGCGCCATGCCCACGAAGAGGCCGAGCACCGCGAATGCCAGTAGGTTTCCCCACGCCGCCGACCAGAACGCGGCCCGGCCCGCGTCCGGCAGTGTCGGCCGCTGCGGGCGGTAGCGCCATCCGGGTGCCGCGGTCCTGGTCTCCGGGACCAGGCGCAGCCCCGCCAGAGCCAGCACCAGCAGCGCCCCGTAGACCACATACGGCAGCACGAGCGGCGCGGGCGCCCACTGGGCCAGTGTCCCGGCCATGAGCGACCCGGCGGCGAGCCCGCCGAAGTTGGCCGCGGTGCCGGCCTGGGCCGCCCGATCCGGGCCCGCGTGCGCATACAGGTCGGCCAGATAGGCGCTCGCCGTCGGGGTGAGCACCCCCACCGCCGCACCGGACAGAACCCGCGCGACGACCAGCCCCGCCACGCCCGGCCAGAGCAGGAACGCCGCGACGCTGAGCGCCTGTATCGCGATCGAGGCCAGCAGTACCGGCCGTCGCCCGAGGTGATCGGACACGTGGCCGGCCAGCAGGAGGCTGGCCAGCACGCCCGCCGCGTACGTGGCGTACACCAGCGTCACGGCCGAGATGTCGAACCCGTCGCGTTGCTGGTAGAGCGGGTACAGCGGCGTCGGCACGGTGTTGGCGGCCATCCCGACCGCGTAGCACCAGCCGACGGCTCCCACCGAAAGCGACATTCTGGACATGGCTCCCACTGTGGAGGCACGATTGATCTCTGTCCAACATGAAAACCTGATAAGGTAAGCGGAATCACAGATGGATCTTCGTAAGCTGGAGCACTTCGTCGCCGTCGCCGAGGAGCGCAACTTCACCCGCGCCGCCGCCCGCCTGCACATCGTGCAGTCCGGCATCTCCTCCTCCGTCAAAGCGCTGGAGCGCGAGCTCGGCGTGCCGCTGTTCGAGCGCACCACCCAGCACGTCGGCCTCACCCCCGCCGGCCGCGCCCTGCTTCCCCAGGCGCGCCGCATCCTCGCCGAGGTCCGCACCGCCCGCCAGGAGATCGCCCGCGTACGCGGCGGCTTGGCCGGCACGCTCAACCTCGGCATCCTGTACGGCTACTCGCCGACCGGCCTGGCCACCCACCTGGTGCGCTTTCGCGCCGCACACCCCCAGGTCGCCCTCCATCTGCGCGGCACGGGCGCGCACGATGGCACCGACCACGCCCAGCGGCTGCACGACGGCGACCTCGACCTCGCCTTCCTCCTGGTCACCGGCGTCACGCCCGGCCTCGTCCGCCATCCGATCGGCACCGAGACCGTGTTGCTGGCCTGCCATCCCGACCACCCGCTGGCCGCACACGACACCGTGGCGCTCACCGACCTCGCCACCGAGACCACGATCGACTTCCCGCCCACCTGGGGCGTGCGATCCGCGGTGGACGCGGCCTACGCCGCCGCCGGCGTCGGGCGGCAGGTCAGCTTCGAGATGAACGACATCTCCACCATCCTCGACCTGGTCCGGCACGGGCTGGGGGTCGCTTTCGTGCCCGGCTTCCTGACCCGCCACGCCGCCGGCCTCACCTTCTTGCGGGTACGCGAGCTGCCGGGCGAGTTCGAGGTCGCCCTGGCCGCCTCCGCCGCACGCCCGCTCAGCCCCGTGAGCCACGCCTTCCTCGACACGATCCTGAAGCCAGGCGGCTGATGTGCTCGCGTTGGTTGCCGATCTCGGTGTAGGCCGCCTTCAGTGCGTCCTCGGCGTTGAGCGCACGGTCCTTCCAGGGAACGGCCTGGTCGGCAGATCGTGGTCGGCTGCTGGCGGGCTTGGTCGGGCTGCTGGCCCTGTCGTCGGCGAGGAGCTGCTTGGCCTGGTGATTTTGATACAGGAAGGTGCGGGAGACCTCGGCTCGGCGCGCCTGAGCCTCCTCGCGGGTCAGCGGGGTGAGGTCGGTGGAGAGCAGTTGCCCGGGTTCGGCGGACCCGGGGCCGGTGACCCAGACGCGCTGGAGGACGTCGTCGATCTCTGACAGCGCGACGTGGGCGTAATGCTCAGCCATTCGCTCGGACAACTGGCCGAGGTATCGCTTGATGTGCGGGAGAGCTGCGCCGTTGGCCAGGAGTTTGGTGGCCAGCGTGTGTCGGGCCTGGTGGGCTACCAGCGCGCCGAGGTCGAGTTCGGCGATTGCCGACGCCTCTGGAGTTTAACCGGCCGGTCGCCGGGTCCGCCCGAGCGCCGAACACCTTCAACGTCTACTGCGAACACCCGGTGATCGACTGCCCGATCGCGTACACCGACACGCTCCCGGCCAGCACCTCCGCCAGGGCCAACCCGAGCACCGTCGGTAGCCCGTGCCGGATACCCCGCGCGTCCCGAGGATCAGGTACCTCCGACAGGGCCCTGAGCAGGCTTTCCTGCCCGTTACGACCGAGCAGGACAGGTCGTGTCTGGCTGTCCGGCTCGATCACCGGAGCCGTGCCCGCCCGTCAAATCCACTCTGGACATCAATACAGAGTCCCCGCCGCGCACTCACCGACTTTGCCGTGCCCGTGCCTGAACAACCCGCCCACGCTCACCAGCAACGACGCCATCCCGCTCACGCCGAAAGTCGCGCAGCAATCCCGCTGTTGGCCGGCCTGGCCGACGGAACAGCGACGACCAGCAGACCTGCGGACCTGGATCGCCGCCCAAGACCTGCGGCTGATCTGCCGGGCCCGCGACCGAGACGACGCCGAGCAGCGGCCGCACCGCTGGCTGGTGCACTGCCGACTCCGCCGTCCCCGAGCTGACCCGCCTGGCCCGCACCATGGATGCGTTGCGAGAAGCGCTTGTTGGCCCGTTTCGACACCGGCGGATTCAGCAACGGCCCGCGCCAGGCGATGAACTGCTGACCAAGAAGAAGCCACCAAATGGGCTCGATCTACTCGCTTGAACTACCTCCGATACGACCGGCGTTGAGTGCCCGTGCGTACGTCTCCCGATCCAGCAGAGGGAGCTCGCCAGTGGCGTCCGTGGTGGCGATATATTCAAGCATCCGCCGCTGAGCTTCCTTTGATTGATCCCTGACCAGGAACTCGGCGTGCTCAAGCTGCAAGCCCTGTTCGAGCGACAGAGAGCCGCCAAAGTATATGGATCGCTTGATTGCTCCGAGAGACTTCTTTGATCTCAGGCTCAGGTATTCTGCGCGCTCTATCGAACGCGCGAGCACCTTTTCCTGCGGCACCACTTCGTCGACTGCGCCGAGCGAGAGAGCCTCCGCTGGCGTAAATGGCCTGCCTTCGAGAACGGCAACCAACGCTTGCTGGGTACCAATCAGACGAGGCAGTCGTTGAGAGCCTCCACCACCCGGCGTAAGTGCGAGCAGGACTTCTGACAAGCCGAGGACGAAGTCCCCGTCTGCCATGATGCGCAGATCACATGCCCATGCCAATTCCGCGCCGACGGCAAATGCCGAACCATTGAGTGCCGCAATGAAGATGGTGCCGCTTGCATTCATCTTCAGGAAGGTCGCGTGGAAGCTGTCGAGCTCCAAGAGTGTCTTGAGCCGGGTCATCCCAGCGAGCGTTCTGACAATTGGCAATCTATTTATGAGTCTCGCCGTGCGCGCGACGAGCCCGGCGATGCGTGTATTGATGGGCGGGAATCCAGTGCCACCTTTTTGTAGCCAGCGAACATCAGAATGACTCAGGAAGCGATCAGGATGCGTGCCGGTGAAGACGACCGCGTGGATGTCCGGATCCCGGTCTGCGCGATCAACCAGTTCTTTCAATTGTTTGGAGATCGCGGCATCGAACAACGCATGCGGGCCTCCGTCGATACGGGCGACGAGTACCCCGGCGTGGCCTTCAACGGCAATGTGCCCTGCGGGCTGCGAGCTGCTTCGGGAACTTCGTGACGTGTCCATGTGATCCTCCGGCGAGTCGGCTGTGGTCGACGATTTCGGGCGCTCGCGCGGGTCACGCTCCCGCGTGAAAACGGCGACGCAGTCCGCCCAGGAACCGCCGTGAAGCGGACTCGTGGGCGCCCGGGTGAGGGCTGTACGCGATTCGCGGCGGCCCCGGCCGGTGTCAGAACATCGTGTTGTCGTTGGCGGCGGTCTCGGGTACGGCCTGTTCGGCGTTCCAGTGCTCGACGATCTTTCCGTCGCGTACCCGGAAGAGGTCGATGACCGCCCGGCCGCGGTCGCCGGGTGTGTCGATGTAGTGGCTGTGCACGGCGACCAGGTCACCCTGCGCGATGACCCGTTTCGGTGTCACGCTCAGCTGCGGGAACTGCTCGAAGTAGAAGCCCAGCCCGGCCTTCAGACCGGCCGCGCCGTCGGGGATGTTCGGGTTGTGCTCGTGGTACTCGGTGTCAACATAGGTGTCGATGGCGGCCAGGTCCTTGCGGACCAGCAACTCGTCGACGAACGCGGTGACCAGCTTCTTGTGGTACGCGGTGAACCACCGCTGCCCCGGCGCCTCGCTCCGCGGCTCGCTGAGCGTGGCGAACATGTCATTGCCGCTGGCGGTGGTGGCGGGCACTTCCTGCAGGACGTCCCAGTGCTCGGCGATCCTCCCGTCCTGGAAGCGGAAGAGGTCGAACACGGCCATACCCGGGGTGCCCGGCACGAGTACGTTGCGGGAGTGCAGCAGCACCAGGTTGCCGTCGGAGATGACCCGTCGAGGCTCGAAGGCGACCTGCGGGAACTGCTGCCGCGTCGTGGCGACGAAGTATTTGAGGGCGTCGGGGCCGTCGGGCGCCAGGGGGTTGTGCTGGATGTAGTCGGGCCGCAGGAGCCGGTCGACAATGGCCGTGTCGCCGCGGGTGAACAGGTCCTGCATGAGTTGCTGGGCAAGTTGCGCCTGGCCGCCGTCTCGTACGGTCAGCACGATCTTGCCGGTGGTGCGGCCGGTCTCGCCGAGCGCGTGCGCCTTCGCCGCCTCAGCGAGCGGGAACGTGGCCTCGATGTGCGCACGCAGCGTCCCGGTCTCGACGAGGGCGGCGATGGCCCGCATACCTCCGTGGTCGGCCTCGACCAGCAGCGACTCGTAGCGGATACCCCGCTCGGCGATCGCCGCCAGTTCGGCGGGGTCGATGGGTACCGGAAGGATCGAGACGAGGGTGCCACCCGGGCGCAGCACGGCCACGGAGCGGGCCCTGGCGGCGGAGTCGAGCGAGATCGGGTCGAGGACCACGTCGATGTCGCTGAGCACCTCGGCGAAATCGACGCTGTGGTAGTCGATCACCTCGTCGGCGCCCACCGACCGCAGGAAGTCGTGCTTGGCGGCGCTGGCGGTGCCGATCACGTACGCGCCGCGGGACTTGGCGATCTGCACAGCGAGGTGACCCACGCCGCCGGCCGCCGCATGAATCAGGACCCGCTGCCCGGCCCGGACGCCGGCGGTGTCGACCAGCGCCTGGTAGGCGGTGAGCGCGGCCAGCGGCAGCGCACCGGCCTGGACGTGGTCGATACCGGCGGGCTTGTGCGTGAAGACGCGGGCCGGTGCGGTCACGTACTCGGCGTGCGCACCCACCCCGCCCGGATAGGGCAGCATTCCGAAGACTTCGTCGCCGGGCTTGAACAGGGTGACGCCCATGCCGACGGCCTCGACGACGCCGGAGACGTCCCAGCCGAGTACCAGCGGCATCTGGGCGACGGTCATGGACTGGGCCCGGTTCCACCAGTCGGTCGGGTTGACCCCGGCCGCGTGGACGGCTACAAGGATTTCACTCACCCCTGGCGCCGGTTTGGGTAGCAGGGTCTCCTGCAGCACGTCGGGGGTTCCGTAGGTGTCCTGGCTGATGGCTCGCATGGTCTCGGTGTTCGTCATGGGTCCAGCCTGTCCGCCGTCACGGCCCGCTACAATGGCATGGTCGCCAACTTTCGACGGGATCCTGCCATGGCACAGGTGCACCGCGTCGTCGTTCTCGCCCCGAACGGCGTGTACCCCTTCGATCTGGGCATCCCCAGGCGGGTCTTCGGCACCGCCGACGGCCGCTACGAAGTCCTGACCTGCACCGCCGACGGCCGCCCGGTCCGCACCAACGCGGACTTCTCGATCACCGTCGACCACGGCCCGGAGGTTTTGCGTACCGCCGACACCGTCATCATCCCGCCCTTCGGCACCACCGACTTCAGCCGTCAAACGCCGGTCGACGTGGCGCAAGCCCTCGCGTTCGTGTCCCCCGGCACCCGGATCGTGTCGATCTGCACCGGTGCCTTTGTGCTAGCCGCGGCGGGGCTGCTCGACGGACGGCGGGCCACCACGCACTGGGCCGCCACGGAGGTCTTCCGTCAGTGGTATCCGCAGGTGGAACTGGACCCGAACGTGCTGTTCGTCGACGAGGGCGACGTGCTGACCTCGGCCGGCGCCGCCTCCGGCATCGACGTCTGCCTGCACCTGGTGCGCAAGGACCACGGCAGCGAGATCGCCAACCATGTGGCCCGCATGTGCGTCGTCCCCCCGTGGCGCGACGGGGGCCAAGCGCAGTACATCGAGCGCCCGGTCCCCGACACCGTGGCGAACGACACGTCCGCCACCCGCCAATGGGCGCTGCAGAACCTGGACAAGCCGCTGACCCTAAGCGACCTTGCCGAGCAGTCAAACATGAGCCTGCGCACCTTCGCCCGCCGCTTCAACGAGGAAGTCGGCATGAGCCCAGGACGCTGGCTCATCCAGCAACGCGTCGACCGGGCCCGGCACCTGCTGGAATCCACCGACCTCGCGGTCGACGAGATCGCCGGCCAGGTCGGCTTCGCCGGCGGCACCTCGCTGCGCGAACACCTGCACGCCGCCATCGGCGTCTCGCCACTCGCCTACCGACGCACCTTCCGAGGCGTGCCGGCCCAAAACCACTGACCGAACGTCACCCCATGAAATTATGTACGTCATACCAGTGGGGTGCCCCCCAGATTAGGCCCTCGGCGGCACCCGAGGTTGCGCGAGCACCCCTCCAGGATCTAACTGACAGTGTCTCACGCACTCCGGAGAGTAACCCGGATGGGATGTCTTGGGGAGAGGCGTCGAGCCTGGATTTCGCCTGCCCTGCTGGCGGCAGGGACGGGGCGGGAAGGATCGGCGATGCCCTCACCAGGGGTGTTCGCGAATGGGCCTGACCTGGCGAGTGCTGGAGCTCTGAAGATCGCTTCCCGGACTCTGATTGATCGTTTCCCAGGGTTGCGCCATGTCGTCCGAGACCGGGCTGAGCGAGCCGACCGTATCGACCACGACCTGGACCTGGCGCGGTCATCGGCGCCCTGCACGCGGCCCAACTCCACCGACGGTTTCGGCAGCGGCCTGGCCGACGCCATCTTCGACATGCTGCTCGGTCTGACCGGCACAATCCCGGGCGGCCTATTCTCGTCCCGCTTCACCACCTGGCCCAGCCACGGAGAACGCGGCTCTTGCGCAGGGATCCCGGAAGAGGAGGGCCAGGCTGGCCAGGTGGAGGAGGAGAAGGGTGAGGCCGGTGGTCGATACCGCGGGCACGTGCCACCAGGGTGTGATGATTCCCGTGCCCACGTAATTGTGGAAGTAACTTGTGTCGCTGTAATGCAGGGCAGAGTCCAGCAGACCGCCCGCGTAGGGAATTCCGATGAGACCGGCGAGCAAACCGGCCGCCAGCCGTTCCCGGGCGTGGTGCCGCCAAAGGATCAGGCCCGCCACCACGACAGGGGCCGCGGTGATCCCGAAAAACGCGACGTGGACCTCCATGTCGAGGAGGAAGGAACTGGGGAGGAAGTCGGGTTCGCCGCGTTCGATGGCCAGACCGACCACGGCGCCGGGATAGTTCGCCACGGCGTAGACCAGTAACAACGCGGGGGTGAGCAGCATCAGCAAGGCCGCCTGGCGGGGTGGGCTCATCCACAGGGGTGGGGAGCCCGCCCCGGCGGGCCACTTCTGGTGAGCGGTCCACCATTCCACTCCGTGCCTACCGGTCAGCAGAATGAGACCCCATACCTGTGCGACCGCACCGGCCAGGACCAGGAGCCCGCGGAGCGGGGCGTACCAACCGGGCAGCTCCAGTTCGACGAGGTGACTTTCTTGTCCGCCGTCGGACACGGGCAGGAGTCCCGACGGCTCCATGACGAATACCTGCCAGAGCATGGCCACATAGACAGCGGTCAGCCCGGCGGCAGCCGCGAACAGAAAGGTGGGCCGGCGCGTGCCACACCGCACCTGCCACGCCAGCACCCCGAACACGACGGTGGCCACCGCAGTGAATATGCCGAGGCCGAGCAATTGGTCGCGGAACTCCTTATCGGATTGGCTCGCCGCAGAACGCCACATCGCCGCCGAAATATCCTGCGGATTCTCGTAGTACGGCAAACGGAGCGAGCTCTGCGCCTGGGCAAGCAACGTGATCAGCACCAGCGCGATCCCGGCCGGAGCCGGGGAAAGCAGCAAGGCGGTCGCTTTCCTGATTTTTCCTGGGACGGCCTCCATGCGATCTTCGACGCGCCTGAACTCCGCGACGTTCCCAGGATCCCCTGCTCTGGCCGCCCGCTCTCACCGTCGCCAACGAGCTCATCCTCTGAACGCCTGTGACCAGGTCAAACTCGTACACCACTCCCGCGGACGCAACCGGATGGTCCGGTGTCGGCTCCTCAGCAGGTGCCGTCGTCCCGGTCGGCCCCGCGCCCGCGGGGATGGTCCGCGTGACCTGGAGGAGGTGCTGTTCCCGCGCCTGTCGGCCCGGCGCCCGCCGGGATGGTCCCAGCGTGCTCACCTTCAGCCCGGTCAGCGGCTAATTGTCGCCGCAGAATAGCTCCTCCTGCCACGACGTCGAAGGGTCTCGTGCTGTTCGTGGTGCTGGTCGCCGTGATCCGCATCGAGGACCGCCGGCACGCCCCGGCCGGAACCCTGAGTCGCCGCCTGCTGGGCACCTACGCCCACCACTGCCCGCCCGCCACGCTGGGACTGCCCAAGCTGGTGGCTCAGACCCTCCGGCAGCACCACGTAGGCCAAGCCGCACAGAAGCTCAAGGCAGGCGAGGCATGGCAAGATCACAACCTGGTGTTCTGCACGAGCGTCGGCACCCAACTGGACGCATCCAACGTCCGACGGGCATTCCGCAAGATCACCAAGGAAGCGGGGATCGGAACCGCCTGGAGTCCCCGCGAACTGCGTCACTCGTTCGTCTCCATCATGAGTGACCAAGGCGTACCCATCGAGACCATCGCCGATCTCGTCGGGCACGCAGGCACCAGCGTCACCGAAGCGGTGTACCGCCACCAGCTCAGGCCGGTGATCACCAAGGTGCCCACACGATGAACACCATCTTCGGCGACAGCCGACACGGGTAGAGAGTCCGAGTGAGATGGCTCCCCGATTGGCTCCCATCGACTTCCAGACATGAGAAAAGGGCCTCCGGATTACTCCGAAGACCCTTCTCACCTGCATCTTCCTGGTGGAGATGAGGGGATTCGAACCCCTGACCCCTTCGATGCGAACGAAGTGCGCTACCGGACTGCGCTACATCCCCAAGGACTCGATTAGATTAGCAAACTCCTGAGGGTCCTCGCGCCACCGTTCAGTCGCCCACCGCTCGTTTGGGCGGTTCCGCGTACTGATCGAACAGGACATCGGCGTGCTGCGCGAGCTCGATCACCTCGGCTCGCGCCTCGTCGGCGGCCCGGCGAGCCCGCTCCCGTGCCCGCCGCAGCCGCTCAGCGCGCGCCTGGCGGGCTCGTTCGCGGCGTTCCCTGTCCACCTGTACGGCGATGCGGAGAAACGCCATGTAGGCCAGCATGATGACGACGGAGGGCGCCACCCCCCACCATGGGATCATCTTGACGGCGGCCGTGACGATGGAGGCCAGCACCAGCAGGGCTGTGAAGAACAGCAGGCGGCGCCGGCGGGCCACGATGATGGCGCGGCGCCGCAGGCGGAACTGACGGACGTCGACCTTCTCGAACTCCGCCGACGCGGGGCCGTCCTCCTCGTCGCCGTCCGAAGGGGCCAGGCTGTCGAGGTCGGGGAGTTGGTGTTCGCCGGTGTAGTGCTCTTCGAGCTCGGCCAGCTCGGCGAGGTTGGACTTGTCCCTGCGCAGCCACATCGGGATCAGGACGCAAAGCCACATCACGACGATGGCGAGGTAGAGGAGGACGCCGCTCACGACCACCTCCGGGCAGCACGAAGACGCGTGTGGGTTCGTTGCGTCTTCAATCTGCTCACGTCACGCACCGTAAGACCGCATGTCACTGATTGACGAGCATTCGGTGCGGTGTGTCGCGAGATCGTCAAACCTCTTCGACGGGAGACCCCCCGTGAGCTGCTGACTCACGCGCGCGACGCCATTGCACGAGCAGCCCGCCGGGAACGTCCTCAACGGTCAGCGCGTAGCAAATGTGGTCGCGCCAGGCTCCGTCGATGTGGAGTTGGCGACGCCGAATGCCTTCTTCCCTGAATCCGAGCTTCTCAACCACCCTACGGCTCGCGTGATTCTCGGGGCGGATGTTCGCCTCTAGTCGATGCAATCCGGTAGTGAAGAAGCAATGGTCAACGGCCATGGCGAGGGCGGTCGGGGTGATCCCCCGGCCGGCGAGGGCGCCGTCGACCCAATAACCGACCTGGGCAGAACGGGCAGATCCCCACACGATGGCGCCCACGGTCAGCTGCCCCGCGAACCGCCCCCCGTACGTGACCACCCAAGGCAGGGCCAGCCCCTGCCGCGCCTCGCGGCGCAGGGTGCCGACCATGGAGATGTAGGGCCCGAGCCCCGTCCTGAACAGCGGCGTCTCGGGATTGCTGGGCTCCCAGGGGCGGAGCCAGTTGGCGTTGCGCAGCCGGGTCTCGCGCCACACGCGTACGTCGCTCAGCCGCAGCGGCCGGAGGCCTACCGGGCCTTCGTTCAGGCTCGCCGGCCAGCCACGAAGTCGATCCACACCTCTTATCATCCCTCTATCGGGCACGATGCCGCCACGTGTGATTCGAATCGTGCTCAGCGCGGGTGGTCGCCGCCCCCCATCTGATCGACCGCGTGCCGGAGGATCGGGGCGAGTACGGCGACGCCATCGCGTACGCCACCGGACGATCCGGGCAAATTCACGATCAAGGTGTTGCCTGCCTGCCCCGCCAGCCCCCTGGACAGTACGGACGTAGGCACCTTTTCCCGGTTCGCCAGCCTGATCGCCTCGGCGATGCCGGGAATCTCCCGCGTGATCACCCGGGCGGTCATCTCCGGCGTGAGATCCATCGGCGTCAGCCCGGTCCCTCCGGTGGTCACGATGACGTCGTAGCCGCTCGCGACCCCTTCGCGGAGGGCAGCTTCGACCGCCTCGCCGTCCGGCACCACCACGGGCCCGTCGACCGCCTCGCACCCGGCATCGTCACGCAGCAGCTCGGCCAGCAGCGGCCCTGATTTATCGGCATAAATCCCAGCCGACGCCCGGTTCGACACCGTGATCACCAGTGCCCGCATCACGCCTCGTCCCTGGTCCAGCGGCCGGTCTTCCCGCCCAGTTTCTCCTCCACTCGCACGTCCGTGATCACCGCGGCCGGATCCACCGCCTTGACCATGTCGATCAGGGCCAGCGCCGCCACCGAGACCGCCGTCAGCGCCTCCATCTCCACGCCCGTGCGGTCGGCCGTCTTGACCCGGCACGTGATCGCCACGCCCCAGTCCTCGACGTCGAGCGTGACCTTCACTCCGTGCAGCGCGATCGGATGACAGAGCGGGATCAGATCGGGGGTCCGTTTCGCCCCCATGATCCCGGCGATCCGCGCCACTCCGAGCGCATCGCCCTTGGGCACCTCACCCGACCTCAGCAGCGCCACGACCTCGGCCGACAGCAGCACCCGCCCGGTGGCCACGGCGGTGCGGGCCGAGACGTCCTTGGCGGAGACGTCCACCATGCGAGCCGCGCCGGTCTCGTCGATGTGGGTCAGTTCGCTCATAGCCGGATCACCTCCACTGCGGACCCGCCGGGCACCTCGGTCACGTCCTCGGGCACCATGATCAGCGCGTTCGCCGAGGCCAGGGCGGCCAGTTGGTGGGAGCCCTGCCCGTGCACCGGCGACACCGTGCCATCGGAGGCGAGCACGCCGCGCAGGTAGGACCGCTTTCCCGCGGGCGAGCGCAGCGACGCGGTGACGTACGCGGTGACCGTCTCCGGCAGGCCGCTGGGGAGCCCGCGCATCTTGTCGAGCGCGGGACGTACGAACAGCCTGAAAGACACGAAGGACGACACAGGATTGCCGGGAAGGGCGAAGATCGGCACCTGGTCCTCCCCCAGGACGCCGAACCCCTGCGGCATCCCCGGCTGCATGGCGACCTTCTCGAAGCGTACGGTGCCGAGCGGCGACAGGGCTTCCTTGACCGGCTCGTACGCCCCCATCGACACCCCGCCGCTGGTGATGATCGCGTCAGCGCGTACCAGCTGGGTGTCGAGCTGGTCGAGCAGAGCGGCCGGGTCGTCCCCTACGGAACCCGCGCGGAAGCCCTCCGCGCCCGCCTCGCGCACGGCGGCCGTCAACGTGAAACTGTTGGAATCCCAGATCTGCCCGGGCGCGAGCTGCCCGCCGGGCTCGACCAGTTCGGCGCCCGTGGAGATGACGACGACCCGGGGCCGCGGCCGCGCCAACACGCGCCGCCGCCCGACCCCCGCGATGATCCCCAGCTGGGCGGGCCCGATCACGGTGCCCGGCTTGAGCACCACCTCGCCGGCCTGGACGTCCTCCCCGGCCCGGCGGATGGCGTTGCCCGCCGTGACGGGGCGGTCGATGCGTACGGAGACCGTCCCGCCGTCCGTCCACTCCACCGGCACCACGGCATCGGCCCCGGCCGGCATGGGGGCGCCGGTCATGATGCGTACGGCGTGCCCGGGCCCCACGGCCCGCAGCTCGCTGGACCCGGCCGCCACGTCGTCGATCACCGGCAACGTCACCGGAACATCCGAAATATCAGCAGAACGCACCGCGTAGCCATCCATGGCCGAGTTGTCGAACGGCGGCAGCGGTACCGGCGACGACACCTCCTCGGCCAGCGTCGTCCCCAGCGTCTGTTCCAGATCGAGCTCCAGCGGCGCGAGCGGACGCACGGTGGCCAGGATCTCGGCCAGATGCGCGTCAACCGATTTCATCGAGGAACTCCCGCAGCCACGGCACGAACTCGCCCGCCAAATCCTCGCGATTCGCCGCAAACTTCACCACGGTCCGCAAATAGTCCAGCTTGTCGCCGGTGTCGTAGCGCCGTCCCCTGAACAGCACCCCGTGTACGGGCCCGCCCGCCTCCGAGCCGCGACCGGCGAGCGTGCGCAGCGCGTCGGTGAGCTGGATCTCGCCCCCGCGCCCCGGCGGAGTGTTCTCCAGCACCTCGAACACCGCCGGGTCGATGACGTAACGCCCGATGATCGCCCAGTTGGACGGCGCCTCGTCGGCCGCCGGCTTCTCCACCAGGTCGGTCACGCGTACGACGTCGTCCTCGGAGGTGGGCTCGATGGTGGCGACGCCGTAGAGCGAGACCTGCTCCTTGGGCACCTCCATCAGCGCGATCACGCTTCCGCCGAACGTCTCCCGCACTTCGATCATGCGTTTGAGCAGCTGGTCGCGCTGGTCGATCAGGTCGTCGCCGAGCAGGCAGGCGAACGGATGATCGCCCACATGGTGCTTGGCGCAGAGCACCGCGTGGCCGAGCCCCTTGGGCTCGCCCTGGCGTACGTAGTGGAGCGTCGCGAGGGACGCCGGCTCGCGAACCTGCGACAGCCGATGTTCATCACCCTTGGCCTCGAGGGCCTCCTCCAGCTCGAACGCGCGGTCGAAGTGATCCTCGATGGAGCGCTTATTCTTGCCGGTGACCATGAGGACGTCGAGCAGCCCAGCGGAGGCGGCCTCCTCGACGACATACTGGATCGCGGGCTTGTCGACGATGGGCAACATCTCCTTGGGTGTCGCCTTGGTCGCCGGAAGGAACCGGGTGCCCAGACCCGCGGCGGGCACGACGGCTTTCGTCACAGGGTCGAAGTCAGCCATAAGTAGACCCTAGTGGAGGGACCTGTGGACAAGCTGAACCTGCGCCGCGAGCTGAACGCGGCACGTACCTGCCTCTCCCCCGAACAACTACGGGCAAACGCCATCAAAGTCCGCGAAACGCTGCTCGATCAGCCGTGGGTGCAGATGGCCGGTCTGGTGGCCTGCTACTGGTCGAAGGGGTCGGAGCCGGATACGCACGGGCTCGTGTTCGCTCTGTGGAAACACGGCGCCACGGTGATCCTTCCGGTCCTCTGTGAGGACAATGATCTGGATTGGGCAGTGTACGACGGGCCCGGCACGCTCGCGCCCGGCCGCTACGGCATCATGGAGCCCGTCGACACGCGCCGCGGCGTCGACACCGTCCGCACCGCCGCGCTCGTGATCGTTCCCGCGCTGGCGGTGGACCGGCAGACGGGGGTGCGCCTCGGGCGCGGCGGCGGCTCGTACGATCGTGCCCTGGCCAGGGTGGGTCCCAACGTCCCAACAGTGGCCCTGCTGCACGACGGCGAGTTGATCGACGGCATCCCCGCGGAGCCGCATGACCGGCACGTCCGATATGCGGTGACACCTCAGGGACTTACTAGTCTTATGTGAACGCAGGTACGAGAGGGGGCCAGATGACGCTGGATGTCTGGCTCCTCCTTGGTGCCGTCATTGTCATCGCGGCCATCGCGTCCGTACGCATCGCGCACCGCCTCGGCCTCCCGAGCCTGTTGGTGTACCTCGGCTTCGGGCTGATCCTTGGGGATGCCGGCGTCGGGATCCCCTTCAACGACCCGCACGTCGCGCAGCAGATCGGGCTGACCGCGCTGGCGGTGATCCTGGCCGAGGGCGGTCTCACCACGAACTGGTCCCATGTGCGGCGTTCCGTCCCCATGGCCTTGCTGATGGCGACCGTGGGCGTGGCGGTCAGCATCATCGTGGTGGCGGTGGCTGTACAGGCGCTTTTGGGGTTCGACACGACCACGGCGCTGATCCTCGGCGCGGTGCTGGCCTCCACGGACGCGGCCGCCGTCTTCTCCGTGCTGCGCAGGCTGCCGCTGCCGCCGCGGCTGGCGGGCATCCTGGAGGCGGAGTCCGGCTTCAACGACGCGCCTACGGTCATCGCCGTGGTGCTGCTCAGCAGTGCGGCCAACGACTCGGCGACCGTGGGAACGTTCCTGCTGGAAACCTCGACCGAGCTGATCATCGGCGCCGCGGTGGGCCTGGCCGTCGGCCCCGCGGGCGCTTACGCGCTGCGCCGGGTCGCCCTGCCCGCCTCCGGCCTCTACCCGATCGCCGTCCTCGCCCTCACCTTCGTCTCGTACGGCGGCGCGGTGCTGCTCCACGGCTCCGGCTTCCTGGCCGTCTACCTGACGGCGTTGATTCTGGGCAATTCGCGGCTGCCGCACCGCGCAGCGACCCGGGGTTTCGCGGAAGGCGCAGCCTGGCTGGCGCAAATCGGGCTGTTCGTCATGCTGGGCCTGCTGGCCAGCCCCAAGGAGATGCCGTCGGCCATCATTCCCGGCCTGGTCACCGGCACCATTCTGGTGCTCCTGGCGCGGCCCCTGTCCCTGATGGTGAGCTCCCTGGCGGCGCGGGCGGCGCGGCTGGGGCCGGTGAGCTGGCGCGAGCAGGCGTTCCTGTCGTGGGCCGGGCTGCGCGGCGCGATCCCGATCGTGCTCGCCACCATCCCCTGGGCCGCCGGAGTCGAGGGCTCCAAAGAGATCTTCAACCAGGTTTTCGTGATCGTCATCGTGTTCACCCTGCTCCAGGGGCCGACGCTGCCGTTCGCGGCCCGGCTGCTCGGGGTGAGCGCTCCCGCGGAGGCGCACGACCTCTCCGTGGAGTCGGCGCCGCTGGAGGAGCTCAAGGCGGACCTGCTGCAGGTCAAGGTGCCCCCCGGCTCGCGCCTGCACGGCGTGGAGATCTTCGAGCTGCGCCTCCCCACCGGCGCCCAGGTGACCCTGATCGTCCGCGACGGCAAATCCTTCGTGCCCACCAGCACGACCAGGGTCAGGGTGGACGACCAGCTTTTGCTGGTCACCACCGCCGCCTGCCGCGACCAGGTGGAACGCCGCCTGCGCGCCGTGAGCCGCAGCGGGAAGCTGGCCGGTTGGTACGGAGAGCGGGGGTTGGAATAGGCGTTTGACCTAATCGGTTACCATTAGCAGTCGCAACGCTCGAGTGCCAGCATCTGAAGGAGGAGCCGCGTGCCGACTTACCAGTACGCCTGTAACGACTGCGGTGAGCAGCTCGAGGTCGTTCAGAAGTTCAGCGACGATGCGTTGACGGTTTGCCCGGAGTGCGAGGGCAACCTGCGGAAGGTGTTCTCCGCGGTCGGCATCGTCTTCAAGGGCTCCGGCTTCTACCGGACCGACAACCGGACGTCCTCTTCTTCCTCTTCTTCCTCTAATGGGTCGTCTGGCTCGTCGAAGCCTGCGGAGAGCAAGTCCGCGGACTCGGGCTCGTCCACCCCGGCCGCTGCCCCCGCGCCGGCCGCTGCCTCCAACTGATCGTCCTCCGGGCATATCGGGTAGTTGACGCGAGCGCCTGCCACGGCTCTGAGCCGTTGGACGGCGCTTGCCGTACCGCCACGCGTCAAGCGCTGATGCTCTGGGGCAGGAGCGCGTCGCCGAGCATGCGCCAGTACGGCATCGCGGACCGGCCAGGCTCGATCCCGATCACCTGCACGCCGACATGGTCGGCTCCGGCCTCGACATGGGCGTGGAGCTTCTCGACGATGGTGTCCAGGTCGCCCCAGAACACGAGGTCGTCGACGATTCGGTCGCTGCCGCCGTTGGCGATCTCCTCCTCCGAATAGCCGAGCCGGCGGAACTTCGCGATGTTGTACTTGGTATTCAGGTAGACGTGCAGGTGCTCGCGCGCGATCGCGCGAGCCTTGTCAGGGTCGGACTCGAACAGCACCGCGTGTTCGACACCCAGGAACGCGTCCGGCCCGAGGATCTCCCGCGCCTGCGCGGTGTGTGCCACATTGACGTGGTACGCGTGGGCGCCGGCAGAGCGGTCACGAGCCAGCTCCAGCATTTTGGGGCCGTACGCGGCCAGGATGCGGTGCATCGGGGCCTTGGGCGTGGGGTTGGGCGTCTCGAGCGCGTCCATTTCGTCGAGATACTCGATCATGGCCGCCAGGGGCTTGGTCGCCGGGCGGTCGACACCGCCGAACCCCAGACCGAGCACGTGCCGGTTGGGGTAGGCGTCGGCCAAGAGAAGGCCGGCGCCGTACGTCCACTGGGCCCCGCGCGACCAGATCTGTGCGATGCCGTTGATGATGTGCATCCGCTCGGTGCAGGAGAGCAGATAGCCGGCGTGCGTGAGCGCCTCGCGCCCGAAAAGCTCGGGGATCCAGAACGCCCGCCATCCCTGCTCCTCGAGCTCCTGAATCGACTCGCGCATCTGCGCGGCCGGCTGGTTCTCGAAGTCAAAGGTCCAGACCCCGAAGGTCCCAAGATCCAGACCATTGATGCCACCCATCGCACATCTCCTCGCGTATGTCGCCGATTACAACATATCGGACTATCGCAGAATGACGATGTGATGTGCAACCCGGCGTGATGCGCAACCCGGTCTCCTCCGCGCCGGCCGGGATCCGCCTACGAGCTCTCGCCTGCCGCCGTCCACCTCGACCGCTGCATCGCGTACCCGCGGTTCCATCACTCAACCGTGGCGACATCATCGTCACCGGCGCTCCGCCGGGAGCCGGATACTTCCGCATGTCACCAGAGCCGATGGCCCGGTCGACAAGGTGACGATGACCGCCCTG
The DNA here is from genome assembly GCF_052068215.1 of Nonomuraea sp. H19. Classification (NCBI taxonomy): domain Bacteria; kingdom Bacillati; phylum Actinomycetota; class Actinomycetes; order Streptosporangiales; family Streptosporangiaceae; genus Nonomuraea; species Nonomuraea sp. H19. Next base: position 8,390 of record NZ_JBQHCV010000009.1, on the reverse strand, counting down.
GAGCTCAGTGGTCGCGGCCGGCCACGAGTCCATGGCGGCGCCGTGCTGCCTGAACCGCCCTATCGCCACGGCCTGGCGAATCCCGCGCAGCACCGAGGAAGCCAGCGGCCGATCCCCTGCGCATCCGCCATGGGAAGCCTCGCCCTAGAGCGTCCAACCTTGTCTGACATAGAGGGTCCGACCTAGAGGGTCCGACCTAGAGCGTCTTCCCGAGCACGGCGACGAGCTCGGCAATGCGCTGCTCATCCCGCTTGTAGTGGGTCCACTTGCCCACTCGCGTCGCCCGCACCAAGCCTGCCCGCTGCAGTTCGGCCATGTACGCCGACACCGTCGACTGAGCCAGCCCCACCTTGGCGTGGATGTGGCTCACACACACCCCCACCTCAACCGGGTCGGCGATCGCTCCCTCCAGCGAGAAGTGACGCTCGGGCTCGCGCAACCACGACAGCAGCTGCAATCTCATCGGGTTCGACAGCGCCCGCAACGCGCCGACCACGTCGAGATCCGATGAACCCACAGTCTCCGCCATAGACCCAGAATATAGGTCATTATCGACGTTTCGCATGACTTCGATATGAACGAGAACGCGCACGCCGAACGCCAAGAGCACCCCGGAAACCGCATGACCCCGCCCTGTCCGCCCCATTCCCGGACTCCTGCAACCGAGGAAGTTATCCACAGAACCCAATTCGGCCGACTCCAGATCATCTCCGATCCGGCTACCCTCAGCGCCATGGTCACTCGCGCAGACATCGGCGTCATTGGCGGTTCGGGCTTCTACTCCCTGCTCGACGACGCGGAGGAGATCCAACTCGCCACTCCCTACGGCCCGCCGAGCGATGCCGTCACGATTGGACGCATCGGCTCGCGTTCGGTGGCGTTCATCCCCAGACATGGGCGAGACCACCGTTTCCCACCGCACCGCATCCCCTACCGCGCCAACCTCTGGGCGCTGCGCTCCCTCGGTGTCCGCCAAGTGCTCGCGCCGAGCGCCGTGGGCTCGCTGCAAGCCGAATACGGCCCGGGCGCCATGGTCATCCCCGACCAATTGATAGACCGCACCTCAGGACGCGTCCAGACTTACTACGACATAGACGGCGCGGTCCACGTCTCCTTCGCGGATCCGTACTGCCCGTCGGGCCGAGCCGTGGCCGTGCAGACCGCCCGAGCCGGCGAATGGGAAACCGTCGACGGCGGCACCCTGGTCATCATCGAAGGCCCGCGCTTCTCGACGCGAGCAGAGTCGCAGTGGTACGCGAGCAACGGCTGGTCGATCATCGGCATGACCGGCCACCCGGAGGCGGTCCTGGCCCGCGAGCTGGCCCTGTGTTACACGTCGCTCTGCCTGGTGACCGATCATGACGCCGGGGTGGAGGCCGGCCAGGGCGTCACCCACGACGAGGTCCTGGAGTTCTTCGCCCAAAACGTCACCCGCATGCGCACCCTGGTGGCCGACACCGTGCAGGCCCTCCCCGAGGAGCGCACCTGCGCCTGCGGCGCGGCCCTGGACGGCATCAAGCTCCCCTTCGAGCTACCGTGATCCAGGCCTGGCTCAGCCGGTACGGCCGTCGCCGCCGCCTCATCGCGGCGACGCTGGCGGCCATCGCCGTCATATCCGCATACTTCGCCATCCGCCCCACCCCGCCCGCCTCGGTCCTGGTGGCAACCCGCGACCTGCCACCCGGCCCCCTCGCCCCGGCAGACCTCCACCCGACGCCGCTCAACCACCCACCGGACGGAGCACTACGTACGATCACGGCCGCGACCGGCCGATTCCTGACCTCCCCCATGCGCAAGGGCGAGCCCTTGACAGACGCCCGTCTCCTCACCTCTTACCGCCTGCCCCCAGGCATGGTGGCAACCCCGGTACGCATCTCCGACCCGGAAGCCGTAAGCCTCATGACCCCCGGCTCCACCATCGACGTCCTGGCCGCCTGGGAAGAGTCCCACCCGGCCCGCTCGATCGCGGAAGACGTAACCGTCATCACCATCCCGCCGAGAACCGGGAGATCATCCGACAACCACGGCGCCCTGCTGGTACTCGCGACCACCCCGACCCAAGCAACCGAATTGGCAGCAGCCCAAGCAAGCGCCCGCCTGTCGATAACCATCGACCCCACCGCGAAGTAAGCGGTCCGGCTACTACCTGTCGGATATCGCCAAAGCCGCCTACCGCTGAGCGTTCTACCGCATCCAGCAGCAGAACGCCGGGCCCAATGAGCAGGAGGAAGACTACAGAAGCGAATCGATCTTGGGATCGTACTCCCAATGCCAGGGCTCGAACGGGCTGCTGTAGGCCCAGGAGGGATGGAACCACCCATACCGCTTGGAGTTCCGTTCCATCCACACGAACTCGGCGGACCCCGCTCTCTCCACCCCGCCGCACAGGTCCACAGCCAGCCCCAGCCCGTGATTGCTCCGGCCAGGCACGGCGGCGAACCCCGGCCGCCGATAGTAGATCGACTGCTGCTCGGCAAGGTTCCGGTACGCGTCGGTCACGCACATGGGCTTCCCGAACCGCTTGCGATAGGCCTCGTTGAGGCTCACGAACGCGATGGTGGCGTCAGCCCTCAGGCTGAACCCCTTCTGCTGCAACGGGCAGAGCATGGCCTTGGGAATCAGCCCGTTGGGGTAACTGCCGGCCGTCGCCGCCCGCAGCGGATCGCACGCCAGCGCCGCCCGCCCCACCTTGTCGACCTTGATCCCCAGCTTCACCAGCGCCGTGGTCAGCGACCTCACGATCTTGTCCGATCGCTGCCGCAACGTATCAACCTCGGCCGAGAGCTGCGCCTCAGCCAGCAGGTTCCCCGCCCGGAGCTCCTGCGCCTCACCGGCCAGCCGCTCGGTCTCCTTGTAGAGCGCAGCGGTCTGCTCGACCGCCTGCTGCCGTACTGCCACGATCTGTCCCGTATCGGCCAGTGCCCGCAAGGTCTTCTCATTCGCGGTCCCGGACAGGAACGGCGCGATCCCGTCGATCGGGTGCTCGTACAGCAACTCCGCCATCTGCGACACGGGCTTCCGCATGACGGCGAGCCGCTGCTCCAGCTGCTCCATAGCCGTCAGCTTGGTCTTGAGCTCCTTCTCGGAGGCGGCGATGGTGGCCCGCCGCTTCTCCAGGGCCTTGGTGGCCTCCTCGAGCTCCTTGGCCGACTTCTCGGCCTCTTTCCGCAGCTCAGTCAGGTTCCCTGGATCCCGCCGGTCCTGCACCTGCGCCTGAACGCTCACCTGCGCCTGCCCTTGCCCAGGAGGCACCAAAAAAGAAGCCATCGCCACGACGACCGCGATCAGACCCGCTGATCGAGGGGCTGGCACGTTCGACTCCTCCGTATGCAAACTCGTTACCTGGGTCAGGCACGCACGTTACTACAGCACCCCGAGTGTCCGGACCGAACTCCGGAGAGCTGTTATGAGACAAAAAACCCACTTTGCCCACCCAGCCCCCACAACCAGCCACAACCCCGCCCCACCCCATCACCTGGACTCCCCTGACCACTCCAGCTCCGATGGCCTCACATCCCCAGGCGGCGCCCAACTGTCCGCGGCCCCCAGAAACCTCCCTCGCTCCTGCTCCTCATCCCTGCACAACTCCCACAACCAGGTGTCCTCCCACTCCCCTGGACACCCGGCCCGAGGCCGCACAGGAGCCGGCGTATAAGGCTCCTCGGCAACAGGAGCCGGATCACCGACCTCATCAACCCCCACAGCCTGCGGCCCGCTCGAAACCGCCTGCACGGGCGCAGGAACGTGGCCTTCGTACCAGCGATCAGGATGAGCAGGCACAGGCACCAGCACCGGCTCGAACGCCAGCAGCCGCCCACCCCCACCGCCGCCCGCCGTACCAGCAGCCGCGGCCCCATCCTCAAACCCTCGCATCTCACCCACCAGCAACCCCCCGGCAAGGATCGCCGGCGCCAGCAACGCCGCCACCAACACAACGGGCCGCCGACGCGCCTGCCTGCATCGCCTTCTGGTCACACGCAGACGCTATCCACGAGCGATGAGCGCGAATCTGATCACTTGTCATGCCTTTACCGCAGCTCAGAGCACCCATAACCAAGCCCGCCAAAGTCGTCCGGCCGGACGTACCACGCAGTGCCAGACTTTCGCTAGGCTTACGGGAGTCCGCCTCCGTAGCTCAGGGGATAGAGCACCGCTCTCCTAAAGCGGGTGCCGCAGGTTCGAATCCTGCCGGGGGCACTCTTCTCCACCAGGCATTTTGGTCTCCGACCTGCGGTTTCTCGACCGCAGGTCTTTGCTTGTCAGGCCCTTGGTAGGTCGCCGAGGGCACCCGTATGCAGCCGTAGGACCTTGATCACGGGATATATGCGGGATGATCTTGGCGGTGTTTCACCAGGTCAGATCTCAATTCTGGGCCATCCAGGGTCTCCAGCGAGAAGGTCGTGGATGTGGTTGGGCTGGACGCAACCCGGCCGTGCGCGGTAGTGCTGGTCGTGGATGAGAAGTCCCATGCGCCACGAGGCGCTGATGGAAGCCGTGCGGAAGGAAGTCCTCGCCGGCGGTCATCGCAGTGACTGGTTGAAGTCGAAGGCAAGTCGAGGCCTCCCGGGGGCAAGACCGGGAGGCCTCGACAGCATGGGCGGGGGCCGAACTACCAGACGGCTCATGCTCGCAGGCACACCCAGCAATCGTGCCCCGCAAGATGGTTGCGCCAGCAAATATCTCAACAAATGCTGTGTTAGCGCGATGAAGCCGGGTTGCGTGAACAGCTCCGGCTGCGAGGCCAACCGGACTGGACACCGCCAGGCCGGGTCCATGCGCGAGCCGACTGGGCCTACAACGGACTTGCGCCCACGGATGTGCCCGACACGGGTGGGTGCCATCATTTCACGACGGGGGAACGTCGGTGCGAGTGATGGCGGTGTATAGCTCGCGCAGGGCGGCCACCACAGGTAGAAAGGCGCGCAGAAGGTCGGCCAAGGCTCGCGGAAGGCGGGTGGCGGTGTGGAGGATGAGCACGGCGGCGCCGATAGCGGCCAGGATCGTGGAGGTCATGTCTCTACGGTCCAGCAACGAACCGTTCGGCTTCATCCGGTCGCCGCGAAGTCGCGCAAAAGCCCCGCTTGAGGGAGATGACGGGTTTTAGGCTCCGAACAGGAACCGAACACCGGAGGTCACGTGACATGAGGGGGAGGATTATCAATCCTCATCAGATCCACACTAGGGCTGACCTGAGCATGATGCTGCAGCGGCTGTTCGCTTCCGCCGAATCGGGCTATCTAAAGGTCGCCATTGATGCCGGAATCGGGAACGCGACGCTGCATGGCATGGTCAACGGGCGTACGTTCCCTCGCTGGCGCACCTTGAAGGCTGTCCTGATCGCTTTAGGTATCCGGCAGGAGCGCCAGTTGGCAGCCTGGCAGGCTGCCCATGGCCGAGCCAGGGATGATAAGCCCCCAGCATGCGGCCCCGCTACTAAGCTGGGGTGGCTTCTTGCCGAGGTGAGCGACCCGTTCATGTTGGAGGTTCATCGGCCAATCCGCGTGGACGAGCACGGTGGGCCTGCCTTGCCACTCCTCCCGCCCTACCTGCTCAGAAAACATGACCAAGAACTGGCCCAGGTCGTTGCACGGGCAGCCGGCGGGGAAAGCGTAATGGCGGTGCTGGTCGGCGGCTCTTCTACGGGCAAGACACGCGCCTGCTGGGAAGCTCTGGCACCGCTACGCGCGCTTCCAGGCTGGCGGCTGTGGCATCCCTTCGACCCCACCCGGCCCGAAGCCGCGCTGGCGGGGTTGGCTCAGGTCGGTCCACGTACGGTGGTGTGGCTGAACGAGACCCAGTTGTACCTAGAGACCTCAGGCGATGTGGGAGAACGGGTCGCCGCCGCACTCCATACCCTGCTCACCGACCCTGCTCGCCGCCCGGCCCTAGTACTGGGCACGATCTGGCCCCGGGAATGGAACACTCTCACCACGCGTGCCAACCTTGATCGGCACTCCCAGGCCCGTACCCTTCTTACTAACCTGGCCGCCCCTGACATCGCCGTGCCTGAAGCCTTCACCGACAAGGAGCTAAGCGCCTTGCGCGATGTCTTCGGTACCGACCCACGGTTAGCTCGCGCCCGTGCCGAAGCTGTCAACGGCCACATCACCCAGTACCTCGCCGGTGTCCCCGAGCTTCTAAAGAGTTACCAGCACGCACCCCCCACGGCCAAAGCCATCATCGACGCAGCTATGGATGCTCGGCGACTCGGCTTTGGCCCGGCAATACCACTCGCGCTACTGGAGGAAGTGGCCCAGTCTTATCTCTCCGACCTCGAATTGGAGGCTGCTGGCGACAACTGGCTGAAAGAAGCCCTGGACTACACCGCCAAGCCTTGCAAAGGCGTCCCCGGCCCTCTCACTCGCATCCGCCCTCGCGCCACCTCGGAGTCCGCCACAGTTCCCTACCCAGGGCCGCTGTACCGTCTGGCTGAGTACCTCTACCAGTACGGCCGCCGCATCCGCAGCGATTTGCTACCCCCTGCCGCATTCTGGACGGCCCTCAGCCGCTATGCGGCTCCTCCTGACCTGATGCTGTTGGCTAACGCTGCGCTCGATCGTGGCCTGGACTGCCACGCGGCTCAACTCGTGAAACGCGCCGCCACCATCACCACCCCCCTCGACACGCACTGCGCGTATCGGCTGGTGAAGGAACTGCAAAGGTGGGGCGCGACCGACCAGGCCGCCGTACTGGCCAAGCGCGCGGCCGCCCACGGTTCCCTTGACCACCCACACGACGTGGTCGAGTTGATCACAATCCTGCGGGAGTTGGGCGCAACCGACCGAGTCACTGCGCTAATCGCCCGGAACCCCGCCAGTCACGTTCGCCTCGACGACCCGCGCAGTGTGGCTAGGTTGGTGAGAATACTGCAAGGGTCGGGCGCGACCGGCCAGGCACTCACACTGGCCAAGCGCGCCGCCACCCATGTTCTTCATCTTGGCTGGCCTGGCCATGTGGGCCTCATCCTGAGAGTGCTACGAGACCTGGGCGCGACCGACCAGTTCACCGCACTGGCCAAGAATGCCGCTGCTCACGCTTGCCTCGACGATCCAACCAGCGTGAGCGGTCTCCTGAGGAGTCTGCAAGAGCTCGGCGCGCCCGACCAGGCACTGGCACTGGCCAAGCGCGCCGCCACCCGTGTCGGCCTTGGCTCGCCGATCCACGTGGTCATGCTGTTGGAGGAATTGCTAGACATGGGCGCGACCGACCAAGCCACCGCACTGGTCCAGCACGCCGCCACCAACATTCCCCTCAGCGACGCGTATGCCGTAGCCACGCTGCTGGAGGCACTGCGAAGGCTGAGCGCGACCGACCAAGCCCTGGCATTGGCCAAGCGTGCCGCCACTCCTACTGTGCTCGACCACCAGTACGGCGTGCCCGCGCTGCTGGAGACGATGCGAGAGGTGGGCGCGACCGACCAAGTCAACGCACTGGCCCACTATGCCCGCCTCGACAACCCGAATGGCGTCGCCGCGCTGCTGGAAGCGCTGCAAAAGGCGGGGGCAACCGACCATGTGACCGCACTAATCGCCCGCAACCCCGCCGCTCATGCCCACCTCGGCGACGTTTATGGCGTCGCCGCGCTGCTAAGGGCGATGCGAGAGGTGGGCGCGACCGACCAAGTCACCGCACTGGCTCAGCGCGCAGCCACCAACGCCCCGCTCGACCACCTGCACGGTGTGGCGGCACTACTGAAGGAATTGCGAAAGCTGGGCACGACCGAACACGCCAGCGTCCTAGCTCAGCGCGCAGCCACCCACGCTCCCCTCGACGACCCTAGAGGCACGGCCGTACTACTGAAGGAATTGCGAAAGCTGGGCACGACCGAACACGCCAGCGTCCTAGCTCAGCGCGCAGCCACCCACGCTCCCCTCGACGACCCTAGAGGCACGGCCGTACTACTGAGGGAGCTGCGAGAGTCGTCCGACACCAACCAAGCATTCACACTGGCCCGTCGCGCCGCCACTGACATTTGCCTCGAGGATTCGACCAGAGTGGAAGAGCTGCTAGGAGCGCTCCGAGAGCTGGGGATGACCGACCAGATCAGCATTCTCATTGATCGGCTACCTGCTGCTGGCCACTTCTTTCTGTTCTTGAAGCAGCAGGGAACCAGCACAACGCGCTTTCGATTTGGCCGCAACCCTGATGGCAGTCCCGCTGGACAATGGAGCTGGAACGAGCTCGAGTGATCTCGGATGGGAGCATCGTAAACCTCAGTGGATAGGCTTCCTAATTGTTTCGTGACACTCGTTTGCCCGTGATAGCGACACTGGCTGCGAGCATGCGGATTCTGACAATTCGGCAGAGGTTGGAGGTCGCGTCCGAGATGCGGTGTAAATAGATCACGAGCGTAGGTTCCGTGTTGAACCGCCAAGTTCGCACGAAGAAAG
>NZ_JBQHCV010000008.1:0-467411 GCF_052068215.1 Nonomuraea sp. H19 | reverse complement strand
GATAGGCCGGAGGTGGAAGCACGGTAACGTGTGGAGCTGACCGGTACTAATAGGCCGAGGACTTGACCACAAAGCATAATGCTTTGGTGTGTGCTGCGCTCTGTTACTCTTCGCCGGGTCCGGAGCCGCGCCACACCAAAGAAATCTTGCTCGCGTCCACTATGCAATTCTGAAACAACAAGCGGCATGCTTGTCAGTTTCATAGGGTTGCGGCGGTTATGGCGGGAAGGAAACACCCGGTTACATTCCGAACCCGGAAGTTAAGCTTCCCAGCGCCGATGGTACTGCACTCGGGAGGGTGTGGGAGAGTAGGTCATCGCCGCACAATCTTTGAACGCAAAAAGGCCCCCGACCGTGCCGGTCGGGGGCCTTTTTGCGTTATCGGGGCCGGATGACGAAGACGCCCCAGCCCAGATATCGGCGGCCGTACTCGAGGTGCGAGCGGCGGGCACGCGTGAGGAAATCCTGCATGGCCAGGGCGTCGGGATCGGCCGGATTCTCGCGCAGCCAATCGCTGATCGTCCACCATTGGCCGGCGACGTACCTGTCCCAGGTGTCCGGGTTGGCCAGCACCATTTCGAGGAGTTCGAAGCCGGCCTCTTCGATGCGGTCATCCGTGCCGGCAAGCGAGGTGAACAGGCCTTTCTCCATGCCGAGAAATTCGTAGGCCTCGGGCGGCGGCGGGGATATCCAGTAGCACTCGCCCACGAGAGCGATACCGCCCGGGCGCAGATGCCGGCGCATGAGGGACAAGGTGCCCTTGAGGCCACCGCCGATCCAGGTCGCGCCTATGCAGGAGACGATGTCGTACGACTCGGGGGCATCCGCGTACGTGCCGGCGTCGGCTTCGATGAAATCCAGCCGGTCGGCCACTCCGAGCTCCTGGGCACGGTTTCTCGCAGCGGTCAGAAAGACCTTGCTGATGTCCACGCCGACGCCTTGTGTGCTGTAATCGGCGGCCCAGCGGGAAAGGAGCTCGCCCTTTCCGCACGCCAGATCGAGGTGGCGGGAATCCGGTGTGGGGCGGCAGATCTCGCCGAGCAGATCGAGCTTGCCGTCGGTCAGCGGGTTCAGAATCCGATGCCGGGACTCGGCGATTTCGTGGAAACGAAGTGACATGGTGAGCAGTCTTGCTGGCCCGGTGTTTATGGCCAACCGATTTATCGGGTTGAGCCGGGCTCATCGACGTTCTCCGGCTTGCTAGGCTGGAGGGACCGGGCCACCCCACGGGTGGCCTTCGTCGCGTAAGGCCCGATGGCGGGCGGCGACCTGCCACGGTGGACCGTCGTTGTGAGTCCGCTGGGTGAGCCAACGAAATGGACCAGAAGTGAACAGTGAAAACGGATCGGACGGCGGACAGCGCGGCCGCGGCGACGACAAGGATAGGCGCTCGGGCGAGGGCGGCAGGAACGGCGGGCACGGCTCGCGCGGGCGAGACCTCGGAGGCGACCGTCCGTTCCGTTCCGACGACAGGCCCAGCTCTTCCGGCCGCGAGGACAGAGGACCGCGGCGGGACGACGGTGGCCGGGACGACCGTGGCCCGCGTCGCGAGGGCGGCTACGGTGACCGCCGCGAGGGCAGGTACGGAGACCGTGGCGCCCGGCCTGCGGGCGGGTTCCGCGACGACCGCGGGCCTCGTCGCGAGGGCGCGGACCGCGGACCCCGTGGCGGCGACGACCGCACCTACCGCGACCAGGACGGGAACGACCGGGGTCAGCGTCGTGAAGGCGATGAGCGGCGTCCGTTCCGCGATCGGGATGATCGCGGGCCGCGTCGTGAGGGCGGTTCTGGCGAGCGTCGCGAGGGCGGCTACGGTGACCGCCGGGAAGGCGGTTACGGAGGCCCTCGTCGTGAGGGGGGCTACGGCGATCGTGGCGCCCGGCCTGGGGGCGGGTTCCGTGATGATCGGGGTCCGCGTCGTGAGGGTGATGAGCGGCGTCCGTTCCGCGATCGGGATGATCGTGGCCCGCGTCGTGAGGGCGGCGGTTCCGGCCCCAGGCGTGAGGGGGGCTACGGCGATCGTGGCGCCCGGCCTGGGGGCGGGTTCCGTGACGATCGGGGTCCGCGTCGTGAGGGTGGATTCCGCGATGACCGTGGGCCGCGTCGTGAGGGCGGTCCTGGCGAGCGTCGCGAGGGCGGCTACGGTGACCGCCGGGAAGGCGGTTACGGCGACCGAGGCCCCCGTCGTGAGGGTGGATTCCGTGACGATCGGGGTCCGCGTCGCGAGGGTGGATTCCGCGATGATCGTGGCCCGCGTCGTGAGGGCGGCGGTTCCGGTCCCAGGCGTGAGGGGGGCTACGGCGATCGTGGCGCCCGGCCTGGGGGTGGGTTCCGTGATGATCGTGGCCCGCGTCGTGAGGGCGGCTACGGCGAGCGTCGGCCGGGCGGGTTCCGCGACGACAGCGGTCCCAGGCGCGACAGCGGTTACGGCGATCGCGCCCCCAGGCGTGACGGCGGCGGTTCCGGTGACGACCGTGGCCCGCGTCGTGAGGGTGGGTTCCGTGACGACCGCGGTCCGCGTCGTGAGGGCGGCGGTTCCGGTCCCAGGCGTGAGGGGGGCTACGGCGATCGTGGCGCCCGGCCCGGGGGCGGGTTCCGTGATGATCGGGGTCCGCGTCGTGAGGGTGGGTTCCGTGACGACCGGGGCCCGCGCGGGGAAGGCGGCTACGCCTCCCGGCGTGACGGCGGCTCCCGCCCGTTCTCCCGGGACGATCGCGGCGGGCGCGAGGAGCGTCCTGACGCGGGCACCCGCGCCAGGTACGGCAGGCCCGACCGTGACGCCGAGGCCCCGCCGCGCGAGAGGCTGCCCGAGGTCGCTCCCGACATCACCGCGGACGAGCTCGACAAGGAAGTGCTGGAGGAGCTCCGTTCGCTCCCCGGCGACCTCTCCGACCTCGTAGGCAGGCACCTGGTCGCCGCCGAGCGGGCGCTGGAGGACGACGACCCCGACCAGGCGCACGAGCACACGAAGGTGGCGCGCCGGTTCGCGGCTCGCATCGGCGTCGTGCGTGAGGCCGCGGGCATCGTCGCGTACCGCGCCGGGCACTTCTCCGAGGCGCTGAGCGATCTGCGGGCGGCACGGAGGATGACGGGGTCGGAGGCGTACCTGCCGATCATGGCCGACTGCGAGCGCGGTCTGGGCCGTCCGGAGCGAGCCATCGACCTCGTACGTTCGCCGGAAGCCGAACGCCTGGACCGAGCCGGCCGCATCGAGCTGAGCATCGTCGAATCCGGCGCCCGCCGCGACCTCGGCCAGCACGACGCCGCGGTGATCACCCTGCAGCGCCTGCCCGAGCTGCGCGACCCGCAGCCCAAGCCGTGGTCGGCGCGGCTCGCGTTCGCGTACGCGGACGCCCTGGCCGACGCCGGGCACACGGAGGCGGCCACGGACTGGTTCGGCAGGGCGATGGCCTTCGATGAGGACGGTGAGACGGACGCCGCGGAACGGTACGCCGAGCTGACCGGCGCCGTCATCGAGGACATCGAGGAGGACCTCGAGGAGGACTTCGACACCGACGACGCGGCCGAGACCGCGGAGGCGGCCGAGGTGGACGACGAAGCGGCCCTGGCCGAGGCGGGCGACGTCCTGGACAGCGAGGCTGAGGCCGACCTCCCGGGCGACGAGCCGGAGGCCGGCGAGCTTTCGGACGTTGAGGACGTTCTGTCTGGTGGGCCGGGGGCTGCCGAGACCGGCGAGCTTTCGGACGATGGGGACGTTCTGTCTGGTGAGAGGGGGGCTGCGCAGGCCGCCGAGCTTCCGGACGATGGGGACATTCTGTCTGGTGGGCCGGAGGCTGCGGAGCTTCCGGATGATGCGGACGTTCTGGCCGGTGAGCCGGTTGAGGGCGAGTCGGCCGGCATTTCGGACGGCGAGCCCGAGAACGCCGAGCCCGCTGATGTCTCGGACGTTACGGAAACCGGTGAGCCGGGTCGGGGCGACCGTCCTGAGAGTGCTGCTGAGCAGGCGAATGTCCGTGAGGCGACGGCGCAGCCGCGCATCACGCCTGCGTTCATCGAGCCCGACTTCGGCGACACGCTGAACGAGGACGACGAACCCACCCGGAACCGGCCGAAGAACGACGACTAGCGCGACGCTCCGCCGTACCCGGATGATCGGGTACGGCGGAGCCATGTCCTCCGGCTACGGGGAGACGCGGTCGAGCCAGTGGAGGATGCCCGCGACGTTCGACGGTGCGCCGCTCAGCAGCTCGAACTGCTCGGCCGTCGCGTCATCCGACGTCAGTGCGGTGTACCGCTCCTTCGTGCGGTCCCTGACCATGGCGACGGCGTGGTCCAGGTCCATGCCCTCGGAATGCGCCTGGCGGGTGAGATCGACCCAGACGCGAAGCTCCTCCGCGGACCGGTCGAGGGTCTCCTGGACCGCCTCGACCGGCCCGTAGTGGCTGAACAGCAGCCGCTGCGGCCCCAGCGCCCCGAACAGCTTGATCGAGTCGAGGGCCGTCTGCAGATCGAAGTCCGGCGGGGGCGTCGCGGGGCGCAGGTCGCCCGTTTGGGGCAGGTATACGCCTGCCGCGTCGCCGACGTACAGGTCGCCGGTGGCGGAGTCGACGAGCCCCACGTGGTGTTTCGCGTGCCCGGGGGAGTAGTGGCTGTTGAGCGTGCGCCCGTTGCCCAGGTCGATGGCGCCGGTGTCGCCCAGGGCGACGATGCGCTCGGCCTCGGTGGGGGACAGCTCACCGAACAGCGTGTCGAGCTTGTCGCCCCACACCATCCGCGCGCTGGCCATCAACCGTGCCGGATCAGCCAGGTGGCGAGCGCCCTTCTCATGGACGACGACCTGAGCGGACGGGAAGAATCTGGCGATGTCCCCCACCCCGCCGGCGTGATCCAGATGAATGTGGGTCACCACGACGGTCGCCAGGTCCTCCGGGCCGACACCGAGCGAGGCGAGCGCGTCGCGCACCACCGGGGCCGACGTCGAGGTGCCCGTCTCCACCAGGCACGGCCGGTCGCCCAGGATCAGATAGCCGGCCGTGATGCCCGAGTATCCGGCCATCTTGGTGTCGATCTCATAGACGTCGCCGCCTAGAGCGGTGATGTTGTCCACAGGCACTCCCGAGCGCGCAGTCGTTGTCCCCAGAACGGCATTCCGGCCGATCCGACCTCCCCTTCATCGTAGAGAGTGATCTCCACCAGAGCACCGACAGGAGGACGACAGTGGAGCGAAACGAGGTCGTGCTGGTGGGGAGGCTCTCGGCGGCGGTCGAGGAGCATTCCTTGCCGAGCGGCGACACCGTGACGAAGTGGCGCGTCATCGTGCGCCGCCGCAGGCATCGGCGAGGGGGCACCCTGACGGACAGCATCCCGTGCGTCACCTTCAACCGAGAGACGGCCGCCATAGTCCGCAGCCTGAAACCCCGCGACTACATCGAGGTGACGGGAGCTTTCCGCTGCCGCGTCTTCGGCCCTTCGGCCGCCAAGATCTGGAAGTACGAGGTGGAGGTGAGCACCGCCAAACCAGTCGAAGCCGCGCCACCCGGACCCGACGACCACCCCGATGAGCCACCGGCCGTCCCCGCCCCCCGGCGGGCGGCCGAGATGGCGCAGGCGAGTTGACCCGCGCCCTGCGCCGCTCGCGTCGGAGCTGTCCGGGGCGCTGACCGTCGTGGTGCTTGGACGGGCGGGCGAGGTGTCCTGGGTGCCTCGCCCGCCGGCAGGAGACGAGGGACGGACGTCTCAGTCGATGGCGAACGTACGGAGGAGCAGACCGGTTCTGGGTTTGGGGCCGAAGGAGGTGGACTTGCGGGGCACGCGTTCACCGCCCGCGGCGACGGCCAGCACGTCGTCGGTCGCGAGCGGCTTGAGGATCACGGCGGTGCCACCGGTGCGCACCGCCAGACGCACCGCGGCTTCCGTGTCGTGGTGGACGATCCGTACGGCCTGTTCGTCGTCGCGCATGCCCCACACCTTGGGCATGACGAACTCCGTGAGGACGGCGGTGTTGAGGGAGTTCCAGCGGTCGGAGTGGTCGGCGGGCATGGCGTGGGCCAGCTGCACCGGGTCGGGATCGGTGAGCAGGTGTGCACCGCCTTCGCCGGCGAGCAGGAAGGCCGGCTCGGGGGCGTCCTCGAGCGCGGCCACGCCCTCTGCCAGGTCGGCATAGTCCCGGACCCGCCACGAGCCCTTGGCCCTGGCGGCCGCCTCTTCCAGGGGGAGGTCGGGGATCACCCGGTGGATGGCCTTGAGATCGGGCGGGTACGCGGTCGAATCGACGAGCAGGGCCAGGCCGAAGTCCCACGGCCCGGCAGCGGTCCCGCCAGGCTGCCGGGTCCGGTGCGTGACGCGTTCTTGGCGTTGGAGAAGGCGATACGTCGCATACCGGTGATGGCCGTCGGCGATAAGTGCCTGCCGATCGTGGAGGTCGGCGTTGATCGCGGCGATCTCCGCCTCGTCGGTGATCGCCCATAGGCGGTGCGTGAGCCCGTCTTCGGTGTGGGCGGACACGAGCGGGCTGCGCTTCGCGGCCACCTCGTCCACCAGGCGGGTCGCCGTGCCGTTCGCGCCGTCGTACAGCAGGAAGATCGGTTCGAGGTTGGCTTGCGTGGTGCTCATGAGCGCGAGCCGGTCGGCGATGGGCCCCGGCAGGACGTCCTCGTGGGGCAGGATGATGTGCTGCCCCGGGTCGGCCAGGCCCACGTCGCCGATCAGGCCGCGCTGCTGGACGCCCGGCCCGCTCTGCTCATACACGTACAGCGCCGGCACCTCGTCCGGCGCCAGCACGCCCGAGCCCAGCCAGGCCTTGAGCGTGTCCCCGGCATCGGTGTACCTGGCTTCGAGCGGGACTTCGGCCGGGCCGGAGCCGGCCGGTTCCGGCCGGCTCCCGGCGGCGGCCGAAGTCTCGGGAGAGGAGTCGCTCCTGGACGAGCAGGGAAGGATGAGGCGGACGACGTTGTTCGGGTGAAGTCGCAGGAGGGCGTCTACGTCCGCGTCAGAGATCAGGTCGTAGGGTGGGGAGGTCACCTTGGCGGGATCTTCGACAGCGAAACGCACACCTCGGAAGGGCCGTAGCAGCAGTCCGTCTGGCACCGGCAGTTCAGGAGTCCCCATACCGGGCATGCTCCCATAAATGTTTGCCCCTTCCGAGAGTCGCCCCTTGGTTGCAGCCCGTGCCCGTCCCGCAGCAGGGCAGGGCGGGCCCGTCGTCCAGCGATGAAGGGAGTCCTCACCCATGACTCAAGACGACAACATTCATGACGATCCCTCTGGCGCTCCCCGTGGCGGTGTTTACGACTGGTACCAGCGCGGGGTGAAGCTGCTCCAAGAGGGGAGCCCCGCGGCCGCGGCCGCGTTGCTGGAGCGTGCCGCGGCGGCCGAGCCCGAATCACGCAGCATTCTTGAGGCGCTGGCGCGGGCGCAGTTCAATTCCCGCCAGTACGCCGAGGCCGCGGCCAGCTTTCGGCAGATCGTGGACGCCAACCCCGCTGAGGACTATGCGTACTTCGGGCTGGGGTTGTCGTTGTGGCGTACTGGAGATGTGGAAGGGGCGCAGGAGCCGCTGGCGATCGCGGTCGCCATGCGCCCGGATGAGCGACATTATGTGTCGGCGTTGAAAAGCGTCCGCGCCACTTTGCGCGCTCGTCGCGAGATCTGATTCCTCGATGGACGTCATTCATTGTCGCCTTGTGTTTCGTACGGCAACCTGCAGTGGCCCCGCCTGCCCCGCCCCCACCGCCGCGGCATCCACCTGAAGGGCTCCAGCGCAGGCTCCGCCGCCGGCTGCCCGACCCCGGCGGACTTTTCGGGCGGGCCGGTGGGAGTGCACCAGCGGTGGCGTGTGGCACCGGGTGGGTGCGGTGCCATGCCGGGCGGCGCGGGACCGGATGGGGTCGTTCCGGTGGATGCCGGGGGGTCAGGCGTTGTGGCGGGTGGCGTTGGCGGCGATGGCCGCCTGGTAATAGGCGGCCAAGCCGGGCGCCGTCTGGTCGATGGAGGCCGTGAAACGGGGATCGGTGACGTACAGGTCCCCGAGGCCGCGGTGGATCTCGTACGTGCACGCGTAGCACCAGCGGGTGATGTAGGCCCGGTGCTCCTCGGCGAGATCCACGGCCAGGTCGCCGTCCGCCGGCGCGCCCGCGCGCATCGCCTCGGCCATGCGCTCGGAGATCGCGCCCCCTTCCGCGGTGAACCGCTTCCAGTCCTCCTTCGTGAACGACGCCGTACGCCGCGTCGACTCCGTCCAGGCCGGCGTGCCGCCCCAGCGCTGCTCGGCCTCCGCCGCGTGATCGTCCGGGTTGAAATCGCCGAACACCTCCGCGCGTTCCCCAGGAGTGAGGTTGAGCTTCGTGGACATGGCCATCCCTTCTCTAGGTGAGTACGGGGGCGACGCTAAAGTCTCACGCGGCGTGAGAGTCAAACTGAAAAAAACGGGATGAGGCGCTGTGCTGATCGACGGCTATGACACCCTGCTGCTCGACCTCGACGGCGTGGTCTACTTGGGCGCCCACGCGGTGCCCGGGGCGCCGGCCACGCTGGAGGAGGCACGTGGGCGGGGGGTAAGGCTCGCCTACGTCACGAACAACGCCTCCCGGACTCCCGCCGCCATCGCCGCGCATCTGCGCGAGCTCGGGGCGCCCGCTACGGCCGCGGATGTGGTGACCTCCGCGCAGGCCGCCGCGCGGCTGATCGCCGAACGGGTGCCGCCCGGGTCGAACGTGCTCGTCGTCGGCGGGTCCGGGCTGCGGCTGGCGGTACGGGCCCAGGGGCTCAGGCCGGTCTCGACCGCCCTCGATTCGCCTGTCGCCGTGGTGCAGGGGATCGCCCCGGGCCTGTCGTACGGGCTGCTGTCCGAGGGGGCGCTGGCGGTACGGCAGGGGGCCTGGTTCGTGGCGTCCAACGGGGACAGCACGATGCCCACCGGACGCGGGGAACTGCCGGGGAACGGGGCGATGGTCCGGGTGATCGCCGCCGCCACCGGGGTCGAGCCCGTCTACGCGGGCAAGCCCGATCCGCCGCTGCACCGGGAGTCGATGATCCGTACGGGGGCGCGGCGGCCGCTGGTCGTGGGGGATCGGCTGGACACCGACATCGAGGGCGCCTCCAACGCCGGGGTCGAGAGCCTGCTGGTGCTCACAGGGGTGGCCACGGCTCTCGACGCGCTGACGGCGGGACCCGGGCACCGGCCCACGTACGTCGCCGAAGGGCTGGACGCGCTGCTCGTGCCCTATCCGGAGGTGCGAGACGGAGCCTGCGGGGGCTGGCGGGCCCGGTGGCAGGACGGCGCACTGCGCCTCGACGGGGACGGCAGCCGGATCGACGGGCTGCGGGCGGCGTGCGACGCCGCGTGGGCGGCGGCGGGGGACGGGCAGGTCGAGGAGGATGCGGTCAAGCCCGTTCTGGAGCGCATCGGGTGATCCGGTCCGCCCCAGCGACGGCGTCAATCGTGCCGGCTCCGATGGGGCGGCAGGACGGTCAACGGTCCCTCAGATCAGCCGGCGCAGGCGCAGCAGGTCGCCGAAGCTGGCGTCGATCTTCACCCGGCCACCGAGCAGCGCGCGCGCCAGGTCCAGCTCCCCGTCGACCAGCGCGATCAGGTCGTCGCTCACGATCGTGAGCTTGACGTCGGCGGTCTTGCCGTCCGCGGGCGGCTCCTGCGTGAACGGGTCCAGCCCCCCGTGGTGCAGCCGGCCGTAGAAGATCACGTCGAGGTCGGGAACCCGGCAGCTGACCGTGCGTTCCACCACATGCTTGGCACGATCCTCCGCATCGATCTCGTCGAACTGGGCGACGAGCTTGGCCAGTGCCTCCCGGCACTCCTCGACGCTTGCCATGGTGAGCATCCTTTCTTTCCCTTTGCGGACCGTAGCGTTCCACATCCGGTAACGTCCCCGCATGACCTTCAACGTCTGACACGCCTTCCAAGGTGCCGGACGCTCGCGGGAGGCGTTACGGTCGAGTCATGAGTGAGCTGCCGGAGGGGACCGGCGACGAGCGGGTCGACGCCATCGTGGCCGGCCTCGGCCGCCTTGGCGAGGTGCCCGTCAGCGCGCACGTCCCAGTCTTCGACGAAGCGTTTTCCGAGCTGGAGGCCACGCTAGCCGCTGTGGACGCGGTTGCCGAACCGGTTCAGGGAGACCAGTGAGCCGGCGGATCCGCCTCGACAGCGAGCTGGTACGCCGAGGGCTGGCGCGATCGCGCGAGCAGGCGGCCCAGCTCATCGACGCCGGCCGGGTCACCGTCGGCGGCCAACCGGCCCGCAAGCCCGCCACCCAGGTCGACACCGCCTCCGCCATCGTCGTGGCCGCCTCCGGCGACGGCCCCGACTATGTTTCGCGGGGAGCGCACAAGCTGATCGGCGCGCTCGACACGTTCAAGGGCCTGGCCGTCGAGGGCCGCCGCTGCCTGGACGCGGGCGCCTCCACGGGCGGTTTCACCGACGTGCTGCTGCGCCGCGGCGCAGGCCACGTGCTCGCGGTCGACGTCGGCTACGGCCAGCTCGCCTGGTCCCTGCGCACCGACGAGCGGGTGACGGTGATGGAGCGCGTCAACGTCCGCGACCTGACCCCCGAGATGGTCGGCGAGCCGCCCACGCTGATCGTGGGCGACCTGTCGTTCATCTCGCTGCGGCTGGTGCTGCCCGCGCTGGCCGCTGTCGCCGCGTCGCGGGCCGACTTCGTCATGCTCGTCAAGCCGCAGTTCGAGGTGGGCAAGGACCTCGTCGGGGCGGGCGGCGTCGTACGCGATCCCGAGCTGCGGGCGCATGCCGTGCGCGAGGCCGCGGCCAAGGCGCGGGAGCTCGGGCTGACCGTGCGCGGCGTCACCGCCAGTCCGCTGCCGGGACCGTCGGGAAATGTGGAATATCTGCTCTGGCTGGGCAAGGGAGAGGGCGAGCCGCCGGTCGCCGACCTCGAAGCCGAGATCCAGCGTGCCGTCGCGGAAGGGCCGCAATGAACCGGACCGTTCTGGTCGCCGTACACACCGGGCGGGACGCCGCCGTCGAGAGCGCCCGCCTGGTCATCGACCGGCTGGTCGACGCCGGCATCACCGTCAGGGTGCTGGAAGCCGAGGCCGACGAGATCGGCTGCCGCGGCGCCGAGGCGGTGCCCGGCGACCCGAGCGCGGTCAAGGACGCCGAGGTCATGATGGTGCTCGGCGGCGACGGCACGCTCCTGCGCGCCGCCGAGCTGGCCAGGCCCGCCGGCACGCCGCTGCTGGGCGTCAATCTCGGGCACGTCGGGTTCCTGGCCGAGGCCGAGGTGGCCGATCTGGCCTCGGCGGTCGACAACGTCGTCGCGGGCCGCTACGACGTCGAAGAGCGCATGACGATCGATGTCCTCGCCAGGCTGAACGGCCGGGTCCTGGCCGACACGTGGGCGCTCAACGAGGTCAGCGTCGAGAAGCGGGACCGCATGCTGGAGCTGGTCGCCGAGATCGACGGCCGGCCGTTGTCACGCTGGGGATGCGACGGCGTGATCTGCGCCACGCCGACCGGCTCGACCGCCTATGCTTTCTCCGCCGGCGGACCGATCGTGTGGCCGGAGGTGGAGGCGCTGCTCATGGTGCCCATCAGCGCGCACGCGTTGTTCGCCAAGCCGCTGGTCGTCTCGCCGCGCTCCAAGCTGGCCGTCGAGATCCTGCCCGACACGCCAGGGGGCGTCCTGTGGTGCGACGGGCGGCGCAGGTTCGAGCTGCCGTCGGGCTCGCGGGTGGAGGTCCGCAGAGGGGCCGAGCCCGTACGCCTGGCGCGGCTGCACGGCGTGGAGAGCACCGGCGCGCCGTTCACGGACAGGTTGGTCGCCAAGTTCGAACTTCCTGTTCAGGGATGGCGCGGAAGGGTGCGACCCTGAGTGAATGAGAGGCGGAGCGCGTAGGATCGCGTGGGCACATCTGTTCGGAGACGATGCCGTGTGACCATCAGACACGGCGGTGACGGGAGTGGGCAGTGCGACCAAGGGTCGAGGAGGTCCGCATCCAGGGGCTCGGCGTCATCGACGAGGCCGTCCTAGAGCTTTCCCCCGGCTTCAACGTGGTCACCGGCGAGACCGGCGCGGGCAAGACGATGGTCGTCACCGGGCTGGGGCTGCTGTTCGGCGGCCGGGCCGACCCGTCACGCATCCGGCCGGGAGCCGACCGGGCGACCGTGGAGGGCACCCTGGTCATCCAGCATGGCGGACGCGTCGCCCAGCAGGTCGAGGACATCGGCGGCGAGGTCGAGGACGGCGAGCTGATCATCTCGCGCACGGTCTCGGCCGAGGGCAGGTCCAGAGCCTGGCTCGGCGGGCGCACCGTGCCCGTGGGCACCCTGACCTACCTGGCCGACGACCTCGTGGCGGTGCACGGGCAGATGGACCAGCAGCGGCTGCTCCAGCCGGCCAGGCAGCGGGCCGCGCTCGACCGCTACGCCGGCAACGATCTGGTCAAGCCGCTGCGGGCCTACACGCAAGCGTACAAACGGCACAAGCAGGTCGCCGCGCAGCTGGAGGAGCTGACCACCCGGGCCAGGGAGCGGGCGCAGGAGGCCGACCTGCTGCGCTTCGGCCTGGAAGAGATCGAGAAGGTCGACCCCAAGCCAGGCGAGGACGTCGAGCTGCGCGCTGAGGAGGAGCGGCTCTCCCACGCCGACGCCCTGCGCAACGCCGCCACCAGCGCGCACACGGCCCTGCTCGGCGACCCGATGGAGGCGGCCGGCAGCCCCCACGACGTGATCTCGCTGCTCGGCGAGGCACGCGCGGCCGTCGAGGGGGTGCGCGACTTCGACACCCAGCTCGCCGGCATGGCCGACCGGCTGGCCGAGGCCGGATATCTGATCTCCGACGTGGCCACCGACCTGGCGGCCTACGCGGAGTCGATCGAGGCCGATCCAGCACGGCTGGCGGCCGTGCAGGAACGCCGCTCGGTGCTGACCGGGCTCATCCGGAAATACGGTGAGGACAGCGCCGGAGTCCTGGCCTGGGCGCAGCAGGCCGCCGCCCGCCTGGGCGAGCTCGAAGGCGACGACGAGCGCATCGATGAGCTCACCCGCGAATACGACGAGCTGACCGGCAAGCTCACCGACCTGGCCGCCGAGCTCACCCGGGTGCGCGAGGCCGCCGCCGAGCGGTTCGGCCGGGCCGTGACCGAGGAGCTGACGGCGCTCGCCATGCCGCACGCCAGAGTCATCGTCCAGCTCACCCAGAGAGCGGAGTTCGGCCCCGACGGGGTCGACGAGGTGGAGCTGCGGATGGCCGCCCACCCGGCCGCGCCGCCGCTGCCGCTCAACAAAGGCGCCTCGGGCGGCGAGCTGAGCCGGGTGATGCTCGCGATCGAGGTGGTCTTCGCCGGCGCGGATCCGGTGCCGACATTCGTGTTCGACGAGGTCGACGCCGGCGTCGGCGGCAAGGCCGCGGTGGAGATCGGGCGCCGGCTGGCCAGGCTCGCCCGCACCGCCCAGGTCATCGTCGTCACCCATCTGCCGCAGGTGGCCGCGTTCGCCGACCAGCACCTGGTGGTCGAGAAGGCCAGTGACGGCAGCGTCGTGCGCAGCGGCGTCGTCACGCTCAACCACGAAGGCCGGGTGCGCGAGCTGTCCCGCATGCTGGCCGGTCTGGAGGACTCCGAGCTGGGCCGGGCGCATGCCGAAGAGCTGCTGGGCCTGGCAGCGGCGGACAGGTGATCCGGCGTAACATAGCGGACACGCTGCGTGATGCGTGGCCCCCGCGCTGTTTCGCTCTGGCAGGATGGTCTTGATGAAGGTTCCGGGGAGCAAGATGCCGGGCCTCCGCGGCAGGAAGGTCGGTGACCTTCCCGGCATAACGGCAGTGGCGAGAATCGACCGGCGGACCAAGAGGCTCACCAAGCGCCTCCAGCCCGGAGAAATCGCGATTATCGACCATGTTGACGTTGACCGGGTGAGCGCGGAGGCCCTCGTCGCATGTGGAGCTGCGGCCGTGGTCAACGTCGCCACCGGGATCAGCGGCCGCTACCCCAATCTGGGGCCGCAGATCCTCATCGAGGCGGGCGTGCCGTTCGTCGACAACGCCAGCCAGGAACTGTTCGAGCGGATCAAGGACGGCGACGTCGTACGGCTCTGTGACGGCGTGGTCTACCTCGACGACGACGTGGTCGCCAAGGGCGAGCCGCAGAGTCCCGAGGCGGTCGAGGCGGCCATGGCCGAGGCACGCGCCGGGCTCGCCGTCCAGATCGAGGCCTTCGCCGTCAACACGATGGAATACGTCCGCGGCGAGGGCAGGCTCCTCATCGACGGAGTCGGCGTACCGGAGATCCGCACCCCCATGGAGGGCCGGCACGTCCTCATCGTGGTCCGCGGTTACCACTACAAGGAAGACATCGCCACCCTGCGTCCCTACATCCGCGAATACCGGCCCGTGCTCGTCGGCGTCGACGGCGGCGCCGACGCGCTGCTGGAGGCCGGCTACCTGCCCGACGTGATCGTGGGCGACTTCGACTCCGTCTCCACCAAGGCCCTGACCTGCGGCGCCGAGCTGGTCGTGCACGCCTACCGCGACGGCAGGGCCCCCGGCCTGGAGCGCGTGCACCAGCTGGGCCGCGAAGCGGTGATCTTCCCCGCAACCGGCACCAGCGAGGACATCGCGATGCTCCTGGCCGACCGCAAGGGCGCCGAGCTGATCGTCGCCGTCGGCACCCACGGCACGCTGGAGGAGTTCCTCGACAAGGGGCGCTCCGGCATGGCCAGCACTTTTCTCACCCGGCTGATCATCGGCAGCAAGCTCATCGACGCCAAGGGCGTGAGCAGGCTCTACCGCAGCCGGATCACGACCTCCCAGCTGCTGCTCCTGGTGATCACCGCGTTGATCACCATGGGGGTCGCGCTCTTCCTCTCGCCGATCGGCCAGACCTGGCTGAACGGCCTGCAAGACGCCTGGAACTCGTTCATCTTCTGGCTGGTCGGACTCTTCTCGTGATCGATTTCCGCTATCACCTCGTCTCCATCGTCGCGATCTTCCTTGCCCTCGCGGTGGGAATCGTGCTGGGCACCACCCTGCTGCAGGAGCCCGCGGTCAAGTCGGCGCAGGAGGTGACCGCCCAGCTGACCAAGACCAAAGATGAGCTGCGGGCGCAGATGGACGTCCTGCAGAGCCGCGAGGCCGGCAACGACGCGGTCATCTCCGCCCTGACGCCCGCCCTGGTGGCAGGAGACCTGACCGGCCAGCGGGTGCTGCTGATCGAGACGCCGGGCTCCAGCGCCGCCGTGCGCGAGGCCACCCAGCAGGTGCTCGACCAGGCGGGCGCGGATGTCACCGGACGCGTGGCGTTGACGGAGAAGCTCCTCGACCCCGCGGGCAAAGGCGTCCTCGACGGCCTGGTCAACCAGTTCAAACCGGCCAACACGATCTTCCCGGCCACCACCACCAGCTGGGATCGCGCCGCCACACTGCTGGCCTCCGCCCTCGTCACCAACGACCCGGCCCAAGCGGGCACGCCCAACACCGCCACTCCCGACGTCGTCGGCACGTTCGAGGCGGGCGGGCTGCTCACCGTCGACGGTGACCCCACCAAGCGGGCCACGCTCGCGGTGATGTTCGCGCCGGAGAAGCCGTTCGAGGGAGACGACGCCGAGGTGATGGCCGGAGCCCTGGTCTCGGTCGCCGGCGGCTTCGACGCGGCGGACAAGGGCACAGTCGTCGCCGGGGCCGCCGCCACCACCGCCGTTCCCGGCGACGTCATCAGCTCCCTGCGCGACGACAGCGAGATCTCCAAGGGGGTCTCCACCGTCGACACCGCCGATATGCCGGTGGGCCGCGTCGTGCTCGTCGACGCTCTCCGGGAGCAACTGGCCGGTCGCGCGGGCCAGTACGGCATCGGCAGGGGAGCCTCCGTGCCGCTGCCCCCGTTGACGTCCGCCACTCCGACCCCCACCACCCAGTCAGGGAGCTGACATGCCTGCCAGCCGGGCCCGTGGCCTGCTCTACGCCCTCGCCGGTGCCGCGATCGGCGCCGCGGCCGCTCGCGCCGCCTACGCGGCGTTCACCCGCAACCGGCCGGCCGACCTGGGCGGCCGCTGGACGCGCAAGAACCACCGGGGCGAGCCCATCACGCTGCTCGAAGGCCCCGCGTTCGTGGCCGGCTCGGGCGCGGCGGCCGCTCTCACCCCCGGCCTCCCCGGCCGGCTGCGCCTGGCCGCCCTCGTCGCCGGCGCGGGCAGCGGCGCGCTCGGCGCCTACGACGACCTGTACGGCACCACGTCCTCCAAAGGCTTCAAAGGGCACCTGAGCGCGCTCGCCCGCGGCGAGGTCACCAGCGGCGCCGTCAAGATCCTCGGCATCGGCGCCACCGGGCTCGCCGCCGCCGCCCTCGTCTCCGAGGGCCCCGTGGACACCGTGGTCAACGGCGCTGCCATCGCCGGCGCCGCGAACCTCGCCAACCTCTTCGACCTGCGCCCCGGCCGCGCCATCAAGGTCGGCCTGCTGACCGGCGGGCCGCTGCTGGCCGCCGCCGTCTTCCGCGACTCGCGCGCCGCGGCGCTGGCCGCCGTGCCGATCGGCGCCGCCGCCGCGCTGCTGCCCGAGGATCTCGGCGAGCGCGCCATGCTCGGCGACGCGGGCGCCAACTCTCTGGGCGCCCTGCTCGGGCTCGCCGCGGTCACCAAGCTCGGCAGGCCGGGCCGCTACGCGCTGCTGGGCACAGTCGTGGCGTTGACCGCGGCCGCGGAGAAGGTCAGCTTCACCAAGGTCATCGCCGGGAACCCGGTGCTCAACCGCATCGACATGCTGGGCCGCCGCCCCGTCGACACCGTGTGACCCGACCGGCGCGATTGTCGGTGCGGCCTGCCAGGATGTCTGCTGCCATGCGGGTCCTGACCGGGTGTCGCCGCAACACGCGGGGCCGGATGGCGCAGGGCTTGGCGGTGCGGGCTGGGGAGGCCGGGTGGGTGTCGTGACGGCGCGGGGCGTCGCCGGTGGGGCCATGCTCATCGGCGCGATCACCGTGCTGGCGCGCATCACCGGCTTCGCCAAGCAGTACGCCTTCGCGCAAACGGTCGGCACCAACTGCCTGTCCACCGCCTACATGACGGCCAACCAGATCCCCAACATCGTGTTCGAGGTGGTCGCCGGCGGGGCGCTGGCCGGAATGGTCGTCCCGGTGCTGGCGGGTGCGGCGGCCGGGCGCGACTCCGACGGGCGGGTGAGCTGGATCAGCTCGGCGCTGCTGACCTGGGTCGTCGTCGTGCTGGTCCCGCTGGGCGCGCTCACCGCGCTGCTCGCCGGGCCGATCACCGGATTGTTCTTCGGCCCGACCCTCGATGACTGCCCGAACATCGAGGCGGTGACCACCATCGCCACCCGGATGCTGGTCGTCTTCGCCCCCCAGATCCCTCTGTACGGCATCGCCGTGGTGCTCTACGGCGTGCTGCAGTCGCACAGGCGCTTCGCCGGGCCCGCGGTCGCGCCGCTGGTGTCCAGCATCGTGGTCATCGTCGCCTACCTGCTGTTCGTGCCGCTCAGCGAGGGATATGACGACCCCGCCACGGTGCCGGGCCCCGCCGAGCTGGCGTTGTCCGTGGGGACCAGTCTGGGCGTGCTGTCCCTGGTGCTGACCGTGATCGGTCCCACGGCCGCGCTGGGGCTGCGGTGGCGGCCGACCCTGCGCTTTCCCGAGGGCGTGGCCGCGCAGGTGCGCAGGCTCGCCCTGGCCGGCATCGCCGCCCTCCTCGCCCAGCAGGTCGCCATGATCGTGGTGGTGGTGCTGTCCAACAGGGCGATCGGCAACGCGGCCATCACCGTCTACAACTACGCGTGGGCGATCTACCTGGTGCCGTACGCGGTGCTCGCCGTACCCATCGCCACCAGCGCGTTTCCCCGGTTGTCCGGGCAGGCGGGCGATCCGGCGGCCTTCTCGGCGCTCGCGGCGCGCACCACGCGCGCCGTGGTGCTGGTGTCCGGGCTGGCCGCCGGGGTGCTGGCCGCCGCCTCCGGGCCCGTCGCCGAGGTGTTCCTCTGGGACAAGAGCGAGGTGCCCGCCGTCCAGATGGCCAGGACGATCGCCCTGTTCGCGCCAGGATTGATCGGATACGGGCTCATCGCGCACCTCAGCCGGGTGCTGTACGCGGCCGGGCGCGGCCGGGCGGCCGCCACCGGCACGGTCGTGGGCTGGGCGGTCGTGGTGGTCGCACAGGTGGTTCTCGTGCCGGTGCTGCCCGAGGCGTGGAAGATCGGCGGGATGGCGCTCGGGATGAGCGTGGGCATGAGCGCTGGTGGAGCGCTGCTGCTCGGCTCCGTGGCCAGGGCACGGGGGAGCGCGGCCGTGGCAGGGCTGGCCAGGGCCGGGGGCGCGGCGGTGGCCGGGGGGCTGCAGGGATACCTGGCGGGGGCCGCTGTGGTGGGGTGGCTCGGCGTGCGGGGGCTGTGGCCGAACGTGTGGGCCACGCTGCTGGCCGCCGTCGTGGCGCTGGTGGTGGGAGCGCTGGTCGTGGCGGTGCTGGATCGGGCGGACGCGCGCGCGGTGGCCGGGCTCCTGAAGCGGGGCGGAGCGGGCTGAGGCCGGTCATGCGTGATGGAGAGCGGGCGGGACGCACTGAAGGCCGGTCATGCGTGATGGAGAGCGGGCGGGACGCACTGAAGGCCGGTCATGCGTGATGGAGAGCGGGCGGGACGCACTGAAGGCCGGTCATGCGTGATGGAGAGCGGGCGGGACGCACTGAAGGCCGGTCATGCGTGATGGAGAGCGGGCGGGACGCACTGAAGGCCGGTCTTGCGGGCCTACAGGCTGTAGGGGCGAGTCGGCCACCGCTGCTGCTGCGGTGGCCGGCCGGCGTGGGAGTGTGGTGGTGTGGCGGTCCCGGTGAGTGCGCGTTTGGGGCGGCCGAGGAAGGAGCGGGTTGTGCGGGTGGCTTTCGTGCTGGGCACCACGTCCGGTGGCACGGGGCGGTATGTCCGGATGCTGACCGAGGGACTGG
Organism: Nonomuraea sp. H19; assembly: GCF_052068215.1. Classification (NCBI taxonomy): domain Bacteria; kingdom Bacillati; phylum Actinomycetota; class Actinomycetes; order Streptosporangiales; family Streptosporangiaceae; genus Nonomuraea; species Nonomuraea sp. H19. The sequence continues at coordinate 448,540 of NZ_JBQHCV010000008.1, read as the reverse complement.
TGGGGCGGGGGCACCGCGTACTCGTCGTGGGGCCGCGCAGCGTTGAGGAGCAGTTCTCGTTCGCCGGGGCGGGTGCCCGGTTCGTGGAGGTGGCCGTCTCGGATCGGCCGCATCCCGTCAACGACCTGCGTACGGTGCTCGCGATCAGGCGACTGACCCGGGACGCCGATGTCGTGCACGCTCATGGGCTGCGGGCCGGGGCGCTGGTCGCGCTCGGGGGGCGCGGGAAGAGGCTTGCCGCGGCACGGGGGCGGATGCTGGTCGTCACCTTGCACAACGCGCTGACGGCCGGCGGGTTCGTTGGGCTGGTCTATGGCGTGCTGGAGCGCATCGTGGCGCGGCGGGCCGATCGCGTGCTGGTGGTGTCGCCGGATCTCGGTGCGCGGATGGAGGGGCTGGGGGCTCGGGACGTACGGGCCGCCGTGGTGCCCGCGCCCCCGCTGCGGCCGGTGAAACGCACCCCCCAGGAGATCAGGGACGAGTTGGCGGCTGGGGAGCGGCCCATCCTCCTCACGATCGCCCGGCTCGCCCAGCAGAAGGGCCTCGAAACCCTCCTCGACGTGGCAGCAGGGCCGTGGAGGGGGCAAGACGCGGCGGCCGGGGCGGCGCGGGACAGTGGAGCGCAGGCACGCGCGGCCCAGGGCGCGGCTCGGGAGGGCGCGGCTCGGGAGGGCGCGGCTCGGGAGGGGGCGGCGCCGGATGGCGTGGCCTGGGAGGGCGTCGCTCGGAATGGCTACGGCGCGGCACCAGACGGCGCGGCAGGGGCAGGAGACGGCGCTTCTCCAGACAGCGCTTCTCCAGACAGCGCGGCACGGCATGGCGGGTCGCGGGATGGTGTGGCGCGGGATGGTGTGGCAGGCGGTGCTGCGGGAGGTGGCGGGGTCCGGGGCATCGCCGGGGACATTGGGACCGTAGAAAACGCTTTGGCGTCGGGGGACGCTGTGGCGGCGACGGACAGGGCAGTGACGGCGGGCGGTGCGACGGGGGCGCCCCTTTTCGTGGTGGCGGGCGAGGGGCCGTTGCGCGCGGAGCTGGAGCGCAGGATTGCGGCCGAGGGATTGCCTGTGAAGCTGCTCGGGAACCGGGACGACATCCCCGACCTTCTGGGCGCCGCCACCGCCGTGCTGGCAGCCAGCCGGTGGGAGGGGCAGCCGCTCAGCATCCGGGAGGCGCTCATGGCCGGGAAACCGGTGATCGCCACGGCTGTGGGAGGTATTCCGGAAATAGTGGGGGATGCCGGGATTCTTGTTCCGTACAGGGACGTTCAAGGGCTGCGGCAGGCCGTACGCACGCTGCTGGAGGAGCCCGGAGCTGCGGGAAGGCTGGCGGCGGCGGCCGCGCGGCGGGGGCGGGAGATGCCCGACGGTGACGCCGCGGTGGTGAGCGTGCTGGCCGGATACGCTTTTCAAGATCAAGAGGATGATTAGGTAGGGATAAGGCGTTCTCGTATACTGCCTGGGTTAGGGAGGGGAGTATCCCTTCGCGACAGCCTCGTCATCACGGTGCAGCCCCGATCCACGGGGCCCCCGGGGCTGCCGGTCCGCAGTTTCGGCGGGCGGGAGAGACCTCCGGCACTGAGTCCTGTATGCCGGAGGGTTTGTGACGTGATCGTACCCGCGTGGGCCTGGATCGCCGTGATCGGCGGTCTTCTTGTTGTCCTGGCCGTTGACCTTTGGATCGTTGACCGCGGAGAAGCTCGTGAGTTCTCCATGCGGCAGGCCGGTTACTGGGTGACGTTCTACGTCGTCCTCGCCGTGGCGTTCGGGCTGCTCCTGTGGGGCGTATACGGGGGGGACAAAGCCGGGGAGTTCTTCGCCGGATACATCACCGAATACAGCCTCAGCGTCGACAATCTCTTCGTCTTCTTCATCATCATGAGCAGGTTCGCCGTGCCACGGGCGTACCAGCACAAGGTTTTGCTCGTGGGCATCCTGCTCGCGCTGGTCATGCGCGGTATCTTCATCGCGCTCGGGGCCGCGGCGCTCGAGCGGTTCAGCTGGCTGTTCTACGTCTTCGGCGCCTTCCTCGTCTACACCGCGATCAACCTCGTCCGCCAGCACCTCAAGCACGAGGAAGAGGAATTCAAGGAGAACGTCCTGCTCAGGTGGGTGCGCAAGGCGTTCCCCACCACCGAGGGGTACGTCGGCTCCAAGGTCACCGTCAAGATCGACGGCAGGCGCATGGTCACGCCGATGCTCATCGTGATGATCGCCATCGGGAGCACCGATCTGCTGTTCGCCCTGGACTCGATTCCAGCGATCTTCGGGCTTACCAAGGATCCCTTCATCGTCTTCACGGCCAACGCGTTCGCCCTGATGGGACTGCGTCAGCTCTACTTCCTGCTGGGCGGGCTGCTGCAGCGACTGGTGTACATCAGCTATGGTTTGGCGTTCATCCTCGGGTTCATCGGGGTTAAGCTGGTATTGGAGGCCTTGCACGCCAGCCATGTCTCCTGGGCGCCCGAAATTCCCATCTGGGTCTCGCTCTCGGTCATCGGCGCCACCATGGTCATCACCACCGTGGCCAGCCTGGTCAAAGCTCGCATCGACGCACGCGAGGGCGAGGCAACGCACCCGGAGCAGGTCTAGCGAAATGGGCTTCGAGGCGCTTTGCTTGTGTAGTTGTGCCGTGTAATAGTTGCGGGTCCGTAACAGCGCGGCAAAGCGCCCAGTCCAGTAACCACCAAAGGTTGTACGTGTCAGACGATTCTGCTAAGTCGAGCCGCGTCAGGCTCGCGCGCGGGGTCTCCCCGTGGCTCTTCCCGACGGCGGCCGCAGCGGCCGCCACTGCGCTGCTGACGCGCAAGGACCGGCGATGGGCGCTCGCGGCGGTGCCGCTGAGCGCGCTCACCGGGGGGATGCTCTGGTTCTTCCGCGACCCCGACCGCACGCCGGGCGAGGGACGCATCCTGTCGCCCGCCGACGGTGTGGTGCAGAGCATCGACCCGTGGCCAGACGGCCGCACCCGGGTAGCGATCTTCATGAGCCCGCTGAACGTGCACGTCAACCGGGCCCCCCTTGCGGGAAATGTCGCCTCCGTGCAGCATGTGGCAGGTGGGTTCCTGCCGGCGTTCAACAAGGACAGCGACCAGAACGAACGCGTGGTGTGGCATTTCGAGACCGCGCTCGGCGACATCGAGATGGTGCAGATCGCGGGCGCGGTGGCGCGCAGGATCGTGCCCTACATGAGCGCCGGCGCGAAGGTCGAGCAGGCCGAGCGGATCGGGCTCATCAGGTTCGGTTCGCGGGTCGACATCTACCTTCCCGAAGGAATTTCTCCCGCGGTCTCCGTGGGGGAGAAGACGGTTGCGGGGGTGACCAGAATTGACCGCGGCTGACGCCGGCAGCTGGCAGGCGGAAGAGGAAGAACCTCGCGGCCCCGTCGGCAAGGCGTTCCGCCTCTCCGCCGCCGACTCCCTTTCGCTGGGCAACGCGGTCTGCGGCTTCCTCGCGGTGTGCGTCCTGGCGTACTCCGCCATCAAGCAGCTCCAGGTCGCGGGCGGTCACTTCGCGCCGGATCCGAGCTACTTCGCCACCGCCGTCGTGCTGCTGCTCATCGGGGCGACGTGCGACCTGTTCGACGGCCTCGTCGCGCGGCGCTTCCGCGCCTCCGCGATGGGCGCCGAGCTCGACAACCTGGCCGACGTCATCAGCTTCGGGTTCGCGCCCGCGTTCATGGTCGTGATCTGGGGCGGGTTCACCGAGCAGGTGCCGTTCACCGCTGTGCTGGTCGCCGCGGCGTCCGTGCTGGTCGCGGGGGTCGTACGGTTGGCGAGATTCGCCTGCGTCAAGACCAAGAGCGGCGACTTCATGGGGTTGCCCATCCCGATGGGCGCCATGACGGTGATCTCCATCGTGCTGCTGTTCCAGCCGAGCATCTGGGCCCTGCTCGCCGTGCTCGGCGTGGCGTGGCTGATGGTCAGCCGCATCGAATACCCCAAGCCGAAGGGGCAGCTCGCGGCGGTCGTCCTCGGGTGGATCATGGTCAATGTGGCGTTCCTCACCGTCTGGGTCGCCTGGCCCGAAGGTGGCGATCTGCCGATCAAGATCGGTGCGACCATGCAGATCGCGCTCGTGGCGGCGATCCCGCTGCGGATGCTGTTCTACAAGCGCGAGCAGCGCAAGGAAGCCGCCGAGCGGATCGGCAACTGACGAGATTTTTCGCCGGTTTTCGGCTTTGATGGAGCCATGTCGGCCACGCCGCGCGAGCACACGCGTACCTACTATCTCGGCAAACTGGCCGCGGAGCTGGAGCAGCGCGGGCTGACGGCCACGCTGCGCGCATATCCGCCCGCGTTGCGGATCAGCGATCCGGACACCGTCTTGCTGGCTGAGACCGTCGACTGCGTGCCGCTCTCCGAGGGGTGGTTCTACCGGTGGTCGTGGGGCGAGCTCGTCGGCCTGGCCGACGATCCCGCCCTCGCGGCCGACCGGATCATGCACGTTCTCGCCGCCCGTCAGTGAACGTCGCCGCCGGCCGGCTCCGCCAAGCCCCGGGACGTGTCGCCTCTCGCCAAGCCGGGCCGGGCGGCATTCGCATCGGTGCCTGCGCGGCCGGTCATCCCGCTGTGCCACACGATCAGGCGGCACAGGCAAGGGCACGGGCGAGGCGCATGCAGGCGCAAGCGGGCCACCGGCATAGTCAGGGCGCAGGCATGAGCGAGGCGCGAGCGGGGCGCGGGCAGGCGCGGGGCGCCGCCCGACCGGCGGCCGGGCCGGCTCGCGCGTCGCGAGGTCGGCGCGGCTCGGTGGTGTCGCGGAGTTGGCGGCGGCGCCGGCCGACGGCGTAAAGGGCGGGGCAGGCGCCGGAAGGACGGCGCCTCAGGATCGGCAGCGTCAGGTGCGGTTCGGCGGCGGTGTCGGTAGGGGCAGACGCCCCGCACGGGGTGGCTACCCGGTGCGGGACGGGTGGTCGGCTACCAGCCTCTGGCCTTCCACTCCGGGAGCGACGGGCGTTCGGCGCCGAGCGTGGCGTCCTTGCCGTGTCCCGGATAGACCCAGGTCTCGTCCGGGAGCCGGTCGAAGACGCGTTCCACCACGTCGGTGAAAAGCTGGTTGAAGCGCTCCGGGTCCTTCTGGGTGTTGCCGACGCCGCCGGGGAACAGGGAGTCGCCCGTGAACAGGTGAATGCCGGCCTCGCCCCCGTCGTACAGGAGGGCGATCGAACCCGGCGTGTGGCCGCGCAGGTGGATGACCTCCAGCGTGATCTCGCCGAAGGAGATCGTGTCGCCGTGCTCCACCGCGCGGTCCACCGGCAGCGGGAGGGCGGGAGCGTCCAGGGGGTGAGCGATCACCTGCGCGCCCGTGACCTTGGTCACCTGCTCCAGCGCCTGCCAGTGGTCGCCGTGCTGGTGCGTCGTGACGACGATGGAGATCGGCTGGTCGCCCATCAGGGCCAGCAGCCGGTCGGAGTCGGCCGCCGCGTCGATGAGCACGGCTTCACCGGTCCGCGCGCAGCGCAGCAGGTAGGCGTTGTTGTCGAACGGCCCGACGGCGAGCTTGCAGATCGTCAGCGCAGGCAGCTCGCGCACGTCGGCAGGGCCGCCGACCTGGACGTCACCTGTGTAGGTCATGGGTAGTCCTTTGGAGGCGTCGCGGGAAGATCAGCGGGGGCCGGCATCGTCAGCCACGGCGGCGGCGCGGGAAGCCCTGTGCCACCGGGGCCTTGAACGGACGGCTGTCCCACGGGCACCAGACTAACGCCCTTGCCGTCCGACCGACCGGTCAGCCAGGCGAGGACGTCAGCCGGGGAGCCCTCGACGGCGGGACCGGAGCCCAGGCCGTGCCAGGTCTCGACGATCTCGCCGCCGATTCTGAGCACGATCTCGCTCACCGTGCTCCGCTCGTACGGCCAGGCCTTCCTGCAGTCGTGCAGTTCGCGGCGGACGAACGGCTCCGGCCAGTTCGCGGGGCCGTACCCGGCGTCGAGGTCCACGTGGTGGATGTCCACTTCACGGAGGCGGCGGACCAGGATGTACCAGGCCGGGTGCGGGGGCGGCCGCATGCCCTCGACCGGCGCGGACTACGCCTCCTCGGGCATGTCGCGGATGGCGGCGGCCAGGCGGGCGGCGCTGTCCTCGATGCCGGCCAGGAGCCGGGCGGCCGGCTGGGCGGCGGTGACCGCGATCTCGGCGGCCCTGGACTCGAAGGATGTGTACTGGGGGGTTCGGATGCCGGTTCGCGCCCAGGTCAGGAGGTTGATGTAGGAGTCGGCGCTCTTCGCGACGTGGGTGAGCACGTGGCCTCTGGTCCAGCCGGGCAGGAGGGACGGGGCGGCGACGTCGGCGTCGGAGAGCGTCGCCGCCGTGGCCAGCAGCTGGTTGATGGCCGAGGCCAGCTCGGCCGACAGAGCGGATAGAACCGTCATGTCTAGATATTTCATCATCCGGGTGCCTGGGCCGGCGGCTGGCATAAAACCGCAGCTCAGATCGTTGCTTTCGGAAGGTCCCCTGCCAGATGGCGGATGGCCTTAACCTGTTAGGGACGGATTTTCGGGGGCCGCAGAACGGGCCGCCGAAATTGTCGGAGACCCCGTCTACCATCCCCCGTGGACCTATCCGCCTTTCGACATCCGGGATCACCGTGGCAGACCGCCTGATCGTGCGTGGTGCACGTGAACACAACCTCAAGGACGTCTCGCTCGACCTGCCGCGAGACGCGCTGATCGTCTTCACCGGCCTATCCGGCTCGGGCAAGTCGAGCCTGGCCTTTGACACGATCTTCGCTGAGGGGCAGCGGCGCTACGTCGAGTCCCTGTCGGCGTACGCGCGCCAGTTTCTCGGCCAGATGGACAAGCCCGACGTCGACTTCATCGAGGGCCTGTCACCGGCGGTGTCGATCGACCAGAAGGCCACCAGCAAGAACCCCCGCTCGACCGTCGGCACCATCACCGAGGTCTTCGACTACCTGAGGCTGCTGTGGGCCCGCATCGGCAAGCCGCACTGCCCGGTGTGCGCGCGCCCGATCGCCAGGCAGATGCCGCAGCAGATCGTCGACCGGGTGATGGACCTGGAGGAGGGCACCAGGTTCCAGGTGCTCGCCCCCGTCATCAGAGGCCGCAAGGGCGAATACGCCGAGCTGTTCCGCGAGCTGCAGACCAAGGGCTTCGCCAGGGCCAGGGTCGACGGCACCGTCGTGCGGCTGGAGGAGCCGCCGACGCTGAAGAAGTACGAGAAGCACGACATCGAGGTCATCGTCGACCGCCTGTCGGTCAAGGAGACGGCGAGGCGCAGGCTCACCGACTCGGTCGAGACGGCGTTGCAGCTGTCCGGCGGCACGATCACACTCGAGTTCGTCGACCTGCCCGAAGACGACCCGGGCCGGGAGCGCTTCTACTCCGAGCACCTCTACTGCCCCTACGACGACCTGTCGTTCGAGGAGCTGGAGCCGCGCTCGTTCTCGTTCAACTCGCCGTTCGGCGCCTGCCCCGAGTGCACGGGTCTGGGCACGAAGATGGAGGTCGACCCCGACCTCGTGGTGCCCGACCCGGAGCGGACGCTCGGCGACGGCGCGCTCCACCCCTGGTCCGGTGGCCACACCAGCGAATACTTCGTCAGGCTGATCGAGGCGCTGGGGCACACGGTCGGGTTCACCCTCGACACGGCGTGGGAGCGGCTGCCGAAGAAGGCGCAAAAGGCGCTGCTCTACGGCTACGACGAGCAGGTCCACGTACGCTACAGCAACCGTTACGGCAGGCAGCGCTCCTACTACACCACCTACGACGGCGTCATCCCCTGGGTGCAGCGCAGGCACGCCGAAGCGGAGAGCGACTCCAGCCGCGAGCGGTTCGAGGGCTACATGCGGGAGATCCCGTGCCCCGCCTGCAAGGGAGCCAGGCTCAAGGCGGTGACCCTGGCCGTGACGGTGGCCGACAAGTCGATCGCCGAGGTGGCGGCGATGTCGATCGGCGAGTGCGCGAAGTTCCTGGCCAACCTCAAGCTGTCCGACCGTGACATGCACATCGCCGAGCGGGTCGTCAAGGAGATCAACGCCCGCCTGGGCTTCCTGCTCGACGTCGGCCTCGACTACCTGACCATGGACCGCGCCGCCGCCACCCTCGCGGGCGGCGAGGCGCAGCGCATCAGGCTCGCCACCCAGATCGGCTCCGGCCTGGTCGGCGTCCTGTACGTGCTCGACGAGCCGTCCATCGGCCTGCACCAGCGCGACAACATGCGGCTGCTCGACACGCTGATCAGGCTGCGCGACATGGGCAACACGCTGATCGTGGTCGAGCACGACGAGGACACGATCGCGGCCGCCGACTGGGTGGTCGACATCGGCCCCGGCGCCGGCGAGCACGGCGGTCAGGTCGTCGTGTCCGGCACCGTCCAGGAGCTCCTGACCAGCGAGGAGTCCCTGACCGGCCAATACCTGTCCGGCCGCAGGAGCATCCCCATCCCTGCCCAGCGCCGCAAGCGCGACAAGAAGCGGCAGATCACCGTCAAGGGGGCGCGCGAGCACAACCTCAAGGGCGTCGACATCGAGTTCCCGCTGGGCGTCTTCACGGCGGTGACGGGTGTGTCCGGGTCGGGTAAGTCGACGCTGGTCAACGACATCCTCTACAACGCGCTGGCCAAGGAGCTCAACGGGGCGCGCACGGTGCCGGGGCGGCACTCCCGGATCAACGGCATGGACCAGGTGGACAAGGTCGTCCACGTCGACCAGTCGCCGATCGGGCGGACGCCGCGCTCCAACCCGGCCACGTACACCGGCGTCTTCGACCACATGCGCAAGCTCTTCGCGGCCACGACGGAGGCGAAAGTGCGCGGCTACCAGCCCGGGCGCTTCAGCTTCAACGTCAAGGGCGGGCGCTGCGAGGCATGCGCCGGCGACGGCACCATCAAGATCGAGATGAACTTCCTGCCGGACGTCTACGTCCCCTGCGAGGTCTGCCACGGAGCCCGCTACAACCGGGAGACGCTGGAGGTCCACTACAAGGGCAAGACCATCGCCGAGGTCCTCGACATGCCGATCGAGGAGGCCCTGGAGTTCTTCGACGCGATCCCCGCGATCAAGCGCCATCTGAAGACGCTCAACGACGTCGGGCTCGGTTACGTCCGCCTCGGACAGCCGGCCACCACGCTGTCCGGAGGTGAGGCGCAGCGCGTCAAGCTCGCCTCCGAGCTGCAGCGGCGGCAGACCGGGCGGACGATCTACGTGCTGGACGAGCCGACCACCGGCCTGCACTTCGAGGACATCCGCAGGCTGCTCGGGGTGCTCGGGCGGCTGGTCGACAGCGGGAATACCGTGATCGTCATCGAGCACAACCTCGACGTGATCAAGACGGCCGACTGGATCATCGACATGGGGCCCGAGGGTGGGTCCCGTGGCGGGACGCTGGTGGCCAGTGGCACGCCTGAGGAGGTCGCGCTGGTGGAGGACAGCCACACGGGGCGGTTCCTGCGGAAGATCCTCTCCTTCTGACCCCGCTTATCCTGCGGTTCCTCCGCGCTGGGTGATGACGACCGGGCGATCGAGGCCGGCCGGGCGGGTGCCGAGGGCCTCGGTCGGCCCCGGCCCGTCGGCTCCGCCATCGGCCGGGGATGGCTCTTCCGCCATCGGCCGGGGATGGCTCCTCCGCCATCCGTCGGGGATGGCCCTTCCGCCCTCCGGCGGCGTGGATCCCGTCCGGTCGGTGAGCCGATCGCCGGACCGAGGGGTGGCGCCAATAGAGTTGTCCCAGTTAGAACCTGGCCTGCAGGGGGTCAGCGGCAACGCGGAGGGTCAGCGGTACATGACGGTTACGGGGTGGGGCGCAGCCATGCCCGAAAACGGGCTCGGGCGGCGGGAGATGCTGGGCGCGGCCGGGGTGGCGGCGTGCGGGCTGGCGCTGGCCGGATGCAGTGTGGAAGACACCAAGGCTCAGCAGAGCCTCAAAGGCAAGGTCATCGCGAAGACGGCCGACGTGCCCGTGGGCGGCGGCATGGTGATCGAGGACCTGAAGATCGTGCTGACGCAGCCCGCGCAGGGCGTCTACAAGGCGTTCAGCGCGATCTGCACCCACAAGGGCTGCGCGGTCAGCACGCCCAAGGAAAACGTCATCCGGTGTGCCTGCCACGGCAGCGAGTTCGCCGCCGACTCCGGGAAGGCCACCAAGGGCCCCGCCATCGCCGGGCTGGCCGCGTTCCAGGTCAAAGTCGAGGGCGACGGGATCGTGGTGGCCTGAACAGGTAATTGTGCGTAGTGACCAGGATTGGGCTCGGGCACGCTGAACCGGCGCCAGGGCGCTGGCCGTACCTGAAGTGAAGACAACCTGGGAGGACGCACCATGACGGAAACGACGCGCCGGACGATGGTGCTCGGCGCCGGTGGCGCCGGGCTCGCGGCGGTTCTGACGGCGTGTGCGAGCTACGGTTCGCCGACGATAGAAGCGAGCGCTGAGCCGCCGGCCGAGGAGCCCGCGGAGGAGCCCGTGGAGGAGCCTGCGGAGGAGGCGTCGTCCGACGCACCGAAGAAGAAGACCCAATCGAAGGCCAAGGCGCTGGCCGACACCAGCGACATCCCGCAGGGGGGCGGGAAGATCTTCGAGGACCAGAAGATCGTGGTCACCCAGCCGACCGCCGGCGAGTTCAAGGCGTTCAGCGCGGTCTGCACCCACGCGGGCTGCACGGTCGCCAGCATCTCGAACAAGACGATCAACTGCCCCTGTCACGGGAGCAAGTTCAACATCAACGACGGGTCCGTGGCCGACGGGCCCGCGAGCGAGCCGCTGGCGGAGAAGAAGATCACGGTGGACGGGGACAAGATCAATCTCGCATAGCGGGCGTCTCATAATTTTCTCACCTGAGTGCGGTTGGGTGAGGCGCATGGGAAATGACCTTCAGAGCCGCCGGGCGGTGATCGCGGGCGTGGGCGTGGGTGGCCTGTCGCTGGCGATCACCGCCTGCAGCGGTGGCGCCGATACCGCGGCGACGACCGACGCCACCGCCGAGTCGAGTGCCCCCGCATCCAGTGCCCCCGCGTCCAGTGCGCCGCAGGCCGGTGGCGCGCTGGCCAAGACCGCCGACATCCCCGTCGGCGGCGGCACGATCTTCAAGGACCAGAAGATTGTCGTGACGCAGCCCACCGCGGGCGAGTTCAAGGCGTTCAGCGCGGTCTGCACGCACAAGGGTTGCGCGGTCGGCAGCGTCGAGGGCGGGGCGATCGTCTGCCCGTGCCACAACAGCAAGTTCAACATCACCGATGGTGCGGTGACGGCCGGGCCGGCCGAAAAGCCGCTGCCCGAGCAGCAGATCAAGGTCGAAGGCGACGAGATCACACTCGCGTAGCTCCGGCCGAAGGCCGCTGGAGAGGGCGATCAGGTGAAGGGCCACTGGTCTTCGGCGGCCCGCGGTGTGGGCGGCCCGCCGCCTGGTGGGCCGGAGGGAGCTCGTCGTGCCCGGGGGTGTACGGCGGGCCGCTCCGGCGCCCGGCCCGCGACGGGTCACCTTGTCGGTCAGGGCTACTAGGCTTTGGGCGTGGCGAGATCTACTGGCAGCCCCTTGAGTTTCCGGCCCAAGCCGGGTTCGATCCCCGATTCGCCGGGGGTCTACCGGTTCAGGGATGCGCACGGCCGGGTGATCTACGTGGGCAAGGCCAAGAGCCTGCGCCAGCGGCTCAACTCGTACTTCGCGGACTTCTCCGCGCTGCATCCGCGCACGCAGTCGATGCTGACCACGGCCGCCGACGTCGACTGGACCGTCGTCGGCACCGAGGTCGAGGCGCTGCAGCTCGAATACTCCTGGATCAAGGAGTTCGACCCGCGCTTCAACGTGAAATACCGCGACGACAAGTCCTATCCCTACCTCGCGGTCACCATGGGCGACGACTTCCCCCGGGTGCAGGTCATGCGCGGGGCCAAGCGCAAGGGCACGCGTTATTTCGGGCCCTACTCGCATGCCTGGGCCATCAGGGAGACCGTCGACCTGCTGCTGCGGGTCTTCCCCGTACGCACGTGCAGCGCCGGGGTGTTCAAGCGGGCCGGGCAGATCGGCCGGCCATGCCTGCTCGGCTACATCGACAAGTGCTCGGCGCCGTGCGTCGGCCGGGTCACCCCGCAAGAGCACCGTGAGCTGGCCGAGGACTTCTGCGACTTCATGGCGGGCAATACCGGTCGCTTCATCAAGCGGCTGGAGAAGGAGATGCGCGACGCCGCCGCCGAGCAGGAATACGAGCGCGCGGCCCGGCTCAGGGACGACATCCAGGCGCTGCAGCGGGCGCTGGAGAAGCAGGCGGTCGTGCTGGGCGAAGGCACCGACGCCGACGTGATCGCGCTGGCCGAGGACCCGCTCGAAGCCGCCGTGCAAGTCTTCTACGTGCGCGGCGGCCGCATCCGCGGCCAGCGCGGCTGGGTGGTCGACAAGGTCGAGGAGACCACGCCCGGCGAGCTGGTCGAGCAGTTCCTGCTGCAGATGTACGCCGAGGCGAGCCCTGAGTCGATGCCCCGCGAGGTGCTCGTGCCCGCCCTGCCGCCCGACAGCGAGGCGGTCGCCGAACTGCTGGCCGAGCAGCGCCGCGCCCGCGTCGAGCTACGCGTGCCGCAGCGGGGCGACAAGCGGTCGCTGATGGAGACCGTCGAGCGCAACGCCAAGGAGTCGCTGGCGCAGCACAAGATCCGCCGCGCCAGCGACCTGACCACGCGCAGCAAAGCGCTGCAGGAGATCGCCGACGCGCTGGACCTCGACCAGGCGCCGCTGCGCGTCGAGTGCTACGACGTCTCCCACCTGCAGGGCGAGAACGTCGTGGCGTCGATGGTGGTCTTCGAGGACGGACTGGCGCGCAAGAGCGAATACCGGCGCTTCGCCGTCAAGACCAAGGAGGGCGACGTCGCCTCGATCCACGAGGTGATCATGCGGCGGTTCCGCCGCTACCTGGAGGAGCGCTCCGCGACCGGCGAGCTGGCCGCCGACGACGACAACGGTCACGGCCCCATCGATCCCGAGACGGGCAAACCGCGCAAGTTCGCCTACCCGCCCAACCTGGTGGTGGTCGACGGAGCCGGACCCCAGGCGGCCGCCGCGCAGCGGGCGCTGGACGAGCTCGGCATCGACGACGTGGCCGTGTGCGGGCTGGCCAAGCGGCTGGAGGAGGTGTGGCTGCCGGGCGACGACCAGCCGGTGATCATGCCCCGGTCAAGCGAAGGTCTCTACCTGCTGCAACGTGTGCGGGACGAAGCGCACAGGTTCGCCATCACCTACCACCGTTCCAAGAGGTCGAAGACGGTGAAGGAGAGCGCGCTCGACGGCGTGCCCGGCCTCGGTCCGGCCCGCAGGCAGGCGCTGCTCAAGCACTTCGGCTCCGTGAAGAAGCTGCGCGAGGCCACTGCCGCCGAGATGTGCGAGGTCCCCGGCATCGGCCCGTCCCTCGCCGAGGTCATCGTGTCGACGCTGAAGGGAGACTCACCTTGATCCCGCCACGAGGCTCCGGCCCGTACGCCGGAACCCACGGCCGAGCCGCTATGGTGGATGGCGTGCCGCGATGACCGAGCCGGGCGTGTGGGACGGCCGCCGTGCGGCGAGCGCCCAGGTCGTGGGGCCGGCCGATGGCGCCGGCCGGAAGGGGCGTTGACATGGACACCCGCGGTGCCGGTGACCGGGCTGACGGACGGAGTGAGGCGATGAGCAGCGACCGGGCGTTCGTCATCGTGACCGGCATGTCCGGGGCGGGGCGGAGCACCGCGGCCAAAGCGCTCGAGGATCTGGGCTGGTTCGTCATCGACAACCTGCCGCCAGGGCTGCTGTTCGCGATGGCCGAGGAGGCAGGCAAGGTCAAGCTGGCCGCCGACAAGGTGGCGGCCGTCGTCGACGTGCGCAGCCTGGCCTTCACCACCGACCTCAACGCGGCCATCGAGGAGCTCGAAGGGCGCGGGGTGGGGGTCCGGGTGGTGTTCCTGGAGGCCAGCGACGAGGAGCTGGTGCGCCGGTTCGAAAACGTCCGCAGGCCGCACCCGCTGCAGGGCGAGGGGCGGCTGGTCGACGGGATCGCCCGCGAGCGGGGCATCCTCCGCGAGGTGCGGGCCAACGCGGACCTGGTGATCGACACCTCCAGCCACAACGTCCACGAGCTGCGCAACAAGATCGTCACTTATTTCGGCGGCGAGGACCGGCCGGGGCTGCGGCTCAACGTGGTGTCCTTCGGGTTCAAATACGGCCTGCCGGTCGACGCCGATCTCGTCGTGGACTGCCGGTTTTTGCCCAACCCGCACTGGGTGCCCGAACTGCGGCCGATGAACGGGCTGGAGGCCGCCGTCAGCGACTACGTCCTGGGCCAGCCTGGGGCCAAGGAGTTCCTGGACGCCTATGAGGAGGTCTTGCGGGTGGTCGCCGGCGGATACGCCCGCGAGGGCAAGAGCTACGCGACGCTGGCGGTGGGCTGCACGGGCGGCAAGCACCGCAGTGTGGCCATGGCCGAACAGGTCGCCGCCCGCCTGCGCGACCGCGGGATGGAAGTCCAGGTGAGCCACCGGGATGTGGGGCGGGAGTGACCGATGAAGGCTTCACACCCGCGGCTTCGCCGGATCCGGTAGCGGCGGACTCGGGCGGTGGCCCGATCCCGCCGGTAGATCTTTCGCGCTCGGCCGGGGCCGGCGGTGGCGTGTCTCCGGTGGGCGGCGCGCGATCGGTGGAGATCGGGGCGTCTTCTGCGCGGGGTTCGCGCTCGGCTGAGGAAGGGTGGGATGGCGTGCCGTTCCCGCGCGGGCAGTACGCGGAGTTCGGACCCCGCGTGGTGGCGCTGGGCGGGGGGCACGGGTTGTTCGCGTCCCTGTCGGCATTACGGGTCGTCACCGACCGGCTGACCGCGGTGGTGACCGTGGCCGACGACGGCGGCTCCAGCGGGCGGCTGCGCCGTGAGCTCGGCGTGCTGCCGCCCGGCGACCTGCGGATGGCGCTGGCCGCGCTGTGCGGCGACGACGAGTGGGGCAGCACCTGGAGCGAAGTGGTGCAGCACCGCTTCCGCAGCGAGGGCGAGCTGCACGGGCACGCCGTCGGCAACCTGCTCATCGTGGCGCTGTGGGAGCTGCTCGGCGACCCTGTGGCCGGGCTCGACTGGGTCGGGCGGCTGCTGGGTGCGCACGGCCGGGTGCTGCCGATGGCGTCGGTGCCGCTGGACATCGTGGCCGAGGTGGAGCTCGACGGCGTCATCTCGACCGTGTGCGGGCAGGTCGCGTGCGCCTTGACGCCCGGTCGCGTCCAGGCCATCTCCCTGGTCCCGGAGGACCCGCCCGCGCGGCCCGAGGCCGTCACGGCGGTGCTGGAGGCCGACTGGGTGGTGTTCGGGCCCGGGTCGTGGTTCACCAGCGTGCTGCCGCACCTCAAGGTGCCCGAGCTGGCCAGGGCCCTGCACGAGACCAGGGCCAAGCGGCTCGTCACGCTCAATCTGGCACCCCAGGTAGGCGAGACCGACGACTTCTCCCCGCAACAGCATCTCGAGGTGCTCGGGCAGCACGCGCCCGACCTGTCCATTGACGTCGTACTCGCCGACACCGGAGTGGTCGACGACCCCGGCGCGCTGGAGAAGGCCGCCGCCGCGCTCGGCGCCCGGCTCGTCATGGCCGACGTGGCGGCCGCCGACGGCTCTCCGAGGCATGACCCACGACGTCTTGCCTCCGTCCTGGACGAGATTTTCCTCCAGAAGCGTTGATCCTGGTCGGCGTGGCGCGAAGGTGCGAGAGACTGACGAGAGCCGGTCTGAATGGGGGAGAGGACTAACGCTTATGGCAATGACAGGTGTGGTGAAAGATGAGCTGAGCCGCCTGCCGGTGCTGAAGCCGTGCTGCCGCAAGGCGGAGGTTTCGACGCTGCTGCGGTTCGCCAGCGGCCTGCACCTGGTGGGCGGGCGGATCGTGATAGAGGCGGAGCTCGACACCAACGCCACCGCACGGCGACTGATCAAGGACATCGGCGAGGTGTTCGGCCACAAGGCGGAGGTGCTCGTGCTCGCGCCTGCCGGCCTGCGCAAGGGCTCGCGCTACGTGGTGCGCGTCTACCGCGACGGTGAGGCGCTCGCCCGCCAGACGGGCCTGATCGACAATCACGGCCGCCCGGTGCGCGGCCTGCCGCGCCAGGTCGTGGCGGGCGCCGCGTGCGACGCCGAGGCGGCGTGGCGGGGCGCGTTCCTGGCGCACGGCTCGCTGACCGAGCCGGGGCGGTCGATGTCGCTCGAGGTCACCTGCCCGGGGCCGGAGGCGGCGCTCGCGCTGGTGGGCTCCGCGCGGCGGCTGAAGATCCATGCGAAGGCGCGCGAGGTGCGGGGGGTTGACCGGGTCGTCGTGCGCGACGGTGACGCGATCAGTGCGCTGCTCACCCGGCTAGGGGCGCATGACAGCGTGCTGGCTTGGGAGGAACGGCGGATGCGCCGCGAGGTGCGGGCCACCGCGAACCGGCTGGCCAACTTCGACGACGCGAACCTGCGGCGCTCGGCGCGGGCCGCGGTGGCGGCGGGCGCGCGGGTGCAGCGGGCGCTGGAGATCCTCGGTGAGGAGGCCCCTGACCACCTGGTGGTGGCCGGGCGGCTGCGGGTGGAGCACAAGCAGGCGTCTTTGGAGGAGCTGGGACAGATCGCGGATCCGCCGCTGACCAAGGACGCGATCGCCGGGCGGATCCGGCGGCTGCTGGCCATGGCCGACAAGCGCGCCTCTGATCTCGGCATCCCCAACACCGAGGCGAATCTGACCGTCGACATGCTCTCCCCATGAGGGGCGCCGTTCTGACGGCTGAGGAAGCGGGCCGGTCGTGCCGTAGGCGTGCCCGGGGGTTTCATGTTTTACGGCCGGCGGAGTGAGCCGCACGCGCCGACGTCGGTGCCCGTCTGTCATGGCCGGTCGTGAAGGCTCACGGGGTGCTCGCCGTGACGAGCGCACGCTTGGCCGGTTTCCGCGGTTGTTCTGACCGCGGTTCTCGGGAGGATGGGGTGGCTGGTCCCCGGGCACTTCGGGTGCGTCGGGGAGGGGGCTCGGCGTGGCCGGGTGAGTGATGCGTTTGTGCGCGGACTGCGCGATGTGACGGTCAGCCCCCGGCGGGGTTGCGTGGGGTGAACAGGTCGCCGGCGGGCTTGTGGGCCGGGGACTGGGCGGGCTCGAACGGGGCCCGGTACTCCGGCTCTTGCGTCTCCTCCTGGGCCTGCTCGGCCGCGTGCGTGCGCTGGGCGCGGCGGACGCGGGCCACTCGCAGAGTGACCAGCATGAGCGCGGCCAAGGCTGACATGGCGATGTAGAGCCAGGCCGGCCACGTCTCCGTCAGCGGTTCGCGGTAGAGGGAGAGCGCTTGGGGGAGGCCCGCCCTGACGTTGTCCGTGGTGATGTCTGCCAGGTCGGCCGGGGTGCCCTTGCCGCGCAGGGCGGAACCGATCATGATCGACGAGCCCGCGATCTGCCCGGCCACCACGGCCCCGCCCGCGTACAGTGCGGCCATGGGAGGCAGGATGCCGCTGCGCGGGCGTACCGCGCCCATGCTCAGAGAGATCAGCAGGGCGATCGCGAGGGACAGCGCCAGGGAAAGAGGCACGCCGTTGCCGAACGCCGTGAGGGCGACGGGCAGGCGCCCCTGGAACAGCACGGCGGCCCCCAGCGCGGCCGCGCAGATCAGTGCGGCGACGAGACCGATGACGAGTCCGGGAAGCAGGCCGGACCGCTTATGTGACATCTCAGCCCCCAGAGAATGCACGAATTTACTCCGACGAGTCGGGCACTTTACTCGAAGCGCACAAATCATGCCTCCGAAACCGTGATACGCAGGGCGGGGGCTGTAGTGGTCTAAACCAATTTGGGTCCGATAAGGTTCGTGGTTGAGGTTTCAGCCCGGCATCTGATACGAGGAGATCGGTTCCCGTGAGCATCCGCGTAGGCGTCAACGGCTTCGGCCGCATCGGTCGCAATTTCTGGCGCGCTGTCGCCGCCAGTGGCAAGGACATCGAGATCGTCGCGGTCAACGACCTGACCGACAACGCGACCCTCGCTCACCTGCTGAAGTACGACAGCATCCTCGGCCGCCTGCCCTACGAGGTGAAGGCCACCAGTGACGAGATCACGGTCGACGGCAAGGCGATCAAGGTCTTCGAGGAGCGCGACCCCGGCAAGCTGCCCTGGGGCGACCTCGGCGTGGACGTGGTCCTGGAGTCCACCGGCCTGTTCACCGACGCCACCAAGGCCAAGGTGCACGCCGACAACGGCGCGAAGAAGGTCATCATCTCCGCCCCGGCGAAGAACGAGGACTTCACGGTCGTCATGGGCGTCAACGACGGCGGCTACGACCCGGCCAAGCACACCATCATCTCCAACGCCTCCTGCACCACCAACTGCCTGGCGCCGATGGCCAAGGTCCTGCACGACTCCTTCACCATCGAGAAGGGGCTGATGACCACCATCCACGCCTACACGCAGGACCAGAACCTGCAGGACGGCCCGCACAAGGACCTGCGCCGCGCCCGCGCCGCCGCGCTCAACGTGGTGCCCACCTCCACCGGCGCCGCCAAGGCCATCGGCCTGGTCCTGCCCGAGCTCAAGGGCAAGCTCGACGGCTTCGCCATGCGCGTGCCGATCCCCACCGGCTCGGCCACCGACCTCACCGTCGACGTCAGCCGTGACGTCACCGTCGAGGAGGTCAACGCCGCGGTCCGCGCCGCCGCCGAGGGCCCGCTCAAGGGCATCCTCAGCTACACCGAGGACGAGATCGTCTCCTCCGACATCGTCACCGACCCGGCCTCCTGCATCTTCGACGCCGGCCTCACCAAGGTCATCGGCAACCAGGTCAAGGTCGTCGGCTGGTACGACAACGAGTGGGGCTACTCCAACCGCCTCGCCGACCTCATCGAGCTGGTGGGCCGCGGCCTCTGACGCCGGTGCCGACACCATGAGCCCGCGAGGGAGTGCCGTTGCCTGGAGGAGCGGCGGGAGCGTAGCGACCAGAGCGGGGGAAGGTGGCGGCATTTGGCGACCGAGCCGCCTCACGGAGTGAGGCCATGAGCACGATTAGAGGAGCATGAGCATGCGCACGCTCGACGATCTCGACGTGAAGGGGCGGCGCGTGCTCGTGCGCGCCGACCTCAACGTCCCCCTCGACGGGGAGACGATCACCGACGACGGCCGCATCCGCGCGTCGGTGCCGACGATCAAGGCCCTGGTCGACCGGGGTGCCAAGGTCGTCGTCTGCGCCCATCTGGGCAGGCCCAAGGGCAAGGCCGAGCCGAAATACTCGCTCCGGCCGGTGGCCGCGCGGCTCGGCGAGCTGCTCGGCCAGGAGGTGGCCTTCGCCGCCGACGTGGTGGGCGACAGCGCCCGGGGCACCGTTGAAGCGCTCCAGGACGGCCAGGTGGCGCTGCTGGAGAACCTCCGCTACGAGCCGGGCGAGGAGTCCAAGGACGACGCCGCGCGCGGCGCCTTCGCCGAGAAGCTGGCCGGGCTGGCCGAGCTCTACGTCGGGGACGGGTTCGGCGCGGTGCACCGCAAGCACGCCAGCGTCTACGACGTGCCCGAGCTGCTGCCGCACGGGGCGGGCGGGCTGGTCGTGGCCGAGGTCGAGGTGCTGAAGAAGCTGACCGAGGACCCCGCGCGGCCCTACGCGGTGGTGCTGGGCGGCGCCAAGGTCTCCGACAAGCTCGGCGTCATCGCCAACCTGCTGACCAAGGTCGACCGGTTGCTGATCGGCGGCGGCATGGCGTACACCTTCCTCAAGGCCCAGGGCCACGAGGTCGGCAATTCGCTGCTCCAAGAAGACCAGCTCGATCAGGTGCGCGGCTTCCTCGACGAGGCCGCCAAGCGCGGCGTCGAGCTCGTCCTGCCCGTCGACGTGCTGGCCGCGGTCACCTTCGCCGCCGACGCCGAGCACGACGTGGTCGAGGCCACGGCGATCCCGGCCGACCGGGAGGGGCTCGACATCGGGCCCAGGACCCGCGAGCTGTTCGCCGCCAAGCTGGCCGACGCCAGGACCGTGTTCTGGAACGGCCCCATGGGCGTGTTCGAGTTCGACGCGTTCTCCGGCGGCACCAGGGCGGTGGCCGAGGCACTGATCGCCTCCGACGCGTTCACCGTGGTCGGCGGCGGCGACTCCGCGGCCGCGGTGCGTAAGCTGGACCTCCCCGAGGATGGTTTCTCGCACATTTCCACCGGTGGCGGAGCCAGCCTCGAATACCTTGAGGGCAAGACCCTCCCCGGACTCGCCGCCCTGGAGACGTGAGTTGACACAGCAGCGCAAGCCGCTCATCGCCGGCAACTGGAAGATGAACCTCAACCACCTCGAGGCCATCGCGCTGGTCCAGAAGCTGGCCTTCGCTCTCAATGACAAGGACTTCGACAAGGTCGAGGTCGCCGTCCTGCCGCCGTTCACCGACCTGCGCAGCGTCCAGACCCTGGTGGACGGTGACAAGCTCAGGATCGTGTACGGCGCGCAGGACCTGTCGCAGCACGACGGCGGCGCCTACACCGGTGAGGTGTCGGGCGTCATGCTGGCCAAGCTCGGCTGCTCCTACGTCGTGATCGGCCACTCCGAACGGCGGCAGTACCACGGTGAGGACGACGACCTCGTCAACGCCAAGGTGCAGGCCGCCTACCGGCACTCGATCACCCCCATCCTGTGCGTGGGCGAGGGCCTTGCGGTGCGCCAAGAAGGCGGCCACATCGCGCACAGTCTCGGCCAACTCGACGGAGCGCTGCGCAAGATCTCCGCCGAGCAGGCAAAATCGATAGTGGTGGCCTACGAGCCGGTGTGGGCGATCGGCACCGGCGAGGTGGCCACCCCCGAGGACGCCCAAGAGGTCTGCGGCGCATTGCGAATCAGACTCGCTGAGCTCTATGACTCCGAAGTGGCCTCGGCGATCCGTATCCTTTACGGAGGCTCGGTCAAGTCAGGCAACATCGCAGGGATCATGGCACAACCGGATGTCGACGGCGCGCTCGTGGGCGGTGCCAGCATCGACGCCGGGGACTTCGCGAAGATCTGCCGGTTCTCCGATATGCCGGGCTAACTGAGTCGTTCTGGGGGTGCGACTTGACAGCAGGTCGTACCCTCAAGAGGCAAGTTTGAATCGTCACGCGTAACAGAGCATTGAAGGAACAGGCATACCGTGGAAATCGGAATCTCCATCGCCCTCATCCTGGCGAGCCTTCTCATGATCCTGCTCGTCCTGCTCCACAAGGGCAAGGGTGGTGGCCTGTCTGACATGTTCGGCGGCGGTTTCTCGTCGAACTTCGGTGGTTCCTCGGTGGTGGAGCGCAACCTCGACCGGCTGACCATCATCACCGGCACGATCTGGTTCGTCTGCATCATCGCTCTCGGCCTGCTCGTGCGGCCCTGAGCAAACAAAGTTAACGCGTGACAGTGATTCTCCCCCCGTGTTCTTACGCGGGGCGATCGAGCGAGGAGTTCATCCGTGGGTAGTGGCAACGCGATCCGTGGCAGCCGAGTCGGCGCCGGCCCTATGGGGGAGGCCGAGCGCGGCGAGGCAGCTCCGAGAGTGCGGGTCTCGTTCTGGTGCGCCAACATGCACGAGACGCGCCCCAGTTTCGCCAGCGATGCGGCGGTCCCCGAGCTGTGGGATTGCCCACGTTGTGGCCTCCCAGCCGGACAGGACGAGGAGGCCCCGCCTGCCCCGCCTAAGAACGAGCCGTACAAGACGCACCTGGCTTATGTGAAGGAGCGCAGGAGCGACAAGGACGGCAAGGCGATCCTCGAGGAGGCACTGGAGCGCCTGCGTAACAACAAGTCCCCCTGGTAATAACGCATGGCGAAGGGCCCCGGGCACGTGTGCCGGGGCCCTTCGGCATCCGTCAGGGGCGTTCGTAGACCGGCTCGCCGTCCACGAACGTCATCCGCACCCGCGTCGTCCAGATGTCCCGCGGCGCGAGCTCGAACGGATCCCGGTCCAGGACCACCAGGTCGGCCGGGCGGCCCGGCTCGATGACGCCCGCCGGGGAGCAGTTGATCCAGGCCGAGCCGGCGGTGTACGCGGTCATGGCCGTGGCCAAGTCGAGGCGCTGGCCCGGCAGGAACGGCGTCTGCGCGGTCGGGTAATCGGCGTGGACCGAGCCGCCCGGCTCCGTACGGTTCACCGCCACGTGCATGCCCTGCAGCGGGTCGGCGCTGGAGACCGGCCAGTCACTGCCCGCGCAGAATCGCGTCCCGTGATCGAGCAGGTCCTTGAACGGATACTGCCAGGACGAGCGCGGCTCCCCGAGGTAGGGCAGCGTCAGCTCGTCCATCTGCGCGTGGTGCGTGGCCCACAGCGGCTGCAGGTTGGCCGTGACGCCCAGGGCGGCGAAGCGCGGCACGTCCGCGGGCTCGATGATCTGCAGGTGGGCGATGTGGTGGCGGTTGGCGGGGTTCGTGCCTTCGAAGCTGTCCAGCGCCTCGCGCACGGCCCGCTCGCCGATCGCGTGGAAATGCACCTGGAAACCCAGCCTGTCCAGCTCCGCCACGTACTTCTTGAGCTTGTCCGGCTCCACGTACGACAGGCCCGTGCCACCACACAGGCAGTACGGCTCAAGTGTCGCGGCCGTGAAGTTCTCCGTGATGCCGTCCTGCATGATCTTGACCGAGGTGGCCTTGAAGCGGTCGAGGCCCTCGGCCGAGGCCCGGCGCCGGACCAGGTCGTCGAGCTGGTCCAGGCCACGCGTCCGGTCCCACCACAGGGCGCCCGTCACCCGCGCCCGTAGCCGCCCCTCGCGGGCCGCCGCCAGGTAGGTGGGCAACTGGTCGCCGGAGCCCGCGTAGGAGCCCACGATGGCGTCCTGCCAGCCGGTGACGCCCAGCGAGAACAGGTGCCGCTGCGCGTCCGCCAGCGCGTTGTCCAGGTCCTGGGGGGCCGGGCGGGGGGTTCGCAGGCCGACCAGGTCCATCGCGCCCTCGTGCAGGACACCGGTGGGGGTGCCGTCCGGGTCGCGCTCGATGCGGCCGTCCGCCGGGTCGGGGGTGTCCTTGGTGATTCCGGCCAGATCGAGGGCGCGGGTGTTGACCCAGGCGGCGTGGTGGTCGCGCTGGATCAGGTAGGCCGGGCGGTCGAGGAAGTCCAGGTGGTCGCGATGGGGGAGGCCGTTCGGGAACGCCGACATGTCCCAGCCACCGCCATCAATCCACTCTTTCTCACGATTTTTCGCGGCATAGTCGGCGATCTTCGCTATGTACGCGTCTAGGCCGTAAATCTCCGACAAATCGCACTTCGCCCGTTCCAGGCCCGCCTGGATCGGGTGGATGTGCGCGTCGATGAATCCCGGCGTCAGCAGGGCACCGGCCAGATCCACCGTCTCGTGGGACGGCGCCTGACGGGCCAGCTCCTCCTCGCGGCCCATCGCGGCGATCACACCATCGGTGACCAGCACGGCCGCCGCCACGACGCCACCGGGGGCGAAGACGCGCCCTCCTCGGAAGAGGATGTTCATCCAGGGTCTTCCTCTCATGGGTCACACACACTTTGCGGGCGCCGGCTGCACCACCGACGCCCATCCTTCGTCACCGTCCCATCCTCCCGGCGGTGCGTGGGCCACCGGCGTACGCCGCCATGCCGGGGGCCGTGCGCTGTTGGGTCGCACGCCCCGGGTGGCGGGGCGTGCGGCGGCGCCGCCCTTCAGTGGCCGGTGATGAGGTCGGCGAGGCGGGCCAGGGCCGAGGTGCGCGGGCGGGAGCGTTCGCGGTGGTCGGCCACGCGGTACAGGCGGTACATCGTGTGCACGCCGAGCCATCGCAGCGGCTCCGGCTCCCACGGGCGGACGCGGCGGCCGACCCAGGGCAGCGTCGTCAGCTCCGTCTCCTCACCGAGGACCAGGTCCCGGAGCGTGCGGCCGGCCAGGTTCGTGGTGGTGACGCCGTGCCCGGTGTAGCCGCCGGCCCAGCCCAGGCCCGTGGCCGGGTCGACGTGGACGGTCGAGCACCAGTCGCGCGGCACCCCGAGCACTCCCGACCAGGCGTGCGCGACCGACGAGGAACGGGCGGCGGGGAAGAACTCGGTCAGCAGCCGCCACAGGGCCTCGACCGTCCACTCGTGCGTGTGGCCGCGCGCGTCGATACGGGAGCCGTACAGATAGGGCCGGCCACGGCCGCCGAAGGCGATGCGGTCGTCGGCGGTGCGCTGGGCGTACATGTAGTAGTGCGCCATGTCCCCGAGCAGCTCGCCGCCGCGCCAGCCGACCTCCTCCCAGAACGACGGAGGGAGGGGCTCGGTGACGATCATGGAGCTGTTCATGGGCAGCCACTGGCGGCGCAGGCCGCGCAGGCGGGCGGTGAAGCCCTCCGTCGCGCGGATCACGTGGCCGGCCGTGACGGTGCCGTACGGGGTGACCGCGCGATGCGGGGCGATCTCCGTCACCGGGGTGCGCTCGTAGATGGGCACGCCGAGGTCGCGGACGACCCTGGCCAGCCCCTGGGCGAGCTTGGCGGGCTGGATGCGGGCGCAGTGCGGGCTCCAGGAGGCGGCCAGCGCCCCGGCCACCCGTACGTGCTCGCCGGGGTCCACCAGGCGCAGGTCGGGCTCGCCGATGCCCCAGGCGCGGGCCGCCGACACCGTCTCGCGCAGCCGGGCCGCCTGGGCGGGGGTGCGGGCCACGTTGACGACGCCGCCCTTGACGAGGTCGCAGTCGATGGACTCCTTCTCGCAGACCGCGATGACCTCGTCGATGGAGGCGTACATCACGCGCTGCAGCCGCCGCGCGCCCTCGCCGTAGCGCGCGTGGGAGCCCGCCAGGTCGCCGGTCAGCCAGCCGCCGTTGCGGCCGGAGGCGCCGAATCCGGCGAACTCCTGTTCCAGCACCACCACGCGCAGGGACGGGCGGGCACGCTTGAGGTAGTACGCGGTCCACAGGCCCGTGTATCCGGCGCCGACGATCGCCACGTCCGCCTGCAGGTCGCCGTCCAGCCTGGGGCCGGGGGCGGGCACGCCGGTGGACCGGTACCAGAAGGACACGTCACCGTTCACGAACTCAGACGACAAGGGAACACGCACGCTCATGCTCCCGTATCCTGCTATATCCGGACACTGTGTCGCATCTCGCGACGAAATTCGTGACAGAGCCTCTATCGGCCAGTTCCTCAGCGCTCCCCGCCGTCCCGTCGGCGCCGCCCGTCGTGCCGGTAGCCGCCGCCCCGCGCGGGCGATGGCCGGCCGCGCCCGGTGGGCGTCGAGGCGAAGCACGGCAATATCCGGATATATGGGTTCATTCCGCGATGAAACACGTCGTTAGCGGACGTGTAACAGTCGCCAGGCATGCTCAAACGCATGGGATTCTTGCGCATCCGCACCACGGTGGACGAGCGGCCAGGACGGCTGGCCTCCCTCGCCTCGGCCCTGGCCGAGAGGGGTGGCAACATCCTCGGCCTCAGTGTTCAGTCCGACGCCGACGGAACCGTTGACGAGTTCGTCGCCGACATCCCCGCCAGCCCCGAGACCGTGCGCGAGGCCCTGGAGGCGGCCGGCGGCCGCCGGGTCCAGGTGGTGCCCGCGACCGCCCACGAGCTGACCGACGAGCCCACCAGAGCGCTGCTGCTGGCCTCCAGGCTGCGCGCCATGCCGTGGCGGCTGCCCGAGCTGCTGGCCGAGCTGCTGCGCGCGGACGACGCCAGGTGGATCTATGGTGAAGCGGTGAGTGATCTACCCGACCCGACCCAGCTCGTCGTGCCCGTGGCGGCCCGCCGTGCGGTCCGCCTGCGCCGCGCCGAGCTGCCCTTCACCCTGACCGAGGCGGCCAGGGCCGCGTCCTTCGCCAGGCTCGCCCAGCCGGCGGGTGAGCAGAGCGGCACCGAGCGCGCGGTCAAGCTCGCCGACGGAGTGGAGGTCACCGTACGCCCGCTGACCTCGATCTACCGCGAGGCCGTACGCGACCTGCACGACCGCTGCTCGCCCGAGTCGCGCAGGTTCCGCTACTACACCTCGATGCCCGCGCTGCCGTCGCGCATGTTCGACCGGCTGTGCGACAGGAGCAGGGGATATTCGCTGGTCGCCGGGCATGACGGGCAGGTCGTGGGGATGGCCAACCTGATGTTCACCCCCGACCCCGGCATCGCCGAAATGGCCGTCCTCGTCGAGGACCGCTGGCAGGGGCGCGGCCTGGGTGCCGCGATGGCCAGGATGCTCGTGTGCTCCGCGCGCGACCTGGGGTACGCCGAGGTCCGGGCCACCATGCTCTCCGACAACGTCAGAATGCGCAGGCTGCTGATCTCCCTGGGCGCCACCCTCGGCTACACCGAGGACCCCGGCGTGGTGGAGGCCAGGCTGCCCGTCGGCGCGCTGGCGTCAGCCTAGGCCCTCCTCGTCCTGCCGCTCCGCGGGCTCCTGCCGCGCGGGCGGCTGGATGCCCAGGTGGCGCTCGATGCGTTCCAGGCTCTCCTGGATCTGGGTGAGCCGCTCGTTCATCGCGTGGGGGCCGGAGAAGAACATCTCGGTGGGCCGTTCCTTGGAGCTGCGGCGCAGCTCGTCGAGCAGGCGCTGGCGCAGGTCGGCCAGGTCCGCGCCGGCGTCCGTGAGCGCCCGGGCCGCCAGCCCCTCGCCTTCCCTGATCAACCCGAGCAGGATGTGCTCGGTGCCGATGTAGTTGTGGCGCAGCTGGAGCGCCTCGCGCAGCGACAGCTCCAGCACCTTCTTGGCGCGCTGGGTGAAGGGAATGTGCGCCCCCGGCGGCTTGCTGTCGTGGCCCGTCTCGCGCTGCACGAAGGCGCGTACGTGCTCGAGCTCCACGCCGCAGCCGTCGAGCACCAGTGCCGCCAGCCCCTCGCCCTCTCTGATCAGCCCGAGCAGGATGTGCTCGGTGCCGATGTTGTTGTGGACCATCATCCGCGCCTCCTCCTGGGCGAGGACGACGACCCTGCGCGCGCGGTCGGTGAAGCGTTCGAACACCGGGGCCTCCGTTCGGCTGGGGCTGTCTCCACTATGCGCTAGAAACCAGCGGATGTGGGGTATTTGTGCTGTGTGGATCTTGACGAGGTGGCCGACCGTCTTTACGCGCTCCCGCCGCCGGAGTTCACCGCCGCCCGCGAGGCCGAGGCCCGCGCGGCCAAGGACGCGGGCGACGCAGGGCTCTCGCGCGACATCGCCAAGCTGCGCAAGCCCACAGTGTCGGCCTGGGCGGTCAACAGGATCGCCCGCGAGCACCCGGAGGAGCTGGCCGAGCTGCTCGACGTGGGGGAGCGCCTGCGCGCGGCCTGGCAGGAGCAGGACGCCGACGCACTGGCCGAACTGACCCAGCGCCGCGGCGTGGTCACCGGCAAGCTGGGCCGGCTCATCAGGCAGGTGGCGGGCCTGTCTCCGGCGGCGGCCGCCGAAGTGGACCAGACCCTGGACGCCGCCGTCGTCGACGCCGACGCGGCCGCTCAGGTGCGGCAGGGCCACCTGGTCAAGCCGCTCAGCTACAGCGGCTTCGCGCCCGCCCCCATCCTGCGCGAGCGGCCCGCCGCCAGGCGGAAGAAGACCCCTGAGGACCAGGCCGCGGAGGCGAGGGAACGCGAGGAGACCGAGGCCAGGAAGGCCAGGGAGCGCCAGGAGGCCGAGGCCGCGCACCGCGAGTGGCGCGAGGCCGTGGAGGCCGCCACCGAGGAGTACGACGAGTGCGCCGAGCGCGTCGCGACCCTGGAACGCAAGCTCGCCAAGGCCCGCAAGAAGCTCGACGACAGCCGCCATCGGCTGGAGGTGGCGCAGCGGGAGGAACGGCGGGCACGGCAGCGGCTCGATCAATGAGCTATGGTGTACGAAACGGTTTCGTACACCACGAGCCGCGTACGCACCCACACCTTGGAGCGGCGATGACCACCTGGACCCCTGCCTCCATGCCCGACCTGACGGGCAAGACCGCCATCGTGACCGGCGCCAACAGCGGCATCGGCCTGCCCACCGCGCTGGAGCTGGCCCGGCACGGCGCGCGCGTCGTCGTGGCCGCGCGCTCGGCCGGCAAGGGCGGCGCGGCGGTCGACCTGATTTTGCGGGAGGTGCCCGGCGCGCAGGCCGAGTACGCCCACCTCGACCTGGCCGACCTGGCCTCCGTCCGGGAGTTCGCCGCGGGCGTGGACCGGGTCGACCTGCTGATCAACAACGCGGGCATCGGCCTGATCCCCAGGCAGGAGACCAAAGACGGCTTCGAGCTGCAGTTCGGCACCAACCACCTGGGCCACTTCGCGCTCACCGGCCTGCTTCTGCCGCTGCTGCTCGCCCGCCCCGGCGCGCGCGTGGTGACCGTGTCCAGCGTCGCGCACACCATGGGCAAGATCGACTTCGATGACCTGGGCCTGGAGCGCGGGTACAGCCGGTTCAGCGCGTACGGGCGGTCCAAGCTCGCCAACCTGCTCTTCATGCTGGAGCTGCAGCGGCGCGCCCAGCGGGCGGGGACGGGCCTGATCTCCGCGGCCAGCCACCCGGGCACCACCGCCACGAACATCGTCAAGCTGGGGCCGCTGCAGCCTCTCCTGGGCGTGTTCTTCCAGTCGGCCGAAGCCGGGGCGCACCCTTCGCTGTACGCCGCCACCTCGCCCGACATCCGCGGCGGCGAGTTCGTCGGCCCCAAGTGCAAGATCCTCACGCCTTCGGAAAGGGCCAGGTCCGAAGAGGACGCCCGTCGGCTCTGGGATGTGTCCATCGAACTGACGGGCGTGCGATTCGAGGAGATCGCCTACAGGCCGACTTCTCAGCCCTGAAGCTTGCCCGCCACCCGGGCACGTGCCGCGCCGCGGCGCCGGCAACAGGCCGTTGAGTAACATCAGAGCCGCAAAGAACAAGCCGGTTGACCCGGGTGGGACGCCCGAGGTCGCCGAACCGATAGTGCTGAAGGACGTGTACGTGGCTCCACTCGACCCTGAGCGTGACAGGGCCATTCTCGACGCCACGATGGAACTGCTGTCGGAAGTCGGCTACGACCGGATGTCGGTCGACCAGATCGCCAAGCGGGCCAGGGCCAGCAAGGCCACCATCTACCGGCGCTGGGCGGGCAAGCCGGAGCTGGTGGTGGACGTCATCTGCCGCAGGTTCGACATGGACGCGCCGCCGGGGCAGGACACCGGCTCGCTCCGCGGCGACCTGGCGTCCATCTTCGCGGGTCTGTGCGAGGCGGTGGAGCGCAAGCACACGGTGGTCATCGGGCTGTCCTCGACGCTGGTGTCCAACCAGGAGCTGGCGCGCACGCTGCGCGCGCACATGCCGACGAAGAACCTCGGCGACGTACGGGCGCTGGTCGAGCGGGCGGTGGAGCGCGGTGAGCTGGGCGCGCCCGTCGATGCCGCGCGGCTGTTCGCGGTCGCCGAGGCGCTGGTGTGGCATCGGATGATCTTCACCGGGCCGCCGTTCGGCGCGGAGTTCGTCGCGGAGTCCGTGGACGGTGTGCTGATGCCGGTGGTGACCGCCTGGTCGAAGGGCTAGCCCGGGCAGCGGGTCGCGTGCGCCAGGTAGGCGCACACCGGGAAGCCGTCGCGCTCGTATGGTGCCGTGAGCCGGATGTAGTGGGCTCTGATCCGCTCCACGACCTCCGGCGGCTGCCTGCCGATCACCGCGAACCGCTGGCCGCCCGCCTGCACGATGTCCGTCCACCAGGCCCCGGGATCCACCTGGTGGCACCACCGTACGGTCTCCACGGCCGCCCCCACGAACCCCGCCTCGGCGAGCAGGGCGGTGAAGCGGTCCGGGGTGTCGCTGGCCGTGAACGGCCGGGGCGGCGGCTCGTACGGGACCCCGGCCGCGGTGATGGCGTCGGCGAAGACGTTGGTGGCGGTCATCTCGTCGGCCTTCCACCACGTCAGGGCGAGCGTCCCGCCCGGGCGCAGCACGCGATGCAGCTCCTTGAGCGAGTCCCCAGGGTCGGAGACGTGATTGATGACGAAATTTCCGGCCACACCGTCAAAAGACCCGTCCTCGAACGGGAGCTCGGGAAGCGCGGCCTGCCGGATCGTCGCGTAGGGGTGCCGGCGGGCGGCCAGCTCGATCATGTGCGGATCGGCGTCGACGGCGATGACCTCGGCGCCTAAGGCGAGCGCGGCCGCCGTCACCACGCCGGTGCCGCAGCCGACGTCGAGCAGGCGGGCGGCATGCGCCCGGTCGAGGAGGGGGCCGACGGTGTGGGAGCTGAGCTGAGCGAAGCCGCGATCGTACGCTTCGGCGTTGGTCACGTGATCCAGGGTATCCCAGCCGCAGAACCTAACATCTTCCTGTGAAGTTTCGCCAGAAAGGCTATTAAGTCGGGAAATGTCGCGTCTAAGGTCGTCCCCATGACCCTCGACGCCTTCATCGACGCGCTGCCCAAGGTCGAGCTCCACGTCCACCTGGTCGGCTCGGCCTCGGTCCCCACCGTGCTGGAACTGTCGCGCCGCCACCCCGGCAGCACGGTCCCCACGACGGAGGAGGAGCTGCGCCGCTTCTACAGCTTCCGCGACTTTCCGCACTTCGCCCGGGTGTACCGAGCCGTCAACCAGCTCGTCCGCGAGCCGGAGGACGTGGCGACGCTCGTGCTCGGCCTGGCCCGCGACCTCGCCCCCCAGGGCGCCCGCTACGTGGAGCTGCAGGTCACGCCGTACGCCCACCACGTGGTCGGCATGCCCATGCGCGAGGTCACCGAGGCCCTCGACCTGGCCGCCCGCCGCTCGCTGGCCGAGCACGGCGTGGAGATGACGTACATCTTCGACATCCCCGGCGAGTACGGCGAGGAGGCCGCGAAGGTCACCCTCGATCACGCGCTCCAGGAACCTCCCGCCGCATTGGTAGGTTTCGGCATAGGCGGGATAGAGCAGGAACGCCTGAAATATCGGGACGCCTACCGTTCGGCGTTCTCCGCGGCCCGCGCCGCCGGACTGCACAGCGTCCCGCACGGCGGCGAGATGACCGGACCCGAGAGCATCTGGGAGGTCATCGAGGGCTACGGCGCCGAGCGCATCGGCCACGGCATCAACTGCCTCGCCGACCCCCGCCTGGTCGCCCACCTGCGCGAGACCCAGCTGCCGCTGGACGTCTGCCCGACCTCCAACGTGTGCACCGGCCAGATCACCCGCATCGCGGACCATCCGCTGCCCCGGCTGCTGGAGGAGGGCCTGTACGTGACGCTCAACAGCGACGACCCGCCCATGTTCGCCACCACCCTGGCCGGCGAGTACCGGGTCGCGGCGGAGGCCTTCGGGCTCGGGAAGGAGGAGCTGGCCCAGCTCGCCCGCAACGGCGTCCGGGCCTCCTACCTGGCCGAGGACCGCAAGCAGGCGCTGCTCAAAGAGATCGACGACCTGCTCGCGGCCGGGAACTGAGACCGGATCAGGGCGACGCCAGGCGCCCCAGCCCCGGCGGGATCTTCCCCGCCGCCGCCCGGTCGAGCAGGAACAACGTCCGCCCACGGCCCCGGGCGCCCGCGGCAGGCACCTGCACGGGACCGGATTCCGACAGCGCCAGGCGTACCGCGCCCGACTTCTCCTCGCCGGCCGCCACCACCCACACCTCGCGCGAGGCCTGGATGGCGGGCAGCGTCAAAGAGATCCGGATGGGCGGCGGCTTGGGGGAGCCGTGCACGGCCACCACCGGGCGCGTGTCGTACAGCGCGGGCATGCCCGGGAACAGCGAGGCCACATGCGCGTCCGGGCCCATGCCGAGCAGCATCACATCGAAGCTCGGCACCGGCCCGTGGTCCTCGGGGCGGGCGGCGGCGCGCAGCTCGGCGGCGTAGGACTCGGCCGACTCCTCCGCCGTCATGCCCGCGTCGGGACCGCGCATGACGTGCACCCGCTCCTGGTCCACGTCCACGTGGTCGAGCAGGGCCGCGCGGGCCCCGGTCTCGTTGCGTTCCTTGTCGCCGGAGGGCAGGAACCGCTCATCGCCCCACCAGACGTCCAGGCGCCGCCAGTCGACGGCGTCGCGGGCGGGCGTCGCGGCGATGGCCGCCAGCGTGGCGACGCCGACCGTGCCGCCGGTCAGCACGATCGACGCCGACCCCTTGGCCGACTGCAGGTCGACCAGCCGCGTGATGATCCGCGCCGCCACCGCCTTGGCGAGGACGTCGGCGTCGCGGTGTACGACTACGTTGGGAACGCTCACCATCATCCCTTGTACGTGCGGGCGAAGCACTTGACCGCGGTCTCGTAGATCTCGTCGGTGTCGAGCCTGCGCAGCTCCTCGGCCATCAGCTCCGAGGTGTGCCGCCGGGCCAGGGCCACGTTCCTGTCCGGCTGCCCGGGCCGCGACAACGTGGCCAGCCGGGCGTCCGTCCTGACGACGGCGAGCTCGCCCTCGTCCAGGAGCAGGCGTACGGCGGTGATCCCGGGGCCGGCCGAGTCGACGACCTTGATGTGCAGCCCGAGCCGCTCCGACAGCCAGGCGGCCAGCAGCGTCGCGCTCGGGTTGCCCGGAGAGGCCTCCACGACGCCCTCGAGCACCTCGCCCACCGGCTGGTCGAACGCGGCCGCCAGCAGGCTGCGCCACGGCGTCAGCCGGGCCCAGGACAGGTCGGTGTCGCCGCGGTCGTACCCTCTGGCCCTGGTCAGCAGCGACTTGACGCCGCCGTCGTCGAAGCCCCGGGCGTCGGTGATGCGCCGCTGCGCCAGCGCCCCGATGGCGTCCTTGGACGGCACGTCGGGGGCCGTGCCCGGCCACCACGCCACCACCGGCGTGTCGGGCAGCAGCAGCGGGCTCACCACGGAGTCGGCGTGCTGGGTCAGCTCGCCGTACAGGCGCAGCACCACCACCTCGCCCGGCGTGGACTCGCCGATGCGCAGCTCCGCGTCCAGCCTGATGGCCTCCTCGGGCTCCCGCTTGATCACCACGATGATGCGCGACGGGTGCTCGCGGGCCGCCTCGGTGGCCGCGCGCAGGGCGTCGTACTGGTGGCGCTCCTCGCAGACCACCACGAGCGTCAGCACCATGCCGACGGCGGGCGCGCCCATCTGGTGGCGCAGGTGCGTGAGCTGCGCCGAGATCTTCCCCGCCGTCGTGTCCGACAGCATGAACGTCGTCACGAGCCCTCCTTCGTCGGTCTCGCGACGACAGTCGTGCTGTGTCTCATTGTTCCCTCGCTACGCCCAGTCACTAGAGTCTCCTCCACACGCGCCCGTCGCGGGCCATCATGGCGTTCGCGGACTCCGGCCCCCACGAGCCGGACTCGTACGGCTCCGGCTGGCCCTGCGTGGCCCAGAACTCCTCGATCGGGTCGAGGATCTTCCACGACAGCTCCACCTCCCGCTGGTGCGGGAAGAGCGGCGGGTCGCCGATCATCACGTCGAGCAGCAGCCGCTCGTACGCCTCCGGCGACGACTCCAGGAACGACTCGCCGTAGGCGAAGTCCATGGAGACGTCGCGCACCTCCATCGCGGTCCCCGGCACCTTCGAGCCGAACCGCACGGTGATGCCCTCGTCCGGCTGTACCCGGATGACCAGCGCGTTCTGGCCGAGGATCTCCACGTCGTCCTTGCTGAACGGCAGGTGCGGCGCCCGCTGGAACACCACCGCCACCTCCGTCACCCGGCGGCCCAGGCGCTTGCCGGTGCGCAGGTAGAACGGCACCCCCGCCCACCGCCGGTTGGCGATCTCCAGCTTGATGGCGGCGTACGTCTCGGTGGTGGAGTCGGTCGAGATCCCGTCCTCCTGCAGATAGCCGACGACCTTCTCGCCGCCCTGCCAGCCCGCGGAGTATTGCCCGCGCGCGGTGTTGAGACCCAGGTCGGCCGGCAGTTGCACGGCCTTGAGCACCTTCTCCTTCTCCCGCCGCAGCGCGGAGGCCTCGAAGGAGGTCGGGTCCTCCATCGCGACGAGCGCGAGGAGCTGCAGCAGGTGGTTCTGGATCACGTCGCGGGCCGCGCCGATGCCGTCGTAGTAGCCCGCGCGCCCGCCGATGCCGATGTCCTCGGCCATCGTGATCTGCACGTGGTCGACGAAGCCGCGGTTCCAGATGGGCTCGTAGAGGTTGTTGGCGAACCTCAGCGCCATGATGTTCTGGACGGTCTCCTTGCCCAGGTAGTGGTCGATCCGGAAGATCGAGCTCTCCGGGAAGGCCGAGGTGGTGATCTCGTTGAGCTCGTGCGCCGACTGCAGGTTGTGCCCGAACGGCTTCTCGATCACCACCCGCCGCCACGATCCGTCGGGCGCGTCGGCCAGCCCGGTCCGCTTGAGCTGCTCCACCACCAGGGGGAAGAACTTCGGCGGCACCGACAGGTAGAACGCGTAGTTTCCGCCCGTGCCGCGGGTCTGGTCGATCTCAGCCAACGCCATGGCCAGCGCGTCGAACGCCCCGTCGTCCGAGAACTCGCCCGGCACGAAATGGATGCCCTCGAGGAGCTGCTTCCAGACCTCCTCGCGGAACGGCGTCCTGGCGTGCGCCTTGACGGCGTCGTGCGTCAACTGGGCGAAATCCTGGTCCTTCCAGTCCCGCCGGGCGAAGCCGACCAGCGAGAAACCGGGTGGCAGCAGCCCCCGGTTCCCCAGGTCGTAGATCGCCGGCAGCAGCTTGCGCTTGGCCAGGTCACCGGTCACGCCGAACAACACCATCACGCACGGTCCCGCCACCCGTGGCAGCCGCTTGTCGCGCGGGTCGCGCAGCGGGTTGGCGGCGGCCACTTCGATCGTGGTGGCGGTGCCCGCGACGGCCGCCGCCGCGGTGATGGCTTCCTCAACGGGTGCTGCCGGGTCTGTCATCTCAAACCTCCTGTGCGGCTGCGAGCAGGCGCGCGACGCCTGCCGCGCGGTCGGTCAAATGCAGGCGTACGGCGGGCCGCCCGCGCGTTTCGAGCGCCTCCAGGTCGGCGAGCGCCTGGGCGAGCTGGAGGCGGCCCAGCGTGCGGGGGCGGCCGGGAACCGCGACGTCCTCGGCCACCGCCCCGGTGATCTGCAGGAACACGCCGTTCGGCGGCCCGCCCTTGTGGTATTGGCCGGTCGCGTGCAGCAGCCGCGGCCCCCACCCGAACGTCACCGGCCGGTCGGTACGCATCGCCAGCAGCGCCCGCAGCGTGGCCGGGTCGGCCATCATCCAGGCGTCGGTCATCTGCTCGAAGTCGGCCCCGTCGGGCACCGGCGCGTCGAAGGCCGCCAGCCGGTCCAGGTAGGCCATCACCGTCAGGTAGCCGTCATGGGGTATCGCGTGCAGCAGCTCGGTGAACACCCCGGGCAGGTCCTTGGCCTTCGCCGGCCCGTAGACCTCGACGGGCCCGTCCACCAGCGTCGGCGCGCCGCCGGGCAGGTCGGGCAGGGACAGCAGGGCCGCGGCGCGGTCCGCCGGCTCGGCCACGTCGGGCCGGTCGAACGGGTCGCTCCCCAGCAGGAGCGCCGCGACGGCGGCGGCGTACTCCCAGACCAGCAACTGCGCGCCCAGCGGCCCGTCCACGCGCACGTCGCCGACGTCGGACTCGATGGCGACGACCAGCTCGTCGCCGCTCTCGTTGGGGTCGGCGCCCACGACAGGCAGGATCCCCCTGCCCTGCTTGCCGGTGGACTGCGCGATCAGCTGCTCGATCCAGTCGGGCAGCCCGGGCATGGCGGAGAGCTGGTCTTCCAGCAGCAGTTTGTCGCGTCCGGCCAGTGCCGCGCCGCCGATCGCGGCTCCCAGGTCGAGCCCGGGGTTGCCGTCGTCGCGAGACAGCAGCGGCAGCACCTCATCGGCCTCGTCGAGCAGCCGCGCCACGTCGGCCCCCGCCAGCGCGCTCGGCACCAGCGCGGCCGCCGACAGGGCCGAGTCCCAGCCGTCCGCCGGCGCGCCGCCGGTCGGCTGCGTATCGCGACCGCCCTCCGGCACCACGCGGTAGCCGCCGTCCACGGCCCGCCGCTCCAGCGGCGAGCCCGGTCCGGCGACGACCACGATCCGGTCCGCGGCCGCGATGCCGGCCTGCGTGAACAGCTCCTCGTAGCCGTGCAGGACGCAGTCGGTCTCCACGGTGGAGCCCGCCACCACCAGGAGCGTGGACTCCAGCGGCTCGGCCAGCGCGCGGCGCACCTGCCCGGGGTCCGTCGTGTCGAGCACGGTGAGCGGCACGTCGGCGGTGGCGCAGATCACCTCCGCGGCCAGCGCCGGGCCGCCCGTCGCGGCCAGCACCACGTTGGTCAGGCCCGCGGCGCGGGCCCGCTCGGCGAGCTCGCCCAGCTCGGGCAGCAGTTCGCGGGCGGCGTGGGGCAGCGTGCGCCAGCCGAACCCGGCCGCCGCCCCCGCCTCGGCGTCCTCGCCCCACAGCGTGGGGTCGCCGGCGGCGAGCCGCGCGGGCACGCCGTCGGCGATGAGGCGCCCCGCGACGGAGGAGGCGGCCGAAGCCACCCCTCCGTCGCGGTAGGACACTTCCATCACGGGACCAGGTTCTTGGTGACGCTCTCGAGCAGCTCGTTCCAGGACGCCTCGAACTTCTGCACGCCCTCGTCCTCCAGCAGCTTCACCACGTCGTCGTAGTCGACGCCGGCGTCCTTGAGCGCCGCCATGGTGTTCCAGGCGTCCTCGTAGAACGGCCGTACGGTGTCGCCGGTGACGTTGGCGTGGTCGGCGGTCGCGTCGAGCGTCTTCTCCGGCATCGTGTTGACGGTGCCGGGCGCGACGAGCTGGTCGACGTAGAGCGTGTCCGGGTATTCGGGGTTCTTCACGCCGGTCGAGGCCCACAGCGGGCGCTGCGGGCGGGCGCCGGCGGCGCGCAGGCGCTGCCACCGCTCGGAGTTCATGACATCCTCGAACGCCGCGTACGCCAGGCGCGCGTTGGCCACGCCCGCCTTGCCCTTCAGCTCGGGCTTGCCGAGCTTGTCGAGCCGCTTGTCGATCTCGCTGTCCACCCGGCTGACGAAGAACGAGGCCACCGATTCGATCGTGGCCAGGTCGATGCCCTTGGCCTGCGCGGCCTCCAGGCCCGTCAGCCAGGCGTCCATGACCGCGCGGTAGCGCTCCAGCGAGAAGATCAGCGTGACGTTGACGCTGATGCCCTCGGAGATGGCCTGCGTGATCGCCGGCAGGCCCGCCAGGGTCGCCGGGATCTTGATGAACAGGTTGGGCCGGTCCACCAGCCACCACAGCGCGCGGGCCTCGGCCACGGTCTTGTCGCTCTCGTGGGCCAGGCGCGGGTCCACCTCCAGCGACACACGGCCGTCCACGCCGCCGGTGGCGTCGAAGACGGGGCGCAGCACGTCGGCGGCCCAGCGGATGTCGTAGGCGGTGATGGCGCGCACCGCCTCGTCGACGCTGACCCCGCGCAGGGCCAGGTCGTGCAGCTGCGCGTCGTAGGCGTCGCCCTTGCTGAGCGCGCCGGCGAAGATCGTCGGGTTGGAGGTCACCCCGACGACGTTCTTCTCGCGCATCAGCTGCTCGAGGTTGCCGCTGCGCAGCCGCTCCCGGCTGATGTCATCCAGCCAGATGGCCACGCCCTGGCCGGACAGCTTGTTGAGGATCTCGCTCATCGTCTCTTCAGTTTCCCGTCGTCTCGCCCTTGTCATGACCCAGCTTGGCCAGGCTCGCCTTGGCCGCAGCCGCCACGCGCTCCGGCGTCAGCCCGAACTGCTCGTACAACGTCTTGTACGGGGCGGACGCACCGAAGTGTTCGAGACCGACCACTTCGCCGCACTCGCCGACGTATTGGTGCCAGCCGAGCGCGATGCCCGCCTCGACCGCGACCCGAGCCTTGATCGCCGAGGGCAGAACCGTCTGCCTATATGCGATGTCCTGCCCGTTGAACCACTCGACACACGGCATCGACACCACACGCGTGGGGATGCCCTGGGCCTCCAGGATGTCGCGGCCCTCCACGGCGATCTGGACCTCGCTGCCGGTGGCGATGATGATCACCCTGGGCTCGCCGTCGGACGCCTCGCGCAGCACGTAGCCGCCGCGGGCCACGCCGTCGGCGCTGGTGCCCTCGTAGACCGGCAGGTTCTGCCTGGTCAGCGCGAGCGCGGCGGGCCTGTCCTTGTGCTTGAGCACGGCCTTCCACGCGTACGCGGTCTCGTTGGCGTCGGCCGGGCGGACCACGTCCAGGCCGGGGATGGCGCGCAGCGACCACAGGTGCTCGATCGGCTGGTGGGTCGGGCCGTCCTCGCCCAGGCCGATGGAGTCGTGCGTCCACACGTAGGTGACCGGCAGCTTCATCAGCGCGGCCAGCCGCACGGCCGGGCGCATGTAGTCGGAGAAGACCAGGAACGTGCCGCCGTACGCGCGGGTGCCGCCGTGCAGGGCGATGCCGTTGAGTATCGCGCCCATGGCGTGCTCGCGGATGCCGAAGTGCAGCGTGCGGCCGTAGCGGTGACCGGGGAACTCCTTGGTCTGGTATTCCTCCGGGATGAAGGACGGCTCGCCCTTCATCGTGGTGTTGTTGGACTCCGCCAGGTCGGCCGAGCCGCCCCACAGCTCGGGCAGCACCGGCGCCAGCGCGCTCAGCACCTCGCCGGAGGCCTTGCGGGTGGAGACCGACGTGCCCGTCTCGAACGACGGCAGCGCCGTGGTCCAGGAGGGCGGCAGCGCGCGGTGGGAGATGCGGTCGAGCTCGGCGGCGCGCTCGGCGTTGGCCAGGCGCCACTCGGCGAAGCCCTTCTCCCATTCGGCGTGCGCGGCGCGGCCGCGCTGGATCACGCCGTGGGCGTGTGCCAGCACCTCGTCGGGGACGTCGAAGGTCTTGGACGGGTCCATGCCCAGGACTTCCTTGGTGGCGGCGACCTCCGCCTCACCCAGGGCCGAGCCGTGGATCTTGCCGGTGTTCTGCTTGTTGGGGGCCGGCCAGCCGATGATCGTGCGCAGCCGGATGAACGACGGCCGGTCGGTCTCCGCCTTGGCGGCCTCCAGCGCGGCGTGCAGCGCCTGCACGTCCTCGACGTAGTCGCCGGTGGTGGTCCAGTCGACGCTCTCGGTGTGCCAGCCGTAGGCCTCGTAGCGCTTGACCACGTCCTCGGACTTGGCGATCAGCGTGTTGTCCTCGATGGAGATGTGGTTGTCGTCCCACAGCACGATGAGGTTGCCCAGCTTCTGGTGGCCGGCGAGCGAGCTGGCCTCGTGGCTGATGCCCTCCTCGATGTCGCCGTCGCTGACGAAGCACCAGATGTGGTGGTCGAACGGCGAGGTGCCGGTCTCGGCGTCGGGGTCGAACAGGCCGCGCTCGCGGCGGGCCGCCATCGCCATGCCGACCGCGTTGCCCAGACCCTGGCCCAGCGGGCCCGTGGTGGTCTCGACGCCCGCCGTGTGGCCGTGCTCGGGGTGGCCGGGCGTGAGGCTCTCCCACTGGCGCAGCCGCCTGAGGTCGTCCAGCGTCAGACCGTAGCCGGAAAGGTAGAGCTGGAGGTAGAGCGTCAGGCTGGTGTGGCCGCACGACAGCACGAAACGGTCGCGCCCGATCCAGGTGGGATCGGTGGGGTCGTGACGCATCACACGCTGGAACAGCAGGTATGCGGCGGGGGCCAGGCTCATGGCGGTGCCGGGGTGACCCGAGCCCGCCTTCTCCACTGCGTCCATCGCCAGTGCTCGAACGACATCGACCGCC
Organism: Nonomuraea sp. H19; assembly: GCF_052068215.1. Lineage (NCBI taxonomy): Bacteria > Bacillati > Actinomycetota > Actinomycetes > Streptosporangiales > Streptosporangiaceae > Nonomuraea > Nonomuraea sp. H19. Next base: position 409,224 of record NZ_JBQHCV010000008.1, on the reverse strand, counting down.
TGCTTGTCCAGGTCGGTCCATTCAAGGGCTGGCACGAGTTCGGTGCTCAAGTGCTCGATCTCCGGAATCTAGTTGTCATCGGTTGTGCCGGTTGGCTAACCCGCCCACACGGGACCCTAACCGAGTGGAGATGGCGATCGATTCCCATTCCCACCCTCACGTGTCCATGTCTGGCGCAAGCCCCCCATTGGCCGGACCGGCCGACCCTGCGACTACAGTTTGTTTGTTCGCAGGGGCGTGCGCCACGCCCACCCATGGATCCGCTCTTATCAGAGGTTACGCGTTGACTCCGCACAGGCTGGAAGCGCCTTGACGGTGCTGACCAACAGGCAGGCGACGGCCCCATCACCGCAGGTGGAGGCGCCTCGCTCGATCGTCACGATCGTGAAGGCCTACATCGCGCTCACCAAGCCGCGGATCATCGAGCTGCTGCTGATCACGACGCTGCCGGTGATGTTCCTCGCGGCCGGCGGCCTGCCGCCGCTGTGGACGTCCATCTCGGTCATGGTGTTCGGCACCCTGTCGGCGGGCAGCGCCAACGCGCTCAACTGCTACGTTGATCGCGACATCGACCAGAAGATGCGCCGCACCCGCCGCCGGCCGCTGGCCCGGCACCAGGTCTCGCCCCGGGGCGCGCTCGTCTTCGGGATCGTGCTCGGGATCCTGTCCACCATCGGCCTGTGGGTCACCACCAACTGGCTCGCGGCGACGCTGTCCACCGCGGCGATCCTGTTCTACGTGCTGGTCTACTCGATGATCCTCAAGCGGCGCACCGCCCAGAACATCGTGTGGGGCGGCATCGCGGGCTGCATGCCGGTGATGATCGGCTGGGCGGGCATCACCGAGCGACTCGACTGGGCTCCCTTGGTGCTGTTCGGGGTGGTGTTCTTCTGGACGCCGCCGCACACCTGGACGCTGGCCATGCGCTACAAGGAGGACTACGCGGCGGCCAAGGTGCCGATGCTGCCCGTCGTGGCCACCGAGCGGCGGGTCATCCTGGAGTCCATCGCCTACACGTGGGCGACCGTGCTGTGCTCGCTGGCGCTGTGGCCGGTGGCGGACACCACGCTGTTCTACCCGGCCGTGGCCGCCGTGCTGGGCGTGATGTGCCTGTGGGAGGTGCACCGCCTGCTGGCCCGGCTCAACGCCGGCAAGAGCGGCGTGGACCTGCGGCCCATGCGCTTCTTCCACTGGTCCAATGCCTACCTGGCGCTGCTCTTCCTCGCGGTCGCCATCGACCCGTTGCTGGCCTGATCGGACGGGTCCCGGCCGTGGAATCGGACGCGGAGGAAGTGCACGACCTGCATGTCTGGACGGTGACGAGTGGCTATCCCGCGCTGCCGGGCCACGTGATCGTGGCGAACGGCTCCGGCCGCCACGGCCGCCGCACCGACCTGCCGCACGACCGGTTCGCCAGCGGCCACACCACGCTCCGGGCCGATCAGGGCGTCCCCGGCCTCGAGCGGCACCGCCCGGACCCACACGGACCCCGGCACTCTGATCCGTTAAAGTCACCCTATGGCGACCCGTGATCCACGCTGGGTGTTGAAGGACCGCCCGTCGTTCGCGTTGATCATCGGGCTGGTCGTCACCGGCATCTGCGCCATGGTCTCGTTCTCCTTCGACTTGATCAACGGCGCGCCGGTGCAGTTCTTCATCGCGCTGACGCTGGCGCTGGCCCCGGTGCCGCTGCTGCTGGCCGGGGTGCTGGCGCTGGACCGGATGGAGCCGGAGCCGCGCAGTAACCTGATCTTCGCCTACGCGTGGGGCGCCGGCATCGCGGTGCTGGTCGCGGGCGTGGTCAACTATCTCAACCTGCACTACATCATGGACACCGTCAGGCTGTCGGAGGCCAGCGCGCGCAACATCGCCGCCACCTTCGGCGCGCCCGTGGTCGAGGAGACCATGAAGGGCATGGTGCTGCTCGGGCTGCTCAGGTTCCGCAGGGCCGAGCTCGACGGGCCGACCGACGGCATCATCTACGCCAGCATGGTCGGCCTCGGCTTCGCCATGAGCGAGAACGTCAGCTACTACCTCGCCGCCCTCTCCGGCTCCGGCGTCAAGGGGCTGGCGGTCACGGTGGTGCTGCGCGGCATCCTGTCGCCGCTGGCGCATCCGCTGTTCAGCTCGATGATCGGGGTCGCCGTCGCGTACGCGGCCCAGCGCAGCGGTCCTGAGCGGGTCTTCTACCTCCTGGCGGGCTGGTCCGGCGCGATGATCCTGCACGGCCTGTGGAACGGCCTGGCCTCCTACGGCGGCTTCCCCGGGCTCGTGGTGGCCTACCTGACGCTGCTGCTGGTGCTGATCGTGCTCATCGGCGTGGTGTTCAGGGACCGGCGGCGCATCGTCGCGCTCATCCAGCGCTACCTGCCTCCGTACGAGCCGACCAAGCTGGTCAGCCAGGCCGACATCTTCATGCTGTCGACGTTCTCCAGGCGCCGTCAGGCCCGGCAGTGGGCCAGGGCGCACGGCGGCAAGCGCGGGCTGCGCGCGATGCGCGACTACCAGCTCGCCGCCACCGAGCTGGGCCTGCTGCACGAGCGGGCGGCCCGCCACATGGTCGACGATCACACCTTCCACGTGGAGCAACGGGCGCTGCTGGAATGCATGAGCACCGCCCGCGCGGACTTCCCCGTGCCGTCGCTGCACACCGGCTCGTTCGCCAGGGGCACGCCGCCGCCCGGCTACGCGCCGGGCGCGCCCGGCTGATCCAGGATGCGGGTGAGCGAGACCTCGCGCGGCCCCGGATAGACCGGGTCGGAGTGCAGGATCATCGCGTCGGCGAACGCCTTGGCGGTGGCGAACAGCTCGCGGGCGGCGTAGACGTACGTGGTCGAGGCCCACCGCCGGACCGAGTCGTCACCCACCCCGAACGCCTCCAGTCCGGCCGTCCGGCACAGCGTCACCGCCCTCGGCAGGTGGAACTCCTGCGTGATCACGGTCACCCGCTCCGCCCCGAACACCTTGCGCGCCCGCACGCACGAGTCCCAGGTGTCGAATCCGGCGTAGTCCAGCACCATCACCGCGTCCGGTACGCCCTTGCCCCGCAGGTAGTCACGCATGACCGTGGGCTCGTCGTAGTCCTTGCGGCTGTTGTCGCCCGACAGCAGCAGGGCCCGCACCTTGCCGGCCTGATAGAGCTCGGCGGCGATGTCGAGCCTGCGGGCCAGCATCGGCGTGGGCGTGGCGCCGTAGAGGCCCGCGCCCAGCACCAGCGCGGCCTGCGCCGCCGGCACCCGGGCCGGCCAGCCGCCGCCCTCGGCCGTCGCCCGGTGCTCCGAGCTGCTGAGCCAGGCCCACGTCATGGGCGCGAGGGCGAGCACGCTGACCAGCACCAGACCCTGGTACGTCCGGCGCAACCCCTTCCGAGAGGGGCGGACTTTTCCCAGCAAATCGCACCCTTTCCCGGCCGGGGGAGTGGCGGACTTTTCACCACACACCCTGGCATACCGCGTCAGACGGTGGCGGGTGCTTCGGTGGGGGAGTGGCCGGCGGGGACGGGCTCGGGAGCCCGGGTGCGCAGCGAGGTGACCACCCTGAGCGCGGCGATCCACACCACGGTCGAGCCGAGGACGTGCAGCAGCACCAGCGCGGCGGGCACGGCCAGGAAGTATTGCGTGTAGCCGATCACGCCCTGGAGCAGCTCCACCGTGAACAGCGCCGCGACCGCCCGCCGCGCGCCGCGCGTCGAGTTGCTCACGTGCAGGGCGAACATCAGTGAGAACGTCAGCCCCACCACGATGTAGACGATGTCGGCGTGCAGCCGCGCCACGGCCTCGATGTCGAGGTCGAAGCGCGAGGCCATCACGTCGCCGGAGTGCGGGCCCGTGCCGCTCACCACCACGCCTGCCACCAGCAGCGCGAACACCGCCGCGAGCAACACGTAGCCGAGCCTGCGGATGTCGCGGTGCGTCACCCGGCGGGCCGGGCCGTCGCCCTCGCCGGCGCGGGCGTACAGCATCCAGCAGGCGGCGATCAGGCCCATGGAGATGAGGAAGTGCATGCCCACGGTGAACGGGTTGAGCATCGTGCTGACCACCAGCCCGCCCCACAGGGCCTGGGCCAGCACGCCCGCCGGCTGCAGCAGCGCCAGCCGCACCAGGGCCGGCCTGCGCGGCGCCAGCCGCAGCGCCGCGATCACGCACGCCGCCCCGACCGCCAGCACCAGGAACGTCAGCAGCCGGTTGCCGAACTCGACCAGCATGTTGAGCATCGACACCTCGGGGTGCGCGACCGGGATGAAGCTGTCCGGCGTGCACTTGGGCCAGGTCGGGCAGCCGAGCCCCGAGCCGGTGACGCGCACCCCGGCGCCGGTCACCGCGATGCCCGCGTTGGCCACCACGGACGCCAGTGCCCAGCCCCGCATCGACTGCGTGGTGGGCGCCCAGAAGGAGAACAGGCGCCGCACGAGAGGATGGGGATGGTCGGTGGGTAGCTTCACGTCATCGATGGTACGGGCCGGTACGGCCGGTCCCGTCACCGGGAACGGGGCTTCTCAACCCATCAAGGTATGTGACATATTACTGCTAGGGAGGGAGGTGGGGATGTCCGACGTGATCGTCGTCGGCGCCGGTGTGGTGGGGGCCGCCTGCGCCTACTACGCCGCGCGGGCCGGACTCGACGTGACCGTACTCGACCGGGGGCCCGTGGCGGGCGGCACGACGGGCGCGGGCGAAGGCAACGTGCTGGTCTCCGACAAGGAACCGGGTCCCGAGCTCGAGCTGGCGATGCTGTCCAACCGGCTCTGGCGGGACCTGGCCTCCCTCGGCGGGTTCGAGTTCGAGGCCAAGGGCGGGCTGGTCGTCGCCGAGACCGCCGAGATCCAGCGGCAGCTCACCGATCTCGCCGCGAAGCAGGAGGTCGAGCACGCCGTCGTGGCGAGCGGGTCGTTGCGCGACTACGAGCCGCACCTGGCCGATGGCCTGGCCGGCGGCGTCTACTACCCGCAGGACGCCCAGGTCCAGCCCATGCTGGCGGCCGCCACCCTGCTCGAGCAAGGTGCGGACAGCTACGGCCGCGGCACGCTCCGCCTGCGCCTCGGGGCCGAGGTGACCGGATTCACGCGATCGGGGGAGCGCGTGACCGGCGTCCGCACCACCCACGGTGATGTCCTCGGCGGCGCGGTGATCAACGCGGCGGGCACCTGGGGCGGCGAGGTGGCCGCGCTGGCGGGCGTGCACCTGCCGATCCTGCCCAGGCGCGGGTTCATCCTGGTCACCGAACCGCTGCCGGAGCCCCTGATCAGACACAAGGTCTACACCGCCGCCTACGTGACGAACGTGGCCAGCGACTCGGCCGATCTGGAGACCTCGGCCGTCGTCGAGGGCACCCCGGCGGGGACCGTGCTCATCGGGGCCAGCAGGGAGCGGGTCGGGTTCGACAGGACGATGTCGGTGCCGGTGCTCGCCCGGCTGGCCGAGCAGGCGGTCGCGCTGTTCCCCGCCCTGCGTGAGGTGCGGGTCATCAGGTCGTACTGCGGGTTCCGGCCGTACTGCCCCGACCACCTGCCGGTGATCGGCGCCGACCCGCGGGCGCCCGGGCTGTACCACGCGTGCGGGCACGAGGGCGCCGGCATCGGGCTCGCCCCGGCCACCGGACACCTGCTCGCGCAGGTCCTCACCGATGACCAGCCCGACCTGGACCTGCGCCCCTTCCGCCCGGACCGCTTCCCCTTCGCCGAGGAGGCCTCTTGACCTTCCACATCACGCTCGACGGCCGGCCGGTGCCGGTCGTGCCCGGCCAGACGATCGGCGCCGCGCTGCACGCGGCCGGCGTCCGCTCGTGGCGCACGACCCGGTTCGGCGGGCGGCCCCGGGGGCTGTTCTGCGGGATCGGGGTCTGCTTCGACTGCCTGATCTCGGTCAACGGGCGGGCGCCCGAACGCGCCTGCCTGGTCGAGGCCGCGCCCGGTGACGAGGTGACGACGTCGTGACGTACGACCTGGTGGTCGTCGGCGGTGGCCCCGCCGGGGTGGCGGGCGCGCTCACGGCGGCGCTGGCGGGGCTGCGGGTGGCGCTCGTGGACTCCGCGGCACGGCTCGGCGGCCAGTACTTCCGCCACCCCGTCACCCCGCCGCCCGGGATGGAGCGGTTCCTGCGGCAGGAGCGGGCCCTGGGCGACCGGGCGGACGTGCTGCTACGGCACCAGGTGTGGACCCTCACCCGCGACGACGACCTGATCGTGCACTGCGTCGACGCCGCGGGGCAGGCGGCTGCCGTGCGGGGGCGCCGGGTGCTGATCGCCACCGGCGGGTACGACCGGCCGCTGCCGTTCCCCGGCTGGGACCTGCCCGGCGTGCTCACGGCGGGCGGCGCCCAGGCGCTGCTCAAGGGCAACAGCGTCGTGGCGGGCAGGCGGATCGTCGTCTCCGGCACCGGCCCCTTCCTGCTGCCCGTGGCGTCGGGGCTGGCGGCGGCCGGGGCGCGGGTGCTCGGCGTGTTCGAGGCGGGTGGCGGGCTCGGCCTGGCCAGACATCCCTTGCTGGCCCTGGACAAGGCGGGCGAAGCCGCCCGGTACGCGATGAGCCTGGCCCGGCACCGGGTGCCGTACCTGACGCGCCGGGCGGTGGTCGCGGCCCACGGAGAGCGTGAGGTCGAGGCCGTCACCGTGGCCCGGCTCGACAGGGCGTGGAACGTTCTCGCCACCCGCGTCATCGAATGCGACACCGTGGCCACCGGATACGGGTTCGTGCCGCAGATCGAGCTGGGCGTGCAGCTCGGGTGCGGGACCCGGCACGACGTGGACGGCAGCCCCGTGCTGACCGTCGACGACGCCCAGCGCACCACGGTCGCCGGGGTGTGGGCGGCGGGCGAGCCGACCGGCGTGGGCGGGTGGCGGCTGGCCGAGCTCGAGGGTCGCATCGCGGGCCGCTCCATCGTGGCCGACGCCCGCGGCTCCGCGGCCACCCCCACCACCGCGGCGACCGACGTGACGGCCGCGACCGCCGCGATCATGCTGCCTGGCAGGCGAGAGGCACCGCCCGCCACACCTACGGCGGCATCCGGCACACCCGCCCCGGCACCCGACGGAGCCGGCACGGTGCCTGTGCACGGCGCGGCCGGCAAGGCCGATGTGTCCGGCGCGGCCGACGAGGCGCATGTGCCCGGCGCGGTCGGCGCGGCCGATGGCCACGCGGCGGTGCCCGGCGCGGCGGGCGAGGTCGGCCAGGGCGCGGCCCGCCAGGGCGCGGCCGGTGGCGTGGGGTCTGTACGGGGCGAGGCGGGCGCCGGGGTGCTGGCGCGGCGGCGGGAGCGGTGGCGGGCGTTCGGTGTGGCGTTGCTGCGGGCGTACCCCCTCGAACCCGGCTGGCTGGGGTGGCTGCGTGATGACACGCTGGTGTGCCGGTGCGAGGAGGTGCCACTGGCGCGGGTACGGGAGGCGCAGGCCCTCGGCGCCACCGACGCGCGCTCCATCAAGCTGCTGGCCAGGCCGGGCATGGGCTGGTGCCAGGGCCGCATATGCGGCTACGCCGTCTCCTGCCTGGCCGGAGAGCCGCCGCAGCCGCCCCGCCGCCCCATCGCCCAGCCCGTCACTCTCGGCGCCCTCAGCGATGCCGCCGGTCCCCGTGATGCCGCCGGTCCGCGTGACGCCGCCGTCCCGGGCGACCCCGACGATTCCCCAGCCCACTGAAACACCCGACATGGAGGACTCCTGATGGAACATCGCAGCAAGCCGTGGCACGGCGTCATGGTGGCCACCGCGCTGCCCCTGCGCGACGACCTGTCCGTCGACTTCGACGGCTACGCCGAGCACTGCCGCTGGCTGGTCGCGAACGGCTGCGACGGCGTCGTGCCCAACGGATCGCTAGGCGAGTACCAGACGCTGACCCCGCAGGAGCGCACCCGCGTGATCGAGACGGCGGTCGCGGCCGTCGGCGGGACCAACGTGATGGCCGGGGCGGGCGCGTACGGTGCGGCGGAGTCGCGCCGATGGGCCGAGCAGGCGGGCGAGGCGGGCTGCGGCTCGGTGCTGTTGCTGCCGCCGAACGCCTACCGGGCCGACGAGCGGGCGGTCGTCGCGCACTACCGGGAGGTCGCCAGGGCAGGGGTGCCAATCGTCGCCTACAACAACCCGTACGACACCAAGGTCGACCTGACCCCCGCGCTGCTGGCCAGGCTGCACGACGAGGGCCTGATCGTGGGGATCAAGGAGTTCAGCGGGGACCCGCGGCGCGCGTACGAGATCGCCGAGCTGGCGCCCGAGCTGGACGTGCTGATCGGCTCCGACGACGTGCTGCTGGAGCTGGCCGTGGCCGGGGCGGTGGGGTGGATCGCCGGCTACCCCAACGCGCTGCCCGCCTCCAGCGTGGCCCTCTACCGGGCCGCGGTCGCCGGCGATTTGGACACGGCGCTGCCCCTTTACCGGAAGCTGCACCCGCTGCTGCGCTGGGACTCCAAGACCGAGTTCGTCCAGGCCATCAAGCTGTCCATGGACCTCGCGGGCCGCTACGGCGGGCCGTGCCGGCAGCCCAGGCTGCCGCTGACCGGCGAGCAGGCCGCCGTCGTGCGGGCCGCGACCGAGAAGGCACTGGCAGAAGGGCTGCGATGAGGACCAAACGGGTTTTCCACGCCGTCGACTCCCACACCGAGGGCATGCCCACCCGCGTGATCACCGGCGGGATCGGCGTGATCCCCGGCGCGTCCATGGCGGAGCGGCGGGTCTACTTCCGCGACCACCTCGACCACATCCGCACCCTGCTGATGACCGAGCCACGCGGCCACGCCGCCATGAGCGGCGCCATCCTGCAGCCGCCCACCAGGCCGGACGCCGACTTCGGCGTGCTGTTCATCGAGGTGTCCGGGCTGCTGCCGATGTGCGGGCACGGCACCATCGGCGTGGCCACCGTGCTCGTCGAGACCGGCATGGTCGAGGTCGTCGAGCCGGTCACCACCGTGCGCCTGGAGGTCCCGGCCGGGCTGGTCGTGGTGGACGTGGCCGTCGAGGACGGGATGGCCATGTCGGTGACCCTGCGCAACGTGCCCTCGTACTGCGACCGGCTCGGCGCCGCCGTGACCGTGCCCGGATTCGGGGAGATCCGGTACGACCTGGCGTACGGCGGCAACTTCTACGCCATCGTCGGCCTCGACTCCTACGGCCTGCCGTTCGACCGCAAGGCCAAGAACGAGATCATCGCCGCCGGGCTCGCCACCATGGAGGCGATCAACGCCACCGACGAGCCCGTGCACCGCGAGGACGACCGCATCCGCGGCTGCCACCACGTCTACTTCGCCGCCCCGGGCTCCGACGCCCACCACTCGCGGCACGCCATGGCCATCCACCCAGGATGGTTCGACCGCTCCCCGTGCGGCACCGGCACCAGCGCCCGCATGGCCCAGCTGCACGCCCGCGGCGAGCTGCCGCTCGGCCGGGACTTCGTCAACGAGTCGTTCATCGGCACCCGGTTCATCGGCAGGCTCCTGGAGGAGACCACGGTGGGCGGCGGGCCCGCGGTCGTCCCCTCGATCACCGGCCGCGCGTGGATCACCGGGACCGCCCAATACTTCCTGGACCCGCGCGACCCGTTCCCGGCGGGCTTCGAGTTGTGAGCGAGCGCAGCGAAGGCGCGGCAGGGACCATGATCACGACGGTCGACTACCACACGGGCGGGGAGCCGTTCCGCATCGTGACCGGCGGCGTGCCGGAGATCCCCGGCGCGGACGTGCTCGCCCGCCGTGCCGCCGCCATGGAACGGCTCGACGACGTGCGGCGGCTGCTGTGCCATGAGCCGCGCGGCCACGCCGACATGTACGGCTGCTTCCTCGTCCCCCCGAACGACCCCGGAGCCCGCCTCGGCGTGCTCTTCTGGCACAAGGACGGCTTCTCCACCGCCTGCGGCCACGGCACGATCGCGCTGGGCGTGCACGCGGTGCGGGAAGGGCTCGTCCAGGCCGATCCAGACGGCGAGACGGACGTGGTGATCGACGTGCCGTCCGGGCGCGTCACGGCACGGGTACGCAGTTCGCGCGGGCGGGTGGAGGCGGTGACGTTCGTGAGCGTCCCGTCGTACGTGATCGCACGCGACGTGGCCGCCGGCGGCGTGCAGGCGGACCTGTCGTACGGCGGCGCCATCTACGCGTCCGTGCCCGCCGGGGCGCTGGGCCTGTCGGTGGAGCCGGCGCACCTGACGGCGCTCATCGAGCACGCCCGGCGCATCAAGGCCGACCTGGCCGGGCACCCCGCCGCCCGGCACCCGTCCGACGACCGGCTGTCGGGCGTCTACGGGGTGATCTTCTACGACGAGCTGCCGGACGTGGCCGGGCGGGCCCATCAGCGCAACGTCACCGTGTTCGCCGACGGGGAGGTGGACCGCTCGCCGTGCGGCTCGGGCACCGCCGCCAGGATGGCGCTGCTGCACGACGCGGGGCTACGGGGCACGCTGGTGCACGACAGCATCGTCGGATCCACGTTCCTGGCCCGTGTGGCCGAGGTGAGGGAGGAGGGCGTCGTGCCGGAGATCGAGGGCATGGCGTACCGGACCGGCCGGCACGTCTTCGAGCTCGACCCCGCCGATCCCATCGGCACGGGGTTCACGCTGCGATGACCGGGCTGCCGTATCTCGACGCCGCCACCCTGGAGCGGCTGGTGCCGGTCGGGCGGGCCGTGCGGATCCTGGAGGACGCCCTGCGGGCCGGGCTCGACCCCGAGGCCACGCCGCAGCGGCCGGTCGTGGACGTGCCTGCCGGGCAGCTCCTGCTGATGCCCGCCGCGGCCGGCCGGTACGCGGGCGTGAAGGCCGTCACCATCGCCCCCGGCAACCCCGGGCGCGGGCTGCCCCGCATCCAGGGGACGTACCTGCTGTTCGACGGCGAGACGCTGGCGCCGCTGGCGGCCATGGACGGCATCGCGCTCACCTCGCTGCGCACCCCCGCCGTCTCCGCGCTGGCCGTCCGCCACCTGGCCGATCCCCGGGGCGGGAAGCTGGTGGTGTTCGGGAGCGGGCCGCAGGCGTGGGGGCACGTGCTGGCCTTCCGGGAGGTCCGGCCCATCGAGGACGTGACGATCGTCGGACGCGACCTGGGGCGCGCGGAGGCCCTCGCCGCCCGCTGCCGCGCCCTCGGCCTGCCCGCCCGCGCGTCCGGCCCGGCACCCGTGCCCGCCACCGCGGCGAACGGGCCGGCCCCGGCGACGGACCCGCCCGCCTCCGTGACCGGCCCCGGCGTCACGACCCCGGCGGTGGCGGCGGCGGTGGCCGAAGCCGATCTCATCGTGTGCTGTACGACGGCGAGAAACCCCCTGTTCCCCGGTATGCTCGCCCGCGACGGCGGCACCGTCGTCGCCGTCGGGTCGCACGAGCCCGGCGCCCGGGAGCTCGATGGCGATCTCATCGCCCGCGCCACCGTGGTCGTCGAGGCCAGGGCGGCCGCCCTGGAAGAGGCCGGGGATGTGATCATCCCGATCCGTCAAGGTACGATCACGACTGGTCATATCGCCGGAAACCTCGCCGAGCTGATCGCTGGAGAGGTGGTCGCCGGTCCGGGGCCGCGCGTGTTCAAGAGCACGGGCATGGCGTGGGAGGACCTCGTGGTCGCGGCTGCCGCTTACGAGGCGTGGACTTAGGAAGGGATGGGCGGATGGCTGCCGAGGGTCGGCTCGACCTGCCGATGGTGGGGGAGCGCCTGAGCCTGCGCGAGCAGGTCGCGCACGCGCTGCGCGCCGCGCTGATCACCGGCGAGATGCGGCCGGGGGTGGTCTACTCCGCGCCCGTGCTGGCCGCCCAGTTCGGCGTCTCCGCCACGCCGGTCCGCGAGGCCATGCTCGACCTCGCCAAGGAGGGCCTGGTCGAGGCGGTGCGCAACAAGGGCTTCCGGGTGACCGAGCTGTCCGACCGCGACCTCGACGAGCTCACCGAGATCCGCCAGCTCATCGAGGTGCCCACCGTGGCGCGGCTGGCGGACATCTCGCGCGCGGAGGAGTTCGAGCGTCTCAGGCCCATCGCCGAGGAGATCGTCGCGGCCAGCGAGCGCGGCGACCTGCTCGCCTACGTCGACGCCGACCTGCGCTTCCACGTGGAGCTGCTGACCCTGTCCGGCAACGCCCACCTGGTCTCGGTCGTACGCGACCTGCGCAACAGGGCCAGGCTCTACGGCCTGTCGCAGCTCTCCGAGCGCGGCGCCCTGGCCGACTCGGCCAGGGAGCACCTCGCCCTGCTCGACGCGCTCAAGAGCGGCGACGGCAAGGCCGTCGGGCAGATCATGGGCGAGCACATCGGCCACGTACGCGGCATCTGGGCCGAGCACTGACCTCCGGGCATCACGCCTGCTTCTTGGACCTGCGGGTCGAGCCCAGGCTGGCGGCCACGATGCAGATGACCGCCGCCCACTGCTGCGCGTGCAGGATCTCGCTCAGCAGCAGCACCCCGATCAGCGCCGCCACCGCCGGCTCCAGGCTCATCAGGATGCCGAACACCTGCTTGGGCATCCGTCGCAGCGCCTGCAGCTCCAGGGAGTAGGGGATCACCGACGACAGCAGCCCCACGCCCAGCCCGATCAGCAGCAGCTCCGGCTGCAGCAGGTCGGCGCCGCCCGTCGTGACGCCGATCGGAGCGATCAACACAGCCGACACGATCATCGCGAACGACAGCCCGGTCGTGCCCGGGAAGCGCTGCCCCGCCGCGGACGACAGCAGGATGTATCCGGCCCAGCAGGCCCCCGCCACCATCGCGAACGCGATGCCGGCCCAGCTCACCGTCGCCGATTCGCCCCACGGGGCCAGCAGCATCACGCCCGCTCCGGCCAGCCCGATCCACAGCAGGTCGATCCTGCGCCGCGAGGCCGCCACGGCCACGCCCAGCGGCCCGAGGAACTCGATCGCCACCGCGACCCCCATCGGCAGCCGCGACAACGCCTCGTAGAACGACAGGTTCATCAGGGCGAGCGTCACCCCGAACCCGAGCCCCAGCGCCCAGTCACGCCATGCCAGCCCCTTCAGCTTCGGCCTGGCGAGCGCACCCATGATCAGCGCCCCGGCCGCGATGCGCAGGAACACCACCGCGCTCGGCGGCAACGTCGCGAACAGCTCCTTGGCGAAACCGGCGCCGAGCTGCACCGAGACGATCCCCAGCAGCACGAGCGAGGAGGGCGGGATCGAGTCGGCCGCCGTACGCAGCACCTTTCCCGGCCTGGGCAGCCCGGAGCCGCGGTCGTAGGGATCGTCCAGGGCGAAGGCGGTCACGGGACTCCTCAGAAGATGCAAGAAGGCGACTCCGGACCCTACCAACGGTGGGCGACATCTCCAGATCTAGGGTGGTCGTACATGAACGCCCCCGCGCTCCCCACGACCCTCACCCGGCCCCCGCTGGCCCTGTCCGTGGCCTCGTTCGTCAGCAGCTTCGACCGCTTCGCCGTCAGCCCCATGCTCGTGGTGATCGCCACCGACCTGCACGTCCCCCTCTCGGCGTCGGTCGCCGCCGCCAGCGGCTACTACCTGGCCTACGGGCTGACCCAGCCGCTGTGGGGCGTGCTGTCGGACCGGTTCGGGCGGGTGCGGGTGATGCGCGCCGCGCTGTTCGGCGCGGCGCTGGCGGGTCTGGTCTCGGCGCTGATGCCGGTGCTGGGAGCGCTGGTGGCGGCCAGGATCGTGGCCGGCGCCTGCTTCGGCGCGGTGATCCCCACGGGCCTGACGTACGTGGGCGACACCGTGGGCCCCGCGGTACGCCAGCGCGCGCTGACGGACCTGATGGCCGCCGCCGCGCTCGGCACGGCCGCGGCCACGGGTCTCGGGGGCGTGCTGGCCGGCCTGCTGGACTGGCGGGTCGCCTTCACCGTGCCCGCCCTCTGTGCCCTGGCCTGCGCGCTCACGCTGGGCTCGCTGCCGGAGCCGTCGCGCCCGAGCTCGGCCCCGTCAGGCGAGCGCGCGGGGGTGATGCGCCATCTGGGCATCGTGCTGGGGCAGCCCTGGGCCCTGCTCGTCTTCGCGCTGGCCTTCACCGAGGGCGCGATCATGCTGGGCGCCCTGCCGTTCCTGGCCACCGCGCTGGAGCACGCGGGATTCGCCGCCGCGGTCGCGGGCCTGGCCATCACCGCGTACGGACTGGGGCTGTGGGCCTTCACGAAGGTGGTCAAGCGGCTGTCGGGCCGCTGGCCCGCGCCGGTGCTGATGGCCGTGGGCGGCGCCCAGCTCAGCGCGGGGTTCGCGATCGTTACGGCGCACGTGGGGCTGGCGACGGTGGCGGTCACCGCGCTGCTGCTCGGCGGCGGCTGGTCGTTCCTGCACTCCTCGCTGCAGACCTGGGCCACCTCGGTGGTGCCGGAGGCCAGGGGGACCACGATCGCGTTCTTCGCCTGCGCGCTCTTCGTGGGCAGCGCCGTCTCGTCGTGGGCCGCCGGGCCGCTGGCCGAGCACGGCCGCTACGCGCTGCTGTTCGGCCTGGCCGCGGCCGCCGCCATCCCGCTGACCGCCGTCGCCGCGCTCACCAGACGCCGCTACGGCGCCCTTCGCGCCGAACGCCCCCAGCCCCAGCCCGAATGACGGCCCGGTGGGCGCGTCACTCCCAGCGGAACGTGCGCGAGACCAGGCCCAGCGACAGCACCGCCCAGGCGGTGAGGACGGCCAGCGGGACCAGGGGGAGAGCGGCGCCGTCGGTGAGGACCGCGCGCAGCCCGCCGGTCAGCGCCGAGATGGGCAGTCCCTCCAGCACCGGCCGCACCCCCTCGGGGAACTTCGACAGCGGGAAGATCACGCCACCGGCGCCCAGCAGCACCAGGTAGACGAGGTTGGCCGCGGCCAGCGTCGCCTCCGCGCGCAGCGTGCCCGCCATGAGCAGGCCGAGCCCGCTGAAGGCGGCCGTGCCCACCACGATCAGCAGCGCCGCGCTCAGGAACGACCCCTGCGGCCGCCACCCCAGCGCCAGCCCCACGGCCACGATCACCACGGCCTGGATGCCCTCCACGGCCACCACCGCGGCCGTCTTGGCCATCATGAGCCCGGCCCTGGACAGGGGGGTCGCGCCCAGCCGCTTCAGCACCCCGTAGCGGCGCTCGAAGCCCGTCGCGATGGCCTGGCCGGTGAAGGCCGTGGACATGACGGCCAGCGCCAGCACGCCGGGCGCCAGGAAGTCGATCCGCCGGCCCTCGCCCATGTCGATGAGCGGCGCCAGTGAGAAGCCGACCAGCAGCAGCACCGGGATGACCAGGGTGAGCAGCAGTTGCTCGCCGTTGCGCAGCATCGCGCGGATCTCCGCGCCCGCCTGCGCCAGCACCATGCGCGGGAACGGCGCCGCGCCGGGCGCGGGAGTGAAGTCCAAGGCGGTCATCGCAGCTCCCTGCCGGTCAGCTCGAGGAAGACGTCCTCGAGGGTGCGCCGTTCGATGCGCAGGTCGTCGGCCGTGACGCCCTCGGCCGCGCACCAGGCCGTCACCGTGGCCAGCAGCTCGGGACCCACCAGACCCTCGATGATGTAGTGCCCGGCGGGCGACTCCTTGGCGGCGCTGCCCGTCGGCAGCGCGTTGAGCAGCTCCTCCAGCGTCAGCCCCGGACGGGCCCGGAACCTGAGCTGCCGCTCGGCCCCCGTCAGCGAGGCGGGCGTGCCCTCGGCCACCACCCGCCCCCTGTCGATGATCACCACGTGGTCGGCCAGCCGCTCGGCCTCGTCCATGTGGTGCGTGGTCAGCACCACCGAGACGCCGGCACTCCGCATGTCGCCCACCAGCTCCCAGCAGGCGTGCCTGGCCTGCGGGTCGAGCCCGGCCGTCGGCTCGTCGAGGAAGACCAGCTCCGGCCGCCCCACGACGGCCGCGGCCAGCGACAACCGCTGCTGCTGCCCGCCCGACAGCCGCCGGTACGGAGTGCGTACGTGATCCGCCAGCCCCAGCCGCACCAGCAGCGCCTGGGCGTCGAGCGGGTGGGCGTAGAAGCGTGAGACCAGCCGCAGCCACTCGCCGCAGCGCATCGCCGGCGGCACGCCGCCCGCCTGGAGCATGACCCCCACCCGCGGCCGCAGCTCGGGCCGGTCGGGCGCCAGGCCCAGCACCCGCACGGTGCCCGCGTCGGCGCTGCGGAACCCCTCGCAGATCTCGACCGTGGTCGTCTTGCCCGCGCCGTTGGGGCCGAGGACGGCCGTGACCGCACCCCGCTCCGCGCGCAGGGCGAGGCCGTCGAGGGCGGTGCTGCCGCCGTAGCGTTTGACCAGGTCGACGATCTCGACGGCTGGGGATTCCATGGCCATGAGTTTAGGGACTGTGCCAGGCGGTCGTGAGCGCGGTGGTGAGCGGGGCCGGATCCGGGCCGGATATGGACAGGTCTTGACCCGGAGCTTTCCCGATGGATGCCCGTCGCGAGTGACAGTCTGACGTGAGCTCCACGTCACAGGAGGGTGCAATGTCGCAACGCAGTGGGTACGACCCCGGGATCCCATGCTGGGTGGACCTGTCCAGCACCGACGTCGATGCCGCCGCGCGCTTCTACGGCGAGGTGTTCGGCTGGCAGGCCGACATGATCGACGACCCGGCGGCCGGCGGCTACGGCGTATTCCACTATGAAGGCAAACAGGTCGCCGGGCTGGGACCGGTCATGGGCGGGGAGACGACCTCGTCCTGGAACACGTTCATCGCCACCGACGACGTCGCCGCCCTCGCCGAGCGGGTGAGGAACACCGGCGGCACCGTCATCATGGACCCGATGCCGATCTTCGAGGAAGGGAGCATGACCGTCTTCCGCGCGCCCGACGGGTCGCACGCGGCCGCCTGGCAGGCGGGCAACCACCACGGCGCCGAGCTGGTCAACGAGCCCGTCTCGTTCTGCTGGAACGAGCTGATCACCCGTGATCCGGCGGTCGCCGGGCGCTTCTACTCCGCCGTCTTCGGCTGGCGGGCCGAGCCGCTGGAGATGGGCGGCGTCAAGTACGTCGAGTGGCACGTGGGCGAGCCGGCCATCGCGGGGATGATGGAGATGGCCGTCGACTACCCGCCCGGGACCCCCTCGTTCTGGATGACCTACTTCGCCGTCGCCGACCTCGACGCGACCACGGCGGCCGCTGAGCGGGCGGGCGCCCGGGTGCGGGTCCGGGGGATGGACGCGCCTCCCGGCCTGTTCTCGATGCTGACCGATCCGCAGGGCGCCGTGTTCTCCGTCATCCAGCTCAACGAGATCGCGTGAATTTATCTGATGACCGGGAATTCGGAGGACCCAATCCTGGTTTGATCCCTCGGCCCTCGTGGGCCACAGGTCTGCGAGGGAGAGGGGATCGCGCATGTCCGTGGCAACAGCCACGTCCGTCGTCATCGAACAATCGGAGCAGAAGAGCCGCCGCGGGCTGCTGTTGGTGATCCTGGGCGCGCTGTCGGCGATCGGGCCGCTGTCCATCGACATGTACCTCCCCGCGCTGCCCGCCATCACCTCCGAGATGCTGAGCGCGCCCGCCCAGGTCCAGCTGACCCTCACCGCCTGCCTCATCGGCGTCTCCGTCGGCCAGGTCATCGCCGGTCCGGTCAGCGACGTGCGCGGGCGCAGGGTGCCGCTGATCGTGGGCGTGGCCGGGTTCATGGTGGCCTCTTTGCTGTGCGCGTTCGCGCCGTCGGTGCCCATGCTCATCGCCTTCCGCCTGCTGCAGGGCATGCTCGGGGGCGCGGCCCTGGTCATCGTGCGCGCGGTCGTGCGCGACCTGTACGACGGCGCCGCCATCGCCCGCATCTTCGCCACGCTGATGCTCGTCAGCGGCCTGGCGCCGATCCTGGCGCCCATTGCCGGGGCGCAGCTGCTGGCGTTCACGTCGTGGCGCGGCGTGTTCGTGGCGCTCAGCGTCGCGGGCGTGGTCCTGCTGGTGGCCGTGCTGTCCGGCGTGCGCGAGACGCTGCCCGCCGAGCAGCGCGAGAGCGGCGGCCTGAAGCACACCGTGCGCACGTTCTGGCAGCTCCTGCGCGACCGCTCGTTCATGGGCTTCGCGCTCACCGGCGGGCTGGCGTTCTCGGCGATGTTCGGCTACATCTCCGGCTCGCCGTTCGTGCTGCAGGAGGTGTACGGCGCCACGCCGCAGCAGTACTCGCTCATCTTCGGGCTCAACGCGTTCGGCCTGATCGCCATGGCGCAGGTCGGCGGCCGGCTGTCGGGCCGGGTGCCGCCGGTCCGCCTGGTCGTCATCGGCCTGGTCATCGGCCTGGCCGGCGCCGGCCTGCTGCTGACCGCCGCGCTCACCGGGCTCGGCCTGCAGGGCATCGTGGGCGGGCTGTTCGTCATCATGCTCGGCCAGGGCCTGGTGCTGCCGGGCACGGGCGCGCTGGCGCTGGCCTCGCAGCCCGCGCAGGTGGCCGGCAGCGCCTCCGCCCTGCTCGGCGTGCTGCAGTTCGCGCTCGGCGCCCTGGCCGCCCCGCTGGTCGGGCTCGTGGGCGCCGGCACCGCCGTGCCGATGGCCGGCGTCATGCTGGGACTCATCCTGTGCTCGGCGTTGGCGTTCGCCATTCTCGGCCGTTCGCGAGTTAGGTAAGGCTACCCTGCGTGAGAAATTCCATTCCCGAGCTGGTCGGAACCGTTTGTGAACCGGGAAGGAATTACGGCACACTGATGTTGTGAAAAACATGCCCACGATCGAGCCAGGCAATGAGCGCGGCACCCGTGCCCGCGTCGCCCGGCTGATTCTTGAGCATGGTCCCGTCGCGGCGGCATCGCTCGGCGAGCGGCTCGGGCTCACGCCCGCCGCCGTCCGGCGTCACCTCGACGCGTTGCTGGCCGATGGGATGATAGAGCCTCGTACGGTGCGACCGCGTGGTCAGCGCGGGCGCGGGCGACCGGCCAAGCTGTTCGCCATCACCGACGCGGGGCGCAGTGCTTTCGAGCACGCCTATGACGACCTGGCCGGGAGCGCGCTGCGCTATCTGGCCGAGCGCATGGGGCAGCAAGCGGTGGCCGACTTCGCCCGCTCGCAGGTCTCGAGCCTGCTCAAGCGGCTGGAGCCGGTCATGCGGACGGTGCCGGCGGACCAGCGCGTGCAAGTGCTGGCGCAGGCGCTGTCGGCAGAGGGATATGCCGCCTCGGCCAGCACGGCCAAGTCGGGCGGTGTCCAGCTCTGCCAGCATCACTGCCCGGTGGCCCACGCGGCGGCGGAGTTCCCGCAGCTGTGCGAGGCCGAGACGGAGGCGTTCGCGCAGCTGCTCGGCACACCGGTGCAGCGCCTGGCCACGATCGCGCACGGCGACGGGATCTGCACCACACACGTGAGCCCGCAGTCGCTGGCCGATTCCGCACATAGAGACAAAAGCAAGGAGACCGGAAGGTGACTGTCACCGACCGCCCGGAGCTGGAAGGCCTCGGTAATTACAAGTTCGGCTGGTCCGACTCGGATGCCGCCGGGTCGACGGCCAAGCGCGGCCTGTCCGAGGAGGTCGTCCGCAACATTTCGGCGCTGAAGAGCGAGCCGGAGTGGATGCTCGACCTTCGCCTGAAGGGCCTCCGCCTGTTTGGTAAGAAGCCGATGCCCACCTGGGGTTCCGACCTCACCGGCATCGACTTCGACAACATCAAATACTTCGTGCGCTCGACGGAGAAGCAGGCCGCGTCCTGGGACGAGCTGCCCGCCGACATCAAGAACACCTACGACAAGCTCGGCATCCCCGAGGCGGAGAAGCAGCGCCTCATCGCCGGTGTCGCCGCCCAATACGAGTCCGAGGTCGTCTATCACAAGATCCGTGAGGACCTCGAGGAGAAGGGCGTCATCTTCGTCGACACCGACACGGGCCTGAAGGAGCACGAAGAGCTCTTCAAGGAATACTTCGGCTCCGTCATCCCGGTGGGCGACAACAAGTTCGCCGCGCTCAACACCTCCGTGTGGTCCGGTGGCTCGTTCATCTACGTGCCGCCGAACGTCGAGGTCGAGATCCCGCTGCAGGCCTACTTCCGGATCAACACCGAGAACATGGGCCAGTTCGAGCGGACCCTGATCATCGTGGACGAGAACTCCTACGTCCACTACGTCGAGGGCTGCACCGCGCCGATCTACTCCAGCGACTCGCTGCACAGCGCCGTCGTCGAGATCATCGTGAAGAAGAACGCCCGCTGCCGTTACACGACCATCCAGAACTGGTCGAACAACGTCTACAACCTGGTCACCAAGCGCGCCGTGGCTTACGAGGGCGCGACCATGGAGTGGATCGACGGCAACATCGGCTCCAAGGTCACGATGAAGTACCCGGCCGTCTACCTGATGGGCGAGCACGCCAAGGGCGAGACGCTGAGCGTCGCGTTCGCGGGCGAGGGCCAGCACCAGGACGCCGGCTCCAAGATGGTGCACCTGGCGCCCAACACCAGCTCCAGCGTGATCTCCAAGTCGGTGGCGCGCGGCGGCGGCCGCACCTCCTACCGCGGTCTCGTGCAGATCGAGGAGGGCGCCCACGGCAGCGCCAGCACCGTCAAGTGCGACGCCCTGCTGGTCGACCAGATCAGCCGCTCCGACACCTACCCGTACGTCGACGTCCGCGAGGACGACGTCTCGATGGGTCACGAGGCCACAGTCTCCAAGGTCAGCGACGACCAGCTGTTCTACCTCATGAGCCGCGGGCTCGGCGAGGACGAGGCGATGGCGATGATCGTGCGTGGCTTCGTGGAGCCGATCGCGCGCGAGCTGCCCATGGAATACGCCCTTGAGCTCAACAGGCTGATCGAGCTGCAGATGGAAGGAGCCGTCGGCTGATGGGCCTGAACGAGAAGCCCTTGTCGACTCTGCACGAGAAGGCGTCCTACGACCTGGGCGACTTCGAGGTCCCGACCGGGCGCGAGGAGGCTTGGCGGTTCACGCCGCTCTCGCGCCTGAAGGGCCTGCACAACGGCAAGGCCGCCACCAACGGGCAGGTCGTCACCCAGGCCTACACGCCCGAGGGCGTGCGGGCCGAGTGGGTCGGCCGCGACGACGAGCGCATCGGCAAGGCCTACGTGCCCGCCGACCGCGTCAGCGCGCAGGCCTACACCACCTTCGAGAAGGCGCTGGTCGTGACCGTGCCCAAGGAGGCGGAGGTCACCGGCGCCATCTCCATCGAGATCAAGGGGCGCGGCGGCGACGGCGCGGCCTACGGCCACATCGTGGTCGTGGTCGAGCCTCTGGCGCAGGCGACCGTGGTCATCGAGCACGAGGGCACGGCCGTCTACGCCGACAACGTCGAGTTCGTCGTCGGCGAGGGAGCCACGCTCAAGGTCGTCAGCCTGCAGGAGTGGGACCACGACGCCGTGCACGTCTCGCACCACCACGCCCAGCTCGCCAAGGACGCCACGTTCAAGAGCTTCGTGGTGACGCTCGGCGGCGATCTCGTACGCCTGTCGCCCAGCGTCTCCTACACCGCCGCCGGCGGCGACGCCGACCTGTCGGGCGTCTACTTCGCCGACGCCGGGCAGCACCTGGAGCACCGCCTGCTCGTCGACCACTCGCAGCCCAACTGCAAGAGCAACGTCGACTACCGCGGCGCCCTGCAGGGCGAGGACGCGCACGCCGTCTGGATCGGCGACGTGATCATCCGGGTCGAGGCCGAGGGCACCGACACCTATGAGCTCAACCGCAACCTGATCCTCACCGACGGCGCCCGCGCCGACTCGGTGCCCAACCTGGAGATCCTCACCGGTGAGGTCGCGGGAGCGGGGCACGCCTCGGCCTCCGGCCGCCTCGACGACGAGCACCTCTTCTACCTCCAGGCCCGCGGCATCCCCTACGACGAGGCCCGCCGCCTGGTCATCAGGGGCTTCCTCGGCCAGCTCGTGGAGAAGATCGAGATCGGGGAGATCCGCGACCGCGTGCTCAACGCGGTGGAGGCGGAGCTTGCCCGATGAGTTTCGAGAAGGTCTGCAAGCTCGATGACATCCCCGAGGGGGGCGTCATCGGCGTCGAGGTGGAGGACACCCCGGTCGCGCTCGTGCGCAAGGGCGAGGACGTCTTCGCCCTGCACGACGTGTGCTCGCACGCCGAGGTGAAGCTCAGCGAGGGCGAGGTCTACGACGGCACGCTGGAGTGCTGGCTGCACGGCTCGTGCTTCGACGTGCGCTCTGGCAAGCCCACAGGTCCGCCCGCCACCAAGCCCGTGAACGTCTACACAGTCAAGATCGACGGCGATGACGTCCTCGTCTCGCTCTCGAAGGAGTCGTAACCAACCATGTCAACCCTTGAGATCCGCGACCTGCACGTCGCCGTCGAGGACAAAGAAATCCTGCGCGGCGTCAACCTGACCGTGAAGGCGGGCCAGACCCACGCCATCATGGGCCCGAACGGCTCGGGTAAGTCGACGCTCGCCTACGCGATCGCCGGTCATCCCAAATACACGATCACCGGCGGCCAGGTGCTGCTCGACGGCGTGGACCTGCTGGAGCTGTCGGTCGACGAGCGGGCCCGCGCCGGCCTGTTCCTGGCCATGCAGTATCCCGTCGAGGTCCCCGGCGTGTCGGTGTCGAACTTCCTGCGCTCGGCCGTCACCTCCGTCCGCGGCGAGGCGCCCAAGCTGCGCGAGTTCGCCAAGGACCTCAAGAAGGGCATGGACGCGCTGTCCATCGACGCGGCCTTCGCCCAGCGCAACCTCAACGAGGGCTTCTCCGGCGGCGAGAAGAAGCGCCACGAGATCCTCCAGATGGAGCTGCTCAAGCCGAAGATCGCGGTGCTCGACGAGACCGACTCCGGCCTCGACGTGGACGCGCTGCGCGTGGTGTCGGAGGGCATCAACCGCTTCCGCGCCTCCGGCGAGACCGGCGTGCTGCTGATCACGCACTACACCCGCATCCTGCGCTACGTGAAGCCGGACTTCGTGCACGTCTTCGCGGCCGGCAGGATCGTCGAGGAGGGCGGACCGGAGCTGGCCGACAAGCTCGAGGCCGAGGGCTACGAGCAGTACACGAAGGCGTCTGCATGACTTCCGTCAGCTTCGATGTGGAGAAGATCAGGAAAGACTTCCCGATCTTCTCCCGCGAGCTGCCCGACGGGCGACCGCTCGTCTATCTCGACTCGGGCAACTCTTCACAGAAGCCCAACCAGGTCATCGAGACCATGCGTGACCACCTGGCGCTGCACTACAGCAACGTCGGGCGGGCCATGCACGTGCTGGGCGCTGAGTCCACCGACGCCTACGAGAGCGCTCGCGACAGGATCGCCGCCTTCGTCGGGGCGCCGTCGCGCGACGAGGTGATCTTCACCAAGAACGCCTCCGAGGCGCTCAACCTGGTCGCGTACGCGTTCGGCAACCCCTCCAACACCGACCCGCGCTTCACGCTCGGCCCCGGCGACGAGATCGTCATCTCCGAGATGGAGCACCACTCCAACATCGTGCCGTGGCAGCTGCTCGTGCAGCGCACCGGCGCGACGCTGAAGTGGTTCGGCGTCACCGACGACGGGCGGCTCGACTACGCGCCCGATCTGATCACCGAGCGGACGAAGATCGTCTCGATCGCCCACCAGTCCAACGTGCTCGGCACCGTCAACCCGGTCGCCGAAGTGGCCAGGCGGGCGCACGAGGTCGGCGCGCTGATCATGCTGGACGCCTCCCAGTCCGTGCCGCACCACCCGGTGAACGTCACCGAACTGGGCGCCGACTTCGTGGCCTTCACGGGTCACAAGATGGTCGGCCCCTCGGGCATCGGCGTGCTCTGGGGCCGGGGCGAGCTGCTCGACGCCATGCCCCCGTTCCTGGGCGGCGGCGAGATGATCGAGGCGGTCTGGATGGACCGCTCGACGTACGCGCCGCTCCCGCACAAGTTCGAGGCGGGCACGCCGCCGATCGTCGAGGCCATCGGGCTCGGCGCGGCCGTGGACTACCTCACCGAGGTCGGTATGGACGCCATCGAGGCGCACGAGCGCGAGCTGACGGCCTACGCGCTCGACGCCCTGCGCGCGGTGCCCACCCTGCGCATCATCGGCCCGCAGACGCTGGAGCAGCGCGGCGGCACGGTGTCGTTCACGCTGGAGGGCATCCACCCGCACGACGTCGGGCAGATCCTGGACGACCAGTTCGGCGTCGCCGTACGCGTCGGGCACCACTGCGCCCGGCCGCTGCACCTGCGGTTCGGAATACCGGCGACCACGCGGGCGTCGTTCTACCTGTACAACACCACGGGCGAGATCGATGCCCTGGTGCGTGGCCTCCATCACGTTCAGAAGGTGTTCGCATAGCCATGATCGGCGAGTCGATGTACCAGGAGCTGATCCTGGAACACTACAAGCACCCTCAGGGGCGAGGGCTGCGCGAGCCGTACGACGCTGAGGTTCACCACGTGAACCCCACGTGCGGCGACGAGATCACGCTCCGGGTCAAGGTGGGCGACGCCGGCAAGATCCTGGACGTCTCCTACGACGGGCAGGGCTGCTCGATCAGCCAGGCCGCCGCCTCCGTGCTGCACGAGCTGGCCACCGGCTCGACCGTCCAGGAGTCGCTGTCGGTGGTGGATGAGTTCACCAGGCTCATGCAGGGCAGGGGACAGGTGGAGGCCGACGAGGACGTGCTCGGCGACGCGGTGGCGTTCGCGGGCGTGGCCAAGTTCCCGGCACGCGTTAAGTGTGCGTTGCTTTCCTGGATGGCCTACAAAGACGCTGTTGTGAGGAGCGCCCAATGAGCAAGCCTGTGGAGACTCCGACCGACTTCGACGGCGAGACGACCGTCGAGGAGGTCATGGAGGCTCTCAAGGACGTCGTCGACCCCGAGCTCGGCATCAACGTCGTCGACCTGGGGCTCATCTACGGGCTCAACCTCGACCCGTCCGACGGGGGCCGGCCCGTGGCGACCATCGACATGACGCTGACCAGCGCGGCCTGCCCGCTGACCGACGTCATCGAGGACCAGGCCCACTCGGCGCTGGACGGCATGGTCTCCGACGTGAAGATCAACTGGGTCTGGCTGCCGCCGTGGGGCCCGGACAAGATCACCGATGAGGGGCGCGAGCAGCTCCGTATGCTAGGCTTCAACGTCTGATCTTTTTTAGCTGTCATGGCTGACGTAAATCGTCAGCCGTTTCAGCGTGCCATCGAGGGTTTTCGGAAGGTCCAAACCCGTCCGGGAAATATCCGATAACATCCCGGCGTTGGTAAGAGATACACCACGCCTCATCGCGCGTCTCGCGCCGCCTGCGGCCGGTGCCCGGTGTATCCCCCCCTTTATGGGACCCGCCCCGTGGCGGGCGTACTGAACCCCTGTACGGCCTATGCCGTACGTCCCGGCTCGTCCTTTCGCAGAAGTGACGCGCCACTTCGACGGAAAGGCACGATTTTTCGTGACCATGCTTGACGCTGTCATGCCCGCATTCGATGAGGCCGGCGCCGGCTCGCTCGACGAGACCGCCCGCATCCCGGGCCCGTCCGAGTTCGAGCTGCTCGGCCTGCCGAAGCCGCTCATCACCGGGCTGTCCCGGCAGGGCATCGACAGTCCCTTCCCCATCCAGAGCGCGACGATCCCCGACGTGCTCGCCGGGCATGACGTGCTCGGCCGCGGCCAGACCGGCTCGGGCAAGACCCTCGCCTTCGGTCTGCCCACCATGGCCCGCATCTCCGGCGTGAAGCCCGCGCCTGGGCGTCCGCGCGCCATGATCCTCGTGCCGACCAGGGAGCTCGCGCTCCAGGTGCACGACGCACTCGAACCCCTCGGCCGCGGCCTCGGGCTGCGCATGAAGGTCATCGTCGGCGGCATGTCCATGGGCAAGCAGATCGAGGCGCTGCGGCGCGGCGTCGACATCGTCATCGCCACCCCCGGTCGCCTCGGCGACCTGATCCGGCAGGGCGAGTGCTCGCTGTCCGAGGTCGAGGTGAGCGTCCTGGACGAGGCCGACCACATGTGTGACCTCGGCTTCTTCCCCGTCGTCACCGAGCTGCTCGCGCAGACCGCGCCCGGCGGGCAGCGGCTGCTGTTCTCCGCCACGCTCGACGGCGACGTCGACAAGCTGGTGAAGCGCTTCCTCAAGAACCCCATCACGCACTCCGTGGCGCCCGCGACCTCGCCGGTCGACACCATGGAGCACCACGTGATTCAGGTCACGCGCGATGACAAGTTCGACGTCACCGCCGAGATCGCCAATCGCGAGGGTCGTACGATCATCTTCGTCAAGACCCAGCACGGCGTGGACCGGCTGTGCAAGCAGCTGGCCAGGGTCGGCGTCAAGGCCGGCGGCCTGCACGGCGGCAAGCGCCAGAACCAGCGCACCCGGATCCTCGCGGAGTTCCGCGAAGGCTCCGTCAACGTGCTGGTCTGCACCGACGTCGCGGCGCGCGGCATCCACGTCGACAACATCAGCCTGGTGCTGCACGTGGACCCGCCCCAGGACCACAAGAGCTACCTGCACCGGGGCGGCCGCACGGCCCGCGCCGGCGAGAAGGGCACCGTCGTCACGCTGGTGTTGCCCAACGAGCGCCGCTCGACCGACGCGCTCACCCGGCGCGCCGGGATCCACCCGTTCCGCCTGAAGGCCACCCCGGGTAACCCGCGGCTCGCCGAGGTGACGGGCGCCCGCATTCCCAGCGGCGAGGCCATCCCCGTGTGGGAGCCCGACGTCCGCAAGCCGCTGCGGGCTCGTCGCGAGGGTGGCCACAGCACGGAGCGTCGCGGGGGACGGCGTCCGCGCCGCGAGTTCGACGGTGACCGCCGCCCGCGGCGTCACGAGGACGGCGAGCGGCCGGCGGTGTCCGGTGACGACCGCCGTCCGCGCCGCGAGTTCGACGGCGATCGCCGCCCGCGGCGCCACGCCGACGGTGAGCGGCCGTTCGGGCAGCCGGCGGAGCCGCGCACGTTCGGTGACGACCGGCAGAGCGGTGGCAACCGCTCGGACGACCGGCCGCGTGGCGGATACCGCTCCGACGACCGGCCGCTCCGGCAGGACGACCGGGGCGGCTACCGCTCCGACGAGCGCCGCCTCCACCCCGAGGACCGTGGACCGCGCGCCGGCGGTTCCCGTGACGGGCAGCGTGGTGGCGCTTTCCGGCCGGACGACCGCGGCCCCCGCACCGGCGCCGACCGCGGCCGCCCGTTCTCGGCCGACCGCGACCGCGTCCGCTCTGACGAGCGCGCCCCGCGCGACGGCTACCGCTCCGGCGGCACCCGGCCGGACGCCGCTGCCACCGGTGGCGGCCGTACGGACGAGCGTGGCAACGGCGGCTTCCGCCGCAACTCGGGTCGTCGTTTCGAGCGCTGACTCGGCCCCCGGCCTTCCGCCGGGACGCTGACCTGCCCGCCACATCTCCGCAAGGGGGTGTGGCGGGCATTGCCGTTTCCGGGCACAGACCTGCCCGCTGCACCATGCGCCCGCCCGGCCTCGGGCGGGCGCGCCCACCGGCCGGTGGCGGGCGGCTCACCCCGGTGGCGCGTCGCCTGCCCGGCCGGCCAGGCGCCGGCCCAGACGCTGCCCGGGCAGCTCCAGCCAGCGGTGGCTCAGCCAACTGACAGGCACCAGCACCCCGAGCACCAGCGCGCCGATGCCGATCTGCGTGCCCAGCGGCGCCCATCGCATCTCCCCGACCAGGTGCATGACGACGAGCAGCACCGGCAGATGGACCAGGTAGAGGGAATAGCTGATGACCCCGAGCCGGGCCAGGAAGGCGGGCACCCGCCTATCCCGCAACGCCATCGCCACGGCGAAGGTGGCGGCGGCCAGGACGATGGTCAGGCTCCACACCGGCGGCCGCACCCACCACCACCCGGCAGACAGGGCCCACACCGGCGTGGCGGCCACCAGCACCGCCGCGACGCCCACCGGCCACAACCGGCCCTGCCCGCGCTCCCACCGATAGATCGCCGTGCCGGCGAGCATGACCGCCACGATCACCGCACCGAACCACGGCACCCGGCTGCTCAACAGCAGCAACCCCACCGCCATCGCGCCCAGCACCGCACTGGCGGTTCGTACGGCGCGCCCCGACAGCACACACGCCAGGCCCGCGGCGAAGACGGCCAGCGACAGCCAGGCCAGCCAGGGCCCCGACAGCGGCGCCGCGGACCACACCAGCCCGGCCACACAGCCGGCCAGCGCGAACACGACCGGCAGGACGCCGCGCCCATCCCGTACCCCGAGCACGAACAGCGCTGCCGTCAGCAGGTAGAAGACCATCTCATACGACAGCGTCCACATGGTGTTCAGCACGCCGCCCATCCCCACCGCATCCAGCAGCATCGTGGCGTGCGCGGCCACCGCCGAGGCATCGCGGGGCACCTCCGGCCGGATCCCGATCCACGGCGACAGCGCCACCATCAGTACGATCACCGCCAGATACAGCGGATACAGGCGAAAGACGCGGCCGATCCAAAACGCCCGCACATCCCCGCGCCGCTCCAGCGAATGCGGGATGATGTAGCCGCTGACCAGGAAGAACACCAGGACCCCGTAGACGCCCAGGTTGAACGCGGTAGGGCGTAACCAGGGCATGGCCCACGTCGTCAGATGCTCACCCACCACAGCCAGCGCACCGATGCCACGCAGCGCGTCCAGCCACCCCAGCCGGGAAGGCACCTGAGCGGTTTGGGAGATATTGGCCGGGGCGGTCACCATATGAGCCAACGTATCGAACAGACCATCCTCGAACCGTCTCATTGTCACAGCCGCCCACCGCCATCCCGCTTCCACCGTCCGGCCCCACGCCGCCCGGCGCCCCTGTGGACCATTCAGCCGTCGCGGGCTCCACGCGGCCGGGGCGGCGACGGACTTGCGTGTGAGCTCGTTTTCCTGTCCGATGTCTTGTCGTGAACGAGGGCGTGCGGGTTAAATGAACCGGTAAATCCCAAGGACGGCCGATGAAGCGACCCACGATCGACGACATCGCGCGCCGGGCCGGTGTCTCGAAGGGGGCGGTGTCCTTCGCGTTGAACGGCCGCCCCGGCGTCTCCAGCGAGACCCGCCGCCGCATCCAGGCCATCGCCGCAGATCTGGGCTGGCAGCCCAACAGCCTGGCGCGGGCTCTTTTCGACGGCAGGCCGGACGTGCTGGGCCTGGTCGTGGACCGGCCGGCGCGCACGCTGGGGCTGGAGCCGTTCTTCATGCAGCTCATCTCCGGCATCGAGGCCACGTTGTCGGCGGCGTCCGTCGGGCTGCTGCTGCAGATGACCGAGGACCACGAGGCCGAGATCGCGATCTATCGGAAATGGTGGGCGCAGCACCGGGTGGCCGGGGTGTTCGTCGTGGACCTGCGGAAAGAGGACGCCCGGATCGCCGTGCTGGAAGAGCTGCGGCTGCCCGCCGTGGTCATCGGCGGCCCCGCGGGCACAGGGCGGCTGCCCGCCGTCTGGAGCGACGACGCCGGCGCGATCGGCCTCGTGGTCGAGCACCTGGCAGGGCTTGGGCACCGCAGGATCGCCAGGATCGCGGGGCCGGGGGAGCTCAGGCACACCGTCGTCAGGACCGCGGCCATGCGGGCGGCCGCCGCCAGGCTGGGCGTCGAGAGCGTCACCGTGCACACCGACTACAGCGGCGAAGGCGGCGAGCGCGCCACACTCGATCTGCTGCGCAGGCCCGAGAGGCCGACCGCCATCGTGTACGACAACGACGTGATGGCCGTCGCGGGCACCGCCGCCGCCCGTGAGGCGGGGTTCTCGGTGCCCGCCCAGCTGTCCGTGGTGGCCTGGGACGACTCCGCCCTGTGCCTGCTGGCCCGGCCGCACCTGACGGCGGTGAGCAGAGACATCGCCGCGTTCGGGGCCCACGCCGCCCGCTCCCTGCTCGACCTGGTCCAGGGCCACGAGGTGGGCGACACGCAGCAGGCCAATCCGCGCCTGGTCAACCGGGGGAGCACGGCCCCTTGTCATGAACCGATTCAGTAACCGAGCAGAAATCTCGCCGACCAGCCATTGCAACTAAACGGGTTTAGTGGTGGCATGTCCGTCAATCCCCGCTGCTCAAGCCCGGAGGGTTGATGACCCCGTTCCGTCCCCTGCATGAAGCCTGGATCGTCCGCTCGGCGAGCGGCGACGTGCGAGCCCCGGCCACGGTCCCCGGCTGCGTGCACACCGACCTGCTCGCCGCGGGCCTGATCCCCGATCCCTACCTCGACGACAACGAGGCCCGCCTGTCCTGGATCGGGCGTACCGAATGGTGTTACGAGACGGAGTTCTCGTGGGACGGCACCGAGCACGAGCGTACCGATCTGGTGTGCGAGGGGCTCGACACCGTGGCCGCCATCGAGCTCAACGGCGTTCGCGTGGGCGAGGCCGCGAACATGCACCGCTCCTACAGGTTCGACGTCCGCCACGCGCTGCGTACCGGGAACAACCGGCTGACGGTCACGTTCGGGTCGGCGCTCGAGTACGCCGAGCGGCTGAGGGAGGAGCTCGGCGACCGGCCGGGCGCCTACACCGAGCCCTACAACTTCATCAGGAAGATGGCCTGCAACTTCGGCTGGGACTGGGGCCCGACGCTGGTCACGGCGGGCATCTGGAAGCCGATCGGGCTGCACGAGTGGAGCGCTGAGCGGCTGGCCTCCGTACGGCCCGTGGTGAGCGTCGAAGACGGCGTCGCCAGGGTCGCCGTGCACGTCGAGGTCGAGCGGGCGGCATCCACCTCGATCAGCGGCAGGCCCTCGATGGGAGCGCTCACAAACGACCCGCGGGAGGAGCTGCGGATCACCGCCTCCATCTGCGGCAGGTCGGAAATGAGAGCGCTCACAGACGGCGACACCGCCGTGCTGGAGATCGAGGTTCCGCAGCCCGAGCTGTGGTGGCCGCGCGGGTACGGCGAGCAGCCCCTGCACGAGCTGACCGTGACGCTCGGCGACGGGCTCGACGTGTGGCAGCAGAAGATCGGGTTCAGGGCCGTCGAGCTCGACACGTCCGGCGGCGCCTTCACCATCGAGGTCAACGGCCGCCCGGTCTTCGCCAAGGGCGTCAACTGGATCCCCGACGACTGCTTCCCGGCCAGGATCGATCGCGACCGCTACGCCGCGCGGCTCGCGCAGGCGTGCGAGGCCGGGGTCAACCTGGTGCGCATCTGGGGCGGCGGGCTCTACGAGAGCGACGACTTCTACGACCTGTGCGACGAGCTGGGGCTGCTGGTCTGGCAGGACTTCGCGTTCGCCTGCGCCGCCTATCCGGAGGAGGAGCCGCTGCGCTCGGAGGTCGAGGCCGAGGCCCGGGAGAACGTCACGCGCCTCATGCGGCACCCGAGCCTGGCCCTGTGGTGCGGCAACAACGAGAACATCTGGGGCCTGTTCGACTGGGGCTGGCGCAAACGGCTGGCCGGGCGCAGCTGGGGCGAGGGCTACTACCTCGACCTGCTGCCCGGGATCGTGGCCGCGCTCGATCCCGGTACGCCGTACTGGCCGGGCAGCCCGTACTCCGGGTCGATGGAGCTCCACCCGAATGACCCTGAGCACCACAACATGCACATCTGGGACGTCTGGAACGAACGCGACTACACCGCGTACCGCGAATACCGGCCCCGGTTCGTCTCGGAGTTCGGCTTCCAGGGCCCCGCGACGTACGCGACGATCAAGCGGGCCATCCACGACGAGCCCCTCACGCCCGGCTCGCCCGGGATGCGCCACCACCAGAAGGCCATCGACGGCGAGCTCAAGCTGGCCGCGGGGCTCAAGGCCCACTTCCCGCCGCCGGCCGCCTTCGACGACTGGCACTACCTGACGCAGGTCAATCAGGCCAGGGCGATCCAGCTCGGCGTCGAGCACTTCAGGTCGCTGTGGCCGCACTGCGCGGGCACCATCGTCTGGCAGCTCAACGACTGCTGGCCGGTCACGTCCTGGGCGGCGATCGACGGCGACGGGCGCAGGAAACCGATGTTCCACGCGCTGCGCCGGGCGTACGCCGACCGCCTGCTGACCGTCCAGCCGCGCGACGGCGGGCTCGCGGTGGTGGCCGTCAACGACACCGACGAGCCGTGGGCGGGCACCGCGCGGGCCGTGCGGCTCGGGGTGGACGGCGCCGAGCTGCAGGCCGAGAGCTTCGGGCTGGAGGTGCCCGCGCGCGGCGCGGTGACCGTGCCGCTGGCCGTGGGCGAGCCGGGCGACCCCGCCAGGGAGCTGGTCGCGGTGAGCGTGGGGGAGTCCAGGGCGCTGTGGTTCTTCCTGCCGGACAAGGACCTCGACCTGCCCGAGGGGCGGTGCACGGTGACGGTCGAGGGGGGCGACGTCGTGGTCAGCGCCCACACGCTGGTGCGGGACCTGGCGATCTTCCCCGACCGGGTGCACCCCGACGCCGAGGTGGACGACCAGCTCATCACCCTGCTGCCCGGAGAAAGCCATCGCTTCCGGATAAATCGGGAAATCGGGGCTGATGTGCCGGTGAGGTGGACGAACGACCGATGAGGCGTTACGGGTTCAACCTCCAATGGATGTTCTGGAAGGATCCGGGCGTCGAGCCGGCCAAGACCGACGAGCGCGTCCTGGACGCGATCGCCTCCTGGGGCTTCGACTTCGTACGGATGCCGTGCGACTACCGCTTCTGGACCACCGGCCTGGACTACGCCGACCCCGACGAGCGGGTGCTGGAGATCCTCGACTCCTACCTGGCCGCCTGCTCTGAGCGGGACCTGCACCTGTCGCTCAACCTGCACCGCGCCCCCGGCTATGTGATCACCCAGTGGGAGAGCGAGCGCCACAACCTGTGGGCCGACCGCGAGGCGCAGGACGGGTTCACCGCGATCTGGCGCACCTTCGCCCGCCGCTACCGCGGCGTCACCCCGGACCGGCTCTCCTTCGACCTCGTCAACGAGCCCCCCGACGTCGGGCAGCGCGGCTTCACCCGGGCGGCGCACGAAGCGGTGATCCGCAGAGTCGTGGCCGAGATCCAGGGGATCGACCGGGACCGCCCGATCGTGATCGACGGGCTCGGCGGCGGCCACCTCGCCATGCCGGAGCTCGCCGACCTCAACGTGACCCACAGCACGCGGGGCTACCAGCCCTTCGGCGTCAGCCACTACAAGGCGCCGTGGGTGGAGGGGGCGGACGCGCTGCCGGAGCCCCGCTACCCCGGCGCGGAGTGGGACCGGGCCGCGCTCGGCGACTTCTACCGGCCGTGGCGGGAGATCGACGCGCCCGTCCACGTGGGCGAGTTCGGCTGCTACGACCAGACCCCGGACGACGTCGCCCAGCGCTGGCTGACCGATCTGCTCGGCGAGTTCGCCTCCTATGGCTGGGGCTACGCGCTGTGGCAGTTCGAGGGCCCCTTCGGAGTGGTCGGCCACCGCCGTCCCGGCGCCCGCTTCGAGCCCTTGGACGGCTTCCTCGTCGACCGCCCGCTCCTCGACCTCCTGCAGGGACACCGCCTCCCTGCCTGAACCCCCCTGGGAGAAGTAGATGAGAAGAACCCAACTCGTCGTGGCAGCCGCCGCGCTCGCCCTCCTCACCGCATGCTCGGGCGGCGGCGTGCCCCTGACCGCCGGCACCACCGCCCCCTCCTCCGGCCCTGCCTCCTCCTCCGGAGGCGCCGCCAAGGACACGTTCGTGAACGTCGTCGGCGGGACCGGCCAGTTCAACGAGAACCTCAACCCCCTCGTCCAGGGCACCCCCAACCTCATGGGCACGACGGGGATGCTCTACGAGACGCTGATGTTCTTCAACCAGTCGAAGTCGGGTGACATCCAGCCGCTGCTGGCCACCAAGTACGAGTTCGGCGACGAGGGCAAGTCGATCACCTTCACCCTCCGCGAGGGCGTCAAGTGGAGCGACGGCAAGCCGTTCACCGCCGAGGACGTCGCCTTCAACTTCACCTACCGCCGGGACAACAAGGAACTGAACGCGGCCGGCACCAACATCAAGGACGCCGAGGTCCTCAGCCCCACCCAGGTGAAGATCACCTTCACCGAGAAGATGTACACGAACCTGTGGAACGTGGCGGGCAACACCTACATCGTGCCCAAGCACATCTGGGAGAAGATCGACAAGCCCACCAAGGACACCAACACCAAGCCGGTCGGCACCGGCCCGTTCATGATGGGCGAGTTCACGCCGCAGAGCTACACGTTCGTCAAGAACCCGAGCCACTGGGACACCGGCAAGCCCAAGATCGCCGGGCTGCGCTTCTGGTCGTACAACAACAATGACGCCTCCCTGCAGGCGCTGATCAGCGGGCAGCTCGACTGGGGCGGCATGTTCATGGCCGACCCCGACAAGCAGTTCGTGGCCAAGGACCCCGAGCACAACACCTACAAGAACGAGTCCCACCTCTACATCACCAACCTGGTGCCGAACCTGACCAAGGCGCCCATGAACGACCTGGCCGTGCGCCAGGCCGTCAACTTCGCGCTCGACCGCGACAAGATCATCGAATTGGCGTTCGCCGGGCTCGGCAAGCCGGTCAGCCCGGTGGGCGTGGTGCTGCCGCTCTTCCAGGAGTACGTCTCGCCCAAGCACGCCGCGCTGAAGCTGGAGTTCAACCAGGACAAGGCCCGCCAGACCCTCGAGGCGGCCGGATACGCCAAGGACGGCGACGGCTTCTACGCCAAGGACGGCAAGCGCCTGTCCATCACCTGCCACCTGGTGACCGGCTGGACCGACTACGTCTCGGCCGCCCAGGTCATCAAGCAGCAGCTCAAAGAGGTCGGCATCGAGTTCAAGTCGAAGGAGGTCTCCTTCAACGCCTTCATCGACATGCAGCAGAAGGGCGACTTCCAGCTGATGATGTGGAACGCCTGGGGCGGCCCGCACCCGTACTACATGTACAACAACATCCTCAACAGCAAGAACCTCCCCCCGGCCAACCAGAACATGGCCCGCTACAAGAACCCCGCCGTGGACGCCGCGCTGAAGACCATCGCCGACACCCCGCCGGAGCAGACGGACGCGATCAAGCAGGCGATCTACACCATCCAGGACGCGGTCGTGGCCGACCTGCCCTACATCCCGCTGCAGCAGTCCAGCTCCCTGGCCGAGTTCCGGAGCGCCAACGTCACCGGATGGCCCAGCGAGCAGAACCCGTACGCGCTCGGCCTGCCCTTCTCCCACCCCGACAACGGCATCGTGGCCAAGAATTTGCAGCCCGCGAACTAGCCCGGACCGGGGCGCGAGCCCCGGTCCCCTCGGGGAGAACCACATGGCATACCTTTGGCGCAAGCTCGGGTTCTACGCGGTGGCGCTGTGGGCGGCACTGACGATCAACTTCCTCATCCCACGCCTGATCAGGGGCAACCCGGTCGACATCATCCTGTCGCGGTTCCAGGCCAAGCAGCCGCCGCCTCCGGAGTTCCGCAAGACCCTGGAGATCATGTTCGGGGTCAGCAACGACCCGCTGTGGGTCCAGTACTTCGCCTACCTGCGCCAGCTGGCCACCGGCAACCTCGGCACCTCCGTCACCTACTACCCCACCCCGGTGGGCACGGTGATCGGCCAGGCGATGCCCTGGACGCTCGGCCTGGTGTCGATCTCACTGCTCATCACCGTCGGGCTCGGCGTCGGCCTCGGCATGGTGGCCGGGTGGCGGCGGGGGAGCTGGCTGGACGGGCTGATCCCGTCCACGACGTTCCTGGCCGCGATCCCGTACTTCTGGCTGGCGCTGCTCCTGCTGTTCTTCCTCGGCGCCGGGCTCGGCTGGTTCCCGCTGAACGGCGCCTACGACTACGCCAACGTGCGCATGGGCTTCACCGGCGGCTTCATCGGCAGCGTGCTCTACCACGGCGCCCTGCCCGCGCTCACGCTGGTGATCTCCGGCATCGCGGGCTGGATGCTCGGCATGCGCAACATGATGGTCTCGACCATGGCCGAGGACTACGTGGTCATGGCGCAGGCCAAAGGGCTGCGGCCGCGCCGGGTGATGGTCGCGTACGCGGCCCGCAACGCCGTGCTGCCCAGCGTGACCGGATTCGCGATCACGCTCGGCTTCTTCGTCGGCGGCCAGGTCGCCACCGAAGTCGTCTTCTCCTACCCCGGCGTCGGCTTCGCACTGCTGCAGGCCGTCGGCAGCGCCGACTACCCGCTCATGCAGGGCCTCTTCCTGATGATCTCGGTGGCCGTGCTGGCCGCCAACCTCCTGGTCGATCTGCTGTACGGGCTGATCGACCCCCGAGTGCGGAAGGCGGGCTGAGGCCGTGACCGCAGTAGTGACCCTGGCCGCTCCGCAGGACCGGCGGCTGCTCGGCCTGCCGAAATCCGGCAAGCTCGTCGCCGGGCTGGCGATCGTCGGCTTCTTCGCCGTGCTCGCCGTCGTCGGCCCCATGCTGGCCGGTGACCCTGAGGCCCTCGTGGGCGGGCGGCTCGAAACGCCTTCGGCGGAGCTGTGGCTCGGCTCGACCGACACCGGGCAGAGCGTGCTGGCCCAGCTGCTGCACGCCACGCGCGGGTCGATGCTGATCGGCGTGATCGCCGGCGTGCTGGGGACGGCGGCCTCCCTGCTCGTCGGCGTCGTCGGCGGCTATTTCGGCGGCTGGCTGGACGAGGCGTTCTCCCTGCTCAGCAACGTCGCGCTGGTCATCCCCACACTGCCGCTGCTGATCCTCGTCGCCGACTACGTCGAGGACAGCGGCCCGTTCACCTACGCCCTGATCATCTCCATGATCAGCTGGGCGGGCCCGGCGCGGGTCATCCGCTCCCAGGTCATGTCACTGCGCAACCGCGACTACGTGGACGCGGCCCGGGTGAGCGGCGAATCAGGCTGGCGGATCATGGTCTTCCAGATCCTGCCGAACCTCGTCCCCGTCATCGCCTCCGGCTTCGTCTGGGCGATCATCGGCGCCATCCTCACCGAGTCGGGGCTGTCCGCACTCGGCCTCGGCGGCGGCGCGGTCAGCTCCTGGGGCGCGATGCTCTACTTCGCCCAGAACGGCTCCGCGCTCTCGATGGGCGCCTGGTGGTGGTTCGTGCCGCCGGGGCTGTTCATCGCCGCGCTCGGCACCGGACTCTCGCTGATCAACTTCAGCATCGACGAGCTGATGAACCCGCGACTGCGAAAGGCGGCCGCATGAACGACCCCGTCCTGACCGTACGCAATCTGAGCGTGGCCTACGGCCGGACCCGCGCGGTCCGGGACGTCAGCTTCGACCTCGGCCGCGGCCAGGTCCTCGGCATCGCGGGCGAGAGCGGCTGCGGCAAGTCGACACTGGCGTACGCGATCAACCGGCTGTTGCAGCCGCCCGGCCGCACCACCTCCGGCGAGGTCGTCTTCCGCCCCAAGGGCGGCGACCCGATCGACGTGCTCGCCCTGGAAGGCGAGGCGCTGCGGCGATTCCGCTGGCGGCGGGTGGCCATGGTGTTCCAGAGCGCCATGAACGCGCTCAACCCCGTGCTCAGCATCCGCCGCCAGCTCCACGACGTGTTCACCACCCACGAGCCGTCGATGTCGAAGCGCGAGCGGGAGGAACGCTCGCGGGAACTGCTGGAGCTGGTCGGCATCGACCCGGGCCGCATCGGCTCCTTCCCGCACGAGCTGTCGGGCGGCATGCGGCAGCGGGTGCTGATCGCGATGGCGATGGCGCTCAATCCCGACGTGGTCGTCCTGGACGAGCCCACGACGGCGCTGGACGTGGTGGTGCAGCGCGACATCCTGGAGGAGATCGACCGGCTGCGGGAGATGTTCGGCTTCGCCGTGATCTTCATCACGCACGACCTGTCGATGCTGCTGGAGATCAGCGACCATCTCGCGATCATGTACGGCGGCCGCATCGTCGAGTACGGCACCAGCAAGGACACCCTCCGCAACCCGCGCCACCCGTACACGGTGGGCCTGCTCAACTCCTTCCCCAGCCTGCGCGGCGAGCGCCAGGCGCTGCACGGCATCCCCGGCAGCCCGCCCGACCTGTCGCAGGAGATCACCGGCTGCTCGTTCGCGCCCCGCTGCCCGTACACCTTCGAGGGCTGCCACACCCACGAGCCCGAGCTCGACACCATCCAGGACTCCCTGGTGGCCTGCCTGCAGTACGACCGCAGGCTGCACCCCGCCCGCCCCGACAAGCGCCTGCTGGAGCGGCGCTTCGAGTACGCCGAGCCCGAGCTTTCCGAGCACGAGGTGACCTCATGACGTCGATGACGGTCAGCCACCTGAGCAAGACCTTCAAGCTGGCCAGGAAGGAATACCTGAAGGCGGTCGACGACGTCTCCTTCGAGCTGCGTTCCGGCGAGACCACCGCGCTGGTGGGGGAGAGCGGCAGCGGCAAGTCGACCATCGCCCGCATGCTGGCCAGGCTGGTCAAGCCCACCGCCGGCGAGATCCTGCTGGAGACGTCGAACTACCGCAAAGACGTGCAGATGGTCTTCCAGGACCCGTTCTCGTCGCTCAATCCGGCCCACACGATCGGCTACCACCTGCGCCGCCCCCTGCAGATCCACAAGCAGCCGGGGACGGCCGAGGAACTGCTGGAGCGGGTCAATCTGCCGGCCGCGTTCGCCGGTAGGTATCCGCACGAGCTGTCCGGCGGCCAGCGGCAGCGGGTGGCGATCGCCAGGGCGCTGGCGCCGCGCCCCAAGGTGCTGCTGGCCGACGAGCCGGTCTCGATGCTGGACGTGTCGATCAGGCTGGAGATACTCAACCTGATCGACCGGCTCAAGCGGGAGGAGGACCTGGCGGTGCTCTACGTCACCCACGACCTGGCCACGGCGCGGCACTTCGCCCGCGACATCATGGTCATGTACCGGGGGCAGATCGTCGAGCGCGGACCCGCCGACGACGTCATCCTCACGCCGCGGCACCCGTACACCATGCTGCTGGCCGCGGCCGCCCCCGACCCCTGGGCGGCGCACGAGGGCACCCGGCCGCCCCGCCAGGAGCGCAGGAACGGGCCGCCGGTCTCCAGCGGGTGCCTGTTCCGCAACCGCTGCCCGCACGCCGCCGACGCCTGCGCCGAGGAGATCGCCGTGCGCGGCGAGGAGCACCTCGTCCGCTGCGTCCTGCCGGCCGTTCCCGCCCCCTGAACAGGAGCACTCGTGTTCGTCGACATGCCACTCCCGCAACTGCGGGAATACCTCCCCGAACGCGTCGAGCCCGCCGACTTCGACGACTTCTGGCAGCGCACGCTCACCGAGGCCCGCACCCACGACCTCGCCCCCGCCTTCACCTCCGTGCCGTCCGACCTGACCAGCGCCGAGGTGTACGACGTCACCTTCGCCGGGTTCGGCGGCCACCCGATCAAGGGCTGGCTCCTCGTTCCCCGGCACGCCGCCGGGCCGGTGCCGTGCGTCGTCGAGTACCAGGGCTACGGCGGCGGCCGCGGGCTGCCGATCGACTGGCTGCTGTGGCCCAGCTTCGGCTACGCGGTCTTCGCCATGGACAGCAGGGGCCAGGGCGCCGGCGGCTGGCGCCGCGGCGACACCGCCGACCCCTTCCCCGGCACCGGGCCGCAGACGCCCGGCGTCATGACCAGCGGCATCCACGACCCGGACGCCTACTACTACCGGCGGCTCTACACCGACGCCGTGCGCGCCGTCGAGGCCGCCAGGGCGCACCCCATGGTGGGGGCGGTCGCGGTCGGCGGCGCCAGCCAGGGCGGCGCCATCGCGCTGGCCGCCTCCGCGCTGGTGCCCGGCCTCGCCTGCGCCTTCCTGGACGTGCCCTTCATGTGCCACATCAGGCACGCCACCCAGATCACCGCCGAATACCCCTACGCGGAGATCGCCGCCTACTGTCGGGCGCTCAAGGACCGGGTGGAACCGGTCTTCGAGACGTTGGCGTATTTCGACGGGGTCAACTTCGCCGCCCGCGCCACCACGCCCGCGCTGTTCTCGGTCGGGCTGCAGGACGGGATCACGCCGCCGTCCACGGTGTTCGCCGCCTACAACCACTACGCCGGCGAGAAGGACATCCGGGTCTACCCGTACAACGGGCACGAGGGCGGCGAAGCCACCCACACCATGGAGAAGGTTGCGAAAGCGAAAAAGGTGCTCGGATGATGGACGCCGTCTCGCGTGGCGGACGCGA
This sequence comes from Nonomuraea sp. H19, assembly GCF_052068215.1. Lineage (NCBI taxonomy): Bacteria > Bacillati > Actinomycetota > Actinomycetes > Streptosporangiales > Streptosporangiaceae > Nonomuraea > Nonomuraea sp. H19. The sequence goes on along the minus strand of NZ_JBQHCV010000008.1, from coordinate 369,524 downwards.
GGCGGCGTTACTCTCTCGCGCAGACTAGGCTTGTGAAGCACGTCAGCCGACACCGAGAGAGACCATGAAGACCTTCGAAGAGCTGTTCGCCGAGCTGTCAGAGAAGGCCAGGACCCGGCCCGCGGGCTCGGGCACCGTGGCCGCGCTCGACGCCGGCGTCCATGCCATCGGCAAGAAGGTCGTCGAGGAGGCCGCCGAGAGCTGGATGGCCGCCGAGCACGAGTCAGACGACAGGGCAGCCGAGGAGATCTCGCAGCTTCTCTACCATGTGCAGGTGCTCATGATCGCCAAGGGCATCAGCCTCGATCAGGTCTACAAGCATCTCTAAGGCGCCCAGCGCCCACCGCCGCCCCTGGAGAAGCGACAGAAATCGAGGACCTGACCATGCTGCGTCTGGCAGTACCCAACAAGGGCGCGCTCAGCGAGGCCGCCCAGCACATGCTCAAAGAGGCCGGCTACCGCTCCCGCAGGGACAGCAAGGAACTGGTCGTCGTCGACCAGGACAGCGGCTGCGAGCTGTTCTTCCTGCGACCCCGCGACATCGCCGTCTACGTCGGGGAGGGCACCCTCGACGTCGGCATCACCGGCCGTGACATGCTGATCGACTCCGGCGCGCCGGTCGAGGAGATCATGCCGCTCGGCTTCGGCGGCTCCACCTTCCGCCTGGCCACCACGGCGGGCACGATGACGTCCGTCAAGGACCTGGAGGGCCGGCGCATCGCCACCTCCTACGCGGGCCTGCTGGAGAAATACCTGTCCGACGAGGGCGTGGACGCCCGAGTGATCAAGCTGGACGGCGCCGTCGAGACCGCCATCAGGCTCGGCGTGGCCGACGCGGTCGCCGACGTCGTGGAGACCGGCACCACGCTGCGCAACGTCGGCCTGGAGGTGTTCGGCGAGCCGATCATGCGCTCCGAGGGCGTGCTGATCAAGCAGCAGAGCGCGCCGGACACACCCGGCGTCGACCAGCTCGTACGCCGCATCCAAGGAGTCGTGCACGCCCGCGACTTCGTCATGATGGACTACGACATCCGTGCCGAGCGGATCGAAGAGGCCATCGCGCTGACGCCCGGCATGGAGGGCCCCACGGTCTCGCCGCTGCACCGCGAGGGCTGGGTCGCCGTCCGCGCCATGGTCCGGCGCAAGGGCCACCAGCAGGTGATGGACCAGCTGTGGGACATCGGCGCACGAGCCATCCTGGTCACCGACATCTACGCCTGCCGCCTCTGATCTCTGCCCCGATAGTCCGGCCGTGACCCGAGGTGCGTCACGGCCGGCTCATCGCAGTCCCGCCACCGCCTTGATCGCCTGGTCCACCTGCTCCGGCGTGGTCACGATGCTGGGGCCGAACCGCAGCAGCGGCGCGTTGTACGGCGTGACGCTCGCGATCACCTTCTGCGCGTGCAGCCGCTCCACCGCTTGCATCGGCTGCATGTCCCTGATCGAGCAGCACACCAGCCCGGCCGACAGCTCCGGCGACTCGGGCGTGGCCAGGGTGACGTGCGGGATCTCCCGCAGACCCGCCTTGAGCCTGGTGGCCAGCTCCTGCGTGCGCTGCTGGACGCGGTCCTTGCCGATCGCGGTCATGAATCCGAACGCCTGCGGCATCGCCCACCGGTGTTCGAACGCCTTGAAGCCGCCCGGCGTGACCAATTCGGCGGTGTTCTTGGCCGGAACGCCGCCGCTCTGCCAGGCGAGGAAGGCGCCCTGGCTGAAGCTCGGGATGATCGGTGCGATCACGTCCCAGGCCTTGCCCCACACGATGCCCGTGCCGCGCGGGCCGAACAGCCACTTGTGCGTGCCGCTGGCCAGGAAGTCGCAGCCCAGGTCCGTCACCTCGGCGGCCATCGCGCCGAACCCGTGCACCCCGTCCACGCACAGCAGCGCCCGGTCGCGCTCGTCCCGGCCCCTGTTGACCTCGGCCAGCAGGTCGGCGATGGCGCGGACCGGCACGCGGACGCCGGTGCTCGAATGCACCCAGGTGACCGCCACCACCCTGGTTCGCGGGCCGAGCCCCTGCTTGATCGCCGACACCATGCGGTCGGCCGTGGCCTGCGCCGGGTCGTCGTACAGCCGTACCTTGCGCACCTTCGCGCCCGTGCGCTCGGCCAGCAGCCGCAGGCCCTCGTGGGTGGCGAGGAAGTCGTGCTCGGTGGTCAGCACGTCCTGGCCGGGGTGCAGTCTGATGCCGGAGTAGAGCAGGCCGAGGCCCATCGTGGTGCTGTCGGTCAGCGCTATCTGGCCCGGCTCGGCGCCCAGATAGCGGGCCGCGGCCTCGCGCGCCGCCTGGTCGGGGGCCTGGTTGCCGGGCGGGGTGTACTCGGGGTCGGCGTCCAGGCCGTCGCGGTAGGTCCGGATCGTCTCGCGCACCGGCGCCGGGGCCGGGGCCAGCACGAACGCCGCGAACTGCGCGTACGCGGGATCCATCGCGAACTGGGCCCTGACGGACGCCCAGTCGCCGGGGTCGAAGGCGGGCCTCTGCCGGGCGGGCGTGGGCGTGGACGTGCACGCGGCGACACCGGCCAGCACCCCCGTGCCGAGCAGGGCCCGTCTGTTCAGGCGCATGCACCTTTCCTATCCCGGCCGCGCCCCGCCGCCCAGGACCGCGCGCGAGTCGTTATCAGCTCCTGACCGAGATCACTTGTCTGATCAGATCGGACACGCGGACGATGCCCAGGCAGCGGTTCATCTCGTCGGTCACCACCAGGTCGTCGTAGACGCGGCCGGCGTCCCGGCCGGCCGCCTGCATGGCCGAGATGGCCGAGGCCGTACGCGGGACCGTGCGCGGCGGGTCGGCCAGCCGCTGGGCCGGCTTCGACCCGTGCAGGGCATGGCCGTAGCGGGCCGCGAACGACAGCAGGAACCGGCTGCGGTCCAGGCTGCCCTTCGGCCGCTGGTACTCGTCCACCAGGATCACGCTGGTGATCGTCGGCTCGTGCCCGAACGCCTTCACCACCTCCTCCGCCTTCGCCTCCGCGGACAGGGTCACCGCGGGGATCAGCAGTTCCTGGACGCGCGGGCCGAGCATGGCGCTGTCGGGCGGCTCGTCGAGCAGGGGGAGCGGCACCCGTACCTTTCCGTCGGGGCCGGGGGCGAGCAGCGGGCCGTGCGCGAGGCGGACGCCGAGGCCGTGGACCGCCGCCAACTGCGGCTCGCGCTCGACGCCCGGTGCCATCACGTGCGCGCCGATGCCGCGCGCCAGCGTCACCACCGACCGCGCCACCGCGGTCGCCCGGTGGTCGGCCGGGATGCGCGCCACCAGCTCGGGGTCGAGCGCCAGCAGGTACGGCGAGGAGTCCGTGACCAGTTCCAGCGACGCGCCGGCGGATCCCACGTCGGCGAAGCCCAGCAGATAGCCGATCGTGCGCAGGCCGTCGAGCCCGGCCTTCAGCAGCGGCCGGTCCTGCTCCTGGCACGAGCCGGTGACCAGCAGGATCGCCTCGCGCGGATGCCTGCCCACTCTGCGGAGCGCCTCGTGCAGCGGCGCGAGCGCGCCCGCGCCCGACAGCACCACCCGGATGGGCAGCTCCAGGATCATGGGCAGTGGGGCCGCCCTGAGCGTGCCCGTGGAGTCCACGACGGCGGGGTGCGCGATGACCGCGCCGGTGTCGAGGTCGACCATGGGGCTGGTGAGCAGGGAGGACACGTACAGATCGTGCTGGAGAGACAGGCGTCGCAGAAGCCTCCTGATACAGGGTTTACCGACATTTCCGCTTAGGTTCCCCGCCTGCTATGGGCAGGACGCCTTTCCGTTAGCCTTCGGGGCATGAGCGCGCGTCCGGCCAAGGGCGGCGGCCGGTGGGTCACGGTGCCGCCGGAGCGCCTGCACCCGTGGATCGACGGGTTCGCGGCCCGTCACGGGCCCTTCTCGGCCTCCGGTGACGACCAGGTCGTGCGGCTGCGTGCCGCCGACGGGGCCCTGGCCGAGCTGCACGTGCCCTTCCCGCCGATGACCGCGCCCGGGCCGCCGCACGTCACCCGCCTGGTCACGCACGCCAAGGCCGAGCGGCGGGTGGGGGTGGTCCTGGTGCGGCTCGGCGGATACGCGGCCGGCGTCTTCCACGGGTCCGCGCTTCTCGCCTCGAAGGTGGGGTCGCGGCTGGTGCAGGGACGCACGGCGGCGGGCGGGTGGTCGCAGCAGCGCTTCGCCAGGCGGCGAAGCAACCAGGCGGCCCAGGTGTTCGACGACGCGGTGGAGACGGCGGTGCGGGTGCTGTCGCCGTACCTGGGGGAGCTGGACGGGGTGGTGCTCGGCGGGGACCGGCGGGCGGTGGACGCGCTGCGGCCGGACCGGCGGCTGGCGCCCCTGCTCGCGCTGGAGACCGAGCCGTTCCTGGTGGTGCCCGACCCGAGGCTGGCGGTGCTGCGTGACACCCCGGCGTCGTTCCGCGCGGTGCGCGTGCGCGTGGTGGACCCACCCTGAATGCCAGGGCGGTGATCAGGCGAAGGCGTCCTTGTGGTCGGCGAGGAAGGCGGACAGGGGGCGGGGCGGGGCGGCCCGTCAGGTCCTCGACCGCCGTCGTGGTGGTCGCCCAGCGGCCGTCCCCGGTCTCGGCCATCAGCGCGGCCAGGTCGCCGGCGTGCGGCTGCGGGATGCCCCGCCGCTCCAGGTGCGCGGCCATCTCCGGAACCGGCAGGTCCACGTACCGGACCGGGCGGCCGAGCGCCGCGCTGATCTGCTCGGCGATCTGCTCGTGTGACAGGGACTCCGGGCCGGTGAGCACGTGGTCTGCGGCCGCTTCGGCCTGGCCGGTCAGCAGCGCCGCCGCCGCCTCGGCGACGTCCCTGGTGTCGATGTAGTTGACCGGCGTGGGGCCGTACGAGCCGTAGAAGCGGCCGTCCTGGACGTCGCGCGGCAGGTTCTGCATGAACCCGGTCGGCTGCAGGATCGCCCACGGGACGCCCGACTTCCTGAGGTGGAGGTCCACCGCGCCGTGCATGCCGCCGCCGAGCTTCGCGCCCGGCCTGGCATCCCGTACGGAGACCGCGACGATCTGCGCCACGCCCGCCTTCGCGGCCAGGTCGATCACCGCGCGGTGGGCGTCGATGAACCCCGGCCACAGCGAGCTGTTGAGGAACAGCCGGTCGCCGGCCGACAGCAGCTTGCCGATCGTCTCGGGCTCGTCGAAGTCGGCCAGTGCGCAGTCGCAGCCCAGATCCTGGGCGGGGCGCCGCACCACGGCGAGCCGGTCGTGCCCGCGCAGGCGCTGGATGAGGGCGCGGCCGATGGTGCCGGTTGCGCCGGTTATCACGATCATCTTGGCCTCCTAAGTGGAATATCGTATTCCGGTTACGTGGACGGTACACTAACCGGAATCGGATCGTCCACTTGGGGGTCGTACGTGCGAGCGGACGCGAAGCGCAACCTGGACAAGATCGTTGAGGCGGCCGCCGAGGTCGTGGCCGAGCGCGGCGCCAACGCGCCCATGGAGGCCATCGCCAAGCGCGCCGGAGTCGGCGTCGGCACGCTCTACCGCCGCTTCCCCGACCGCCACGCCCTGATAGCGGCCGTGGGGGATCTGTACATACACACGATGGCGAACGCGCTGGGCGAGGCGGCGCGAAGCGCCTCCGACGCCTGGGGCGCGATCTGGGACTTCGTCTCCTGGGCCGCCGAGCCCGGCCGGGCCGCGCTGGCCACCGCGCTGGCCGAGGTGCCCCAAGAGGCGATCGTGGACCGGGCCGAGTTCGCGAAAACGCGCTCGCGGTGGATCGAGCAGTTCGACGGGCTCGTGCGCCGGGCCCAGGCCGAGGGTTCGATGCGGCCCGACGTGGGCGTCGACGACCTCGTACACCTGCTCGCGGTCTTCACCTGCCACCCCGCCGAGCTGCCGGAACCCGTCGCCGCCGACCCCGGGCGGTACCTGCGGCTGATGCTCGACGGCATGAAGGCGGACGCCGCCACGCCGGCCGCTCACCGGCCCTCGTGACCGTTTTGAGTTTTTGAGACGATTCAAAAAAATCTTGAATCCCGCTATGATGAGCCGAGTTCATGGCGGGCCGCGTCTCATGGCCCGCCGCAACCAGCGTTTTCATGCACTTGCGGTGGGCCGCGTCCCGGTGGGCCACCGCAGTAGCGGCTTGCATTTACAGCAGCACGGCCTCGTGAGGATCGATGGCGACCAGGAACATCAAGGAGGTCGCGCAGCTGGCGCGCGTCTCTGTGGGCACCGTGAGCAATGTGCTCAACCGCCCGGAGATCGTGTCGCCCGCCACCCGCGAACGCGTCTTTGAAGCGATCAAAAAACTGGGCTTCGTCCGCAACGAGGTGGCCCGCCACCTGCGTGTGGGCCGCAGCCGGACGGTGGGGCTCGTCGTGCTCGACGTGTCCAACCCCTTCTTCGTGGACGTGGCCCAGGGCGCCGAGTCGGTGGCCGAGGACAACGACAGCATGGTGGTGCTGTGCAACAGCGCCGGCGACCCCGGCCGCGAGCGCCGCCACCTCGACCAGCTCGAACAGCAGCGGGTGATGGGCATACTGATCACCCCGGTCGAGATGGACACCCCCTGGCTGGAGGAGCTGATCGCCAGAGGCACGCCCGTGGTGCTGGTCGACAGCCCGGCCACCGGGCTGCAGTGCTCGGTGGCGGTCGACGACCGGCTCGGCGGGCAGATCGCCGGCGCCCACCTCATTGAACGGGGGCATCGGCGGCTCATGTTCGTCGGCGGGCCGCCGTCCATCAAACAGGTGGCCGACCGGCACGCGGGCGTCACCAGCGCCGTCGCCGCCGCGGACGGCGCCGTCGAGCTGGTCACCGCCACCGCGCCCACGCTGACCGTCGGCGAGGGACGGGCCATCGGGGAGCGCGTCGCGGCGCTTCCTCCCGGCGAGCGGCCCACAGCGGCCTTCTGCGCCAACGACATGATGGCGCTCGGTTTCTTACAGGCGATGGCCACCCACGGGCTGCGCGTGCCCGAGGACCTGGCCATCATCGGATACGACGACATCGACTTCGCCGCGGCGGCCGCGGTGCCGCTGTCCTCGATACGGCAGCCGCGCGAGCTGCTCGGACGCACCGCGATCGACCTGCTGCTGGAGGAGGTCGCCGAGCCCGAGCAGCATCGGCACAGACAGGTCATCTTCCAGCCCGACCTGGTGGTCCGCGAGTCCAGCGCCATGCGCCGCGACCACTGAAGGGGCCGGTTCCGCACCCCTGACCGGCCCCGGTTCGACGCCGCCCGGCCCCGCTGACCGGTCGGGTTCGACGCCGCCCGGCCCCTGCACGCCTGCCGCACCGCTCCTGGCCAGGCGCGGTGCGCGTGGACCACGACCACAAGGAGCCCCATTGACAGAGCTCTATCGCAACCCCCTGGCCACCCCCGACGACCTGGCCGGATTCCGCATGGAGGGGGACGGCGCCGTGTCGTTCCCCCAGGGCCGGATGCGGCTGGAGAGCCTGCGGCCGCCCTCCGACGGGCAGGCGGCCAACCTGGTGCTGTGGTGTCCCGAGGACTTCCCCGCCGACGTGCGCGTCGAATGGGACTTCTGGCCGATCAGGGAGCCGGGCCTGGCCATCATGTTCTTCCACGCCCGCGGCAGGAACGGCGAGGACCTGTTCGACCCCGCCCTGGCCGCGCGCAACGGCCCCTACGACCAGTACCACCACGGCGACATCGACGCCTACCACGTCTCCTACTTCCGCCGCATGTGGGCCTCCGAGCGCGCGTTGCACACCTGCAACCTGCGCAAAAGCCACGGCTTCCACCTGGTCGCCCAGGGCCCTGACCCGCTCCCGGCGGCGCTGGACGCCGACGGCCCCTACGCGATCCGGCTCGACGTCAAGGGGGCGGAGATCACCTTCTCAATCAACGATTTGGTCTCGTTCCGCTGGGAGGACGACGGCTCGATCGGCGGCCCTGCCCTGGCAGGAGGCAAAATCGGGTTCCGGCAGATGGCTCCGCTGATCGGAGAGTACGCAAATCTCCGCATCTCTCTCATTGACTTTGAGTCGATTCAACACTAATTTCTCACCAACCGCCGTTCACTGGCTTGTAACTAGGCAGGAACCACGGTGCAACAACCCACCCCCGAATCCGTGCACATGCCACGAGAAGGTGGTGCCGGATGAACCATCCCGCCATGTCGATCAGGATTTATGCTGCCTGCTCAGAGCTCATCTGGGCGGTCCGGCTGAACCTGATGTGGATCGTCTTCACCCTTGCGGGAGGCGTGATCCTCGGGCTCGGGCCCGCCACTGTAGCCGCCTACACCCTGGCTCGGAGGCATGCCCGGAATGAAACGTTTCAGGCTTGGGCCGAATTCTGGACCGTCTACCGACGGGAGTTCGTCCGCGCATCGTTGCTGGTCCTGCCGTTGGCGCTGGTCGCCACCGTCCTGATCGGCAACTACCTTTACTTCTCCGCGCTCGGGCCCGGCATGGGAACGCCGCGGATCGCGACCCTCGTCTCGCTCATCGCACTGGCCGGTGTGGGAGCGTACGTCGGGCCGCTCTACGTGCATTACGACCTGCCGCTGTGGGCCTACGTGCCCAAGGCGGTCCAGCTAGCGCTCATGCGTCCGGCCTCGTCCGTGCTGTTGCTGCTAGCGCTCTCAGCCATCGCCTACGCGACCTCGGCGGCGCCCATCCTCGCCCCGGTGATCAGCTTCGGCGCGTGGATCTATCTCAACACGTGGCTCTGCCTGCGCTTCTTCGAGGAGAACGAGGCGCGCCTGCATTCGAAAGGGAACTCATGAGCGCATCCCGTCGCCGGCGACTCACCGCCGCCGCATTAACGCTTACGGCTGCCCTCACCGCCTCGGCCTGCTCCGGCGGTGAGGCGCCCGCCGCTGACCCGAACACGCTGACGATCATGACCAAGCTGTTCGGCGCCGCGCCCGACCCGAAGGGCGAGATGCAGCAGGCGGTCGAGAAGTTCCTCGGCAAGAAGCTCCAGGTCAACTGGGTTCCCAATGCCGAGTACGCCGACAAGGTCAACGTCACGCTCGCTTCGGGCAACGTGCCGCAGCTCATGGTCGTGGACCCGCACGGCCCGGCGTTCGTTAAGGCCGCGCAGGCCGGGGCGTTCTGGGACCTGACCGACAAGCTGGACAAGTACCCGAACCTGAAGCCGATAGATGAGCGCCGCGCGCTCAACGCCTCCATCAACGGCAAGTCCTTCGCCATCCCCCGGATGCGGCCCATGCTGCGTTCGGCGATCATGCTCCGCAAGGACTGGCTGGAGAAGCTCGACCTGAAGCTGCCCGAGACCGTCGACGACCTCTACAACATCGCCAAGGCCTTCACCGAGAAGGACCCCGACGGCAACGGCAAGAAGGACACCTACGGCCTGATCATCCCGAAGTGGCCGGGCAAGTACTCCAGTTCCAGCCCCTATGACGCGCTCGAGACCTGGTTCGGCGCACCGAACGGCTGGGGCGAGCGCAACGGCAAGCTCGTCCCCGGGTTCGACACCCCCGAGTTCCTCGAGGCCAACAAGTTCCTCAAGAAGATGATCGATGAGGGCATGGTCAACCCGGACTTCGCCAGCTACGACACGGCCAAGTGGGACGAGCCGTTCTTCCAGGGCAAGGGCGGCATCATCATCGACGTGAATGTCCGCGCCAGGGCGCTGCTCGACAAGTTCAGGGACGACGGCGACAAGAACTACGGCGACAAGGTTGCCATGGTCGGCAACCTCAAGCGCTCCGACGGCAAGAAGTTCTCCCTGCCGTTCACCGGCTACAACGACGCCATCGCGATCGCCAAGCAGAACGTGCGGACCGAGCAGGACCTGGACAACATCCTGAAGGTGCTGGACAAGCTGGGCTCCAAGGAAGGCCAGGTCCTGGTCCAGAACGGCATCGAGGGCCGCAACTTCAAGGCCGATGGCGACACTGCCGCGCTGATCAACGAGACCGACCCCGCGGTCAGGGTCGTCCAGGACAACGTCGACCAGGCCTTCACCCAGCTCGGTTTCCAGGGCGACACGACGTACGGCGGCCTCGCCTACGCGCGCACGCCTTCCGGTCAGCCGTACAAGGACATCATCAAGCTGGGCCTGGACCTGATGAACGAGGACCTCAAGACGGCCGTCTTCAACCCCGCGCTGCCCGTGGTCTCGCCCACGGCCGTCGCCAAGGGCGCTCAGCTCGACGACATCATCCCCGACGCCCGTATCAAGTTCCTGTCGGGTGAGATGACCGAAGAGCAGCTGAAGGGCGAGATCAAGCGCTGGTACGACAGCGGCGGCACGCAGGTCGCCACCGAGATCAACGACCTGGTCTCCAAGCTCGGCACCAACTGACCCGCCCTGAGGAACCCGGGCCGATTGTGCCCGGGTTCCTCACATGAAAGGAGGCCGCTGTGGCCACCGACCTGGCGCCGCCTCCCTCGAGGGCGGCAACCACGACCGGCCGCCGCCGGAAGCCGGGATTGGGCGCGTCCCTGGCGCGCTACAAATGGCTGTACCTGATGATCCTGCCGGGCGTCGTCTACTTCGCGCTGTTCAAGTACCTGCCGATGTACGGCATCACCATCGCCTTCCAGGACTTCGTGCCGTTCCTGGGGTACTCCGGCAGCCCCTGGGTGGGCTTCCAGCACTTCCAGGACCTGTTCAGCGGGCCGGACTTCGGCCGGCTGATGTTCAACACGATGTACCTGGCGGTCCTGACCGTGGTCTTCATCTTCCCGGCGCCGATCATCGTCGCGCTGCTGCTGAACGAGCTGCGGGTCAACATTCTCAAGCGCTCGGTCCAGTCGGTGATGTACATCCCGCACTTCCTGTCCTGGACGATCGTCGCGTCGCTGACGTACCTGCTGTTCTCGGCGGACTTCGGCGTGATCTCGGGGTGGATCCGCGACCTCACCGGGGACACCGCGAAGATCGACTACATGGCGCAGGAGGACTGGTTCCGCCCGCTGATCATCCTGCAGCAGCTGTGGAAGCTGACCGGCTGGGGCACGATCATCTACCTGGCCGCGCTGGCCGGCGTGGACCCGCAGCTGTACGAGGCGGCGCGCATGGACGGCGCGGGACGCTTCCGCCAGCTTTGGCACGTCACGCTGCCCGCGATCCGCCCCACGATCGTCGTCATGGCCATCCTCACCTCCGGCAACCTGCTCGATACGGGCTTCGAGCAGATCTGGCTGATGACCACCTCGCTGAACCGCTCGGTGGCCGACGTGTTCGACACCTACGTCTACTACACCGGCATCACCCAGAGCGCCCTCAGCTACTCCACCGCCGTCGGCCTGTTCAAGGGCGTCGTCGGCTGCATCCTGATCTTCGGCTCCAACTGGCTGGCCAAGCGCCTCGGCCAGCGTGGACTGCTCTAGGGGAGCCCCGGCTAATGTCGACCAAGACCAAGAAGAAGCTGAGCAGCGAGTACGACACGATCGGCAGCCGCGCCTTCGACACGTTCAACGTCATCGTGCTCGTCGGCCTGGCGCTGGTCACGGTGCTGCCGCTGCTGTACGTGCTGGCGGGATCCTTCGCGAGCGAGTCGGAGATCGCCTCGCGGCCGTTCTTCCTGTGGCCGGAGAAGTTCGTCACGGACACGTACACGTTCATCTTCTCCACCCCCACCTTCGTCCGCGCGCTGCTCACGACCATCATCGTGACGGCGGTCGGCACGGTGGTGCAGTTGGTGCTGACGTTCACCATGGCGTATCCGCTGGCCAAGCGGTACCTGCCAGGCCGGACGCTGATACTCAACCTGGTGATCTTCACGCTGGTCTTCTCCGGCGGCATGATCCCCACCTATCTGGTGGTGCGCGACCTGGGGCTGCTGGACAGCTACTGGGCGCTGATCCTGCCGCTGGCGATCAACCCGTTCTACCTGATCATCGTGAAGAGCTTCTTCCAGGAGCTGCCGCAGGCACTGGAGGAGGCGGCGCGCATCGACGGCTGCAACGAGATGGGCGTCTTCTTCAAGATCGTCCTTCCACTGTCCAAGCCGATCATCGCGACGTTCTCGCTGTTCTACGCAGTGGGCATCTGGAACGACTACATGTCGCCGCTGCTGTACATCACCGACCCCAGCAAGTGGACGCTGCAGGTCCTGGTGCGCCAGCTGACGAGCGCCGACGCCGCCGACGCGCTCGCGAACATGGACCGGACGTTCGTGCCGCCCGAGCAGGGTCTGAAGTTCGCGGTCGTGGTGATCGCGACGCTGCCGATCCTGCTGTTCTACCCGTTCCTGCAGAAACACTTCACCAAGGGCGTGCTGATCGGAGGCGTCAAGGAGTGACCCGTGCCATCCTGCTGGCCGGTGACTCGACGGTCGCCACCTGCCCGGCGTTCGAAGCGCCGATGTCGGGCTGGGGGGCGCAGCTCGGAGCGTACGCCGGCAGGCCGGTGCGCAACTTCGCCAAGGGCGGCGCCACCACGGCCAGCCATCGGGCCGAAGGGCTGTGGGCGGCGCTGCTGCGCGAGGCCGTCCCCGGCGACGTCGTGGTGATCCAGTTCGGGCACAACGATCAGAAGGAGCCCGAGCTGCCGTACCAGGACAACCTGCGCGCCTTCGTCGAGGAGGCGCGCGGGGCGGGGGCGCGGCCGGTGCTGTGCACGCCGGTGCAGCGGCGCAGGTTCGAGGGCCGGCGGCTGGTGCCGACGCACGGCGGCTACCCCGACCAGGTGCGGGCCCTGGCCGCCGTCGAGGACGTGCCGCTGATCGACCTGACCGCCGCCACCACCGAGCTGTACGAACGGCTCGGCCCCGAGGGGTCCAAGGCCCTGTTCACGCACTTCCCGCCCGGGCTGCACCCGCTCTACCCCGACGGGGTGGCCGACGACACCCACTTCTGCTTCCGCGGCGCCGACGAGGTGGCCGCGATCGTCGCTGAGCGATTGAAGGAGATCGCATGACTGTGCTGCGCTGGCTGGACCGACCGGGCGAGCAAGGAGTGACCTGGGGAGTCCCGTGGCCGCGCGGCGCGGTGGAGCGGGGCGCGCCGTTCGCGTTGAACGACGCGGACGGGCGCGAGGTGCCCGTGCAGAGCTGGGTGACCGCCACCTGGCCGGACGGCTCGGTCAAGTGGTCCGCGCACGCCATCGGGGCCCGCCGGAACTCCGCGGTGGCCTACCGGCTCGAACCGGGCCGCGCCCCCGCCGCGCCGGCCAGGCCCGTCACCGTCGCCCGCGAGGGCGGCGTGCTGACCGTCGGCACGGGTGTGGTGACCTGGACGATCGAGGAGGCGGGCGGCACGCTGGCCCGGTCGATCTCGCGCGGGAGCCGCGAGATCGCCAGGGACGTCCGCCTGGTCAGCCTCCGCCAGAGCGAGCCCACCCCCGACGAGGGCGGCCCGGTGGCCCGCGAGCAGGCCACGGGCCTGGTCGAGCGGGTCACCGTCGAGCAGGACGGCCCCGTGCGGGCCGTGGTGCGCCTGGAGGGCCGGCACGGCGACTGGCTGCCGTTCACCGTGCGCCTGTACTTCTACGCCGGCGCGGAAGACGTGCGCATCATGCACACGTTCGTCTGGGACGGCGACCCCGAGCGGGACTTCCTGGCCGGACTGGGCCTGCGGGCCGACGTGGTCATGCGCGACGAGCCGCACGACAGGCACATCAGGCTGGCCGGGAGCGACGGGTTCCTCACCGAGGCCGTCCGCGGCCTGACCGGCCTGCGCCGAGACCCCGGCGAGTCCGTACGCAGGGCGCAGGTCGAGGGCAGGCCGTGCGGCGAGATCGCCCCCGAGGTCGGCAACCGGTTGCACCTCATCCCGGCCTGGAACGACTACACCCTCGACCAGAGCTCCGCCGACGGCTTCACGCTGCGCAAACGCACCGCCGAAGGCCACGCTTGGGTGACGATCCCGTCGGGCACCCGCTCGGCCGGGTACGGCTACGCCGGCGGCGTCAGCGGCGGCCTCGGCTTCGGCCTGCGCGACTTCTGGCGGCTGCACCCCACCCGCCTCGACATCAGGAACGCGGCCACCGATCTGGCCACCGCGACCGTCTGGCTGTGGTCGCCGTCCGCGCCCGCCATGGACCTGCGCTTCTACCACGACGGAATGGGCCAGGACACCTTCGCCGAGCAGCTCGAAGGCCTGGAGGTTACCTACGAGGACTACGAGCCGGGCTTCGGCGACGCCCACGGCGTGGCACGCACCCACGAGCTGACCCTGCGCGCCTGCGCGGCCACGCCGTCGTCGCCGGACCTGGCGGCGTACGCGGCCTCGATGAACCGGCCAGGGCTGCTCGCCGCGTCCCCCGAGCGGGTGCGGGAGGCCGGCGTGTTCGGCGTGTGGGAGCTGCCCGACCGCTCCACGCCCGCGCACGCGCGCATCGAGGACCGGCTGGACTTCCTGTTCGACCTGTACGCGCTGGAGCGCGAGCAGCGCCGCTGGTACGGGTTCTGGGACTACGGCGACGTCATGCACACCTACGACCACGACCGGCACACCTGGCGCTACGACGTGGGCGGCTACGCCTGGGACAACTCCGAGCTCTCGCCCGATCTGTGGCTGTGGCTGCAGTATCTGCGCACCGGGCGGGCCGACGTCTTCCGCTTCGCCGAGGCCATGACCCGCCACACCGGCGAGGTCGACGTCTACCACCTGGGCCGGTGGAAGGGCCTGGGCACCCGGCACAACGTGCAGCACTGGGGGTGCAGCTGCAAGCAGTTGCGCATCTCCAACGCCGCCTACCGGCGCTTCTACTACTACCTGACCGCCGACGAGCGCACCGGCGACCTGCTCGACGAACTGAGCACGCCGGAGGAGACGTTCGTGGTGATCGATCCCACGCGCAAGGTGCGCGAGGACGTCTACACCCCGGACCCGTCGGCGCTGTCGGTCGGCCTCGGGACCGACTGGGGGTCGCTGGCGGCGGCGTGGCTGACCCGATGGGAGCGGTACGGCGACGAGCGGGCCAAAGACCGGCTGCTGGGCACGATGGCCGACATCGGGGCGCTGCCGAACGGCTTCCTGACCGGCGAGGCGCGGCTGAACCTGGAGACGGGCCGGTTCGACACCTCCCGCGACAAGATCTCCGTCTCGCACCTGTCGTCGCTGTTCGGGCTGCCGGAGATGTGCGCCGAGCTCATCGCGCTCGACCTCGGCGTGCCCGGGTTCGAGCGGGCGTGGCTGGACTACTGCCGGCTCTACCTCGCCACCCCCGAGCAGCAGGAGGCCGAGGTGGGACAGCGGCTGTCGGGGATCTCGCTGATCCAGGCGCACAGCAGGCTCACCGCGTACGCGGCCGCCCGGACGGGCGACGCCGAGCTGGCCGCCTGGGCGTGGCGCAAGTTCGCCCGCGACGAGGGCGACCAGCTCAACAGCAACCCGTTGCAGCGCAAGCAGGACTGGCGCCTGACGCTGGCCGACGGGTCGAACGTGCTCCACCCCGTACGGGAGGCGCCGTTCGTGAGCACCAACGACGCCGCCCAGTACGGCCTGGCCGCCATCCACAACCTCGCGCTGATCGGCAAGCACCTGGCGGAACGTTAACGGGAGGCGAGCCCCTTCTGTGGCCCCTACACTGATCGGTATGCATACTCCCGATTGATCGGCGTCGCACGCCCAATCCTCGTTTCCTAGCTCGGGAGTGTTCCGCCACCATGATCATCGCCAATGACATCGAGCTGCGCGCGGGCGCGCGCCTGCTCATCGAAAAAGCCTCCTTCCGGGTCAATCCCGGTGACAAGATCGGGCTCGTCGGCCGCAACGGCGCCGGCAAGACGACGCTGACCAAGGTCCTGGCAGGAGAGGCGCTGCCCGCCACGGGCACCGTCACCACCAGCGGCAGCGTCGGCTACCTGCCGCAGGATCCGCGCACCGGCGACCTGCAGGTGCTGGCGCGCGACCGCATCCTGTCGGCCAGGGGCCTGGACGAGGTCCTGCGCAAGCTGCGCGAGGCCGAGGTCGGCATGTCCTCGGCCGACGAGCGCACCAGGGAGAAGGCCGTCCGGAAGTACGGCAGGCTCGAGGACCAGATGCACGTGCTCGGCGGCTACTCCGCCGAGTCCGAGGCCGCCTCCATCGCCTCCAGCCTCGGCCTGCCCGACCGGGTGCTCGGGCAGCCGTTGCAAACGCTTTCCGGCGGTCAGCGCAGGCGCGTGGAATTGGCCAGAATTCTGTTCAGCGGTGCGGAAACTCTCCTTCTCGACGAGCCGACAAACCACCTTGATGCAGACTCAATCGGGTGGCTTCGTGATTTTTTGCGATCTCATCAGGGCGGCTTGGTGATCATCAGCCATGACGTCGGGCTTCTTGAAGCGACGGTCAACAAGGTCCTGCACCTGGACGCCAACCGGTCGGCGGTTGATCACTACAACGTCGGCTGGAAAGCGTATCTAGCTCAGCGCGAGACCGATGAGAAGCGCCGCAAGCGCGAGCGCGCCAATGCCGAGAAGCAGGCCGGAGCGCTGCTCGCGC
This sequence comes from Nonomuraea sp. H19, assembly GCF_052068215.1. Lineage (NCBI taxonomy): Bacteria > Bacillati > Actinomycetota > Actinomycetes > Streptosporangiales > Streptosporangiaceae > Nonomuraea > Nonomuraea sp. H19. Next base: position 353,208 of record NZ_JBQHCV010000008.1, on the reverse strand, counting down.
AGGCCGACAAGATGCGTGCCAAGGCCACCAAGGCCAAGGCGGCCCAGGACATGATGCGCCGTGCGCACCGGTTGCTGTCCGGCACCGAGGAGGAGCGCAAGAGCGACAAGGTCGCCCGGCTCCGCTTCCCCGACCCGCAGCCGTGCGGCCGCACCCCGCTCACCGCCGAGGGCCTGTCCAAGTCCTACGGTTCGCTGGAGGTCTTCACCGACGTCGACGTGGCCATCGACCGAGGTCACCGGGTCGTCATCCTCGGGCTCAACGGCGCCGGCAAGACCACGCTGCTGCGCCTGCTCGGCGGCATCGAGCAGCCCGACACCGGCGCGATCAAGCCGGGCCACGGCCTCAAAATCGGTTACTACGCCCAGGAGCACGAGACCCTCGACGCCGGCCGGACCCTGCTGGAGAACATGCGATCGGCCGGCGGCGAATTCACCGACACCGAGTTGCGCAAGGTCCTCGGCTCGTTCCTGTTCACCGGCGACGACGTCGACAAGCCCGCCGGGGTGCTCTCCGGCGGCGAGAAAACCCGGCTCGCGCTGGCCATGCTGGTGCTCTCCAGTGCCAATGTCCTGCTTCTCGACGAGCCCACCAACAACCTCGATCCGGTCAGCAGGGAGCAGGTTCTCAACGCTCTGAGGTCATATTCAGGAGCAATCGTCCTAGTCACACATGACGAGGGTGCCGTTGACGCCCTGTCACCAGATAGGGTGATCTTGCTACCGGACGGAACTGAAGACGCATGGAGCGACGAATTTTCCGATCTTGTGGCACTTGCCTGATCTTAATTTGAGTGGGTACGGATCTTTTCCCGTGGAGTAGGTAGCCGATCCCGCTGAAATGACTGATCATGGCGGAGTAACGCTGCGGAAGTCCGGCACTACAGGAGGTACTCGTGGCCGAGACACTGAAGAAGGGCACCCGGGTCACCGGGGCCGACCGGGAAAAACTGGCCGGCGATCTCAAGAAGCGCTACGCCCAGGGCGAGAGCATCCGGGCACTGGCCGCTTCAACCGGTCGGTCTTACGGGTTCATCCACCGCATCCTCAGCGAGTCCGGTGTGACTCTGCGCGGGCGCGGCGGGGCGACCCGAGGCAAGTCCAAGCGCTGACGGCCGCCTCGGAACGTGCGACCGCAGCCGCTCGTCCCTAGTCAGCCGCCGTCGCGCCCGAGCCAGAATCATCTTCTGTAGGCTCGGGCGCGACGGTCAGTGGCACTGGCCGGGTCACTAGGGAGACGGCAATGGCGGAAGCAGAGGCGCGGCAGCGCGGGGGGTACACGGAGGACATCTCGGCCGAGCGATTGGCGGAGATCGGACTTCGCTACGAGGCGGACGGTGAGATAGCGACGATCACGCTGGACCGGCCGGAAAAGCGCAACGCACAAACGTTCGCCATCTGGTCGGCACTGGGTCGCATCGGCGAGAGCCTGCCCGAGCAGGTGCGCGTCGTCGTCGTGAAAGGTGAGGGACCGTCCTTCTCGGCAGGTATCGACCTGCGAATGTTCACACCTGAGGGGGTGCCCGGACAGGGCTCGTTCAGTTCGGCGGCCGCGAGCGGCGGCGCGGAGTTCGAGCAGCGCATCAGACAGGCCCAGGCGGGATTCCTGTGGCTGCGCCGCCCGGAGATCGTCTCCATCGCCGCGGTGCAGGGGCACGCGATCGGCGCGGGGTTCCAGCTCGCGCTCGCCTGCGACCTGCGCATCGTGGCCGATGACGTCTCGTTCTGCATGAAGGAGCCCGCACTGGGACTGGTGCCCGACCTGACGGGGACCAAGCCCCTAGTCGAGTTGGTGGGCCTGGCCAAGGCGATCGACATCTGCCTGACCGCCAGGACCGTGCACGCGGATGAGGCCATGCGAATCGGCCTCGCGGAGAAAGTGGTCGCCGGGGGCGACCTCTCGCAAGCCGTACAGGACAAGATCGCGGAGCTGCTGGCTGTCAACCGGGACGCGGCCGCCGCGACCAAGCGACTCCTCCAGGGGGCGTCGTCACGCACCCTGGAGGAGCAGTGCGCGGCCGAGGGGCTGGAGCAGGCCGCCCGCATCAAGGCGCTCTTCGGCTGAACAACCCGGCGCCCGACGTTCCAACTTAGGCCGATTCGGGCGCCACAGGGCACTGAGGGCGCACAGAGCGCGGACTGCGGCCCAGAGCCGGCGGGCGGGCGCGGCAGGCAGGCGGGCGCGCAGGCGGGCGGGCGGCGCGATGGGGGGAGCGCGTGCCCTGTGCCCGGGCGGGTCCGGCTGCGCAACGAGGGCGGCGGTAGTGTGCTGGTGTGGGCGCGCTTGGCGGTAGGCCGGGCCGGGATCGCCCTTCTCGGCCGGCTGGGCGGGTCGGGGCGCGGAAACCCGCACGTGCGGGGCCGGAAGACGAATCGCCAAGCTGTGAGCTGACCTGGGAATCACCGGCCTGCTCCGCAGCGCTGTCTCCGGGGGAGGAGGGATCCCCTGGATGGCGATGATGGGTGGGGGCTTCGGCCCCAACGTGATGATGTCTCTGCGCCGCGACGGCTCGGTGACCAAGCAGCGGCTGAGCCCGGGAACGGTGCGGCGCATCGCCCGCTACGCCCGGCCCTACACCAAGCAGATCGCGGCGTTCCTGCTGCTCGTCGTGGTGGGCGCGGTGATCGTGATCGCCAACCCGCTGCTGATGAAGGCGATCATCGACGACGGCATCCTGCCCAAGCGCCCGGGTGTCGTGGTCGGGCTGGCCGTGGCGATCGCCGTGCTGGCGTTGGTGGACGCCGGGCTGACGCTGGCGCAGCGGTGGTTCTCGGCGCGCATCGGCGAGGGGCTGATCTACGACCTGCGCACCGAGGTGTTCGACCACGTGCAGCGCATGCCGGTGGCGTTCTTCATGCGGGCGCAGACCGGCGCGCTGGTCAGCAGGCTCAACACCGACGTGATCGGCGCCCAGCGCGCGCTGACGAGCACCCTGTCGTCCGTGGTCTCCAACGTGGTCAGCCTGGTCCTCGTGCTGGGCGCCATGCTGGTGCTGTCGTGGCAGGTGACGCTGGTCGCGCTGGTGCTGCTGCCGATCTTCATCGTGCCCGCCAAGTTCGTCGGCCGCCGCATGTCGGCGCTGACGCGCGAGCAGATGCAGCTCGACGCGGAGCTGAGCTCCGTCACGACCGAGCGGTTCAACGTGGCCGGCGCGATGGTCGCCAAGCTGTACGGCCGCCCCGAGGACGACGCCGAGATCTTCGGCAGCAGGGCCGCCAGGGTGCGGGACGTGGGCGTGACGGTCGGCATGTACGGCACCGTCTTCCGGGTCGCGCTCGGCCTGGTCGCGGCGCTGGCCACGGCCCTGGTGTACGGCATCGGCGGCGTCCTGGCCGTCTCCGACGTCTTCGAGCTGGGCACGCTGGTGGCCCTGGCCGCGCTCCTGATGCGCCTGTATGGCCCGCTCACGTCCCTGTCCAACGTGCACGTCGACGTGATGACCGCGCTCGTGAGCTTCGACCGCGTCTTCGAGATCCTCGACCTGCAGCCCATGGTGGCGCAGAAGCCCGGCGCCGTGCCCGTGCCGGACGGCCCGGTGACGATCGAGTTCGACGACGTGCGCTTCCGCTATCCGGCCGCCGAGGAGGTCTCGCTGGCCTCGCTGGAGTCGGTGGCCAGGCAGGACACCAGCCCCTCGAACCCGGTGCTGGAGGGCGTCTCCTTCACGGCCCGCCCGGGCCGGCTCATCGCCCTGGTCGGCCACTCGGGCGCGGGCAAGACCACGATCACCTCGCTGGTCTCCCGGCTCTACGACGTCAACGAGGGCGCGGTGCGGATCAACGGCCTCGACGTGCGCGAGGCCACGCTCGACTCGCTGCGCGACACCGTGGGCGTGGTCATGCAGGACGCCCATCTCTTCCATGACACGATCGCGGCCAACCTCCGCTATGCCAGGCCGGAGGCCTCCGACGAGGAGATCTGGGAGGCTCTGAGGGCCGCGCAGATCGGTGATCTCGTGGAGGGCCTGCCCGACCAGCTGGAGACCGTCGTCGGCGACCGCGGCTACCGGCTGTCCGGCGGCGAGAAGCAGCGGCTCGCGCTGGCCAGGCTGCTGCTGAAGGCCCCGCGCGTGGTCGTGCTCGACGAGGCGACCGCGCACCTCGACTCCGAGTCCGAGGCGGCGGTGCAGGTGGCGCTGAAGACGGCGCTGGAGGGGCGTACGTCGCTGGTCATCGCGCACCGGCTGTCGACGATCAGGGAGGCCGACGAGATCCTCGTGGTGCACCAGGGCCGGATCGCCGAGCGCGGCGGCCACGAGGAGCTGCTGGCGCGCGGCGGGCTCTACGCCGAGCTCTACCGCACCCAGTTCAGCTCTTCAGGTAGCCCAGGCGCGTGAGCTCCTCCCGCGCCACCTTCTCCACCAGCTCCAGGTCGGCGGGCCGGAGCCGGGTCCGCCAGGCGCCGACCTCGGGAGCGCGGGCGGCGTACAACGCGACCTTGGACACCCGCGTCTCCAGGAACTCCGTCAGCGTGGCCACCGACTCCGCCGGCTTGAGCACCAGGTCCTCGTAGCGCAGCGTCAGGAGCTGCTCCTCGGGCAGCGTCCTGCGCAGCTCGGCGCTCAGGCGTACGGCGCCGCGCCAGCGCAGGGCGCACTTGCCGGCCGTCGGCATGCCCTTCCACCGGTCGAGGTGCTCGTCCTTGTTGACGCCCAGGAACGTGTTGGGGAACTCGGCCGGCAGCAGCGCCGGCCGGAACCACGCCAGGCACTCCGGATCGGCCAGCATGTCGGCCGCCACGTCCCTGCCGTCGCGGATGAGCTGCACGAAACGGGCGTCGGGGAAGGCCTGCAGCAGCACGGGAGCGCTGTAGATCAGGTCGGGGCTGCCGTCGCCGAACCTGGTGATCTCGCTGGTGGACACGCACGGCCCGGTGCCGGTCACGCCGCCGGCCTCCCTGCACGGCTCGGCGCACTGGCCGCAGGAGCGCGGCAGCACCTGCCACGACTCCGCGAGCGCGTCGCGCAAGACGCGTACGGCGCCGCTCGTGCGGCCGATGGACGGCTTGCGGGCGAAGGCGTACACCACGTGCGCCACACACGCGCGGCCCATGGTCACGTGGAAGCCGGGGGAGCGTTTCAGGGCACGGGCGAGCAGGCCCGCGCCGGAATGCGGAGCTCCGAGCAGGAAGACCGGCCTGCGGACCTTGATGCCGTTGACCACGAGAATGTGGGGCGGAAGTCGCATACGGTCGTTAAGTGTGACACCGTTTCGAGGTGTACGAGCCACTGCCGGTATCGGTCCTTACCGCGACCCCGATTCCGGCATTCCGCGAGGAGTTGATCGATGCGGCAAGGTGACACCGTCGCGATCGTCGCGCCGTCGGGGCCGCCCAGCGCGGTCCTGCTCGAGCGCGGCGTCCAGCTTTTGACGGGCGTTGGGCTGAAGGTGGTGGTCGGCGCGCACGTGCTCGACCGCCAGGAGCTCGGCTACCTCGCGGGCGACGATGCCGCCCGGGCCGCCGACCTGCAGGCCGCCTGGTGCGACCCGGCCGTCGCAGCGGTGTTCTGCTGCCGGGGCGGGTACGGCGCCGGCCGGCTCCTCGACCTGCTCGACTGGAACGCGATGCGCGCCGCGGGCCCCAAGGTCTTGCTCGGCTCCAGCGACATCACGGCGCTGCACAACGCGTTCGCCATCGAGCTCGGCGTGCCCACACTGCACGGCCCGATGGCGGCCTGCGACGTCATGGCGAACGAGGCGGGTCCCGAGCCGCGCACCTGGGAGAGCCTGCAGGCGGCGCTCTTCGGCACGCCGCAGCCGGTCCCCGGCGATCGGGTGCTGTCGCCGGGGCGGGCCGAGGGCGTGCTGGCCGGCGGCAACCTGTCGCTGCTGGCCTCCATGTGCGGCACCCGGTGGCAGCCGTCGTTCGCCGGGAAGATCGCGTTCCTGGAGGACATAGGGGAGGAGCCGTACCGGATCGACCGCATGCTCACCCAACTGCTGCAGGCGGCGGCGTTCGACGGGGTGCGCGGGATCGCCCTCGGGTCGTGGGAGGACTGCGGCGACCCGTACCCGGTCCTTCGAGACCGTCTGGGACCGCTCGGAGTGCCTATTCTGGCGGGCCTTCCGGTGGGACACGGGTCACCACAGATGAGCCTGTGGCTGGGGAGACTTGGGGTTATCGATACCGAATCGTGCTCCCTAGCTGACTGCTTCGGAGACGGGGAGCAGGCAAGGTAGGAGGGACGAACCCGACAGAAAGGGACACGGCGCGTGAGCTTGTTCAGGCGTGACCGCGAGCCCTCGCGCAGGCCCGCCGAAGACGTCGACCTTGACTCGCTGCTGGCGCTCGTCGCGGAATCCCACGGATATTCCTTCGAGTTCGCCCGCGACGGCTCGTCGGTGACGCTCAGGGGCGACACGACGCTGGTCGTCAGGCTCACGGGGCTGCGGCGCGAAGCGGGGCGCAGGGCCAGGGAGGACTGGCCGGTGCTGGTCTCCGAGCACCTCGCGCACGCCGTCGCCAGCGCCGGCGAGCGGCTGGACGCCTGCGACCTGGAGCAGGCCGGGCCGCTGCTGCGGACCCGGGTGGAGTCCGTCGACGAGGTGCCCGATCTGACCCGGGTCGTGGGCCGCCACCTCAACGCCGACCTCGTCGAACTGCTCACCATCGGCCCGCGCGCCGTGCGCCCCGAGGAGGCCGGGTGCTGGCCGCTGCCCACGGCGCGGGCGATCGATCTGGCCATCTCCAACGTCCGCAGGGACGAACGGCTGCTCGTGGAGGGCATCGAGCTGTCGGGTACGCCGGTGACCCGGCTGACCGGCCGCTGGCCCTCCGCCGCCACGCACCTGCGCTGGCTGCGGGACTACCTGCCGGTGCCCGTGGACGGGGTGCTGGCCGTGCTGCCCGATCCCTACACGATGCTGGTGCACCCGGTGGACGGCATCGGCGTGGTACGGGCCATCGAGCGGCTGCGCGTCCACGCGGTGCGCACGGACGGGCTCAGCCCGCAGGTCTACTGGTGGCACGGCGGCCGGCTGACACTCATCAGGGCCGACATCGTCGTGCACGGCGGGCAGACCAGGCTCGTGGTCGCGCCGCCTCCGGAGTTCGCGCGAGTCCTGGCCCGCCTGGCCGTCTAAGGTGGCGGCGCCCGGTCACGGGCCTGACCGGGAGCCGCCGCGCCGGCTACTCCTGGCTGACGTAGTCGCGCAGGTGGATCGCCGTGAGCGAGGTGCCCGTGTCGACGAGCTCGCGCGGGGTGCCGGCGAAGACCACCTGCCCGCCGTCGTGCCCGGCCCCCGGCCCGAGGTCGATGATCCAGTCCGCGTGCGCCATCACGGCCTGGTGGTGCTCGATCACGATGACCGTGTTGCCGTCCTCGACCAGCCGGTCGAGCAGGGCCAGGAGCTGGTCCACGTCCGCCAGGTGCAGGCCCGTGGTCGGCTCGTCCAGCACGTACGTCGTGCCGTTCTTCGCCATGTGGATGGCCAGCTTGAGCCGCTGCCGCTCGCCGCCCGACAACGTGGTCAGCGGCTGGCCCAGACCCAGGTAGCCGAGGCCGACCGCGGCCAGGCGGTCGAGGATCGTGTGGGCCTGGCCGGTGGCGAAGAACTCGCGCGCCTCGGCCACCGGCATGTCGAGCACTTCGCTGATGTTCTTGCCGCGCAGCGTGTACGTCAGCACCTTGGGCGTGAACCGCTTGCCCTCGCACTCCTCGCACACCGACGCCACCCCGGCCATCATCGCCAGATCGGTGTAGATCAGCCCGATGCCCTTGCAGGCCGGGCAGGCGCCCTCGGAGTTGGCGCTGAACAGGCCCGGCTTGACCCCGTTGGCCTTGGCGAACGCCGCCCGGATCGGGTCGAGCAGCCCGGTGTAGGTGGCCGGATTGCTCCTGCGCGACCCGCGGATCGGCGACTGGTCGGCCACGACCACGCCCTCGCGGCCCGCGACGTATCCGTGGATCAGCGAGCTCTTGCCCGACCCGGCCACGCCGGTGACCACGGTGAGCACGCCGAGCGGGATGTCCACGCTCACGTCGCGCAGATTGTGCAGCGTCGCGCCCTCGATGGACAGCTGCCCGGCCGGCTTGCGGACGTGCTCGCGTAGCCGTACGCGGTGATCGAGGTAGCGGCCGGTCAGCGTGTCCGAGTCGCGCAGCCCGTCCAGGTCGCCCGCGTAGCAGAGCTGCCCGCCGGCGGTGCCCGCGCCCGGGCCGAGATCGACCACGTGGTCGGCGATCGCGATCGTCTCCGGCTTGTGCTCGACCACGAGCACCGTGTTGCCCTTGTCGCGCAGCTGGAGCAGCAGGGTGTTCATCCGCTGGATGTCGTGCGGGTGCAGCCCGGCCGTGGGCTCGTCGAAGACGTAGGTGACGTCGGTGAGGCTGGAGGTGAGGTGCCGCACCATTTTCACCCGCTGCGCCTCGCCGCCGGACAGCGTGCCGGACTCCCGGTCCAGGCTCAGATAGCCGAGGCCGATCTCGACCAGCGAGTCCAGCGTCGAGCGCAGCCCTTCCACGACCGGGCCGACCACCGGGTTGCCGATGCCGCGGATGAAGCCGGCCAGGTCGTTGATCTGCATGGCCGCGCACTCGGTGATGTTCAGGCCGTCGATCCTGGCCGAGCGCGCGGCCTCGTTCAGCCGGGTGCCGTCGCAGGACGGGCAGACGGTGAGCTTGAGCGCCCGGTCGGCGAACGCCCGCGCCGACGGCTGCATCGACTCCCGGTCCTTGCCGAGAAGGGTCCGCCTGACCTTGCCGGCGAGCCCTTCGTAGGTGAAGTTGTTGGTGCCGTACTTGAGCTTGGTGGGCGGCTTGTGGAGGAAGTCCTCCCACTGCTCGGGGGTGAAGTCCTTCAGCTTGACGGCGGGGTCGTACAGGCCGGAGCCGGCCATGACCTGCCACTGCCAGCTGTCCACCGCGAACCCGGGGACCTTGATCGCCCCTTCGTTGAGCGACAGCTCCCTGTCGACCAGTTCGTCCACATCGATCTCGGACGCCTTGCCCAGGCCCTCGCACTGGGGGCACATGCCTTCGGCCCCGTTGAAGCTGAAGGCGTAGGCGGGGCCGACGTAGGGCGTGCCGATGCGGCTGAACATGATCCGCAGCATGGTGTGGGCGTCGGTGGCGGTGCCCACGGTGGAGCGGGGGTTGGCTCCCATGCGCTCCTGGTCGACGATGATCGCCGCGCTGAGGTTGTGCAGCGCGTCGACGTCGGGGCGGGCGAGGCTCGGCATGAACGACTGGATGAACGCCGCGTAGGTCTCGTCGATCAGCCGCCGTGACTCGGCGGCGATCGTGTCGAAGACGAGCGAGGACTTGCCGGAGCCGGACACTCCGGTGAAGACGCTGAGGCGCCGCTTGGGGATGTCGAGGGAGACGCCCTTGAGGTTGTTCTCCCTGGCGCCGCGGACCTGGATGAGGTCGTGGCTGTCGGCGGCGGTGTGATCATGACGGCGTACGCTGCTTGCCTGGTGGCTGGAGACCACGGAACCCTTCTATCGTCTGATTTTTTATGGTGTAAGGGGATAGCTGGGACAGCCTACAGCGTCCCGCATCCCCATGCACCGTACAGTGTACCGTACGTCGTACATTCCAAATCTCCGATCCGTCCGGCTGAACCGAAGGCTTCGCCTCGCGCTCACCTCGCGTACGCCTCGCCGTACCCCGCATGCCGGATCTTGTCGCGGGAGCAGGCCCTTTTCGGACGGGATGGGGATTTGACATCCTCCCCCTCGTGAACGAGGAAGATTCCCACGGTTGCCCGTGAGGGTTCCTGTTTCACCGCCGGTCGCCCGCTCGGAAGGGACTTCCGTTGAGGTCTTACACCAGCTCCGCAGGCGTTTTACTTGTCCGCCAGCCCGGCGGCCAAGATGTTTCTCGCCGCGTTCACGTCCCGATCATGCAGCGCGCCGCACGCGCACTGCCACGCCCGGACCTTCAGCGGCATCGACGGCTGGATCACCCCGCACGCCGAGCAGAGCTTGGAAGAGGGAAACCAGCGATCCACCACCAGCAGGCGCCGCCCGTACCAGGCCGCCTTGTAGGCCAGCATGCCGCGCAGCTCCCGCCAGGCCGCATCCGAGACGGCGCGCGCCAGGCGATGGTTCTTGACCAGGTTGCGGACGGTCAGATCCTCCACGGCGATCACTTGGTTCTCGCGAACAAGCCGGGTGGTGACCTTGTGCAGATGGTCGCGGCGCCGATCGGCGATCCGGGCATGCACCTTGGCGACCTTGAGCCGTGCCTTGGCCCGGTTGGCGCTGCCCTTGGCCTTGCGGGCCAGCGCCCGCTGCGCCCGGGCCAGCCTGCGCCGCTCAGCCCGCTCACACCCCGGGTTCGTGATCTTCTCGCCGGTGGACAGGGTGGCCAGCACGCTGAGACCCGCGTCCACGCCCACCATGGCCTGCACCGGGGCAAGCGGCGCGATCTCCTCCTCGACCAGCAGGGACACGAACCAGCGCCCTGCCGCGTCCCGGCTCACGGTCACCGTGGACGGCTGAGTCCCCTCCGGGAGTGGACGCGACCAGACGATGTCCAGCGGCTGATCCATCTTCGCCAGCGTCAGCGCTCCGTCGCGCCAGCGGAACGCCGAGCGGGTGTATTCCGCCGACGCCCGCGACTTCTTCCGCGACTTGAACGCAGGGTATTTCGCGCGCTTGGCGAAGAAGCCGGCGAAGGCCGCCTGCAGATGCCGCAGCGCCTGCTGCAACGGCACCGACGACACCTCGCCCAGGAAGCCGAACTCGCCGCTGCGCTTCCACCCTGTGAGCATCGCCGAGGACTCCAGATAGGAGACGCGCCGCCCTTCAAGGGCGTAGGCGCGGCTGCGTTCCTGCAGGGCCTTGTTGTAGACCAGGCGGACACAACCGAACGTCCGGGCCAGCTCCGCGGCTTGCCCGGGGGTCGGGTAGAAGCGGTACTTGTAGGCCCGCTTCACGCTGTGTGCCACGCCGATCATCTTAGCGTAACCACAGCCGAGGTTCGCTTGTTTGTTCCCATCCCATGCGGAGCCGTGCCGCGTTTCCTCCCCCGCCTGAAGGCGGAGATTTCCACGCTCAAGAGATTTGATGAATGCAGCCGCCAGGGAACCGGCGCGAGGTCTCCTTGGCGTAGAAGTACTCGACCGTCCAGAACGGGTACCCGGCCTGCCCGCCGGGGACGAGGCCGTCCCTGGCGGGCTTGTCCTCGTCGGGAAAGAAGCACAAGCTCTCCCGTAGCTTCCCGCCGCACCTCGTCGGTGCTGGCGTCGGACACCCTGGCGTTCCACACCAGGCGCCCGCCGAACGTGAACGCCAGCGGCTGGTCGAAGTCGCCGATCCCGAACAGGATCGGCCCCACGCCCCGAGGAACTCCACCAGCCGCCCCAGCAGCTCAAGCACGGCCACCGATGCCGCTGGCCCGAGCCCGCCCCGGTGCGCCTGCAGGTCGAACGCCCGCCATCGGTCAGCCGCGGCCACGCCCGGCACGGCCCGCGAGCGCCGTGCCCAGGGTGGCCGCCGCCACGACCGCATGCCATCTCTTCATGCGGACAGCGGGTTGGCGCGCCGGTGGTGGAGGCCGATGACCGGGATCTCGTGCAGGCTGCCCGAGTACAGGTATTGGGTCATGCCGATCAGCAGCCGTCGCACGTCGTCCTGCGGCCGTACGACCAGTCGCAGGAACTGGCTCGTGGTGCCGAGCTTGTTGCCGCACTCGCGGACGTACACGCCGTGTTCGGTGAGCAGGTGGTCGCGCAGTCCCACCCCGTCGTAGCCCGGTGGCAGCTTCACCAGCAGGAAGTTGCCCTGCGAGTTGAACACTGTCAGCCCCGGCATGGTGCTGAGCTGCTGGTACATCGCCCGCCTGTCGCCGGCCAGCCGCTTGAGGCTCTCGCGGTATTCGTGCATGAACTGCTTCATCATGAACACCACGACCTCGGCGAAGGAGTTGAGGTTCCACTTGGGCAGCGCGTCCCGCACGCGGCCGGCCAGCGCCGGGTTGGCGACCATGTAGCCGAAGCGGATGCCGTGCAGGCCGAAGTTCTTGCCGAGGCTGCGCAGCACGATCACGTTCGGCCGGACCGAGGCCTCGGCGGCCACCCCCGGGTACGGCTCGGCGTCGACGAAGTCGCCGAACGACTCGTCCACGATCACCAGGTCCAGGTCGATGAGCTCGTCGAGCAGGCGCAGGACGTCGGTCTTGGGCAGATAGCCTCCGTCGGGATTGTTGGGGTTGCAGATCACCGCCACCCGGGAGCCGCGCACCCGGACGAACTGCACGAAGTCATGCACGTCGAGGGTGAAGTTGCGGCTCTCCAGCAGCGGATACATGTCCACTCGCTTGCCGGTCTCCAGCGGCTGGTCGGTCCAGCGGCCGAAGGTGGGGATCGGCACCGCGAGGCTTTCGCGTACCAGGAGATGGTCAATCCAGGTGATCAGCTCGGTCGACCCGTTGCCCATGGCGACCGTCTGGGGGTGCAGCCCGAGCGTGGAGCAGAGCTCCTGGGTGATCGTGCCTGCGTCGCTGGGGTAGAACTTGAGTATCGTCTCCAGATTCCTCCCGAGGAGATCGAAGATCTCCGGCGTCGGGAAATATGGGTTGCACGGAATGCAGAAGTCCACCGGTGCGCGCTCGCCTGACGAGCCGCGCAACAGTGAGAAGTACGACGGGCTGTGCGCCTGCGTACGTAAGAGGCTGAGCTCCACGACACCTCCATGGAACACCTGTCAGGTATGTGTAGGTACGCGCCGATCGCGGAACCGGTTCACGCGCGTGTGAGTGTGAGGACCGCCACGTCGTCGCGCAGGTCGGCCCCGGTGAACCGCCGCAGGTCCGCGCCCAGCGTCTGGGCGAGATCGTCGGGAGGGCAGGCGGTCCACTCGCGCAGGCGCGGCTCCAGCGGGTAGAAGGCGCCGCTGGGGTCGCGGGCCTCGGTGACGCCGTCGGTGCACAGCAGCAGCGTCGCGCCGGGCGGGAACGGGAACCGCGCGCCGCGGCGCGGGTCCGGATCCAGCGTGCCCAGGCCGAGGGGCACGGCGGGCTCGCCGAGTGCGGCCTGCCGGGCGTCGCCGTCGTGGATGACGTAGGGGGTGATGTGCCCGCAGTTGACCGCCTCGGCCTCCGGCTCCCGGCCGACGTTCAGCACGAGGGCGGTGACCATGCGCTCGGGCTCCCCGGTGTGCGTGGCGAAGGCGTTGTGCGCGAGCACGGCGCTCTCCATCGCGGCCACGACCTCGGTGAGCGTCTCATCCCGGTACGCGGCCTCCCGGAACGCTTCCAGCACGGCCAGCGCGGTGCCGATCGCGGGCAGCCCCTTGCCCTGCACGTCCGCGATCAGCACCCGGGTCCCGTACGGCGAGGCGGCCACCTCGTACAGGTCGCCGCCCACCATCGCGTCCTCCTCGACCGGCTGGTAGAGGCCGTTCACCACCACGTCGCCGGTGAGCAGCGGCAGCGGCCGGACGATCTGCCGCTGCAGGGCGGCCGCCGCCGAGCGCAGCCGGAACACCTCCTCCTCGCGCCGCACCCGATAGCGGCACCCGAGCACGCTCATCAGCCCGAACAGTGCCACGAATCCGGCCGCCGCCAGGTTTTCGTCCACGTCTGCGCCCATGTAGGTCTGGGTCCCCGCCACCATCCCCAGCACCCACACGGAGGCGACGACGGTCTGCCACACCGCGCCGAGCCCCGACGCGATCGCCGGCAGGAAGATCAGCAACGGCAGCAGCCGTATCGCCGTGCCCGTGACCGCGTCCAGCCAGACCACCGCCGCCGTGATGCCGGCCACCCCCACCACGAACACCGGCGTCGAGAGAGAGACCCGCCCGCGCGGCCGCCCGTCATTCGTCACGACTCCCCCCGAAGGCCGCCTGCCACGACCTCCTGATCGTGCCCAGCGGAAGGCGCGCGGAAAACTGCGGCAGGCGATTTCCCGGATTATCGGCGGCGCCGGTCCCGCCACCCGCCATTTATGTGCCGGCGAAATGTGCCGCCATTCTTACGGCTGGAATTACCGCTCGCCGGTCCATGCGTTCTCCTGCGGTCCGGGGGTGCTGTACAGGCAGGATAGGAAGGCCGCTACGGAAAGTAAACAGTCGTGTCCATTATGGAGGTGTTTGCCGGTGTTGGCGGGCAATTTTCCGCCGGATGCCATCTCGGAGGGTTGCGATCTCCAGTTCAGCTTCTCATGTGCGAATGCATTGACACAGGAAAATGATCTTGCAAGCATCTGAGTAAAGCGAGCCGTTCGCATTTGTTACCGAGAAAGGGAGGAACGCACATGGGGGAGCCGGGGGCGTCGCGCGAACACGAGTGGACCTTGTTGCCGGCCGTGGTCGTCCGGAGCGCCGGATTCCCCTGGGAGCTCGTCCTGTCCCTGGCCCACTCCAGGGCCGCGGAAGCGGCCGCGGCGGTCGTACGGCTGGAGAAGCAGGCGCTCGACCTGCTCGCCGATGTGCACTCCGGCCAGGACGCCCACCCGGCCGGGCCGCACCCCGGCCGGGCGGGAAGCGGGCGGCTGCCGCGTGGGCTGCGCAGCCGCCTGCGCCACCTCCGCCCCCTGCCGCCCGGCACGCCGGCGCCCGAGGGCTGGCCGGCGGACTGGAACCGGGTGACCGGCCTGCTGGAGGAGGCGCGGCTGGCCCTGACGGACGCCATCTCCGCCGACGCGGCGCTCGCCCGGGCCGCCGCCGCCGGGATCGCCGCCGACGAGCGCTTCCTCGACGCCCTGGTGTCCTCCGCGCCCGGCGCCTACCGGGAGCTGCGGCGCGGCGCGGCCGGCCATGACCGGCGGCTCGCCCTGCACCTGCAGCGGCTGGCCACCCGGCCGGCCACCACCGGCTTCCACGCACCCCTCGACCACGGCCGCATAGAGCCCGGCCAGGCCGCCGGCTACACCTGGTCAGGCCATCGCGAGTGCTCCCGGCGCGTCGCCTACCTCGCCGCACGCGTCGTCGAGGCGCTCCAGCAGCGCATCTTCGCCGACCCCGCCCTCGTCTCCGGGCTGGTGCCGCGGCGGCGGACGTGGACCGGGACGGCGCACGACAGCGCCTTCGCCGGGCAGTGCGACGGCCGCCGCACGCTGGCCGAGATCGCCGCCGACACCGGGACGGCGATGGAGCGGGCTGCGGCGGCCCTCGCCGTGGCGGTGCGCCGCGGGCTGCTCACTCACGACCTGTGCCCGCCCGCCACCGTCCCCGACCCGCTCGGCTGGCTGCGCGAGCGGCTGCCCGCCGAGGACGCGGCCGAGCGGGCGCTCGTGGCCGTCCAGGGCGCGCCCGCGCAGCGGCGCCGCACCCGCGCCGCCACCTGGCCCGCCACCAGGCCCGAGCTGTCCGTCGGGCAGCGCGTCAGGGAGATCGCCGACCTGCTGGACCGCTATCCCGCCGCCTCGCCCGACGTGAAGCCGGCCGTGCAGGGCCGCATCGAGGCGCTCGCGGGCGGCCGGCGGGCCGGGCGCTCCGGCGACGAACGCGCCATCGTGTACGAGGCCGCGGCCGGCACGCTGCGGGTCACCGTCGGCGGGCCGCTCGCGGCCGACCTGCGCGAGCGCGTCCCGCGGGTGCTCGACCTGCTCGCCGAGGAGGCCGAGCTGACCAGGCTGCGCACCAACCGGCTGCTCGCCGGGCGGCTCGGCGCCGGGACGTACGAACTGGCCGAGGTGCTGCGGGCGGCCGGCGACCTGGAGATCCAGCACGCCGACCGGCTCGCCGGGCGCATCGCCGCACTCGTCGCCGAGGCGCCCGGCGCCACCGTCGTGGACCTCGCGGGGCGGCTCGGCCCGCCCGTCCCGCCGGCCGCGCCCGTGCTCTGCTCGGCCGACGTCATGGTGGCCGCGCCGGCGCTGGAGGCGTACGAGCAGGGGACGACCCCGCTGGTCCTCGGCGACCTGCACGACGCGCCGCTGCTCACGCCGTGGGAGCTGCAGTTCCACCGGGACGGCCACGCGCTCCTCGCCGAGCGGGACGCGGCGATCGCGCGGGCGCTCAACGGGGTCACCGCGCTCAACGTCATCGCCCCGCGCGCCGACGATCTGCCCTCGCCGGAGTTCCCCGGGCCCGTGCTCGAAGCCGGCGGCGTGGCGGCGGACCCGCGCCGCCGCCGCATCGGCCTCGACGAGCTGTACGTGCACAGCGACGGCCGGCAGGCCGTCCTGCACGCCAAGGGGAGCGGAGAGCCGCTGATGTTCCACAACGGCGAGCACGGCACCGCGCTGCACACGGCGCTCGCCCTGCCCAGGATCGGCCCGCCCGCCCTCCCCGACCTGCCCCACCTGCCCCGGCTGACCTGGGACAACATCGTCATCTCGCGGCGGAGGTGGCGGCTCGGCCGGGCCGCGTTCGAGCCGCTCGGGCGCGCCGCGGGCGATCGCGGGCTGCTGCTGGCCATGGCCTGCCTGCGCGAGGCCCACGACCTGCCCGTCACGTTCTTCGCCGACGGCCGCACCTTCGTGGACACCCGCTCACCAGCGCTCATCGAGGAGCTGGCCCGCCTGGCCGGCACGGCCGAACGGCTCACGCTGACCGAGACGCTGCCGGGGCCGGAGGAATGCTGGCTGCGGGACGGCGGGCAGCGCTTCGCCGCCGAGCTGCGCTGCGTCTACCTGCGGCCGGCGCGGCGGTAAATCGGTTGCTCCCGAGCGCCCCCGGCTGTTGTACTCACCGGCAGCACAGTGCCCATCGATCGAGGAGGCCCCCGATGCGGGAAGCCGTCATGTCCCCCCAGCACATCGATTCCTCCCACGCAAAGGGCATGACGCTTCTTGAGACCGTTCACCACGGAGACACTCCCGGATAGCACCTCCGTCCTGCGCCTGCTCAGGCCGGGACCACGGCCCGCCGCCGCGCTGGCCGCGGCCATCGCCGCCGCCACCGTGCTCCCGCTGGCGGCGCCCCAGATCACCCGTCGCTTCGTCGACGACGCGATCGGCGGCGCGAGCATCCGCCGGCTGACCCTGATCGCCGTGGCCTACCTCGCGCTCGCCGTCGCCGGGCAGGCCGCCAGGATGGTGACCGCCTGGCTCGCCAGCCGCCTGGCCTGGGACGGCACCAACCGCCTGCGCGAGCGGCTGGCCGGGCACGCGCTCGGCCTCGACCTGGCCTACCACGGCCGCCACACGCCCGGCGAGCTGATCGAGCGCGTGGACGGCGACGTCGTGGCCGTCGCCGACTTCGTCGTCGCCTTCCTGCTGGACGTCGTGGCCAGCGTGCTGCTCCTGGCCGGAGTGCTCGTCGTCGTGTTCGGCGTCGACTGGCGCATCGGCTGCGCGCTGCTGGCGTACTGCGTGCTCATCGGTTACGGCATGGCCCGCGCGCAGCGGGCGGCCGTCCCGTCCGCGGCCCGCTCGCGGGCGGCCGGCGCGACCCTGATCGGCAACCTCGAAGAGCGGCTGGCCGGCGTCGAGGACATCAGGGCCAACGGCGCCGGCACGCACGTCGTCCATCGCTTCCACCAGCTCAGCGCCGCGGTGTTCCGCGCCGAGAACAGGGACGCCCGCGTCGGCACCACCCTGCTGGCCGGCACGTCGGTGGCGTTCGCGGCCGGGACGGCGATCATGCTCGGCCTGGCGGCCTGGGCCATGAGCGCCGGCGCGCTCACGGTCGGCACCGCCGTGCTGCTCTTCCAGTACACGATCATGGTACGGGCGCCGTTCGAGCGGCTGATCGACCAGATCAGGGAGTACCAGGCGGCGCTGGCCGGCCTGGCCCGCATCGGCGACCTGCTGGCCGAGCGGCGCACACTGCCCGAGCCCGCCCGTCCGCGGCCGCTGCCCCCGGCCGGGCCGCTCGGCCTGCGCCTCGACGGCGTCAGCTTCGCCTACCCCGGCGACGACGAGCAGGTGCTGTCGGGCATCACCGTCACGCTGGCCCCCGGCGAGACGCTGGGCCTGGTCGGCCGCACCGGCAGCGGCAAGACCACCCTCGCGCGCCTGGCGCTGCGCCTCTACGACCCGATCGCCGGCAGTGTCCGCGTCGGCGGGCTCGACCTGCGCGAGGCGGACCCGGAGTCCATGCGCCGCCGGATGTGCGTGGTCACGCAGGACGTGCAGCTGTTCGCCGCCAGCGTGCGCGACAACCTGACGCTGTTCCGCCCGTCGCCGGGCGACGACCGGCTGCGCGAGATCCTCGACGGCGTCGGCCTGGGCGACTGGCTGGCCGCCCTGCCCGAAGGGCTCGACACCGAATTGCGACATGTGTCCGCGGGTGAGTCACAGCTCATCGCGTTCGCCCGGGCGTTCCTCGCCGACCCCGGGCTCGTCGTCCTCGACGAGGCGTCGAGCAGGCTCGACCCGGCCACCGAACGCCGCATCGAGCAGAGCGTCGACCGGCTCCTCGACGGCCGCACCGCTGTGATCATCGCGCACCGGCTGTCCTCGCTGTCCCGCGTGGACAAGATCGCCGTACTCGACCAAGGAAAGATCATCGAGTACGGTCGCCGCGCCGACCTCGCCGCCGACCCGCACAGCCGGTTCGGCCGCCTGCTCGACCTGGCGGGGGTGCGCAGATGACGCCGGTGATGCTGGTGGCCACCCGGCTGGCCACCTTCGACCTGCGCCGCTACCTGATCGGGGCGCTGCTGTGGCTGCCGGTCCACGTCATTCCGCTCGCCGGCGGGCTGGTGCTGCAGCAGCTGTTCGACCAGCTCAGCGGGCACCGCCCGGCCGGTTTGGAGCTGTCGCTGTGGCTGTGCGCGGCGTTCGTCGGCGTCGAGGTCGTCCGCGGCGTGATGATCATCGTCGCGTGGACGTACGGCGTCTACTGGTGGGTCGCGGCGGCCACGCTGCTGCGGGCCAACGTGCTGCGCTCGGTGTTCACCGCGCGCGGGCCCGCCGCGGCCCGGCTGCCGCACTCCTCCGGCGAGTCGGTCGCGCGCCTGCGCGACGACGTGGCCGACGCGGTGGACTTCACCGACGAGAGCGTCAGTCTGGCGGGCACCACGCTGTTCGCCGCCGCCGCTTTGGCGATCATGGCCTCCATCGATCCGGTCATCACGCTGGTGCTGGTGCTGCCGATGATCGTGGTCGGCGTGCTCAGCAGGCTCATGCGGCAGGCGATCGGGCGGCTGCACCTGCGGGCCAGGACGCTCGGCGCGGCCGTGACGGCGTACATCGGGGAGATCTTCGGCGGCGTGCTCGCGATCAAGACGGCCGGGGCCGAGGAGGCGGCGCTGGAACGGCTGCGCGAGCACAACCGGCGGCGGCGCGACGCCGCGGTCAAGGACCGGCTGGCGACCGACCTGCTCGACGCCGCGACCGGGACGACCGTCGAGCTCAGCATCGGGCTCGTGCTGCTGCTGGCCGCGCCCGCGATGCGGAGCGGCGACTTCACGGTGGGCGACCTCGCGCTGTTCACCAGCTACATCGGCTGGCTGACGGGGCTGCCGCGCTCTGTCGGCGTGGCGCTCTACCGGCTGCCGCAGGCCGCGGTCGCGACGGAACGGCTCACCCGGCTCATGGCGGCGCACGAGGACGCCGACGCCCTGTCCCGGAACAACGGCGTCTGGCTGTACCGCGAGCCCCCGCCGCCGATGACCGTGACCCCGGATCGTCACGACCGGCTGGAGGTGCTGGAGGCCCGCGGGCTGACCGTGCGGCACGGCGTGCACGGGGTGGACCTGCGTCTCGAACGCGGCTCGTTCACGGTCGTCACCGGCGCGGTCGGCGCGGGCAAGACCACCCTGGTACGCGCCCTGCTCGGCCTCCTTCCCCTCGACGCCGGGACGATCACGTGGAACGGGACGCCGATCGACGACCCGGGGACGTTCCTGGTCCCGGGCCGGGCGGCGTACGCCGGCCAGGTCCCCCGGCTGTTCTCCGCGACCCTGCGGGAGAACCTGCTCCTGGGCCGGTCCGCCACCGACGCCGAGATCGGCCGGGCGCTGGAGCTGGCGGCGTTCGAGACGGACCTCGCCGAGATGCCGGACGGCCTGGACACGGTCGTCGGCCCGCGCGGCGTGCGCCTGTCCGGCGGCCAGGTGCAGCGCGCCACCGCCGCCCGGGCGCTGGTACGAAGCCCGGAGCTGCTGGTCGTGGACGACCTGTCGGCCGCGCTGGACGTGGAGACCGAGCGGCTGCTGTGGGACCGGATCGCGAGCCGCGGCCCGGAGACGGTCCTGGTGGTGTCGCACCGGCAGGCCGCGCTCGAACGCGCCGACCAGGTCATCGTCCTCGACCGGGGCCGGGTCGCCGGTCGCGGCCCGCTCGGCGAGCTGCTGGAGACCTGTCCGGAGATGCGGCGGCTGTGGAGCGCCGAACTGATCGCGGAGGCCGGGGAACGGACGGGCGGCTGAGCCGTGGGACGGGCCGGTGGCGGAGTCGGGCACCATGGAGGATGTGATACGAAGCACGACGAAGTCCCCGCTCACGGAACGGGCCGCGCCGGCCGACCTCGCCGAGCTGGTCGGCAGGGGAGGCGTGGCGGTGCTGAGCGGGGCCGGCCTGTCGACTGAGTCGGGGATTCCCGACTACCGGGGACCGACGGGCCGGGCCCGGCGCGCGGAGCCGATGACGTACCAGCGCTTCATCGGCGGCGCGGCGGCGCGGCGGCGCTACTGGGCCCGCAGCCACGTCGGCTGGCGGCAGATCGGCCAGGCCCGGCCCAACGCCGGCCACCGCGCCGTGGCCGCGCTGGAGCGGCACGGCCTGCTCGCCGGCATCGTCACCCAGAACGTCGACGGCCTGCACCAGGCGGCGGGCGCACGCCGGGTGATCGAGCTGCACGGCGGCCTCGACCGCGTCGTGTGCCTGTCGTGCCGGGAGCGCACGCCCAGGACCGAGCTGGACCGCCGCCTGCGCGAGGCCAACCCGGACTGGGACGCCACCGGCCTGATCAACCCCGACGGCGACGCCGTCCTCACCGACGAGCAGGTGGCGGGCTTCCAGGTGGTGGACTGCACGGGGTGCGGCGGCCTGCTCAAGCCGGACGTGGTCTTCTTCGGCGAGAACGTGCCCCGGCCGCGCGTCGACGAGTGCTTCGCGATCGTGGCGGGCGCCCAGGCGCTGCTCGTCCTCGGCTCGTCCCTGATGGTCAAGTCGGGTCTGCGGTTCGTCACCGAAGCGGCCGCACTCGGGATCCCGATCGCCATCGTCAACCAGGGTCCGACCGGCGGCGACGCCGACGCCACCCTCACCCTGGACGCCCCGCTCGGCAGCACGCTGACCGACCTCGCCGCCCGGCTCGGAGCGCGATGGCCCGGCCGGCTGGAGGCAGAATAGAGCGCATGCCTCGTTCGTGTCTCTGCGGCCTGCCCGCCTCCTACCAGGACTGCTGCGGCAGGCTCCACCGCGGCGAGGCGGCGGCCGCCACCGCCGAGCAGCTCATGAGATCCCGGTTCAGCGCGTTCGGGATGGGCGACGCGGCCTACCTGCTGCGCACCTGGCATCCGGCCTCCCGCCCCGCCCGCCTGGACCTCGACAAGCGGCTGCGCTGGACACGCCTGGAGGTCCTGGAGACCACCGGCGGGAGCGTCGTGCACACCGAGGGCACCGTCCGCTTCCGCGCCCACTACCTCGACCGTGGCCGGCCGGGGGAGATGGAGGAGCACAGCCGGTTCGTCCGAGTCGAGGGCCGCTGGGTCTACGCGGGCCCGCTGTAAGGACTCGCCGGCCGCCCTATACGTGCCGGACGTCCAGGATCAGTCCATGAGCCCGAGCTGGCGGCCGGCCCGCAGGGCGAGCCAGACCTCGGCGAACGCGGCCGTGGACGACAGGTCGCGGCCCGTCAGCTCGGCGAACCGGCGCAGGCGGTACGCCAGGGTGTTGGGATGGATGTGCAGCGCGGCCGCGGCGTCCTCGGTGCGCCGGTCGCGCTCCATCCAGGTCCGCACCGACGTCAGCAGGTGGGAGCCGTGCGCGGAGTCGTAGGCGAGCACCGTGCCGAGCACGTTCTCGACCAGCGCGGTGAGCGCCCACGGGTCGTCGGGCAGCCACCTGCCGGTGGTGTCGTCGCCGTAGTGGACCAGGGCGCGTCCCGACTCGGCCGCCGTGGACACCGCCCACACCGCCTCCCGCTTGGGGATCTGCATGGACTCCCCGGGCGGGAACGGCCTGCTCATGCCCGCCGCGACGCCCGGCAGCGCGGCGAGCGCCGCGTCGAGGGCGGGTGAGCCGAGCACGTAGCGGTCGTCGCCCCTGCGGAGCATGAGGTGCGGCCGGTCGTCGAGGGCGCGGTGGATGGCCTCGTCGGACACGTTCCTGATCACGAGGAGGACCAGCTCGGTGTCCACGGGCAGGCCCATCCTGACCAGGCGCCGCCGGGCCGTGGCCGGATCGAGGACGTCCTGGAGCAGCTCGGACAGGGTCTCGGCGCCCTGGCGGCGCAGCGTCTCGCGCTCATGGCGGGCCATGGCCACCTGCAGGGCGGCCACCGTGGCGATGTGCTGCACCACGGCCAGACCGGCGGGCCTGGCGCCCTGGCGCTCGAAGGCGACGAGAAAGCCCGCGGGGCCGCCCGGCGCGGGCACGGGCAGGACGAAGCCGCCGGGAATGGTGGGCGGCGCCTCCGGCTCGGACGGGAGCACGGCGAGGTCGGGCACCGGCACCCCGGGCAGCAGCGGCCGGCCCTGCGGGGTGCAGAGGTAGACCTCGTAGCCGGACAGCCGCTCCAGACGCTTGAACAGCGTCGCGGTGTCGAGGTCCTCGGCCGCCAGCCACCGCAGCGCGCCGAACACCTGGAGCTGCGCGCCGAGGCGTTGCCTGGCGTCCTCCTGCACGGCCGCGGCCACCTCCTGGGCGATCGCGATGAACGGCACGGCCAGCGGCACCTCCAGCACGGGCATCCCGCGCTCCTCCGCGGCCTGGAAGAACGCCGGGTGCAGCGGCGGCACGTGCAGCTGCGCCGACAGGGCCAGCGCGGACACGCCCGCGTCGTCGAGCCGTTCCAGATAGGCGCGCTGCCTGGCGGCCTGGCGCGGGATCGCGATCCCCGTCGTCATGATGACCTCCGCGCCGAGCAGCCAGGGCGTGGGGTCGTCGAGCTCGCTGACGTGCGCCCACGACACCGACCGCCCCAGCCCCGCCTCGCCGGCCAGCAGCCGCAGTTGGAGGGCAGGGGAGCGCAGCAGGTCCTCCACGGACACCTTTGTGGTCACCCACAAAGGATAGGGCGGGTCTTCAGGACTGCCACGATTGAAAGGCCGGCGGTACGGCCCCCACACTCGATGCCATCTACCTGCACCGGGAAGGCACGGGCACAACATGAGAAGAGCACTTGCCGTCACCCTCCTCAGCGGATTGGCTCTCGCCGGCTGCGCCGCACCCGAGGAGACCACGGCGGCCCCCAAGACCGAGATCGCAGCGGGTGCGAAGGACGAGGCTGCCGCCAAGCTGCTGCCCGCCGACATCCAGCAGGCCGGCAAGGTGCGGGTGGCCTCCGGCGTGTCCTTCCCGCCCATGGAGTTCTTCGACACCGACAACAAGACCGTGCTCGGGTTCGACGCGGACCTGGGCAAGGCGCTCGGCGAGGTGCTGGGCGTGGAGTTCGCCTTCGAGAACGTCAACTTCGACGGCATCATCGGCGGCCTCAACGCCGGCCGCTACGACCTCGGCCTGACCAGCATGCTCGACAAGAAGGAGCGCCAGCAGCAGGTGGACTTCGTCGACTACCTCAAGTCGGGGTCGGCGCTCATGGTGCCCAAGGGCAACCCGCAGGGCGTCAAGGAGGTCCTCGACATGTGCGGCAGAAAGGTCGCGGTCGAGAAGTCCGCGACCGGCGACCTGCTCGTGGACGACGTCACGAAGAAGTGCGCGGAGGCGGGCAAACCGGCCGTGGAGAAGGTCCCCTTCCCCGACCAGGCGAGCGCCGTGCAGGCCCTGCAGTCCAAGCGGGCCGACATGGTCGCCGCCCTGGACCTGACCCTGGCCTACAGCGTGAAGCAGGCTCCGCAGCAGTTCGAGGTCGCGGTGAGCGCGATCGACCCGCTCCCCGTCGGCATCCCCGTGCCCAAGAGCAAGCCGCAGCTGCGCGACGCCGTCCAGGCCGCGTTGCGGAAGCTCATCGCGAACGGCACCTACGACCAGCTGCTGGCCAAGTGGAACCTGCAGGCGCAGGCGTTCAAGGACGCCGCGATCAACGCGGGCACATGACCGGCCTCCCGGAGCACGCGGGCGAGCCGATCGTGCCGCTGCGGCGGACCGGCCGGTGGGCGGCCGCGGCGGTGCTCGCGGTCCTGGCCGCGATGGCGGTCAGCTTCGTGGTGACCACCCCGGCGCTCCGGCTCGACCTGGTGGCGGGCTACCTCTTCGAGAAGTCGATCATGCGTGGGCTGCTGCTCACCGTCGAGCTGACGGTGCTCGCCATGCTCGTGGGCCTCGTTCTCGGCACCGCGCTGGCGATCATGAGGCTCTCCGGCAATCCGCTGCTCCGCTGGGTCGCCGCCGCCTACGTGTGGCTCTTCCGCGGCACTCCCATCCTGGTCCAGCTGCTGTTCTGGTTCTTCCTGGGCGCGGTGATGCCGCGCGTCAGCCTCGGCATCCCCTTCGGCCCAGAGTTCTTCTCCGCGCCGGTCAACGTGCTGATCACCCCCTTCACCGCGGCCATCCTCGGCCTCGGGCTGAACGAGGCCGCCTACATGGCCGAGATCGTCAGGGCGGGCATCGGCTCGGTCGACCGCGGGCAGCGCGAGGCCGCCGAGGCGCTCGGCATGCGGCCCGCGCTGGTCTACCGGCGGGTCATCCTGCCGCAGGCGGCCCGGGTGATCGTGCCGCCGACCGCCAACGAGACGATCTCGATGCTCAAGCTCACCTCCCTGGTGCTGGTCATCGGACTGCCCGACCTGCTGACCAGCGCCCAGCTGATCTACGGCCGCAACTTCCAGCAGATCCCGCTGCTGATCGTCGCCAGCCTCTGGTATCTCGTGCTGACCACGCTGCTGACCTTCGCCCAATCGAGGCTCGAACGGCGGCTCGGCCGTTCCGACGTCCAGGCGGGAGGTCACGCATGAGTGAGGAGCTTGCGCTGCTGAGCGCGCGGGGCGTGCGCAAGAGCTTCGGCGAGGTCGAGGTGCTCAAGGGCATCGACCTGAGCGTCTACCCCGGCCAGGTGGTGTGCCTGCTCGGCCCGTCGGGCTCGGGCAAGTCGACCTTCCTGCGCTGCGTCAACCATCTCGAACGGCTCGACGCCGGCGAGATCTGGGTCGACGGCCACTTGGTCGGCTATCGCCGCTCGGGCGGCAAGAAGTACGAGATGCGCCCCCGCGAGGTGGCCGACCAGCGGCGTGACATCGGCATGGTGTTCCAGCGCTTCAACCTCTTCCCGCACCGCACGGCGCTGGAGAACGTCATGGAGGCGCCCCGGCACGTGCTCGGCCGCCCCCGTGAGGCCGTCCGCCAGGCGGCCCTCGACCTCCTGCGGCGGGTCGGCCTGGAAGAGCGGGCCGGCCACTACCCCGCCCAGCTCTCCGGCGGCCAGCAGCAGCGGGTCGCGATCGCCCGGGCGCTGGCCATGAATCCCAAGCTGATGCTGTTCGACGAGCCGACCAGCGCGCTCGACCCCGAACTCGTCGGCGAGGTCCTCGACGTGATGAAGGACCTGGCCCGAGCCGGAATGACGATGATCGTGGTGACGCACGAGATCGGATTCGCCCGCGAGGTCGCCGACCACGTCGTCTTCATGGACGACGGACAGGTCGTCGAGGCGGGAGCGGCCGGCGAGCTGATCGCCAATCCCCGACACCAGCGGACCAAGGCCTTCCTGGCCAAGGTCCTGTAGATGGAAAGGAACCCACCATGCCACGGGGGCCCGTCGACTCCTCCCGGATCCCGCGCTTCGCAGGACCCGCCACGTTCGCCAGACTGCCCCGCCTGAGCGAGGTCGGGCAGGCCGAGGTGGCCGTCGTGGGGGTGCCGTTCGACACCGGTGTCTCCTACCGGCCGGGAGCGCGTTTCGGTCCCGCGGCGGTGCGTGAGGCGTCGAGGCTGCTGCGGCCGTACCATCCGGAGCTCGACGTGTCACCGTTCGAGCACGTCCAGGTGGCGGACGCGGGCGACATCGCCTGCAACCCGTTCAACATCGAGGAAGCGGTCGAGACGATCGCCGACGCGGCCTCCGAACTGCTGGCCGGGGGCGCGAAGCCGGTCACGATCGGCGGTGACCACACCATCGCGCTGCCGCTGCTGCGCGCGATCTCGCGAGTGCACGGCCCGGTCGCGCTGCTCCACTTCGACGCGCACCTGGATACCTGGGACACCTACTTCGGCGCCGCCTACACGCACGGCACCCCGTTCAGGCGGGCGGTCGAGGAGGGCATCGTCGACACCGAGGCGCTCAGCCACGTCGGCATCCGCGGCCCTCTGTACGGCCGGCGCGACCTCGAGGAGGACCGGCGCCTCGGCTTCGGCATCCTCACCTCGCGCGACGTGATGCGGCGCGGCGTGGACGAGGTGGTCGACGTGCTGCGGCAGCGGGTGGGGGAGCGGCCCCTGTACGTGTCGATCGACATCGACGTGCTCGACCCCGCGCACGCCCCCGGCACGGGCACGCCGGAGGCCGGTGGCCTGACCAGCCGCGAACTCCTGGAGATCCTGCGCGGCCTCGCCGGTTGCAACCTGGTCGGAGCCGACGTCGTCGAGGTGGCGCCCGCCTACGACCACGCGGAGATCACCTCGATCGCCGCCTCGCACGTCGCCTACGACCTGGTCAGCCTGATGGCGCTGCGGGAGAAGCCGTGAGGACGGGCGGCGACCTGGTCATCGAGTCGCTGGCCGCGCTCGGCGCCACCACGGTCTTCGGCGAGCTGGGACAGCACGCGCTCGGCCTGTTCGACGCGCTTCGCCGATCACCACTGCGCTACGTGGGCTGCCGCACCGAGCTGAGCGTCGCGTTCGCCGCCGACGGCCACGCCCGCGCGACCGGCGCCGTCGCGCCCTTCATGGTCTCCACCGGCCCGGGCGCGCTGGGCACCCTGCCCGCCCTCATGGAGTCCCGTACGGCCTGCGTCCCCGTCCTGGGCATCAGCAGCCAGATCCCGGCGGACGGGCTGGGCGGCAGGCGCAAGGGCTACCTGCACGAACTGCCGGACCAGGCCGCGTCCTTCAAAGACGTCGTGAAGTCGGTTCACGTCGTCCGGACGGCCGGTCAGATCGCGCCGGCGCTGGCCGAGGCGTGGGAGACCGCGCTCACCGCGCCCGCTGGCCCGGTCTGGGTGGAGATCCCGCAGGACGTGCTGCTCGGCGCGACCGGCGTTCCCCCGGTCGCCGATCTCCGGGTGGCGCCAAGACCGCTCACCCCGCGAGCCGAGCTCGTCGCCGCGGCGGCGGATCTGCTGGCCGGGGCCGCCAACCCGGTGATCCTGGCCGGAGGCGGGGTGCTCCGCGCGGGCGCCCAAGCGGCTCTGCTGGACCTGGCCCAGGAGCTGGACGCGCCGGTCGCCACCACGTTCGGCGCGAAGGGAGCCTTCCCCTGGGAGCACCCGCTGTCGCTCCAGTCGTGGCTGGAGGACAGGCACCTGACGGCGTTCCTGGAGGACGCCGACGTGCTGCTGGTCGCCGGCTCGGGCCTGGGGGAGCTGTCCAGCAACTACCACACGATGCGACCGCGCGGCCGCGTCATCCAGATAGAGGCCGACCTCGGCAAGCTCGAGTCCAACCACCCGGCACTGGCCATCCACGCGGACGCCCGGCCGGCGCTGGAAGCGCTGACGCGGGCCGTGAAGGGGGCGGCCGCACACCGCGGCCGCGATGGCGCGGCGGCGCGGTCCGCGGTCCGCGACGTGCTCTCGCGCGTCGCCGGGCGGCTCGGCGCACAGGACCTCGCGCTCGAGCGGGCGGTGCTCGCGGCCGTGGAACGCGCGCTGCCGGGAGAGGCGCTGAGCTTCTGGGACATGACGATCCTCGCGTACTGGGCCTGGTCCGCCTGGCCGAGGCCGATGGAGTCGGCGCAGGGCGCGGGCGGGCTCGGCTACGCGCTCCCGGCGGCGCTGGGCGCGTCCGCCGCCACCGGCGGGCCGGTGCTCGCGGTCTCCGGCGACGGAGGGGCGATGTACGGCCTGGCCGAGCTGGCCACGCTGCGCCAGCACCACCTCGACGTGACCTGGTTGATCGTGGACGACGGCGGCTACGGCATCCTGCGCGAGTACATGACCGGCGCGTTCGGCGCCGCCACGGGAACCGAGCTGGCCAGGCCGGACTTCGTCGTCCTCGCGGAGGCTTTCGGCGTGCCCGCCTGCCGTACCACTCCGGAGGACCTGGAGGGCGACCTCGCGCGGGCGTTGCGCGCACCGGGGCCGAGCGTCGTCGTGCTGCCCGCGGTCCTGCGCATGTTCGCCCCCACCCACCTGGCGCCGTCATAACCAATAATTTGCGCGCATATTTTGGCGAGCGCTTATGTGCCGTGCACCCATATGCGATGGGCCATTTGATGGGTTCGCATGCGTATTTCGCCGCGGCGGCAATCTGATTGGGCATTAAACGGGAATGTGCCGTCGAGGCGGTGATGTGCGTGTTCAGATGCTGGTCAAGCGCATGATCGCCCATGGGGAACGTGGTCCGGTTGTGCTGGTTTTTCGCGTGTTACGCTCGGAAGCGGATCATTCCTTCTGCGAAAGGAGATCATCATGAGCGTGAGATCATTCCCGCTCACCCTGCGCGTCACCGTGAGCGAAGCGACACCGGACGAGATCAGAGAGAAGGCCGTGGCGCGGGCACTCAGCTTTTTCGGCGCCGGCGCCGAGCTGGACGTCATCAGCGCCGAAGCCGAGCCGGACCCGGAAGGCGACGGCCACTACCGCGCCACCGTCGTCTTTCGGAAGGTGGCCTGATGCCGCGCTGGGAACTGCGCCGGCCACGTTCTGCTCGCCGGTGCAGCGCCTGCCGGGCGCCAAGACACCCTCAAGATCTGATGATGATCGTACGCCGGAAAAGGCGCGGCATACCCACTTGCACCGGCTATAGGGTGCGCTCGTGGACAATCTTGAAGCCCTCGTCATCGCGCGTCGGCTGCGCGTCCCCATAGGCGACGCCTCTGCCGGTCCCCATCCGGGCTGGGGAGAGGTGGCCGCCCGCCAACTTGACGCCGCGCTGCTGAGCGTCGGTTTCAAGTGCTCGGCGGCCCTGCTTGAGCGGCTGGCGAGGTTGTGCGGGGAGACGGTGGTCGATCTCGGTGTGCGGGTCCTGGCCGCCGTTCGCGAGCTCGTGGGCGACCACGTGCAGCACAACGCCTACTTCATCGACTTCCCCCGCAACGTGCCCGACACCGTGGAGTTCTGGGTCGCTCTGCTGCGGGAGTCGCTGCTCGACCCGGTCGCCGCCACCCCCGTCCAGCCGGCGACGCTCAACCTGCTCGACCTGCCCGGCTATGGCCGTTACCAGCACAGCTACGCCGACCTGATGGCCGCGCACGCGGAGCTGATCCCGCTGGCCGGCGACCGGGTGACCGTGCTGGAACTGGGCGGCAGCCTGGAGTCCGAAGCGCGCGAGCTCTACTTCTCGCTGGCGGGCTCGCAGGTGCCGCTGTCCGCAGAGGACCTGGCGGCCCTGCGGACACTGGCCGCGTTCTGCGCCGACGAGCCGGACCACATCCCGGTACGGGAGAACCGTGCGGTCGTCAACGAGGTGCGGCTGGCCGCCGGTCGGCCGCTGCTCGTGGACACGGTGACCGACGTGCTGCGGCTCGCCTGTGGCTGCTCCGGCGGCGACGTCACGCTGGCGACCCCCACTCGGTTCCGTTCGTTCCGCCGGGCTGAGCGCCGCGCCCTGCTGCAGGCGCTGGACGCGGTCGCGTCCCCGGCCAAGCTCGGCGACGTGCCGCGGTACCGGGAGCAGTGGAAGCGGCTCGGCGAGAGGTTGCACCCTGGCGAGTACTCGCGCTTCCCGCGTGCGGCTCACGTCTTCGAGGTGGCCCGAGGGGTTCGCGAGGTGCGCGGTTTCGACAGCCGGGTGGAGGCGGCGCTGTCGGCGGGCCGTACCGGCGACGCGGTCGCGCTGCTGGCGCAGGCGCCCGGCGCGCTGTTGCGCCGCCTCGATCACCTGCTGCGCACCGCAACCGCCCCCGCGGCCGTGCTGGAGGCCGCCGAGAAGGCCGCGGCGGGCGCCTCCGGCCGCGTCCTGCTGTCGTTGCGGGAGCACCTGCAGAACCGGCTCGCCCCGGCCGCCGGCCGCGTCTTCGCCAACCGGCACGGTCGGGCGTGGACGACGCCTGACGCCCGCTCCCCGCTCGAGGAGAACATCCTGTCGCGTGCGGCGGCCATCCTCGACGAGGAGATCACACGGCGCCTGCCCGACCCCGGCGAGCTGATCATCGATCCCGAGATGCTCGACGTCGCCCTGCCGCTGTCCGGCAAGGCCGTCGCGCCCGGGCTGGGCATGCTGCCGCGCGGCTCGCTGTCGGCGGTGGAGGGTGAGTTGCTGCGGTTCTTCGTCTACTGGCGCCAGGCCGAGCGGCGCACCGACTACGACCTGTCGGCGCTGATGCTGGACGCCTCCTACGGCAATGCCGAGCACGTCTCGTGGACGAACTACGGCAACGGCTTCGCCGAATACTCCGGAGACCTCACCCAAGCCTCTGAGGGCGCGAGCGAGTTCATCGACATCAGGCTCGCTCAAGCGACCCGGTCGATCATCATTCCGCAGGTCAACATCTACGCCGGCGAGGCGTTCAACGAGGCGGAGGAGGCGTTCTTCGGGTTCATGAGCAGGGACGCCGGGCAGGAGGGCATGCCGTTCGAGCCTCGCACCGTGCGGATGAAGTCCGATCTGCGCGGTGCGGGCCGCGTCGCGCTGCCGCTGGTCTTCCTGCGCGGCGATGACGGCGCCTGGCGGGCGAAGTGGCTGCACCTCTACCTGAAGGGGCACGCCGGCTTCAACCAGGTGGAGGGCAATCGCGTCACGGCTTCCCTGCTGGTGCGCTCGATCGTCGAACGTGACCACCTGCGCGTCCGGTACCTGGCTGACCTGCTGGCGCAGAAGGGTTCGGAGGGTGAGCACACCACCTACATCGGTCTGCAGGCGCCGGCGGATCTGCCGGAGGGCGCCCGGGTGTATACGCCGTCGACGCTGCATGAGCTGATCCCCGCCTGATAACGTGGAGATCGCGAGGCCATGGGAGGGCTTCCTTCTCACCTTCTTTTTGAAAAAGGATCCTCTAGTCTTCCCGCTTTCCTCGCACGCTGGTCGTGAGGCCATTCGACAGCTTCCTTCTCCTGGTTCGATTCCAGGCAGGCCCGCAAGGGCCTGCTAGGTCATCTAGCTGCCGAGCCTTCCTCGCGGCCGGGCTCCCCAAGGAGCATCTACCGAGTGATCAACGACAGCCAGGTCTCCCGCTCGACCATGTAGGTGCACTTCCGCACAAAGGAAGACCTGGCCGCCGCCTACTTGCGCCGCCGCACCGGCACCTGGCGCGCCCACGTCGAGGCCGAGGTGCAGGCGAGAGCCGACGACCCGGCCGGGCGCGTGCTGGCACTCTTCGACGTCTTTCATGTCAGCTACCACCGGCAATGCCGCCTGGTACAGCTGTGCGACGGCGCCATTACCGCCGCTCACCTGGACCGCGATGCCCGCACGCTGAAGCTTCTCGTTTGAGATCCAGCGCGACAAGGACACCTCAGGCCCCGGCCGGCCCTGCGGCCAGCGGGTATGGCCGGGGCGCCTACGCAGTCGCCAGTCACGGGGCAGGCCGGATGACGAGAGGCGGATTGCCCGCGATGCGCCGCGCGGCTCCCGCGCCGATTCGGACCTCCCTGCGGACCGACTGCTTGACCAGGCGCTTGATCGAGCAAAGCCTGGTCACGGTTCCACCCCACGATTCAGCGCTAACATGTATTTGTTATCGACGGTTGACATGTAACGATTGCTAACGGAATACTGATACCAGCGCTAGCTCCAAAATCAGGCAACACCGAGGCGGTGGCGTCAGCGCAAGTCGGTCGCCGGCTGGCCGGCCATCGGTCTTCGGCAGGACATCAATCGGAAAAGGGGCACCACCATGTCGGTCGTCCTGATCACCGGCGCAGGTAGCGGGGTATCGGCAACCTCACCGTGCGGACCCTCGCGAAGGCCAGGCCGCACCGTCTCCGCCAGCATGCGTACGCGGCACTTCGCCGACGCGAACGTGCCGCGACCGATGGGAGCTTGACGGCAGGACAAGCCGAGCCCAACACACCGATCAGCGGCCGCGCCGACGCGAGGAGGGCACGTGAGACGACGGCATTCCACGCGTGACGAGCTGCTAACTCGACCGGTCCGCGCCTGAGGGTGCCGGGTTCCTAGGTGAATCGGGGCCTTCTTGACCCCGCGCACGCACCGCCCGGCCGCTCGCCCGAGAAGGCACATGAACCCGGCTGATCGACACCACAGGCCGAGACGCCGGGACCGATGCCGACACATACACCGACTGGCCTCGCGATGGCCAGGCCGGCCGGGGCTTTCGTATGTCGCCAGACCGGTCCGTACGAAGAGAGGAGCGAGATGATCTATCACGGCAGCTGGTTCACCTTCAAACCGGATATAACACCGCGACAGCGGACGGAGGCTCTCGAAAGCCTGCGCGACCAGGGCAGGGTCATCCCGTCGGTGAGATCCTTCGCCGTCGGGCGTGACCGCAGCGGCGAGTACGAGTGGGGCGCCGTCTTCGTGATCGAAGATCTGGACGGCTACCGCGAATATCTGGCGCATCCCGCGCGCCGCCGCGCCGACCGGATCGCACTGCCGCTGATCGAGGACGTCGTCTCGTTCGACCTGGCCGACGAGCCTGATCCGGAGACGGGCGCGAAGATCGCCGAATTGCGTCAACGCCTCCTGGAGGCGTCAGTGGAACACGATCCCTTACCTGAGAGACCCGTGCACACCCGCCGTAAGGTGCTCAAGGCCATCGCGGTGACCGCGGCGGGAACGGCCGCGGCCGGGACGGGCATCGCCGCCGCTCCCGCTGCCGCCCAGACCGCCGCCGCTCAGGCGTACGCCGTCGCCCCCGGGGCGTCGGTGGAGGTCGCCTTGACGGTCAATGGGCAGCTGCGCAAGGTCGTCCTGGAGCCGAGGGTGACGTTGCTGGACGCGCTGCGCGAGCGGCTCGGCCTGACCGGCACCAAGAAGGGCTGTGACCGGGGCGAGTGCGGGGCGTGCACGGTGCTGGCCGACGGCGAGCGGGTCAAGTCGTGCCTGACGCTGGCGGTGATGCGGCAGGGGGCCGAGATCACCACGGTGGAGGGGCTGGCGCGGGGCGAGGAGCTGCACCCGGTGCAGGAGGCGTTCATCCGGCACGACGCGTTCCAGTGCGGGGCGTGCACTCCCGGTCAGCTCATGTCGGCCGTGGCCTGTATAGACGAGGGGCACACGGGTTCGGAGGCGGAGATCCGCGAGTGGATGAGCGGGAACCTGTGCCGGTGCGCGGCGTACCAGAACATCGTCGCCGCCGTCGCCGACGCCGCGAAGGAGGTACGGCGGTGAGGGCCTTCGGTTACACGGTCGCGGGCAGCCCGGCCGAGGCGGTACGGATCGCCGCGAGCACTCCCGAGTCGACCTTCGTGGCGGGCGGCACCGATCTGCTGAACCTGATGCGGGACGGCGCGGAGGCCCACGACCATCTGGTCGACGTCAACCGCCTCGGCATCGACGGTGTCGCCGTCGACTCCAGGCGGTTGCGCGTCGGAGGGTCGGCCAGAATGCGCCAGGTCGCCGAGCACCCCGGGGTGCGGCGGGAGTTCCCGGTGCTGTCGCAGGCGCTGCTGGCCTCGGCGTCCCCTCAGGTACGGAACATGGCCTCGATCGGCGGGAACCTGTTGCAGCGCACCAGGTGCGGATACTTCCGGGACGCGGCCTCGGCGTGCAACAAGCGGGTCCCGGGCAGCGGTTGCCCAGCGATCACGGGGCACAACCGGGGACACGCGATCCTGGGCGGCGGCGACCACTGCATCGCCACGCACCCTTCGGACCTGGCGGTGGCGCTGATCGCGTTGGACGCGACCGTGCACCTGCTCGGGCCGGGTGGCGAGCGGGCCGTCCCGATCGCCGACTTCTATCTCCTCCCCGGGTCCAAGCCGGACCGGGAGACCGTGATGCGCCCGGGCGAGCTGATCACCTGGGTGGACGTGCCGCGCACAGCCCTCGCCGGGCAGTCGCGCTACCTGAAGCTGCGCGACCGGGCCACGTTCGAGTTCGCGGTGGTGTCGGTGGCGGCGGCGCTGCGCATCAGGGGCCGCGTGGTGCAGGACGTACGGCTGGCGTTCGGCGGCGTGGGCACCCGCCCGTGGCGGGACACCCGCGTCGAGGCGGCGCTGCGGGGCCGGCCGCTGACCGGGCAGGCGATCGCCGAGGCGGGCCGGCTCCTGGTCAGGGACGCCGAGCCGTACGAAGGGAACAGGTTCAAGGTCGAGCTCGTCCAGCGGGCGCTGGTGAGCATCCTCAGCGATCTGGGAGGGCTTCGATGAGCGGGCTGGTCGGGCAGGGCGTGGCGCGGGTGGACGGCCGGGCGAAGGTCACCGGCGCGGCCCGCTACGCCGCGGACAACGAGGTGCCCGGCGTGCTGCACGGCTTCCTGGTGATGAGCACGATCGCCCGCGGCGAGGTCGTGGAGATCGACACCAGGGCGGCGCTGGCGCATCCCGGCGTCGTCGCGGTCTACACCCACGCCGACATGCCGAAGCTGACGCTGCCGGACTTCCCCTACAACAGGCCTTTCATCCCCATGCAGGACACGCGGGTGCACCACAACGGGCAGCCGGTGGCCTACGTCCTGGCCCAGACCCTGGAGCAGGCGCAGGAGGCCGCCAACCTGGTGAAGATCCGCTACCGGGCGGAGGATCCCGTCACGCGGCTGGCGGACGTGCTCGACGAGGCGTTCCTGCCGATCGCGTTCCGCAACAGACCCAACGAGATCGCCCGCGGCGACGCCGCCGCGGCGCTCGAACAGGCCGACGTGCGCATCGACCAGACCTACAGCAGCCCGATGCAGCACCACAACCCGATCGAACCCCACACCACCACCGCCGTCTGGGAGGGCAACACGCTGACCCTGTACGAGAGCACCCAGGGCGTGATCTTGTCCCGTAAAGCCGTGTCGGACGCGTTCCGTATGAGGCCGGAGCAGGTCAGGATCATCTCGCCCTACTTGGGCGGTGGTTTCGGCGCCAAGGGCCCCACCTATCCCCACACGCTGCTCACCGCGGCGGCGGCGCAGCTCGCCGGCCGGCCGGTGAAGCTGGTGCTGTCGCGCGCGCAGATGTACACCTCCAACGGCCACCGCTCCGAGTATCGCCACCACATCCGGCTCGGCGCCACCCAGCAGGGCGTTCTGATCGCGATCGCCGACACCTCGACGGCACAGGTGACCCGCATCGACGAGAACGTCTACAACGGCAGCGACTCCACGCTCCACCTGTACGCCTGCCCGAACGTCCACGTGCGGCAGATGGGCGTGCGGCTGGACCTGCCGACGTCGAGCTACATGCGCTCACCGGAGACGACCGCGCACTTCGGCCTGGAGACCGCCATGGACGAGCTGAGCCACGAGCTCGGCATCGACCCGGTGGAACTGCGGGTACGCAACCACAACGCGGTCAACCCGCGGACCGGCCGCCCCTACGCCGGCAAGCACCTGCTGGAGTGCTACCGGGCCGCGGCCGAGGCGTTCGGCTGGGCCCGTCGCGACCCCAGGCCGGGGACGACCAGGGACGGCGACGAGTACGTCGGCTGGGGCATGGCCACCGAGACCCACACCTACGGCTGGATCGAGTCCGAGGTTGGCCTCACCATCGGGCTGGACGGGCGGGCGACCTTGCGGGCCGCCACCCAGGAGATCGGCACCGGCACCTACACCGTGCTCACCCAAGTCGCCGCGGACGGGCTCGGCATGCCGCTCGACCACGTCACGACGCTGCTCGGCGACACCACGTACCCGAGGGCGTCCGTGTCGGCGGGGTCGTCCACGATGCCCAGCGTGGCCGGCCCGGCCTCCCAGGCGGCGCGGAGCGCGCGCGACGCGGTGATCGCGCTCGCCGTCGCCGACCCGCGCTCCCCGCTGCACGGCGTGCCCGCCGAGGACGTCGTGACCGCGGCCGGCCGCCTGTTCGCCCGCGGCGAGCGCGGCCGCAGGGACAGCTACCGCGACGTCGTGGCCCGCCACGGCCGCCCCGTCGAGGTCCGCGGAAGCGGGGCCAACACGCCCGGGCACTCGTTCGGCGCGGTTTTCGTGGAGGTCCGGATCGAGCCCAGGCTGGGCAGGCTGCGCGTGTCCAGGGTCGTGACCGCGCACGACCCTGGACGGGTGCTCAACCACCGGACCGCGCGCGGGCAGGTCATCGGCGGTGTGACCTGGGGGATCGGCTTCGCGCTGATGGAGCACACGATGGTGGACCCGACCACGGCGCGGGTCGTCAACCCGAACCTGTCCACCTATCTGGTCCCGGTCTGCGCGGACACGCCGTCGGTGGAGGCCTTGTTCGTGGACCGGCCGGACCCTGACAGCACCGCGCTTGAAGCCCGCGGCTTCGGCGAGACGCCGGGGACGGGCGTGCCTGCGGCCATCGGCAACGCGATCTTCCACGCCATCGGCCGCCGCCTCCGAGAGGTCCCCTTCACCCAGGACAAGCTGCTCTGATCACCGTACGCGCCGGCGGACGGACGCCCGGAGACGGTGTCCACCTGCCGGCGCCGGCTGGGCGGCCGGCCAGGTCAGCGGGCGGGGGTGTGGTTCGCGGCGCGGTCGAGGAGTTCGTTCAGCAAGGCCCGCTCGCCCGGGCTGTACAGGTCCGCCACCTCGCCGAGGACGGCCTTCAAGGCCACGGCCCGCTGGGCCGCGCTCGGGGCGCCGGCCGTGCCCGCCGTGGTGATCGACGCGATCATGGCCTCGCGCAGGCGGTCGGGGAGGGCCGGATCGCGCTCCTCGGGAGGTGTCCCGATGAGGTTGAGCGTGAGGCCGACGCCCGCGGCGTGCACCATGCTGACGGCGGCCTCGACGCCGACGGAGAGCAGGCCCGCGACGGCGATGCGCTCGACCAGCATGCGTAGCCGCTCCAGCGCCTGTTCGGCGGCGCGGGTCCGGCACCCGGGAGTGGGCTGGCCGTACATGAGCAGGTAGTGGGCCGGGTTCTCCAGGCCGAAGCCGATGTGCGTGTCCCATCCGCGGCGCAGGTCGTCCACGGGGTCATCGGAGAGCGCCTGGCTGTGCTTCTGCGCGAGGTAGCGCGCGAATCCGTCGGCCGCGACCGCCTCGAGCAGCCCGTTCATGTCGGTGAACAGGCGGTAGAGCGTGGGGGCCTGCACGCCGGCCGCCGCGCTGACGGTGCGCGTCGTCACTCCTTCGCGGCCCTTGTCCCGAAGCAGCTTGGTCGTGGCGTCGATGATGCGCCGCCGGACCTCTTCCCGATCACTCATGAATCGATGATAACAGGAAATTGATATCAATAGTTGCGTTATCAGAGCTAGCGTATTAGCGTTATCGTAGATATCTGTACCAGCCAGGAGATGGCCATGAACCGATCGCCGACCACGAGGTCCGTACCGATGCTCCTGCTCGCAGGGGCCATGAGCGTCAGTCTCGCGGCGTGCACGACATCCGTCGCCGAGTCCGGCGCCGCCGCGACCCGGCCGAGCTCGCTGGCGGCGACTCGCCCCGATGCCGGTGCCCCGGCAGGGCACGGCCGCCGTCGCCGTCGGCTGCACGATCCACCTCCCCGGTGGTGGCGGCGCCGGTGTCGATAGTCCGGTGGACGTCAACGACGCCTATCGGCACAAGCAGATGCGCTGCCCTCACTGCGGCCGCGCCTGACCGCCGCCCCGGACGCCGCTGACAAGCTCCAGCACTGCCTGGTCGCGCCGACGCGGAGGCCGGCCAGGAGCGCCATCGTTATCGGGGGTTGTCAAACGAACTGGCTGGTCAGCCGCGTGAAGGTCGTAAAGGCACGTCAGGCAGTAGACCCCGGCATGCTTGGCATGCTGCGGTCCGGCGCGAAGGTTTTCGAGCGTGTGGAGAGGCGAT
Organism: Nonomuraea sp. H19; assembly: GCF_052068215.1. Taxonomy (NCBI): domain Bacteria; kingdom Bacillati; phylum Actinomycetota; class Actinomycetes; order Streptosporangiales; family Streptosporangiaceae; genus Nonomuraea; species Nonomuraea sp. H19. Next base: position 315,384 of record NZ_JBQHCV010000008.1, on the reverse strand, counting down.
CGATCAGCGATGGGCCGTTGCGATGAGGCGTCGCAGTGCCGCGTGGGCAGGTGGGCCCCACGTGGCCTTGCCGCCCGGGCGGCCGCGGACGCCGGCTTCTCCGACATGAATGCCGCCGAGGGCGCGGCGTACCGCCCATCCGCGTGCGCGGCGCAGGGTCGCGGCGTCCGGGGCCGGCTGGTAGGCGTCATAAAAGCGGTCGGCGGCGCCGTCCGGCAGCAGAGTCCAGGCGGCGGCGAGGTCGCCGGCCGGATCGCCCGCGAAGAGGTCGCCGAAGTCGATCACGCCGCAGATGGTGCCGTCCGCGGTGAGGACGTTGGCCGGATGCAGGTCGCCGTGGAGCCAGAGCGCCGGGCCAGCCCAGCCGGGCGCGGCGACGGCGTCGTCCCAGACCGCGCGGACAGCGTCCGGGTCGGAGATCAGCCCCATCTCGGTGGCCGAGGCGAGCCCCCTGGCGAACCCCTCGGAGTAGTCGGCCAGAGGCCCCCCGCGGTCCCGGCCGGCGGGAGCCTGGTCGGGGGCGGGTTGGTGCAAAGCCGTCAGGAAAGCGGCCAGGATGTCGGCCGCCTCCGCGCCGCGCGTGACGGGCGCGCGGTCGGCGGGCTCGCCCGGCACCCAGGTGGTGACGATCCAGGGGCGCGGAAACAGAGCGGAGGGCTCGCCGAGACGCTGCGGGACGGGAACCGGCAGCGGAAGGCGCGGGGCGAGAGCGGGCAGCCAGGTGTGCTCCTTGCGCAGCAACTCGTCCGCGGACTGCGTCGCCCAGGGCAACCGGACGGCGAGGTCGTCGCCGAGCCGCCATAGCTGGTTGTCCCAGCCCCGCGCGCCGAGCCGCACAGGGTAATCGGCCAGGTCGGGGTGCTGATCACGCAGCAGATCCCGCACCAGCTCCGCGGTGATCTCGATCTCGGTGTGCGTCATGCGGATCAACAGTAGCCGGATGGCAGCCGACCCGTTCCGGCCCTCGAGAACCAGGAACCGCGGGCAGGGCCCATTCGACTTCGGCGGGGGGCCTGGATCCGTGCCGGCTCCCTGACCTTGAGGATGGTCGTCGCGCCCGCGTCACGCTCGGCGTACGTGACGCGGGCGCGGGCACGTCAGATGCGGCCGAGCACCGCCATGGCGGGCAGCGCGCGGTCGGCGTAGTCGAACAGGGCCTGGTTCTCCCAGCCGTTGCCGGAGGACGGGTCGGCCGGGTCCCAGCCGTTGCCCTTGACGCCGGTCCAGGTGGCCTCCCAGGTGAACACACCGAGGCCCAGGCCGTTCGGCACCTGGCGGACGATGTCGGCGACCTTGGCGAGCAGCGCCGCCTGGCCCTGCGGGGTCGCCTGGTAGCCGGGGTACGGCTCGGGCGACAGGACGATGTTCTCCCAGCCGTCGTCGTCGGCCGTGGTGAACGGGTAGGCGGTCTCCACCAGCACGACCGGCTTGCCGTACCGGGTGGCGACGTCGTTGATGTTGGCCTGGAACGTCTCCAGCGTGCCGTGCCAGTACGGGTAGTACGACAGCCCGATCACGTCATACCTGATGCCGCTGGCGTTCGCGTTGTCGAACCACCACCGGTAGAGGCCGTTGTCGCCGCCGTTGGCCAGGTGCAGCACGACCTTCGTGGCGCTGGAGACGCGCTTGACCGCGTCGTAGCCGGCGTTCAGCAGCGCGGCCGTGTTCGCCCAGTTGGAGTTGGAGCCGTCCGGCCAGAGCAGGCCGCCGTTGATCTCGTTGCCGACCTGGACCATGTCCGCCGTGGTGCCCTGGCGGCGCAGGGCGTCGAGCACGTCGTAGGTGTGGTCGTACAGGGCCTGCCTGAGCTGGTCGAACGGGAGCGACTCCCACGCGGCCGGCTTGAACTGCTTGCCCGGGTCGGCCCAGGTGTCGGAGTAGTGGAAGTCCACCAGCAGCTTCATGCCCTGCGCTTTGACCCGCTTGGCGACGGCGAGGACCTGCGACTTGGTGTTGTAGCCGTCGGCCGGGTTCACCCACACCTTGAGCCGGATGTAGTTGAGCCCGGCCTGGGACAGAATGCGCAGCGCGTCGCCCCTGCGGCCGCGGGCGTCGCGGTAGAGGCCGCCCAGGGCCTCGGACTTGGCGAGGCTGGAGACGTCGGCGCCCCTGATCTGCAGGCGGGGCTGGGCCTGCGCCGGTTGCGCGGCGACGCTCAGGGCGGCGACTAACAGCAGGGCGGACAGGATGCGTCTCATCGGGTCTCCCTAGGGGTGGGGGGCGTCCACGACGACGGTGACCGCGCCGGGCGCGACGGTGACCGGACCGTCGTGGTGTACGCCGTCGAACACGCTGACGCCGGTCACCCCCTCGACCGTCACGGGGTCGTCGCCATGGTTGATCAGGAAGACGTGGCCGCCCCTGCGCACCATCTCCAGGGTGTCGGGAAGGCCGCGCGGGCGGGACACGTTCGCGTGGTCGAGCACCTGCGTGAGCAGGTCGCGCAGGCCGGTGACGGGGGCGGTGGCGAGGTACCACGCGGTGCCGGCGCCCAGGTCGTGCCGGGTGAAGGCGGGGTGGCCCGCGTCGGGCCCGGCGGCGAAGTCGCGTACGGACGTCGCGCCCGCCGGGCGGACCCGCTCCGACCAGACGCGGGCGGTGTCGCCACCGGTGATCGACACGGTCTCGTGCGCGCGCAGCGGGTGGAACTCCTCGATCGACAGGCCGAGGAGCTCGCGCAGCGCGCCAGGGTGGGCGCCCGGGTGGATGGTGTCGTGCTCGTCCACGATGCCGGAGAAGTACGACACGAGCAGGTTGCCGCCCGACTCCACGTACCCGTGGAGGTTCTTGGCGGACGCCTCGGTCAGCAGGTACGAGCTGGGCGCCACCACCACCCGATATTCCGAAATATCAGCGGAAGGGTGGACGAAGTCCACCGTCACGTGCTCCCGCCACAGCGCCTCGTAGAAGGCGTCCACCCGCTCCCGGAACGTCAGGTCGACCGACGGCCGCCAGTCCAGCTCCAGCGCCCAGTACGACTCCCAGTCCCAGACGATCGCCACCTCGGCCCGCACCCGGCTGCCGCGCAGATCGGCGAGCTTGCCCAGGTCGGCGCCCAGCCGCACCACCTCGCGCCACTGCTCGGAGTCCGTCCCGGCGTGCGGCACCAGCCCCGAGTGGAACTTCTCCGCCCCGAATCGGGAGGCCCTGAACTGGAAGAACAGCACGCTGTCCGAGCCGCGCGCCACGTGCGCGAGGCTGTTGCGGCGCATCTCGCCGGGCCGCTTGGCGATGTTGCGCGGCTGCCAGTTGACCGCGCCCGCCGAATGCTCCATCAGCATCCACGGCGCGCCGCCCGCCACCGACCGGGCGAGGTCGGCCGACATGGCGAGGTCGATGTGGTTGTCCGGCGCCTCGGCCTTGAGGTAGTGGTCGTTGGCGATCACGTCGAGCTCGCGGGCCCACTGCCACAGGTCGGCGGACTTGCAGTTGACGGTGCCGGCGAAGTTCGTGGTCACGGGCAGACCGGGGGTGATCTCGCGCAGGATGTCGCGCTGCAGCGCGTAGTGCTCGCGGTGCTGGACGTCGCTGAAACGGGCGTAGTCGAGCCGCTGGGCCGGGTTGACGGCCGTGTGGTTGAAGCGGGGGGCGTCGATCTCGGACCAGTCGGTGTAGGTCTGGCCCCAGAAGGTGGCGCCCCACGCATCGTTCAATGCGGAAACATCGCGATAAGTCGTTCGAAGCCACTCGCGCCAGGCCGCCACGCTGTGCTCGCAGTAGCACTCGCCGAGCGGCGCCCCGTACTCGTTGTGCACGTGCCACATGACCACGGCGGGATGGTCACGGTAGTGCTCGCCCAGGGCGCGCACCAGCCGCGCGGTCGCCTCGCGGAAGGCGGGGGCGCTGGAGCAGGCGCTCTGCCGGCCGCCGAACCCGATGCGGATGCCCTCCCTGGTCACCGGCAGCACGTCGGGATGCTTGGCCACGAACCAGGCAGGCGGGGCGGCGGTCGGCGTGGCCAGATCGACCGCGACGCCGCCGGCGTGCAGCCTGTCGATGATCTCGTCCAACCAGCCGAACTCGAAACGCCCCTCGGCCGGCTCCATCAGCGCCCACGAGAACAGCCCCAGGCTGATCAGGTTGACCCCGGCCTCGCGCATCAGGGCCACGTCCTCTTCCAGAACTTCGCGCGGCCACTGCTCTGGGTTGTAGTCCCCGCCAAAGGCGATACCAGCAGGACGCTCCGGATACATCTATCCCCCTCGAAAAGCTTCTGTGAACGTGCACAGTAACGCCGACCTCGGCTTTGAGGGAACAGCCATCCTTGATTTTCCTGCTGAGCTCGACGTTAACGAGACCGTAACGACCCCTTGACGCGGATTTCCAGGCTGTTCCACTCTGTGCACGTTCACAGAACCCTTACGGAGGTACGCATGCGCGCCAACCGCCTTGGAGCAGCCCTGGCCGTCGCCCTCACGGCCACCCTCGCGAGCTGCGGATCCGGCGAGCCCGCCGAAAGCACCGAGGCGGCGCAGAGCCCCACGGCCGCCGCCCAGGGACCGGTCAAGCTCACCTACTGGACCTGGGCCCCCAACATGGACAAGATCGTCGCGGTCTGGAACCAGGCGCACCCCGACATCCAGGTCACGGTCAGCAAGCAGGCCGGCGGCGACGACGCGGCCGCCAAGTACCTCACCGCCGCCAAGGCCGGCAACCCGCCCGACCTGGTGCAGGCCGAGTATCAGCACCTGCCGTCGTTCATCGCCGCCGACGCGGTGGCCGACCTCAAGGCCGAGACGGCCGCGATCAAGGGTGAGTTCTCCGAGGGCCTGTGGAACCTGGTCACGCTCGGCACCGAAGGCGTGTACGGGGTCCCGCAGGACAGCGGCCCCATGATGCTCTTCTACCGCAAGGACCTGTTCGACAAGTACGGCATCGAGGTGCCGAAGACCTGGCAGGAGTACGCCGAGGCGGCCCGCACGGTGCGCAAGAAGGACTCCAAGGTCTACCTCGGCACCTTCTCCAGCAAGGACCCGGGCGCGTTCACCGGGCTGGCGCAGCAGGCGGGCGCGCAGTGGTGGTCGATCAGCGGCGAGTCGTGGAAGGTCAACATCGCCGACGAGCCCACCAAGAAGGTCGCCGACTACTGGGGCGGCCTGGTCAAGGAAGGCGCCATCGACGACATGCCGTTCTTCACGCCCGAGTGGAACAAAGCTCTCAACGACGGCAAGCTGCTGAGCTGGCCGTCGGCGGTGTGGGCGCCGGGCGTGCTGGCGACCAACGCGCCCAAGGCCAAGGACAAGTGGGCCATCGCGCCGATGCCCCAGTGGAACGCGGGCGAGAACTACTCCGGCTTCTGGGGCGGCTCGTCCGTCGCCGTGTCGTCCAAGACGCCGAACAAGGCGGCCGCCGCGCAGTTCGCGACCTGGCTCAACACCGACCCGGCCGCCCTGCAACTGCTGGTCAAGGAGGCCGCGATCTACCCGGCCTCGACCAAGGCCCAGTCGGCGCTCGGCGAGGCTCCCGACTACTTCTCCAACCAGCCCGACTTCTGGCAGCAGGCCGCCGCCGTGTCCGCCGGCGCCCGCGGCTTCACCTTCGGCCCGAACGTCGGCGTGACATACAACACCTTCAAGGACGCCTTCGACAAGGCGCTGCAGAACAAGACGCCGTTCTCCGACGCCATCCAGACCATGCAGGACGCCACGGTCGCCGACATGCGCAAGTCCGGCTTCACGATCGCCTCATGAAGCGGTCGGCCCCTTACCTGTTCCTGACGCCCGCCGTCGTGCTGTTCACGCTCTTCCTGGCGGTGCCCATCGGCTACACCGTCTACCTGGCGATGCTCCGTACCAAGGTGTCGGGACTCGGCCTGGGCAAGGGCGCGCGGCGCGAGATCTTCGTCGGGTTCGACAACTTCGCCGCCGCCCTGTCCGACAGCGAGCTGTGGAACGGGTGGCTGCGCGTGCTCGGCTACGGCACGCTGGTGCTGGTCGTCATGCTCGGCCTGGCACTGCTGTTCGCGCTGCTGCTGGACTCGGCGCGGGTGCGGCTGGCGCGGTTCTCGCGAATCGCGATCTTCCTGCCGTACGCGGTGCCGGGCGTCGCGGCCACCCTGCTGTGGGGCTTCCTCTACCTGCCCTCGCTCAGCCCGTTCAGGGACATCCTGGACATCGACTTCCTGGGCGCCAGCACCGTCACGTACTCCATGGCGAACGTGGCGGTGTGGGGCGGGGTCGGCTTCAACATGCTGGTGCTCTACACCACGCTCCGGGCCATCCCGCGCGACCTGTACGAGGCCGCGCGGCTCGACGGCGCCTCAGAGCTGCAGATCGCGCTCCGCGTCAAGATCCCGATCCTGACCCCGGCGATCATCCTGACCACCGTGTTCTCGATCATCGCCACGATCCAGGTGTTCACCGAGCCCAGCACCCTGCGGCCGCTGACCAACACGATCAGCTCCACGTGGAGCCCGCTCATGAAGGTCTACCGCGACGCCTTCGTCACCGGCGACCTGTACTCGGCCGCCGCCACCTCCATCGTCATCGCGGCGATCTCGCTCGTCCTGTCGTTCGCGTTCTTGCGCGTGGTCCGCAACCACGCATTCGGGGAGAGCTGATGACCGCAGTCTCACGGCCGCTGACCGGGGTCACGCATCGGCGCCCGCGCAACACCAAAGCGGTCGGCGTGGTGCCGACGGCGCTGCTCCTGCTCGGCGCGATCTACTGCATCTTCCCGGTGTTCTGGGTCCTGATCGCGGCCACCAAATCACCCGCCGAGCTGTTCAGCACCTCGACCCTCGCCTTCGGCACCGGCTTCCTCGACAACGTGACTCAGCTGTTCGCCTACCGCGACGGGGTGTTCTGGCTGTGGGCGGCCAACACCCTCATCTACGCGGGCGGCGGCGCGCTGCTGTCGACCGCCGTCTCGGCGGTCTCCGGGTACGCGCTGGCGAAATACCGCTTCCCCGGCCGGAACCTGATCTTCAACCTGCTCATCGGCGGCATCCTGGTGCCGGCCGTGGTGCTGGCGATCCCGCAGTACCTGCTGTTCTCCAAGATCGGACTGGCCGACACCTACTGGGCCGTCCTGCTGCCGCAGATCCTGCACCCGTACAGCATCTATCTGGCCCGCATCTACGCCAACGCGGCGATCCCCGACTCGCTGCTGGAGGCCGGGCGCATCGACGGGGCCGGCGAGTGGCGCCTGATGGCGCGGGTGGCGATGCCGATGATGGTGCCCGGCATGGTGACGATCTTCCTGTTCCAGTTCGTGGCCATCTGGAACAACTTCCTGCTGCCGTTCATCATGCTCGGCGACGACGGCAAGTTCCCGCTCACGGTCGGCCTGTTCACGCTGCTGCAGTCCGGGGCGAACCAGCCGTCGCTGTACAACCTCATCCTCACGGGGGCGTTCCTGTCGCTCGTTCCCTTGATCGCGCTCTTCCTCACGATGCAGCGATACTGGAGGACCGACCTGTCCTCCGGAGCCGTCAAGTGAAGCGTCCTACGATCCACGATGTCGCCGCCGCCGCGGGCGTGTCCCGCGGGACGGTCTCCCGCCTGCTCAACGGGGACAAGTACGTCAGCCCGGCGGCGCGCGTGGCCATCGAACGGGCCATCTCGGAGACCGGCTACGTCGTCAACAGGGCCGCCCGCAGCCTGGTCACGCAGCGCACGGGCTCGATCGCGATGGTGCTGTCGGAGCCGCACGAGAAGCTGTTCGAGGACCCCAACTACAGCACCCTCATCCGGGTCGCCATCAGGATGCTCGCCGAGCGCGACATGTCGCTGGTGATGATGCTGGCCGGCGACGAGGGCGACCGCGAGCGGGTGGTCCGCTACGTCCGCGGCGGCCACGCCGACGGCGTGCTGCTCGTCTCGACGCACGCGGGCGACCCGCTCGTCGAGGCGCTCGGGTCCGGGCCGCCCGCCGTCTCCTGCGGCGCCGTCATCGGCCACGAGAACGTCATCCCGTACGCCGCCGCCGACGAGCGGCTCGGCGCCCGGCAGATGACCGAGTATTTCGTCAGCCAGGGCCGCAAACGGATCGCCATGATCACCGGGCCGATGGACACGCCCGGCGGCATCCAGCGCCTGGAGGGCTTCGCCGAGGTGCTCGGTCGCAAGGCCACCACGAAGCTGATCGCGCACGGGGACTGGACACAGGCCAGCGGCGAGCGGGCGATGACCGAGCTGCTGGAGCGGGTCCCCGACCTCGACGCCGTCTTCGTCGCCTCCGACCTGATGGCGTCCGGGGCGCTGGCCGCGCTGCGGGCGGCGGGGCGCAGGGTGCCGGACGACGTGGCGGTGGGCGGGTTCGACGACTCCTCGGTGGCCCTCTCCACGCATCCGCCGCTGACGACGATCCGGCAGCCGCTGGCGGAGATGGCGCAGGAGACCATCCGGCTGCTGCTGGCGCTGATCGACGGGGCGAAACACGTCGATCCGGTGATACTGCCGACGGAGCTGGTGGTCCGGGAGTCGGCATGAGCCGATGTGGACTCCCCGCCGTATTACCGGAAAGAGGCTGTATTTCGGCTTTGCGTCGTACGATCATGCGCACTGACGTACACCCGAGGAGCTGACCGTGGCCGACAGCGAGCAGGAGCACGCGCCACAGGGCATCGACACCACCAAGCCCAGCGTGTCCCGCGTCTACGACTTCATGCTCGGCGGCAAGGACAACTACGAGGTGGACCGCCGGATGGCGCGCCTGGCGCTGGAGGTCGCCCCGGACGCTCCCGAGGCGGCCCGGGCGAACCGGGAGTTCCTCGCCCGCGTGGTCCGGTTTCTCGCGGCCCAGGCCGGCCTCCGCCAGTTCCTGGATCTCGGCTCGGGCCTGCCGACGCAGGGCAACGTGCACGAGATCGCCCAGTCGGCCGCCCCCGGCACCCGGGTCGTCTACGTCGACCACGACCCGATCGTCCTCGTCCACGGCCGCGCGCTGCTGGCCGTCGACGACAGCACCACGGTCGTCGAGGCCGACCTCAGGGACCCGGACGCGATCCTGAACCATCCCGAGGTCACCCGGCTGATCGACTTCAATGAGCCGGTGGGGCTGTTGCTCTTCGGCATCCTGCACCACCTGGCCGACGACGAGGACCCCGCCGGGACCACCGCCCACCTCATGAACCGCCTCGCCCCCGGCAGCCATCTGGCCGTCTCCCACTTCCACAACCCCGGGGCGGCGCTTCCCGAGGTGTCCAGGCAGGCGTACTCGGCCGAGAAGATCTTCAACGAGACGCTGGGAACGGGGCGGTGGCGTACGCGCGAGGAGATCCTCGCCTACTTCGACGGGCTGGAGCTGCTGGAGCCCGGCCTGGTGCCGCTTCCCGAGTGGCGTCCGGAAGCGGGGGACAGGGCCGAGCCCGGCATCACGTACCACACCTTCGTGGGGGCGGTGGCCCGCAAGCCCTGACGGCATCGCCGGCCAGGCGGCGGCATCACCCGCTGCCGGGCGGGGGTGGCGACCCGGCCGGCACGACCGGTCACAGCGTCCGCGGCCGGCGCATCGGTGACATCACCGGTCCTGTGCCGACTTCTCGATGTCCCTTTATTCGGTGACAAGTGCGCGTAACACTCTGTTCATGTCATTGGCCTCCCCCGCCACGCGCCCACCAGCCCTGCGCGGCCGCGCCGCCGAGGAGGACGCCGTGCGGCGGCTCCTCGACCGAGCACGCCGGGGCGACGGCGGCGCGCTGACCCTCCTCGGCGCGCCGGGTATCGGCAAGACCGCCGTGCTGGACTTCGCCGTCGCGCAGGCGAGCGGTTTCACCGTGCTGCGCGCCTGTGGGATCCGCCAGGAGACGCACCTGTCGCTCTCCGGCCTGCACGCCCTCCTGTGCCCGGTCGCGGACCTGGTCGAGTCACGCGTGCTGACCCGGGCGCTCAGCGGCGTCACCGACGGCGGGATGGCGCTGCCCGCCGCGCTCTTGGAGTTCCTGCGCAAGCTGGCGGCGACGGAGCCCGTGCTGGTCTGCGTCGACGACCTGCACCTGCTCGACGAGACCAGCCGCGAGGTGCTGTCGTTCGTGGCCAGGCGGCCGGCGGGCGAACGGATCGCGCTGCTGTTCGCGGCGCGGGAGGACCACGGGATGCCCGACGACGTCCCCGCCCGCGTCCTTCGCCCCCTGGACCAGGCGGCGAGCCACGCACTGGCCGACGAACTGGTGCCCGGCGGACTTTCGGATGATCTGCGTGCCTGCCTGGACCGGATCGCGCGGGGCAACCCGCTCGCCCTGCGGGAGCTTGTGGAGTCGCTGACCGTCGACCAGCTGGCGGGCCTGGCCGCGCCGCCCGACGGCCTGCCGGCCGGAGGACGGCTGCATCGCGCCCACGCGGATCGCCTGGCCGGTCTGCCGGAGGACACCCGGTTCCTGCTGCTCCTCCTCGCGGCCGATGCCTGTCTCGACACCGCGACCCTGATGACGGCAGCCGCCCCCGCGGACGCGCTGGTGGTGCTGGCGCCCGCCGAGCGGGCCGGCGTGCTCCGCGCAGAAGGCGACCGGTACGTCTTCGCCGACGACATGGTGCGCGCCGTCGCCTACGCCGAGGCATCGCTCGCCGGCAGGCGGGACGCCCACCGGTTCCTCGCGGCCCTCCTCGACCAGGACCACCACCGGCTGAGGAGGGCCTGGCACCGTGCCGCCGCACTCGACGGGCCACCCGAACGGCTGGCGGAGGAGCTGGCGGCCGCCGCCTCGGCCGCCACTCATCACGGGCACCCCGCGGCCTCCCTCACGTTCGAGCGCGCCGCCCAGCTCACCGGCCATGCGGAGAACAGGGCCGAGTGGCTGGCCGCGGCCTCCCACCACGCCTGGCTGGCCGGTGACCCCCACCGGGCCGCGGCGCTGCTGGCAAGGCTGCGGTCCCCCGTGGTGCCCGAGACGTCGCGCGGTCAGGCCGAACTGATGCGCGCACGCCTGGAACTGCACAGCGGGCAGGCGGGCAGTGCCCGGGACAAGCTGCTGGCCGCGGCCGCACGCCTGCTGGAAGATGATCGGGTCGTCGGGGTGAAGGCGCTCGTACACGCCGCGGAGGCCAGCTACAGGGCCGGTGACCTCCCCACCTTCCTCTCCATCGCCCAGCGGGCCGCGATGCTGCGCCACGCGGACGACCGCCCCTCGGTCCAGCTGATGTTCGAGTACCTGGACGGGATGGCGGCGACGTTCAGCGGCCGCCACGAGGCGGCCGCGGCGCCCTTGCGCAGGGTCGTGGAGCTGGCCCCGGCCGTGGGGAGCCCGGTGCAGCTGGTCTGGGCGTCCGTCGCCAGCCTGTTGCTGGGTGAGGACGCGGCGGCGCTCGAGTTGTCGGTCCGGGCCGTCGACACGGCACGGCAGCGCGGTACCGTCTCCGCGGTGCCCCAGCTGCTGGAGTTGATGATCCAGGCGCAGTTCTCGCTGGGCCGCTACTCCTCCGTCGCCGCCCTCGCCGCGGAGGGACTGCGGCTGGCCCAGGCCGCCGGTCAGCACAACACCGCCGCCCAGCACGCGGCCTGGCTGGCACTCACCGCCGCCGTCCAGGGCGACGCACAGAGCTGCCGCGACCGGGCCCACGCCGCCATCGACCTGGCCGACGCCCACGGTCTGGGCATCACCACGACTCTCGCCAACTGGGCACTGGCCCACCTCGACCTGGCCGCGGGCCGCCCGGCTGACGCGGCCGGCAGAATGCGCGGCCATCGCGGCAACGACCATGTCGTCATCCGCGTCCTGGCCAGCCCTCAGTTCATCGAGGCGGCGGCCCGCACGGGCGACACGAATCGGGCCGCGGCCGCCCTGCGCGTTCTGGACCGCTGGGTGGGCAGCACCCGCTCCCGGGACCGGCGCGCGCTCGTGGCCCGCTGCCGTGCGCTGCTGGCGCCGCGCGGGGAGGCCGACGAGCTCTTCCGGGAGGCCCTGGAGCTGCACCGGCAGGGCCTGTGCCAGTTCGAGACGGCCCGCACCCAGTTGTTGTACGGCGGAGCCCTGCGCAGGGAGCGCCGGCCCGGCGCCGCCAGGGAGCACCTGCACGGCGCGCTGGAGACCTTTCAGCGGTTCGGCGCGGGCCTGTGGATCGAGCGGGCCCGTGCGGAGCTGCGCGCCTCGGGCGAGACCGTCCTCCCCGTCTCCTCCGCCGGAGGCCCGGAGCAGCTGCTCACCGCGCAGCAGCTGCAGATCGCCCGGCTGGTCGCGGAGGGCGCGACCAACCGGGAGGTGGCCGCGCAACTGTTCCTGAGCCCGCGGACCATCGATCACCACCTGCGGAACATCTTCGTCAAGCTGGGGGTGCGTTCCCGCGTCGAACTGGCGCGACTTCTCTCGTGAGCCGAGACCGGTGATTCCGCCGATGCGGACATTGACCGCCGAACTCAACAATGTCGACGGAAAGCGGTTACCCCCAGCGAACTCGGAGTTCACGTGTCTCTCTCTGCCGCGAGAACCATCACGAAGCTCGCCACCGCCGTGGTCCTGGCATGTGGCGCCCTCACCGTCGCACCGGCCGCCCACGCCGCCGGCCCGTACGAGCGTGGCCCCAACCCCACCGACGCCCTCCTGGAAGCAAGCCGTGGCCCGTTCACGACCTCCGAGGATCGGGTCTCCCCGCTCAGCGTGAGCGGATTCGGCGGGGGGCGCGTCTACTACCCCAACGACACCAGCCAGGGCACGTTCGGCGCGATCGCCATCTCTCCCGGATACACCGCCTCGTGGTCCAGCATCGACTGGCTCGGCCCGCGAATCGCCTCCCACGGGTTCGTAGTGATCGGCATCGACACCAACAGCCGTACCGACCAGCCCGCCAGCCGAGGCCGCCAGCTCCTGGCCGCGCTGGACTGGCTGGTGGAGGACAGCCCGACGGCGGTCCGCGGCCGCGTCGACGCCTCCAGGCTCGCCGTCGCAGGTCACTCGATGGGCGGCGGAGGGTCGCTGGAGGCCGTCGTGACCCGTCCGCAACTGCAGGCGGCCATACCGCTGGCACCGTGGCACACGACCAAGAACTGGTCGAACGTGCGGGTGCCGACCCTGATCATCGGTGGCGAGACCGACTCGGTCGCTCCCGTGTCGAGCCACTCCGAGCCGTTCTACCAGAGCATCCCCGCCTCGTCGGAGAAGGCCTACCTGGAGCTCAACAGCGCGAGTCACCTCTTCCCACTGACGACCGACACCACGACCGGGAAATACATGGTGGCGTGGCTGAAGAGGTTCGTGGACGACGACATGCGGTATGAGCCGTTCCTCTGCCCGGCGCCGCGGGGCAGCGCGATCGAGGAGTATCGCGACACCTGCCCTCACTCGTGACGCGACGCTCCACCCGGCTCTGACGGCCTCCCATCCCCACCGGGGCGGGAGGCCGTCCGAGCGCACCGGGCCGTCAGACCCCGCCTGTCGAGGCTCTTGCCCAAATACCCCCACTAGGTATATTGGGGAGAGTGGGGACACGATGCGGGAATGCGAGGTGAGCGACGTGGCGGAGACAACCGGGCGGGTTGCCCGGCTTGAGACGACCCGGTCGCAACGCGGCACTGACAGCGCCAGAGCGCTCCATGCAGATCAAGACGGTGTCGGCGCCACCTCTGAATGGCGCCTGGCCGGTTGCGCTCCGCGCAGGTTCGTCGCTGTAGTGACAAGGGGGAGGGCGCGGTGAAGGTCGAGGGGTTCGTCGCGGACGGGTACGAGGGAGTGCGTCAGGTCTTTCAGCAACTGGTCGACGACGGCCGGGAGACCGGGGCGGGCGTGTCGGTCTGGCGGGCGGGCCGTGAGGTCGTCCGCTTGAGCGGGGGATGGGCCGATGCCGGGCGGAGTCGCCCCTGGCGTGCCGACACCCTTGTCATGCCGTATTCGCTGTCGAAGGCGTTCGTGACGCTCGCGGCTCTGGTGGCCGTACGCGACGGTGCGCTCGCCTTGGACGAGCCGATAGCCGGATACTGGCCCGAATACGGGGCGCGGGGCAAGGAGTCGACCACCTTACGCCACGTGCTCACCCACCGCGCGGGGCAGCCGCGTTTCCCGGCCGAAGCCGCGGGCCTGGACCTGCTGGACGACGCCGCGCTGCGCGAGAGCCTGGTGCGGGCGGCGCCCGAGTACGTTCCCGGAACGTCGCTCGGGGAGCATGCGCTGACCTACGGTCATCTGGTCGACGGCGTCCTGCGCGCGGCGGCCGGCACCACCCTGGGAGAGATGTTCAACGAGGTCGTGCGGCCCGCGCTGGCCCTGGACGCCTGGTTCGGCGTGCCGGATGACGCGCTGGAGCGCATCGCCGAGCTGGAGTACGCCGACCCCGAGTGGCCGCGCCGTCTGCATGCCGCGCCGTGGCTGCAGATTCCCGCCGGGGCCCTGGACACCGGACGGACGAACTCCAGGGCTTGGCGGCAGGCGGTCTTCGGTGCGGTCAACCTGCACACGAGCGCGACCTCGACGGCGGAGTTCTTCTCCCGCCTCGCCGTGGATGACAGCCCGGTGCGTGCTCTGCTGGGGCCCGACCTGCACGCCGAGCTGCTGGCCTCCCAGGTCACGGACTTCGACGAGGTGTTCGGGACGAGGATCACCTGGACGCTGGGCTTCGTCCGCGACCGTGGCAAGATCGCCAAGGGTGGTATCGGCGGCTCGGCCGCCTGGTGGTCGCTCAAGCACCACCACGCCTGTGCCTACCTGACGCGCCGGCTGGACGACCACTCCCGCGCCGCCCAGATCGCCGCCGCCCTCGGCGACGACCTGACCGTTGTGGGGGAGGACTGAGTGTCGGTGATCACGGTGTCCAGGCCGGATCCCGGCCGATGATGCCGAGCAGGCGGTCGAACTGCGGGGCGTCGTCCGGCACTGCCACCGGCGGCCCGAAGACGCCGCGCTGCCTGCCCATCTCCACCATCTGGTCAGTGAAGTACAGCGCCCGCGAGACGGCCTCAGGGTGCGGCTCGTACTCCTGACCGGTGGCTCTGGCCAGGTCCCAGCCGTGCACGACCATGTCGACGAGGTACATGTGGGCCAGCGCGGTCATCGGCAGGCCCATGGCGGGGCTGGCCCCCTCCCAGGCCTCGGGCCGCGACCAGGCGGCCAGCGTGCGCTCCGCTCGCGCGGGGAAGTCGCCCGCGTAGAGTCCCTGCTCGACGCTCGGCCCCTGGTGAGCCAGCGACTCGAACATCTCCGCCACCCACTCCAGGTGGTTGATCAGGTCCTTGACGTCGAACTTCTCGCATGGCGTCGAGAACCCGAGCTGCTCCGGCCGCACCGCGCCCACCAATCCCGCGGTCCGTTCGGTGGCGTGCGTCATCAGCGGCATCATGTCTTCCATGGCAGCCATCGTGCCCCGCCTGCCCGAGGCGCGGCTTGTAAAAACGCGACAGCGCGGCTGGGTCAACCCGTACGAGGGGCTCAACGCCTTCGATTTCGCCCGCCAGGCGCCATCCCCGGAAATTTCGGCGTATGTGGAGCACTTCTGGGTCGTCACGTGGACCGACCTCGCCGAGCCGTACGAACAGCGCATCGTCTCGCACCCCACCGTCAACATGACGATCACCCACGACTTCCACCAGATCGCGGGGGTGATCAAGGGCGGGTTCTCCTACACGATGCGGGGCAGCGGCCGCGTGCTCGGCACCCGCTTCCGCCCCGGCGGCTTCCGGCCGTTCCTCGGCGGTCCCGTCTCCCAGCTGACCGGCCGCTTCGTGGAGATCGGCGAGATGTACGGCGCAGCCGGCGCGACCCTGGTCGAGCAAGCCCTGGCCGAGCCCGACGCCCAGGCCGCCTTCGCACTCATCGAGAGGTTCCTGCTGAGTCTGGGGCCGGATCGGGATCCTCTGGCGGAAGAGGTCGCGGCACTGGTGGAGATGGCGGAGAGCGACGTGTCCGTGACCAGGGTCGACGAGCTGGCCGCCAGGTCGGGGCGGTCGGTGCGCTCTCTGCAGCGGGTGTTCCGGGACTATGTCGGCATCGGCCCCAAGTGGGTGATCCGCCGCTTCCGGCTGCACGAGGCCGCGGAGCGGGTCTACCAGGGCCTCGCCCTCGCCACGCTCGCCGCCGAGCTCGGCTACACCGACCAGGCTCACTTGACCCGCGACTTCACCGCCGCGGTCGGCATGCCACCCGCGGCCTACGCCCGGCTCAGAAACCAGTCCTGATACCGACGTCCACTGTGAGGCCGTCGCCTTCGGCGCGCACCGCCGATTCGAGGAGCGAACGGCGCCCAGTGTCTTCAACGCATGGACCAGGAGCGTTGATCGCTGGGATTCTCACGGCGCCGGGTTAGGATCATGAGCCTCGACACCCCCCGATTCGAGGAGCGGACAGTGCCCGAGAGCGCGCCATCCGGGATCGACACCACCAAGCCCAGCGTGTCCCGTGTCTACGACTACATGCTCGGTGGCAAGGACAACTTCGAGATCGACCGCCAGGTGGCCGCACTGGCGCTGAAGGTCGCGCCGGACGCGCCCGAGGCGGCCAAAGCCAACCGGGAGTTCCTCCGGCGCACGGTCCGCCACCTGGCCGGGGAGGCGGGGATCCGGCAGTTCCTGGACATCGGCTCGGGGCTGCCGACGCAGGGCAACGTGCACGAGATCGCCCAGGCGGTCACGCCCGGCGCGCGGGTCGTCTACGTCGATCATGACCCGATCGTGCTGGTCCACGGCCGGGCGCTGCTCGCCGCGGACGCCAGCACCACGGTCATCGAGGCCGACGCCCGCGAGCCCGAGAAGATCCTCGACGACCCGAAGACGCGCGCCCTGATCGACTTCGGCGAACCGGTCGGGCTGCTGATGTTCGGGATCCTGCACCACCTGGCCGACGACGAGGACCCGGGTGGCATCCTCGCCAGGCTGGTGGCGCCCCTCGCCCCGGGCAGCCACGTGGTGATGTCGCACTTCCACAACCCGGGCGAGGCCCACCCCGAGGTGTCGAAGCAGGCGTACGCGGCGGAGAAGATCTTCAACGAGAACCTCGGCACCGGTCGCTGGCGTACCCGGGATGAGCTTCTCGGCTTCTTCGACGGTCTCGAACTGCTGGAGCCCGGCCTGGTGCCGCTCCCGGAGTGGCGCCCCGACGAGGGGGATCACGCCACGCCGGGCATCACGTACCACACGTTCGTGGGAGCCGTGGCCCGCAAGCCCTGATGCACGGTCAAGTGGCGCGGAAGGAGACGAGTCCCTGTGCGGCTCGCGACGGGGCTCGTCCTGCTTGCGAAGGTCCTCCCGCGCGACGCCGCCGACGAGCGGGGGAGGATGTCCACCTTCTCCAGGATCGACGGATCCCGTACCTCGCGAGTGCTGGACCCGAACCGCCAAGGTGCAACCGCGCCGTCGCGGGCCACGGCCAGGCATCGGTGGCCATGGCCGTCACCAG
Source organism: Nonomuraea sp. H19 (assembly GCF_052068215.1). Taxonomy (NCBI): domain Bacteria; kingdom Bacillati; phylum Actinomycetota; class Actinomycetes; order Streptosporangiales; family Streptosporangiaceae; genus Nonomuraea; species Nonomuraea sp. H19. Next base: position 298,133 of record NZ_JBQHCV010000008.1, on the reverse strand, counting down.
CGCCGTGCCCGCAGCCAGAACGATCGGTATCCACGTTGATACCCTTCGCGGCCGAAATATGACCCCCACGGGGTGGAACCGGCACGGCCCGCGACCACCCCGGCCAGAACCTCAGACAAGCGCTACAAGTCACCCAGCCCGGCGGTGCGATCCCCGCCATGTACTGCTCAAGGCTCGACCGGGGGTTCGCCGAACTTCTCCCGGCCCGCCGCACTCCAACCAGACATGAGGAAATCGCTCGTCGCGGTGCTGGCCGGCGCGGCGCTGCTGATCACCGGCACGCCCGCGCTCGCGCAGACGACCACCGGCAGGCCCACGTTAGGGCCGTACGGTTACGGCACGATCAAGCTCGGCATGAGTGCGAAGAAAGCCAAGGCGACCGGGAAGATCGTGCTCAAGCGGCCCGCCGGGGCGGAGTCGTGCTCCGGGTGGGGCTTCACGGCACACCCCACCAAGAAGAACAGCGTGAGCCTGTACATCTCCAAGAAGCTCGGCGTAGCCGTGATCTTCGCGCCCAAGGGCGTCAAAACGCCCCGGGGTATCGGCATCGGCTCCACGATGAAGCAGGTCAGGAAGGCCTATCCGCGGCTGAAGATGTCGCCGGGCGGCATCCCCTACGTCTCCGTCCCCGGCAATTCCAAGGCCTACTACTCCTTCTTCCCGGAAACCGACGGCAAGCTCGTCGGGTTGGCCCTCAAGATCGACTACCAGGACTGCGTCAGCTGACGTAGCCAGCGATCTCGCGGGCCTTGTCACGGTTGAACGCGGGCACGTCGGCACGGGCCGTGCGCTCGGCCACGGCGGCGGCCGCGCGTACGACGGGCATGGGCGCCGGGAGCACGCGCGGGTGGGGGTGGCCGCGCCGGCCGCTTGGGCGGCGGAGCGGCGGCTGCCTCAGAACCGTCCCTCAGAACGCGAACGTAGACCGACCTCATCGTCACCTGCTGGGGTCGCAGAACCGTATCGGGCGCACATACGGGCAGGGGCTCTGATCCCCACAGCGATTTGGCCTCCACCAGACCCTCCGCCAGCCCCGCCCTGCGTGCCAAGGGGCGTGGCATATGGCGCCTTGAGCCTGTGCGGTTGCCTGGCCGCCTGTCGCCGCGCCGGCGGGCATTGCGGTGCTGAATCCAACACCGCCTTGTGCGATCACGCTCGCAGCCACGACGGCCGCCAGCCATGCCATCGGTCGCCTGAACATCACATGGCACCTTTCTTCTTGTGCGCGATTTCGCTGGTGTTTGCACCTTTTTTCGCTCTGGACTTTCACTCCAGCCTATGAGCGGACAGCGGCTTCACGTCAAGATTCATCGGGGAGGCAGGAGTCCAAAAAACGCCGCAAATGCGGGAAAATTAAATCTACATCCGTACGCGATGCCGCTTGGCGTCGGCATTAACAAACTGGCGCTACCTGGAAGAACAGCAGTCAGGCCGGTGGGCGAGCCTCTCTGGACTGGCCGAAAATTGTCAAGTCCGGCCGAAAATTGCGGGCCTTGAGGGCGATATCGGGGATGGCTGCAACGGCGGTAAAGGCATGGAGGTCCGGCGGAATTCAAGGTTTTTATGATGCCGGCTGCTTCCGCTTCCTGAGCACCTCAGTGAGGGCCGAGATGCTGTGGTCGCCGTGGCCCGCCTCAGCCGCCCGCCTCACCAGGTCATGCAGAGGGCCAGCCAGGCCGTGTTTGACGTTCGTCTCCTTGACCAGGTCCTCGCCGCAGGCCGGGCGCCTTGACCGCGGCGGCGCTTTGGAAGAAGCCGGCGAGTGCGGGCAGCAGCATGACGCCCACGGCCATCTCGTACAGGGCTACGAGGTCGGCGTCGTCGCCGAGGTGGACGGTGTCGCCGCCGTCGCCGTCCGTCACGATCCCAGGATGGCGAGGATCCAGCCGCCTGACGAGAGCCGATCAGCGAATTTCCCGGGCGCGGGCCCGCAGCATGGGCCCGCGCAATCGGGCGTCACACCCGCTCTGCCTCCGAGACCTAGCCGGGCAGCTTGCCGGCGGCGACCACGTCGCGGTACCAGTGGGCGCTGTCCTTCCAGACACGCCGCAGCGTGCCGGGCTCCACGCGGACGATGCCGAACCGCTTGGAGTAGCCGTGCGCCCACTCGAAGTTGTCCATCAGCGACCACACGAAATACCCGCGCACGTCCGCCCCGCCCGAGATCGCCTCGGCGACGGCCGACAGGTGCCGGTGCAGGTAGTCGACGCGCCGCTCGTCCCTGACGCGGCCGTCGGCGTCGACGACGTCGGCGAAGGCGGCGCCGTTCTCGGTGATCATCATGGGCATCGACGGGTAGTCGCGGTGCAGGCGCAGCAGCAGCTCGGTCAGGCCGGTCTCGTCGATGTTCCAGCCCATCTCGGTGTACGGGCCGGGCTGCTGGACGAACTCGACGTCCTCGCAGGCGATCCACGGGGAGGCGGCGCCGTCCTGGTGCCCGTCGGCGGTCTCCCGCGCACCGCCCCCGTCCCACTGGCGCACCAGCGTGGGGTTGTAGTAGTTGACGCCGAGCACGTCGAGCGGCTGGCACGCGGTGGCCTCGTCGCCGTCGAGCACGAACGACCAGTCGGTGACGGAGGCGGTGTCGGCGATGAGGTCGCGCGGGTAGGCGCCCTCCAGCATCGGGCCGAGGAACGCCCGGTTGGCCAGCCCGTCCGCCTTGCGCACCGCGTCGGCGTCGCGCTCGGACACGCCGCGCACGTGGTGCAGGTTGAGCGTGACCGACATCTGCGCGGACGGGGCGGCGACCGAGCGCAGCGCCTGGACGGCCAGGCCGTGGCCGAGGTTGAGGTGGTGCACGGCGGCCAGCGCGGCGGCCGGCTCGGTCCGGCCGGGGGCGTGCACGCCGGAGGCGTAGCCGAGGTAGGCGCTGCACCACGGCTCGTTCAGGGTGATCCAGGTGTGCACGCGGTCGCCGAGCGCCTCGCCGATGAGCCGGGCGTACTCGCCGAAGCGCAGCGCGGTGTCGCGGTGCGGCCAGCCGCCCGCGTCCTCCAGCTCCTGCGGCAGGTCCCAGTGGTAGAGGGTGGCCACGGGGGCGATGCCGCGCGAGAGCAGGCCGTCGACCAAACGGTCGTAGAAGTCCACGCCGGGCCGGTTGAGGCCGCCGCGACCGCCCGGCTGCACGCGCGGCCAGGAGATGGAGAACCGGTACGCGCCCACGCCCAGCCCGGCGAGGATGTTCAGGTCCTCCTCAAGACGGTGGTAGTGGTCGCAGGCCACGTCACCCGTGTCACCGTTGGCCACCAGCCCCGGCGTGTGGGAGAAGGTGTCCCAGATCGACGGGCCGCGGCCGTCCTCGGCCCAGGCGCCCTCCACCTGGTAGGCGGCCGTGGCGGTGCCCCACAGGAAGTTGTCGGGAAAGGTGGTCATACTGCTGCTCCTTCAAGGGTGATCTCGATGTCGTCGGTTCCGGGGTCCGCGGCGACCCGCACGCCGCCGGGCGTCGTCTCCAGGTTCGGGTGCCGGGCTTCGCGCACCCCGGCGAGCAGCAGGCTCCAGTGCGCGGGGTCACCCGCCACGCGGCGGGCGCGTACCCGGTCGCCGGAGCGGGACACCTCGAACACCGCGCCCACGCCGCCGTCCGGAGTGGGCACGGTCACGGTGCGGGAGGCTCCGTCGGCGAGCTGGTAGACCTGCAGGGTGACGCCGTCGGCGTAGTCGTAGTCGGGCCGGTCCTCGTGCGCCCCGACGGGCAGCACCGTGCCGGGCCGCACCAGCAGCGGCAGGCTGTCGAACCCGTGCCGCTCGCTACGCCAGCCGGGGCCGGTGACGGTCCCGCCGTCCAGCAGCCGCGTCCACACCCCTTCAGGGACGTAGTACGAAATATCGCCCTCGTCGGACAGGACGGGCGCCACCAGCAGGTCCGGCCCCAGCATGTACTGCGCGTCCAGGTAGTCGCAGCCCCGGTCGCCGGGGAACTCCAGTTGCATGGCCCGCATCACCGGCAGCCCGTCCGTCGTGGCCTGGATCGCGGCCCCGTACAGATAGGGCATCAGCCGCGCCTTCAACCGCGTGAACGAGCGCAGCACGTCCACCGACTCCTCGTCGAACAGCCACGGCACCCGGTACGACCCGTTGCCGTGCAGCCGGCTGTGCGACGACAGCAGCCCGAACGCCACCCACCGCTTGAACACGGCCGGAGCGGGCCGCCCCTCGAACCCGCCGATGTCGTGGCTCCAGAACCCGAACCCGGCCATCCCCAGCGACAGCCCGCCCCGCAGCGACTCGGCCATCGCCTCGAACGTCGACTCGCAGTCGCCGCCCCAGTGCACCGGCAGCCGCTGCCCGCCCACCGTCGCCGACCGGGCGAACACCACGGCCGGGCCGCGTTCGGCCAGCACGTCGTGGACGGTCTGGTTGTAGAGCAGGCTGTAGTAGTTGTGCATCCGCGCGGGATCGGATCCGTCGGCGTAGGCGACGTCGGTCGGGATGCGCTCGCCGAAGTCGGTCTTGAACGCGTCCACCCCCATGTCGAGCAGTCCGCGCAGCTTGCCCGCATACCACTCGCGGGCCGCGGGAGAGGTGAAGTCCACCAGTGCCCGGCCCGCCTGCCAGTGGTCATCCTGCCATACCGTGCCGTCCGGCCGGCGCAGCAGGTGGCCCGCCGCCATCGCCTCGTCGAACAGCTTCGACGCCTGCCCGATGTACGGGTTCAGCCACAGGCACACGCGCAGCCCGCGTTCCTTGAGCCGGCGCAGCATGCCCTCGGGGTCCGGGAACACCTCCGGATCCCACTCGAAGTCGCACCACCGGAACTGCCGCATCCAAAAGCAGTCGAAGTGGAACACGCTCAGCGGCAGGTCCCGCTCGGCCATCCCGTCCACGAACGACGTCACCGTGGCCTCGTCGTAGTCGGTGGTGAACGACGTGGACAGCCACAGCCCGAACGACCAGGCCGGCGGCAGCGCCGGCCGGCCGGTCAGCGCCGTGTAGCGGCGCAGGATGTCGGCCGGCGTCGGCCCGTGGATGATCAGGTACTCCAGGTCGTGGCCCTCGACGCTGAACTGCACCCGCGACACGGTCTCCGAGCCCACCTCGAACGACACCCGCCCGGGATGGTTGACGAACACGCCGTAGCCGCGGTTGGTGAGGTAGAAGGGGACGTTCTTGTAGGCGATCTCGCTGCTGGTGCCGCCGTCCTCGTTCCAGATGTCGACGGACTGCCCGTTGCGCACCAGGGCGCCGAACCGCTCGCCCAGCCCGTAGACGAGTTCCCCGGCCGACAGCCGCAGGTTCTCGATCATGAAATGGCGGTCGTCCGGGTCGTGCATGATGCCCAGGCTCTTGCCGCCGCTGCGGGTCAGCTCGCGCCCACCGGCGCTGAACGCCATCTCCCACGGCGCGTCCCTGCGCAGCCGCACGGTCAGCGCGCCGCTGGTCAGGGCGGCGGTCTCGGCGTCCACGGCGATGTCCACGTCCGGCGCCTCGTCACGTACCTCGAAGGCGGGGGAGCCCGGTACGGACCCGGCGAAGTGCACCGTGCGGACACGGATCACGTCCGGCATCGGCGACGACACGTCCACCCGCAGGACCGGGCCGTCGATGGTGTTGCCGCGCCGGGTGATCGGCCGGGTCGGCGCGAGCACCCGCAGCGAGGCGGCCTCCGCGGTCACGTCGTAGGCCGCGGTCGCGTAGTCGCCCCGCACCCCGGGACGCATCCGCCAGTAGCCGTCTTTGAACTTCATCCGCATCCGTTCTCTCGGGGTCAGCCCTGGACGCGCAGTGCGACGACCGCGCGTGGCGCCAGCGTGACCGGGCCGTCGGCCGCGGCCCCGGTCAGCAGGTCTTCGGCCGGGCCGGAGACGGGCACGCTCGCCGCCTCGGCGCCGTGGTTGAGAAGGAACAGCACGTCGCCGCGGCGTACCGCCTCGACGCCCGGCGGCAGCCCGGGCACGGCGCCGCGCACGCCCGCGTCGGCCAGCGCTCGCGCGGTGAGCTCGCCGAGCGCGGCCGGCTCGGGCATCGTCGCGACGTACCAGGCCACACCCTCCCCGGTACGGTGCCGCAGCACGGCGGGACGCCCGCTCTCGGTGAATTCGGCCACCGCCTCCGCGCCCTCCGCGGCCATCAGCTCGGTCCAGGTATGCGCGGTGAACTCGGTGCCGTCCGCCCACCGGCAGGGCGTGTCCTCAGCAGCGGGCAGCCACTCCTCGCCGGACGCGCCGAGCACCTCACGAAGCGGCGCGGGGAACCGGCCGGTACGGATGTGCGCCCGCTCGTCGACGATCCCGGAGAACGGCCCGACCACCAGCACCCCTCCGCCGCGCACATACTCCGTCAGCGCCGCCGCGTCCGCATCGCTCACAAGGAAGAGGTTCGGCACGACGACCAGCGCGTAGCCGCTGAGGCCGGCGGAGGGCGGCACGAGGTCCACGCTCACGCCGCGTTCCCAGAGCGGCAGGTAGTAGCTGAGGAGCTGATCGGTGGCGTTGAGCCGGTCGCTGGGCCGGCCGCGCTCCTCCAGCGCCCACCAGCTCGCCCAGTCGAACACCATCGCGACCTGCGCGGGCACTGGCTGCCCCGCCACGGACGCGAGCCTGCGCAGCTCCTGGCCGTGCGCGCGGACCTCGGCGTGCAGCCGCGTGTCCGGGCCCGCGTGCGGCACCATCGCGGCGTGGAACCGCTCGGCGCCGAAGCGGGAGGCCCGCCACTGGAAGTAGCACAGCCCGTCCGCGCCCCTGGCCACCGCCTGCAGCGACTCCAGCCGGAACTGGCCGGGCGGCTTGGGCACGTTGTGCGGGCGCCAGTTGACGGCGCTGGTGGACTGCTCCATCAGCAGCCACGGCCGTCCCCCGGCGAGGCCGCGCATGAGGTCGTGCGTGAGCGCCGTGCGGGCGGGGGAGAGCGGGTCGCCCGGGTCCGGGTAGCAGTCGTTGGAGACGACGTCCTCCTCGCCGGCCCACGACCAGTAGTCCACGGGCTTGAACAGGCCCATGAAGTTCGTGGTGATCGGCGTGTCCGGGGTGCGCTCGCGCAGGATGTCGCGTTCGGCCCGGTAGTGGGCGAGCAGCGCGTCGGAGCAGAAACGCCACCAGTCGAGCTGCTGCGCCGGGTTGATCAGGTACGGGGCGCGGCGCGGGGTGACGATCTCGTCCCATTCGCTGTAGCGCTGGCTCCAGAACGTGGTGCCCCACGCCTCGTTGAGCGCGTCCAGGTCGCCGTGGCGTTCGCGCAGCCAGGTGCGGAACGCGGCCGCGGACTCGTCGCAGTGGCAGACCTGGCCGTACTCGTTGCCCACGTGCCAGAGGGCCAGTGCCGGGTGGCCCGCGTACCGGTCGGCCAGGTCGGTCACGAGCGACAGCGCCCGCTCCTGGTAGACCGGCGACGAGGGACAGAACTGGTTGCGCGAGCCGTACCAGAGCCGGTGCCCCGACTCGTCGACCGGCAGCGTCTCCGGCCAGCGGTGCCCCAGCCACGGCGGCGGCGAGGCGGTGGGCGTGGCCAGATCCACCGCGATTTCGGCCGCACTCAATAAGCCGAGCACCCGGTCCAGCCAGCCGAAGTCGCGCGCGCCCGGCTCCGGCTCGATCCGCGCCCAGCTGAACACGCCGACGGTGACCAGGTTGACCCCTGCCGCCCGCATCAGTTCGACGTCCTCGGCCCACACGTGCTCCGGCCACTGCTCGGGGTTGTAGTCCCCGCCGAACAGCAGGCCACGATCGCGGGTCAGCGTGTGCATCCCCAGCCGCGCCGTCATGAGCCGCTCCTCTGGCGAGGCGGGGCCGAGCTGTCGCCCGCCACCAGGAGACACGGCACGAGCCGCTGCTGCGGCGGCCCGTCGCCCTGCAACCGGTCGATGAGCATCCGCGCGCCCAGCCTGCCCAGCTCGGCACTGGGCGGCTCCAGCGTCGTCAGCTTCGGGTGGAACATCTGGGCGACCTGGGCCGACGACAGCACCAGCATCAGCGTCAGATCGTCGGGGATGCGCCAGCCGCGCGCCGCCACGCCCGCGATCACCCCGACCGCCGCATGGTCGTCCATCACGGCCAGCGCCGTCACCTCGGGATGCTCGGCGATCAGCCGCTCGAACGCTGCCCGGCCCTCCTCGGCCGAGCCCGGGCGGAAGCCGTCCACGTAGCCGATCCCGGCCGCGTGGGCGGCCGCCGCGAACTCCTCGCCGGCGCGGATCGCCGGGCCATAGGCGCCGGCGTACGCGTCGGCCGAGAGGTTGAAGAAGGCCAGCTCGCGATGCCCCAGCCCGGCCACGTGCGCCACGGCCTCCCTGGCCGTCTCCGCGAAGTCGATGTCGGCGTAGTCGATCGAGCCCGGCTCGCGCGTCCGTCCGATCATGCTGAACGGTACCCCTGCCTGCGACAGGAACTCCGGCCGCTCGTCGTCGAGGCGCACCTCCATCAGCAGCACGCCGTCCACCAGCCCCAAGCCGGTGATGTGGCGGAGCTCCTCGATCGGCTCGGCGCTCTCGGGCGACAGCAGCAGGTGGTAGCCCAGCTCGCTGGCCGCCTCGGCCGCGCTGGTCGCGAACTGCATCTCGGTGAGCCCGAAACCGCTGTGCGGTGCGGGGAACAGCAGCGCCAGGATCCGGGTCCGCTTGCTCTGCAGGCCCCGAGCCAGCAGGTTGGGGCGGTAACCGAGCTCGGCCGCGGCCTGCTCGATGCGCCGCTTGGTCGCCGCCGCCACCGGGCGGGTGCCGTTGAGCGCGGCGGAGGCGGTGCTGACCGCCACCTGCGCCTGCTCGGCGACATCTCGTAGTGAGGACATTCCACTCCGGAGCGGTTGTCGAAACGTTTCGCACAACGTAGGGTTCGTTTTGCGGAGATGTCAATGGTGTTAAATCGGACGGCCTAAAACGCCGCTACGATCGGCGGGTGCTGACCGTCGCCATCCCAGGAACACCCGAGCCGCCGGCCCGCGGGCATCTCGCCATGGGGGAGGAGTCGCACCTGCCGGACGCGATCACAGCGGATTCGCGCCACCTGTGGCGGGCAGGCCGCCCGTGGTTCCCTGTCATGGGGGAGTTCCACTATGGACGCTACCCGGCCGCGGAGTGGCGCGAGGAGCTGCTGAAGGTGCGGGCGGGCGGGGTGACCGCCGTGGCCACGTACGTCTTCTGGAACCTGCACGAGGAGCGCCGCGGCCGCTACGACTGGAGCGGCGACCGCGACCTGCGCCGTTTCGTGAAGACCTGCGCCGAGGCCGGGCTGGACGCGGTCGTGCGGATCGGGCCGTGGGGGCACGGTGAGTCGCGCAACGGCGGCTTCCCCGACTGGCTCCTGGCCGCGGAGTGCGTGCCGCGCACCGATGACCCGCGCTACCTGGCCCTGGTGCGGCCGTTCTTCGCGCAGATCGGTCTCCAGCTCGGCGGGCTGACCAGACGGGACGGCGGACCGATCGTGGCGGTGCAGCTGGAGAACGAGCTGTACGACCAGCCAGGGCACCTGTTCACGCTCAAGCGCATGGCCAAGGAGGCGGGCATCGACGCCCCGCTGTGGACGGCCACCGGCTGGGGCCACGCGCAGCTGCCGCCGGACGAGGTGATCCCGCTGTTCGGCGGGTACGCCGAGGCGGCCTGGGACACCGCGCACGACGGGTGGCCGCAGCAGAGCCGGGCGCACTACTTCTTCGGCCCCGGACGGGACGACGACTCGATCGGCGCGGACCTGCGCACCACCGAGACCGCCGGGTCCGATGAGGGCCACCTGGCGCGCTACCCCTTCGCCACCTGCGAGCTGGGCGGCGGCATGTACACCTCCTACCACCGGAGGCCGATCGTCACGGCCGATGACGTGGCGGCGCTGTCGCTGGTGAAACTGGGCAGCGGGTCGGTGTGGCAGGGCTACTACATGTACCACGGCGCCTCGCAGAAGATCGGCGAGCTGAGCACGCTGCAGGAGTCGCACGCCACCGGCTATCCCAACGACTGCCCGGTGATCACCTACGACTTCCAGGCGCCGCTGGGGGAGTTCGGGCAGTTCCGGGAGGCGTACGCACGGCTGCGGCTGCTGCACCTGTGGCTGGCTTCGGACGGCGCCGATCTGGCGCCGATGACGCTGGCCATGCCGCAGGACGCGCCCGATGACACCGCCGACCGGAGCGCGCTGCGCTGGTCGGTGCGCTCGGACGGGCGCTCGGGGTTCCTGTTCGTCAACAACCATCAGCCGGTCGAGACGCTGCCCTCGCACGAGGGCGTCCAGTTCGCGGTCACGCTGGGCGGCCGGGAGCTGATGGTGCCCCGCCGGCCCGTCACCGTGCCGGCGGGGGCGTACTTCGTGTGGCCGCTCGCCCGGCCGGTCGGTGCGAGCACCCTGCTGGCGGCCTCCGCTCAGCCGGTGTGCACGCTCGACGGGCCGGTCCTGGTGCTCGCTCAGGTCGCGGGCATCCCGGCCGAGCTGGTCTTCGACGCCGCCACGGTCGCCGAGATCGACGGCCCCGCGCTCGAGGACGCTGCGACCGGCGGCCCTGTGACCGGCGGCTCTGCGACCGGCGACCCGATGGCCGGTGGCCCTGCGACCGCGGCGGAGAACGGCCCGGAGTCGGTGACCGTGACGCGGGACGGTGCCGAGGTGGTGGTGCGTGGTCTGCGGCCCGGCCCGGGTTGCCTGCTGCGCGTCACCGCCGCCGACGGCTCCGTGGCGCACGTGCTGGTGCTGAACGAGGCCGACGCGCTCACCGCCACGCGCGGCCGGGTGTGGGGCGCCGACCGCCTGATCCTCAGCCCCCGCCCGGCGGTCATCGACGGCGACCGGCTGGTGCTCTACGGCGGCGCAACCGGCGGCGACCGGCTGCGCGTCTACCCGCCCTTGACAGCGGCCGGCGGCTCGACGCGCACCGGGATCGGCCAGGCGGCCGGCAGCTCGGCCATCGCCGGGACCGGTCAGGCGGCCGGCGGTTCGCCGATCGCCGGGACCGGCCAGGCGAGCGACGGTGTCTTCGGCGTTCTCGATCTGCCCGCGCCCCCCGCCGAGCCGGTCCCGGCAGTCGTCGAGCAGGTGGCCGCGGCCGGGCCGCCCAGGAGGACGGTCATCGACGCGAACTCCGGCCGGGCGTCGGCGCCTGCCGACGCCGACTTCGCCGGCGCCGCAGCCGTCTACCGCGTCCCCGTGCCCGCCGGCCTGCTCGACGGCGACGACGAGGTGCTGCTGCGCCTCGACTGGTCCGGCGACGTGGGCCGCGCCTACATCGGCGGCCGCCTGGTCTCCGACCAGTTCTGGTACGGCCCGCCCTGGGAGATCGGCCTGCGCCGCTTCCGCGCGGAGCTGCTGAAGCACGGCGCCGTCGAGCTGCGCCTGCTGCCGTTCCCCGACGACGCGCCGGTGTACGTCTCCCCGCAGGCCCGCCCCAGGAGGGGCACGCTGGAGCTGCGCTCGGCGACGTTCGTCCCGGTCCCGCGGAGCGTGCTCGACGCGAAGTGAGCGCCGCCCCGGCAGGCGGGCAGCAGGCATACTTTCCGGCGGAAATATCACGAAAGGCGGTACCCATGGGCGCGACGCCATCGCACGGCGGCCACTGGGTCGACACGTGGACGGCGATGCCGCAGTCGACCGAGCCGGACAACCTGCCCCCGCCGCCGTACGCGAAGGACGATCTGGTCCTGGCCGACAGCACCGTACGGCAGACCGTGCGGGTGTCGGTGGGCGGGCGGCGGATACGGCTGCGGTTCTCCAACGCGTTCGGGAGCGCGCCGCTGCCGATCACCCGGGTTTCCGTCGCGTCGCCTGCCGGGGGCGCGGCGGGGGTGAGCGCGGTCCAGCCGGGGACCGCGCGGCCGGTGACGTTCTCCGGCCGGTCGTCCGCCGTGGTGCCCGCCGGGGCGCAGATCGTCTCCGACCCGCTGGACCTCCCGGCGGCCCCGGCGTCCGTGCTGGCGGTGACGGTCTACCTGGCCCGGGGGCAATCGGGCGCGGTCACGTCGCACCCCGGCTCCAGGACCACCTCCTACCTGGCGGCGGGAGACCAGGCCGAGGCGGTGGACCTGACGGGGGCGACCCCCGTCGATCACTGGTATTTCCTCAGCGGCGTCGAGGTGTGGTCCGAGCCCGCCGGCGCGGCGCTCGTCCTGCTGGGCGACTCGCTGACCGACGGCAGAGGCTCCACCACCAACGGCAACGACCGCTGGCCCGACCAGCTTTTCGACCGGCTGCGGGCCGACCCGCGCACGGCGGGCGTGGCCGTCGCCAACCAGGCGGCGGGCGGCAACCGGGTGCTGGCCGACGGGCTCGGCCCCAGCGCGCTGGCCCGGCTGGACCGCGACGTGCTGGCCCGCAGCGCCGCCCGCTGGCTGATCGTCTTCGAAGGCGTCAACGACATCGGCACGGCCGAGCCCACCCCGGCCGCCCAGCGGGAGCTCGCCGACGCGCTGACCGCCGCCTACGAGCAGATCGTGGTCCGCGCCCACGCGCGGGATCTCCGGGTGTACGGGGCGACGCTCACCCCCTTCGGTGGCAACGACCCCTACGACGATCCGGGGGGACACCGCGAGGCGACCCGGCAGGCGGTCAACGAGTGGATCCGCACCGGCGGCCGGTTCGACGCCGTGATCGACTTCGATCGGGCGGTACGCGACCCGGCCGAGCCCCGGCGGCTGCTGGCCGCCTACGACGAGGGCGACGGCCTGCACCTGAGCCCGGCCGGATACAAGGCGCTGGCCGACGCCGTACCAGCCGGCCTGTTCAGCGAGTGAGCGCCAGGCTGTGGACCGGGTGCTCGCCCTCGGTCTGCAGCCGGTACTCCTGGCCGGACTTGGCGCGGTTGTCGTCGATGACCCGCTCGGACGGCGGCTTCTCGCCGCCCATGATCGCTTCCTGCATCCGCTGGAAGCGTTCGTGGGCCTCCTGCACGTATCCGGTGCCCAGGGTGGTGTAGTCGATCTGCGTGGTGAGCAGATCCCGCAGGTAGCGCTTGTTGGGCTCGAACGTCACCGGGACGGGCAACTCGGGAGCGCACACCTGCTCCGGCTCGCGCCCGTCGAACCGCTTGAACAGCTCGGCGGCCAGCCGCAGGTGCTCCAGCTCCATGTTGAGATGCAGCTCCCAGATCTGCTTCACCTTGGGATCGGACTCCGTCTCCATGAACGAGTGGTACAGGTAGCACTCGTTGTACTCGTGGTTGAGCAGCATCTCCCACCAGCTCTCACCCGGATCGACGAGTGACTCGTAGTGGGTGACGTGCTCTTCTTCGATCAGGCCGATCTCCTGGTAGAGCTGGCGCGCGATCGGCTCCATGTAGGTCGGGCCGACGTTCATGTAGAAGTTCATGGTCTGCTGCTCGGCCGACATGATCGTCAGCGCGTGCAGTTTGCTGATGGGCGCGGTGCTGCTCCTGTCGTACGGCTCGCGCACGTTGTCGATCGGGTCGCGGTGATGCAGGTACGTCGGCCGCCCCGGCATCACCTCGGTGAGCCCGTCGACGATCTTCTCGGCCTTGCGGCGCTCGATCATCTCGTACAGGTTGGCGTACCGGTAGAGGTGATCGAAATCCTCCAGCACCCCGAACTGGTAGGCCTGCCGCAGATACGAGTCCGGCTCCATCCGCGCCACCCACGCGGTCAGATCCACCGCGACCTGCTCGTAGGCGATCGTGGTCTCCAGCACCGAGGCCAGGCCGGGCAGCAGCCAGTTGACCACCTTCTGCTGCTGCGCCTCGATATAGCGCACCTGGGCCAGTTGCCGCCGCACGTCCGTGTCCGGGCAGTGGCGGGCGAGCTGATGGCTGAACATGATCGCCTCCACCTCGATCCCGTTCATCGTGATGATCCGGCACCGGGTGTACGGATCGGCGTGATCGGGGTCGATGGGCGTGACGTTCAGCTCGCGCCAGTCGCGCAGCTGCTCGTCCAGCGGGACACCCCGCTCCTGCAGTGGGTTGAAGGGCATGTGGCGGCGCTCCTTTGAGCCGGTGGGAAACATCCGGAACGCGGCCTACCCGAGGGCCGTCCTGGCAACCTCCCCGCCACACCGGTGAAAGCCCCGGAGATGGTAATGCCGGCCGGACCACCCGTGACGAGAACCTCTGATCACAGAGTGAGCTGGTAACGGCGCCGGCTGCTCCATTCGACCGTCAGCACGGTCGCGTCGTCCTGCAGCCGGCCGCTCTGGTGCCGCAGGATGGCCTGGATCAGCCGGCGCAGCGTCTCCGGGGCCGACATGCCGTCGGCCTCGTGGCGGACGATGAAGTCGGCGAAGCGCTCCAGCCCGAACGGCTCCCCGTCCGGGCTCCGGGCCTCGATGATGCCGTCGGTGTAGAACAGCAGCCGGTCGCCGCGCTGCAGCTGGTAGTGGCGCAGAGCGGTGGGCATTTCCAGCCCGAAGCCCATGGGCGGGTCGGGGAAGGGGACGCTCTCCAACGTGGCCACCCAGCGGCCGCCGCGGATCACCAACGGCGGATGGTGGCCGCGGTTGACCCAGCTCAGCAACCCCTCCCGCAGGTCCAGGGAGGCGATGATGCCGGTGGCGAACCGGCCGGCGAACTGCTCCTTGATCGCCGCGTCGATGGCCTCGCTGATCGTGGGCAGGTCCATGCCCTGGCGGCGGTTGTGGCGGCACGACCCCATGGCGACGGTGGCGGTCAGCCCGGCCGACGTGTCGTGTCCCATCGCGTCGAACAGCGACACGTGCAGGCTACGGCCGTCGATCGCGTAGTCGTAGGCGTCGCCGCCCATCTCGTAGGCGGGCTCCAGCGCGGCGCTAACCACCACGTCGTCGTCGGCGAACGTGCCCGGCGGCAGCAGGTTCCACATGACCTCCGCCGACAGGGTCATCGGCCGGGCGCGTACCAGGCGGGCGTAGGAGTCGCTGTGCGGACGCTTGCTGATCACCAGCACCGAGACCAGCGACGCCAGCTGCTTGGCCCGCCACTCGGCCAGTTCCCCGGCCTCGGGCACGGTCACGCCGAGCACCCCGAGCCGCTCGGTGCCGTCCAGCAGCGGCACCCACAGCCGCCGCGGCGTCGCGCCCGCCCCGGCGGGCCCGGGCACCGCGGGGTCCGGCCCGTGCTTGGCCTGGACGATCTCCAGGTTACGGAACGCGCGCCCGGCCATCGTGCTGTCGATCCTGATGGGTTCGAGCGGCTCGCCGGCCGCGTCGCGCTGTCCCGGCAGCGGCACCAGGAACAGCCCCTGCAGGTCGGCCACGTAGATCATCGTCTGGGAGAAGCCGATCAGCCGCGCGTGCTCGGAGACCAGGGCCGGCAGCTCCTCCATCGCGGCCAGGTGCGTGGCTTCGAGCAGGCCGCCCAGCATCCGCTCGCCGTCGCTCTGCACCGCTCTCGCCCCCTCCGCTCCCACAGGTGACCCCTACCCCGGCCGACATTGGTCATCCGGCCCGCCCGCCACCACACGTTCGTGGTCAGAGGCTCAATCCGCGACGCGTAGCCAGAGGTTCGTGGCGTGCGGCGCGTGCGTCAGGCTGACGCGTTCCAGCTTGACGTTGGTCCCGCCCGGCTGGTCGAAGAGGCGCACGCCGTCGCCGAGCAGGACGGGGGCGATGATCACCAGGATCTCGTCGAGCACGCCCGCCTCGAGGCACTGCCTGGCGGTGGCGGCGCCGAGGACGTTGACGTACTTGCCGCCCGCGGCCTCTTTGGCCGCCGCGACGGCGCTGCCGAGGTCACCGACGAAGGTGATCCCCGGCACCGGGGTGTCGGGAATGTGGTGGGTCAGCACGAACTGCGGCCCGGCCCATCCGCCGCCGAACGCCTCGCCCTCCTTGTCCGTACCCCGGTGCGGGTCGTCGCCGCGGAAGGTGCGGTTGCCGACGAGCAGTGCGCCGATCTGGCCGATGAGGTCGTCCACCAGGGGATTGGGCCCGAGCGCGGGCCGCGTCGTCGAACCCACACCGGTCCACGGGGGCGCGGACGGTCTCAGGCGGTCAGCGCCAGCCGAGCTCCTCGTAGAAGGCGTCGCGGGCCTGCCGGAACGCCTCCCGGTCCAGCACGGCGCCCTTGTGGGGCCCTTCGGCGACCGGCTCGTCGTGCATCCGCGCAGGCAGCTCGTCGCGACAGCCCACGCCCTCGCGCTCGGCGTACGCGCGCAGCTCGTCGAGCCGCCGCTGCCCGGCCGCCAGCAGGTCCTCCAGGGTGAAGTCCGCGCCGAGCACGGCGGTGACCAGCGCGGTCAGGTGGTCGATGGTCAGCGGCCTGGTGGGGGAGGAGGCGAAGACGCACAGATTGAGCGCGTCGAGCCCGCTCCACAGCCGCAGCAGCCGCGCGGTGCGCCGGCCCCGTTCGGCGTCGAGTTCGGCGGCCGGGGCGGGCTCCACGGCGATCCGCGCGGCCTCCGGGAAGCTGTAGGCCAGCCCGGCGACGGGATCGAAGTCGAGGTCGTGCTCCAGGGCGTCGTAGCGGGGGCCGTTGGGCGCGATGGCGTACCCGAGCCCGATGCCCGGCTGGATCCGCGGGTCGAAGCAGGGCAGCTCGGCGCCCTTGACGGTCATCGCGTACGGGGCGGTCTCGGGCCCGAGCCGCCCGGCCGCCCGCGCCGCGCCCTCGGCCAGCAGGTCGCCCAGCTCCCCGCCCCGCGTCGCGACGTCCCTGATCAGCCCGGGCAGCGCCGCCGCGTCGCCGAACGCGGGCCCGCCGGGCAGCAGACCGCGATAGGCGCACTCCATGGCGAAGGCCAGCGTCCCGCCCACGGAGACGGGGTCGAGACCGAGGTCGTCGCAGAGCGCGTTCGCGCCCAGCACGGTGTCGAGGTCGTCGATCCCGAGATTCCACCCGAGCGACAGGAACGCCTCCTGCCCGAGCCCGCCGGACCTGCGCTCGGTCGCGGACGGCGGGGCGTACACCTTGAGGCAGTCGTTCGGGCATCCGGGACACGCGCCGCTGGTCGCCACCGCGCGCCCGTCGTAGTCCCGGGCTGCCGGCACCCGCAGGCCGTGCGCCCCGGACACGGAGAAGTTGCGGACCGCGGCGTAACCGGGCGCGGGCGGCTCCCCGGCCCACCCGGCGAACCCGGGCTCGCTCGCCTGCAGCGCGGCCAGGGGATTGCCGGCCAGCGAGTCCCGGTAGTAGGCGGCGATCGCGGCGATCGCGTCCGGGTCGGCGACCTCGGCCGGGGCCTCACCCGCACACACGATCGCCTTGAGGTTCTTGGCGCCGAAGACCGCGCCGAGCCCGTACCGGCCGGCGGCGTAGGCGTAGTCGGTCACGACGCTCGCGTACCGGACGAGGTTCTCCCCGGCGGGGCCGATCGCCGCGACGTGCGCCTGCGGCCCGTGCCGCGCCCGCAGCGCGTCCGTCGTGGCGGCGGTGCCCAGCCCGCGCAGCTCGCCGGCCTCGTGGAAGGAGATCTCACCACCCTGGACCAGCAGGTAGGAGAGCCTTTCCGCACGTCCGGCAATGGCCAGGGCCGTGACGCCCGCGCCCCGCAGGGCGGCCGCGAACGGCCCCAGCGCGTGGGCCTCCCCGGCCACCCCCGTCAGGGGTGACTTGGCCAGGAAGACGCACTTGGCCAGCCCGGGCGCCCGCGTCCCGCCCAGCATCCCGGCCGCCACGAACAGCAAGGCGCGGGGGTCGTACGGATCCAGCCCGGCCGGCGTACGCTCGGCGAGCAACCGCAGCCCGAGTATGGAGCCGCCGTAGTGCCCCGGCTCGGCGGCGCGGAATTCGCGTTCGACGGTCCCGCTGGTCAGATCGACGATGAACGGCATGCCACAAGCCTCCTTCATGGCGCTGCGGCACACCATCACACAACACCCACGAGTCGCAAGCCCTCCCGCGGGCAGGGGGAGCGCATGAAACGGTTCCTCAAAGCCATGCTGCTGCGCCGGCTGGCACGTACGCCGATCGGCGTGGTGTTCCTCGCGGTGGGCTGGCTGCTGGGACGGCGGCGCAGGCGGCGCGCCGCTGGACACGGCACACCGCGACGCACTAGGACAGCTTCTCGAAGAAGAACTCGTGCTTGAGGAACGACGTGTCGTACTCGCTCCCGGGGTACGGCGGGATGAGCTGCGACGCCTGGAAGAGCCGCCAGCCGTCGCGGAGCGCGTCCACCCCGGTCTCGTACGGCGGCTCGTCCCCGTCTCCCGCGGTCGGATGGGTGCGCCCGGTGCCGTCGTAGGAGGACCAGCCGATCACGGGTGCGTCGAGCGCGGAGGTGGCCAGGTAGAGAACGAGCACCTGCTGCTTCATGCGACCCTCCCGGGGCGGTTGCTCACGCGCGTCGTCCAGTAGTGGATGTCGAACGAGGGATCGGCGGTCATCGCCCGCCACAGGCGCACCCGGTTGTAGATCTCCAGCCGCCCGGTCGCCTGCTCGTACCAGGGGAAGCGCCGGTTCAGCTCGGCGGCCACGGCCGGGTCGCCCAGGTCGGAGGTGTCCCACAGGCGCACCTGCGGCACGGTCGGGTTGAATCGGATCTTGAACATGTACCGGCGCTGGTCGCTGTCGTTGCGCCGGCCGCCGTGCCAGATGCCGTGGTGCAGCAGCATCACGGTCCCGGCCGGGCAGGTCAGGCGGGTCTGGCCGCGCAGGTTCTGGTAGCGCCCGGTGTCGCTCTCGTTGGTGCGGCGCAGGTGGCTGCCCGGCACCACCAGGGTGCCGCCCATGTCCTCGGTGACCTCGCGCGGGTAGTACATCAACTGGACGTCGAAGGCGTCCATGCGCGTGTCGATGATGGCATCGGCGTGCAGCGGCTGCGCCTCGCCGCCGCGCGGCTCGCGCACGTGCACGGCGTGGTGGTCGACGGTCGGGCCGGTGCCGACGAGGGAGCGCAGGGCTCCGGCGACCTCCGGCACCTCGATGAGCCTGCGGGTGAAGGACCCCTCAGGGAAGGCCTCCTTCAGCGGCGTCCCGTACGGCACCGCGGGGATGCCCGCCTCCAGCACGTCGATGGCCTGGTCGTTCAGCTCGTCCGGGACGATCCCGTCGAGCCGCAGATAGCCGGCCGCGACGAACCGGGCCACCTGCACCGAAGTCAGCAAAGTGGTTCGCATGCCTCGAACGTACGATCCTGCACATGTCATGTCGTGGGTTGTAATCATCGACTAGTGGTTGGTTTTCACCTATATATGCAGCTATGTATCGGGTGCCCCTCGCGCTGTCCGACCCTCCCGTAGTGGCCGGGGCGGGTGTCGGCGTGCACGGCGTCGTCAGCGCGCACGACGTGTTCAGGCTGCCCGACCTGTGGCAGCTCCACCTGTACGGCTACGCCGCCGAGCTGGTGCTCGAAGGCGCCGTGCATCCGATCAGGCCCGGCCACGTGAGCCTGATCCCGCCGGGCGCCGAGGTCCACTACCACTATCAGGGCAGGTCGGAGCACCTGTATGCGCACTTCCGGCTGCCCGGCGACGGCGAGCGGCGGGTCGTCCCCGTCATGCGCGACGCAGGGGACCAGGCGCCGCTCATCGCCGCCTCGCTGCGGCAGGCCATCGCCGCGGTCCCCGACACCCGGGCGCGCGCCTCGGCCGAGGTGTGGACCGTGCTGTGGCGGGTGGCGAACCTGCCCGTGGCGGGCAGCCCGCACGCCGTCGTGGCCGCGGCGATCGAGTACATCGAGGCGGACCTGGCCGTGCCGCTGACCGTGCCCGAGATCGCCCGCGCCGCCGGGGTCTCCCACAACCATCTCACCCGGCTGTTCCGCGCGCAGACCGGCCACACCGTCGTGGCCTACATCCGCCGCCGGCGCCTGGCCCGTGCCCTGCACCTGCTGCGCGAGTCGACGCTGGCGATCCCCGCGATCGCCGCGGCCGTGGGGATCGCGGATCTGCAGGCGTTCAACAAGGCCTGCCGCCGCGAGCTCGGCGCCTCTCCCCGGGCCCTCCGCGAACGCGCTCACCCGTAGCGGCGCGATTCAGGATGTCCTGCGGGTCCATGATTAGGTAGGGGCATGGCGCGTGAAGCGGGTAAAACGACGGCGGCCAGGGAAGGCCGTGGCGAGGCGATCACGACCCCTGCCGAGCTGCTCGCCGCGCCGGGCTACGTGGCCCGGCGGCTCTACCAGTCCTATGTCGCCTTGTGGACGCGCGCGGTCGACCCGGTCCTGACCGGCCCGCAGTTCGCGGTGCTCACCGCGGTGGACAACTATCCCGGCGTGGACCAGGGGTCGCTCGCCTCGTCGGTGGCGCTCGACCGGTCCACGATGGCCGACATCGTCCGCCGGCTGGAGGACAACGGGCTGATCGTCCGGCACACCGCGCTGCACGACGGCCGCCGCAAGCTGCTGCACCTGACCGAGGCGGGGGCACAGCGCCTGCGGGAGGTCAACCGGCGCGCCCGGGAGCTCGACGAGCAGTTGCTGAAGGGCTACTCCCAGGCCGAACGGCAGCGCATGCTGCGCGAGATCACGGCGCTGGCGGCCCAGTGGGAGGCGCTCCTGGGCGACGAGTGACGTCGCCTGTGGGCGGCGGGGTAACGCGCGGGTGTCGCGTCCCCGCTTCCCGTTGCGCTGGAGTTACATCCAGGCCCACCCCTTGCCTTTCCGGATCGTCCGTGTTCGGATTAGTTTTGTCCGGGCGCAGCCCATGGACCTGCTGCGATGGCGGGATGGCTGTGCTCCGCATGCCCGGAGATCGACTGGACCGATGCCGGCCTCGTCGCGGAGGAGGCATCCGAGATCACACGGAGGAGCCTTGGCGGCGAGCCAGGTGAGTCAGTCGTTCCACGTCACGATCGTCGGCGGTGGCCTCGGCGGGCTGACCGCCGCGCTGTCCCTGCGGCAGCGCGGCCTGCGGGTCACGGTCCTGGAACAGGCCCCCGACCTGGGCGAGGTCGGCGCCGGCATCCAGACCGCGCCGAACGCCAGCCGCATCCTGCTCGGGCTCGGGCTGCGGGCCGCCCTCGAGGAGATCCACACCGAGCCCCTCGACCAGGTGCGCCGCCGCTGGCAGGACGGCAGCGTGATCGGCCTGACCCCGCTGGGCGAGTTCTGCAAGCGCGAGTACAACGCCCCCTACTGGCACTACCACCGCGCCGACCTGCACAAGGTGCTGCTCGACGCGTGCATGGCCGAGGACCGGCCCGGCCCCGTGGTGGACGTGCGCACCGGCAGCACGTTCGTGTCGATCGACCGGAGCGACCCGGCCCGGCCCACCGCGGTCACCGCCGCGGGGGAGCGGTACGCATCGGACGTCCTGATCGGCGCGGACGGCATCCGGTCCCAGGTACGCGAGGCGCTCGGCCTGCCGGCCAATCTGGTCTTCTCCGGCGAGATGGCCTACCGCGTGCTCATTCCGGGAGACAAGATCGCCGCGGATCCGGCGACGCGCTGGCTGGTGGACCGCTTCCAGAGCACCATCTGGTACGGCCCCGACCGGCATCTGGTCCACTACATGATCCGCGGCGGGGAGTGGCTCAACGTCGTCGCCATCGTGCCCTGCTCGCCCGAGGTGCGGGAGCGCTGGACCGTACCCGCCACGGTGGACGAGCTGATCGACGCCTTCCCCGGCTGGGACGACCGGGTCGCCGCGATGCTCTCCAAGGCCGACGGCGACATCTCCGCGTGGGCCATGTACCACCGCCGCCGCGACCCGGTGTGGGTGGACGGCCACGTGGCCCTGCTCGGCGACGCCTGCCACGCCATGCTGCCCTACCAGGCGCAGGGCGCCTCACAGGCGATGGAGGACGCGGCCGTGCTCGCGGAGGAGCTCGGCGCCGTCCCCGTCGAGGGGATCCGGGCCGCCCTCATTCGGTATGTGGCGCGCCGCGCCAAGCACGCCGGGATGGTGCAGGACGCCGCCTGGCGCAACATGGCCTTCTACCACCTGCCCGACGGGCCTGAGCAGCGGGCACGCGACGAGAAACTCAAGCGGTTCGACGGCGAGTCCGACGTCTCCTACCAGTGGCTGTGGCGTGGCACCCCGCTGAACGACCCCGACGAAGAAACCTTCTCCTACCAGTTCCACAACTGACCGGGCCTCCGGAACCGCCGGTCCGGCCACCCTCAGGGATGCGCGCCCAACCGCGCTCCCGTCCCCCAATACCTCACATCGGGTGGAAAACCATGAAAACAGGAGACCAGATCGTCCAGGACCTGCCGTGGAAGTGGCCGGTCCAAGGCCGGATCTTCATCATCGGCGGCCTCGGCTACATGTTCGACGCCTGGGACGTCGCGCTCAACGGGTTCCTCACGCCACTGCTCGGCACCGAGTTCGGCCTGTCGGTCGCCGAGAGGGGCCTGGTGGCGACCGCCAACCTCATCGGCATGGCGGTCGGCGCGGTCATGTGGGGCACGATCGCCGACCGGGTGGGCCGCAAGCGGGCCTTCAGCCTGACCCTGCTCATCTTCGCGCTCTTCTCCGTCGTCGGCGCCCTGGCCCCCACCTACGGCGTCTTCCTGGCCTTCCGCTTCCTGGCCGGAGTGGGTCTCGGCGGCTGCATCCCCGTCGACTACGCGCTGGTGGGAGAGTTCTCGCCGAGCCGGCTGCGCGGCAAGATCCTGGCCGCCATGGACGTCTGGTGGCCGGTCGGCGCGACGCTGTGCGGCGTGGTCGCCACCGTGCTGTCGCCGGTGCAGGGCAACTGGCGCTGGATGCTCGCCGTGATGATCCTGCCCGCGCTGCTGCTCTTCTGGGTCCGCCGCGGCATTCCCGAATCGCCCCTCTACCTGGCCAAGAACGGCCGTGAGCAGGAGGCGCGCGCGGTCATCGACGACCTGGTCGCCAGGACCGGCGCCGCCGCGGAGCCGTACGTCATCGAGGCCCCGGCCACCGAAGCGGCCGGCTCGGGGAAGATGCGGGCCGCGCTCGGCCAGCTCCGCCAGGTCTGGAGCTTCAGCCCGCGGGTGACCTCCGTCGCCTGGCTGCTGTTCATCACCGTGATGACCACCTACTACGTGGCGCTGAGCTGGATGCCCACGATCCTCAAGGCGGGGGGCTACAGCGACTACGCGGCCTTCGCCAGGACCACCCTGATGAGCGCGGTGGGCATCATCGGTGTGCTCGTCTCCGCCTGGTTGATCGAGGCCGTCGGCCGCAAGTGGGTGATCGGGGTGTCGGCGCCGCTGGCCGCGGCCGCAATGGTCGCCTTCGCGGCGTCCCTCGACATCAGGTCCGCCGCACTGGTGTGGCTGGGCGCCTTCGGCTTCCTCATCCAGGTCGCCATCCCGGTGCTGTACGCCTACATCGCCGAGCTCTACCCGACCCGCATCCGGGCCAGCGGGTTCGGCTGGGCCTCCTCGGCCAGCCGGGTGGCCTCCGGCTTTATCCCGCTGATCTTCGGCAGCCTGCTCTGGCCCACGCTGGGCCTGACCATGACCTTCGTCGTGCTCGGCGTCGTGGTGCTGGCGGTCGTGCTGTGGATGGCCGTCGCCGCGCCGGAGACCAAGGGCCGGAAGCTGGACCACATCATCGAGCCCACCGGTGACGCGGTGCCCATGGGGACGTGATGAAACCCGCTCCGTTCACCTACCACCGCGCCCGGGACGTCGGCGGAGCGGTCTCCCTGCTCACCGAACTGGGCGAGGACGCCAAATACCTCGCGGGCGGCCAGAGCCTGGTCGCGATGATGAACTTCCGCCTCGCCCGCCCCTCCCACCTGGTCGACCTCGGCGGCCTGCGCGGCGAGCTCGCCTACATCCGCGACGAGGGCGGCATGCTGCGGCTGGGGGCGCTGACCACCCACCACCAGGTGGAGAACGCGCCCCTCGGCCCCGGCTTCGCCGTGCTCCGCGAGGCGATGAGCTGGATCGGGCACCTGCCCATCCGCACGCGCGGCACGGTCGGCGGCAGCCTCGCCCACGGCGAGGCCACCGCCGAGTGGTGCCTGCTCGCCGTCCTGCTGGGCGCCGAGGTCGTCGTCCAGGGGGCGGCCGGGCTCCGCCTGATCCCGGCGGAAGAGCTGTTCCGCGGCTTCTTCACCACGGCGCTGGAGCCGGCGGAAATGATCGTCGAGGTCGTCTTCCCGCGCCCCGCCCCGCACGCCGCGCTGACCGAGTTCGCCCAGCGGCGGGGGGACTACGCCACCGTGGCCGCCGCCGTCGACCTGGACGCCGAGCGCGTCGTGCTGGGCGGGGTGGCCCCCGTGCCGGTGCGGGTCCCGGAGGCGGAGGCGGTGCTCGCGCGCGGCGGCACGTTCGCCGAATGCGCCGAGGCCGCCGCCGCGGCCGTCGACCCGCCGAGCGACTACCACAGGGCCCTCACCAGGACCCTGATCATCCAGTCCTGCGAGGAGGCGATGCTGCGATGAGCTGGGTAGGGAGATCGGTCGCCAGGCGGGAGGACCCGCGGCTGCTGACCGGGAACGGGAGGTTCGTCGACGACCTCCACCTTCCCGGCATGCTGCACGCGCAGTTCGTCCGCAGCACGATCGCCCACGGGGCGGTGACCGGCGTCGATCTGTCGGCGACGCTGGCCGTGCCGGGAGTCGTCGCCGCGTTCACCGCCGAGGATCTGCCGATCGGGGACGTCACGGCCGTCCTCGACCGGCCTGCCTCGGAGTTCGTGCCGACCGCGATGCCCGTACTCGCCCGCGACCGGGTCCGCTTCGTCGGCGAGCCGATCGCCGTCGTGCTCGCCGCGGACCCGTACTCCGCGGAGGACGGCCTGGAGGCCGCCAGGGTGACCTACCAGGCCGACCCGCCGGTGCTCTCGGAGGAGCAGGCGCTCGCTCCCGGCGCGCCGCTCGTGCACGCCGCGGCGGCCGCCAACACGCTGGTGGACGTGTCGATGTTCGCCACCGAGGGCATCGACGACATCTTCGCCGCGGCCCCTCACGTGGTGCGCGTGCGGTCCAGGACGGGCCGGCAGAACGCGCTGCCGCTGGAGACCAGGGGCGTCCTCGCGACCTGGGACCCGCGCGCGGAACAGCTCCTGGTGCAGACCTGCACCCAGGTCCCGCACCAGGTCCGCACGGTGCTGGCCGAGTGCCTCGGCCTCGGCGAGCGGGCCGTCCGGGTGGTGGTGCCCGACATGGGCGGCGGCTTCGGGCAGAAGTGCGTCGTCGGCCGCGAGGAGATCGCCGCGGCGGCCGCCGCCCTGCGGCTGCGCCGTCCGGTGAAGTGGATCGAGGACCGTCGCGACGCGCTCACCGCCTCGTTCCTGGCCCGCGAGCAGCGCTACGACGTACGCGCCGCGTTCGACGAACAGGGCACGATCCTCGCCCTGGACGCCGACGTGGTGTGCGACATGGGCGCCTACTCCTGCTACCCGTTCACCGCCGGGATCGAGCCGCTGATGGCGTCGGCGGAGCTGCCTGGCGTCTACCGGGTGCCCGCCTACCGGGTGCGCGGCCGGGCCGTCACCACCAACAAGGCGCCGTCGGCGCCGTACCGGGGCGTCAGCAGGCCCCAGATCGTCATGGTCATGGAACGGGTCTTCGAGCGGGCCGCCCGCGAGCTGGAGCTCGACCCGGTGGAGATCCGGCGGCGGAACCTGATCACCGAGTTCCCCTACACCGGGATCAACGACGTCACCTACGATCCGGGCTCCTACCTGGAATCCCTGAACCTCTGCGAGCGGATCCTCCGGGACGAGGGCTGGTACGAGCGCAAGGAGCGGGCGGCCGCGGACGGACGCTTCCTCGGCATCGGTTACTCCTGCTTCAGCGAGCGCACCGGCTACGGCTCCGGCGCGTTCGCCAAGCGCAAGATGGCCGTGGTGCCGGGCTTCGACCTCGCCGAGATCACCATGGACCTCACCGGCGCCGTGACCGTGACGACCGGGACCATGAGCCACGGGCAGAGCCACGAGACCACGCTGGCCCAGATCGTCGCCGACCGGCTCGGCCTGGACCTCGCCCAGGTCAAGATCCATCAGGGTGACACGGACCGGGTCGTCTACGGGTTCGGCACGTTCGCCAGCCGGTCGGCCACCATCGGCGGCAGCGCGGTCGCGCGGGCGGCCACCAAGCTGGCGGACCGGCTCCGGCACCTGGGCGCGTACTTCCTGGAGAGCGACGACGTCGAACTGCGCGACGGGCGCGTACGCAGGCGCGACGACCACGGGCGGGCTCTGGCGTATCGGGAGCTGGCCCGCATCGCCTACCTGAAAGCCCACCTGCTCCCCAAGGACGCCGAACCCGGCCTGACCGCGAGCGCGTCCTTCGACGTGCCCGGCGACGGCACGTTCTCCAACGCCGCCCACGGCGTGGTCGTGGAGCTGCATCCCGGCACCGGCCGGGTGGAGTTGCTGCGCTACGTCTGCGTGGAGGACTGCGGAGTCGCCATCAACCCGCAGGTCGTCGAGGGGCAGTGCCGCGGCGGCATCGCCCAGGGCATCGCCGGGGCGCTGTTCGAGGAGGTGACGTACGACGCGCAGGGCGAGCCGTCGTGCGCGAGCTTCATCGACTACAAGGTGCCCACCGCGAACGAGATCCCCGACATCGAGATCCGCCATCTGGAGACCCCGTCCGCGTTCACCGAGAGCGGGGCGAAGGGCACCGGGGAGGGTGGCACGATCGGCGCCCCCGCGGCGGTGCTCAACGCGGTCAACGACGCCCTGCGCCCCACCGGGGTGGAACTCGACGACACCCCCATCCGGCCCGAGACGGTCCAGCGCGCGATCGGAGCGCACGAATGACGGAACAACTGCTGATCAGCCTGACGGTGAACGGCGAGCGGCACGACGATCTGGTGGTGGAGTCCCGGCACACGCTGGTGGACGTGCTCCGGCACCACCTCGGCCTCACCGGCACGCACGTCGGCTGCGAGCACGGCGTCTGCGGCGCCTGCACCGTGCTGCTCGACGGCGCTCCGGCGCGCGCGTGCCTGATCTTCGCGGCCCAGGCCGAGGGCCAGGAGATCCGCACGGTCGAGTCGCTGGCCGACGGCGGCGAGCTGACCGACCTGCAGCGGGCCTTCTCCACTCACCACGGCCTGCAGTGCGGGTTCTGCACGCCCGGCTTCCTGATGCTCGCCGAGGGCTTCCTCGCCGAGCGCCCCGGCGCGACCAGGGAGGAGATCCGCGAGGTCGTGTCGGCCAACCTCTGCCGGTGCACCGGCTACCAGACCATCGTCGACGCGATAGAGGACTGCGCCCGGACACGGCGCGGCGAAGTGGGGGAACCTCGATGATCCTGGACAACGAGATCGCCGTGAACGGCTCGCCTGACGAGGTGTTCGCGCTGATCAACGACGTGGAACGGGTCGTGACCTGCCTGCCGGGCGCCGCGCTCGACGGCCGTGACGGCGACGCCTACCGCGGCGGCGTCAAGGTCAAGGTGGGCCCCATCACCGCCACGTACGCGGGGACCGTACGGTTCCTGGAGGTCGATCCCGGCCGGCGCCGCCTGCGGCTGCAGGGCAGGGGCGCCGACACCCACGGCAGCGGCGACGCCGAGGCCGAGGTCACCCTCACGGTGGCGGAGGCGCCGGGCGGCGCGGTGCTGAAGGTGCGCACCGATCTGCTGATCCGAGGCAAGATCGTCCAGTTCGGCAAGGGCGCGATCGCGGCCGTCTCCGACCAGCTGCTGCGGCAGTTCGCCGGCAACCTCGCCGCCCTGATCGAGTCCGAGCGCTCCGGCGGCCCGCAGCCCGCCACCGCGCCGGCACCGGAGCCGGTCGGGCCGGCGATGCTGGTGCCCGCCGGCGTGGCCAAGTACGCGCCCATCGCCGCCGCCTTCGCGGCCGGCCTCTTCCAGGGCTGGCTGATCGGCAAGGTCCGCGCCCAGGCCAAGCTGATCAAGGAGCTGCGTCGTGGCTGACGGCATGTACGGCCGGCGGACGGACGACACCTACGCGCACGCCGGATTCGGCGCCCCGGTGCGCCGGGGCGAGCGTCCCGCGATCGTCGTCGTGGACCTCACCAACGGCTTCACCGATCCCGCCTACCCGTCGGGATCCGATCTGTCGGAGGTGGTCGGCGCCACCGCGACGCTCATCGGGCACGGCCGCGCGGCAGGCGCGCCGGTCGTCTTCACCACGATCGCCTACACCCCGGCCGAGGCCGACGGCGAGGCGGTGACCTGGCTGCACAAGGCGCCCGGCATGCGCGCGATGCGCGAGGGGACCCCCGCCGTGGCGATCGACGAACGGCTGCCGCGCCGCGCCGGCGACGTCGTGGTGGTGAAGAAGGGGGCCTCCGCGTTCTTCGGCACCAACCTCGCCGCGGTCCTGACCGGGCTGGGCCGCGACACCGTCCTGGTCTGCGGCGCGACCACCAGCGGCTGCGTACGGGCCACGGCGGTGGACGCGGTCCAGTCGGGCTTCTCGGTGCTGGTGCCGCGCGAATGCGTCGGCGACCGCGCGCCGGGCCCGCACGAGGCGAGCCTGTTCGACATCCACGCCAAGTACGGCGACGTCATCGACCTCGCGCAGGCCCTCGACTACCTCGCTCAAGGAGTTGCCCTCGATGTCTGAACGCGCCCTCACCCAGCCGGCGCTCGCCGATCTCGCCGGCGTGCCCGCGCGCAGCCGGTGGGTCGCCGCCGGCCCGATCCGCCTGCACGCCCTCGACTACGGCGGCGACGGCGTGCCGCTGCTCGTCCTGCCCGGGATCACCAGCCCGGCGATCGCCATGGACTTCGTCGCCCGCGAGCTGACCGGCCTGGTCCGTCCGATCGTCCTGGACGTGCGGGGCCGCGGCTTGTCCGACGACGGCCCGTCGTACACGCTGGAGGACTACGCCGCCGACACCGAGGCGGTGATCACGCGGCTCGGGCTCGACGGCGCCGTGCTGCTGGGCCACTCGATGGGGGCGCGCATCGCGGGGCTGACGGCCGCCAAGGGCGAGGTCGCGCTGCGTGGCACCGTGCTCGTGGACCCACCGATGAGCGGTCCAGGGCGTGGGCCGTACCCGACCACGCTCGCCGCCTTCCAGAGCCAGCTCCAGCAGGCGCGGCGCGGGACCGACGCCGACGAGGTCGCCCGGTCCTGGCCCCGCTGGCCCCGGCGGGAGCAGGAGCTGCGGGCGCGCTGGCTGGCCAGTTGCGGCGACGAGGCCGTCGCCGCCACCCATCGGGGTTTCGAGAGCGAGGACTTCTTCGACTTCTGGCCGTCGGTGCCCGCGCCCGCCGTCCTGGTCTACGGCGCGGACAGCCCGGTGGTGACCGCCGACGGCGCGCGGGAGGCGGCCCGGGCCAACGTCGCCGCGCGCCTGGTGGAGATCCCCGGCGCGGGGCACATGGTCTTCTGGGACAACCCGCGGGGCGGCCTGGAGGCCGTCCGCGACATCCTGCGGGAGCTGGTGGCCTGAGGCGTCAGCGCCGGCCGGCCGGGCGCATCTCCGGCACGACGACGTCGCCGTCCACGACCACGGGCTCGTCGTCGAGAAAGAGGCTGCAGCCGCGCATGGGGATGTCGAAGTGGCAGGGGGTGTCGTTCGGCCCGCCCAGCTCGTTGTTGGGGCCGATGGAGAACATGACGTTGCCGTAGAACGAGCGCAGCTCCATGCCCATCCCGCCGGGGAACTGCATCAGGCCGTGCCAGTGAGCCCGCTCGTCCAGCCCCCACCCGACATGGGACATCCCGTAGCCGCGCGGGTCGCCGAACGACGTGATGTAGGACGACAGCAGGTCGGCGTCGAGGCCGCCGCGGATGTCGGTGATGAACCCCTGCTCGATGGTGAGGGTGACAGGCGTCTGCACGTAGGTGTTGAACGGAAGCAGCACGTCGCCGGGGGACAGCACGATCGTGCCGTCCACGCCGTCGTCGGCGCCTCCGGTGAAGACGAACGCGGCGGGCCAGTGATCCCAGCGTCCCGGCTGGTCGGTGTAGCCGTACTCGCTCATCGTCGGATAGACGCCGAGGCGGTAGGTGACGTCGGTCCCGGCCGGGCTGGTGATGCGCATCGTGCCCGCCTTGCTCAGCAGCTCGGCCCCGACCTCGACCCGTTCGCGCAGCTCGGGGGTGGGCATGAGGCGGGCGAGCAGCGGCGCCGGCTCGACGGCGGTGAGAATCCGGGTGCCCGCGTCCTGGATGGCGAACTGCTCCTTGCTGAACAGCAGGAACTTCAGATCGACGAGCATGTCGGCCTGCTTGAGCGCCTCCACGGCCAAGGGGTTGGCGGCCAGTTCCGACTGCCCGACCGCCCAGGCGCCCGATGCGCCCGCGGGGGCGGGGAGGCGCAGGTGGTAGGCGGCGGCTCCGAGGCGCTTGGCCGCGTAGAGGAACGCGTCGGCGTAGTCCAGGCGTTCGGCGCCCTCCGACAGGACCGCCACCGTCTCGCCCTCGTGCACGCCGCTGAGCGTGAGCTGGCGCAGGCAGATCTCGTTCAGCAGGTTCTGGTCCATCGACCCCTCCTGTTAGTCCGGACACGGACGATCCAATTAATCCGAACACGGACTAGTCGGCCGGCGCAAGGGGCGAAACGTACTTGTCACACGCCGTCGCTGAAGCGTCTCCCCCGCCGTGCCGGGCACGGCGGGGGACAGGCCCGCTCAGCAGGTGGAGTCGGTCTGGGTGAGCAGGGCGAGCTTCCAGGGCAGCTTGTTGTACTCGCCGGTGGCGTTCGGATCCATGCCCTGGTAGAGATAGCGCATCTGGCACGGGCTGATGGTGAGCGTCTGGTCCACCCCGTCGCGGATCATCTCGCCGTGGCTGATGTCCCTGGTCCAGGCCGTGCCGTCGAAGGTGACGTTGTTCGAGCGGGCGAACGGGTTGCTCTCGGTGTCGGCGAGCGGCGTCCACGTGCCGCCGATGCTCGTGGAGGTCCAAGAGCGGAAATACCGCTTGCCGTCGGAGCCGATGGCCTCGACGAGCAGCAGGTACTGGTCGGTGCCCTTGACCCTGTAGATGTTGCTGGCCTCCCACAGCCGGTACTTGTTGGAGTCCTGCAGCACGATCTGCGTGTTGGTGAAGCCGTCGGGGAAGTTCGCCACCGTGGTCTGCGACCGGTAGAGGTGGCCGTTGTCGTCGGAGGAGAACAGGTAGCAGTGGACGGTGTCGCAGATGACCCACATGTCGACCCAGTAGCCCGAGCCGATGTTCTGCCGGATGATGTCCGGCATGCTCGAGTAGAAGTGCTGCGGCGCACTCCAGGAGCGCGGGTTGCTGATGTCGGTGGTGGTCGAGTACGACGCGTTGCCGGTCTGGTAGACCAGATACCACTTGTTCTGCGGGGCGAAGTAGAACACCTGCGGCGCCGCGCGATACCCGGTGCCGATCGCGCTCTGGTCCAGGTAGTGCTGCTGCGCGGCCCCGGCCTGGGCCCAGTCGGTGAAGTTGAGGTAGACCAGGTTGTAGCCGCCCGCCGTGCTCGCGGTGCTGGCGAACACGTGCCAGCGGCCGTTGTGGAAGACCACCGACGGGTCCTTCACGGCGGCGATGCTGTGGCTCGCGTCCGACTTGGGGCCGATCAGCGGGCCGCTGGAGCGCCAGCGGAAACTGCTGGGCGGCGCGCTGGTGCCGCCGGTGGGGGTGACGGTGGGGGAGGCGGTCGGCGAGCCGGTGCAGGGCGTGCCGTTGACCGCGAAGTCGGCCGGCACCGGGTTGTCGGCGTTGTTCCAGGAGGCGTTGAAGCCGAACCCGGCGCTCGCGCCCGTGGCCAGCGAGCCGTTGTGAGCGGCGTTGGTGACGGTGACCTGGGCGCCGGACTGGGCGACGGTGCCGTTCCAGAGCTGGGTGATGGTCTGCCCGGCGGTGAACGACCAGGTCAGGCGCCAGCTCGTGAGCGGGTCGCCGAGATTGGTAACGCTAACATTGGCGCCGAAACCGCCAGGCCACTGGTTGCTCACGCTATAGGTGACGCGGCATCCGGGGGGCGGCCTGCGCGATGGGGGCGGTCAGCAGTCCGACTGCGGTGACGAGGGCGGCGAGCGCCGCGCTGATCCAGAACCGAGGGCGGGCGAGGTGCACGGTGTCCTCCCGGGAGTCCGACAGACCTGCATCACCGTCCCAGAAAGGTTTCGCCCCATCAAGCGAAAGTTTCGCCGCCCGCCGTGCTCCGGCGTGTTACCAGGAGCGTTCGCTTGATGGGGCCTCACCCGTACATGAAACTTTCGCCGCGGCTACGGCCACTCCAGCAGCACGCGCACGTCCCACGGGCCCAGGGCCAGCGGCTCGCCCGCCTCATGAGCGGTGCCCGTGAGCACGTCCCGCACCGAAGCGCCCGCCGGAACGGTCTTCTCCTCCCACGTCCAGTTGTGCAGGAACCGCAGCCGCCGCCCGTCCGCCGCCGTGGCGCCGGTCGAGGTGACGCCCACCGGCATCGCACCCCATGGGCCGGCGTCCGGCACGAGCCAGCGGAACAGCGTCGCGGCCAGGGCCGGGTTCGGGACGGTGCCGACGTAGGTGATCCGGCCCGCCCCGTGCGCCCGCGTGGTCACCGCCGCCCACTGGCCGAAATGCGGATGGTCGTAACCCGCGAGCACCTCGGCGCCCTCCGCGTGCGCACCATCGGCCCAGCGGGTGCCCGCGGCGTCCGCCGGGAGCGCCAGCGGCGAGCCCGCGGGCGCGCGCACGGGCAGGTCGGCGGCGAGGTTGCTGAACTCGTCGTACCAGACGCCGGCGGCCCCGGCGAGCCGGGCCGGCTGCACCTCGCGGCGGGCCCGCGCCTCATGATCCGCGTACGCGGTCCGCGGCCCGAGCACCAGATGCCCGCCCGCCGCGGCGTAGGCCGCCAGCCAGTCCAGCGTGGCGTCGTCGGCCGCGTACAGCCCGGCGGCCACGAGCACCGGATGCCGCGCCGCCACCTCGCCCGGCTCCGCCGCGACCGCCTGCCCGGCGTGCAGCACCCGCACCTGGAGCCCGGCCTCGAACGCGCCCCGATAGAACGGATCGAAGATCGCCAGGTAGGACCGCCGATCCGGCTCGCCGTCCGGCAGCGCCAGCGCGGGCTGGGCGGCCAGCGCCCACTTGCTCGGCATGGAGTACAGCATCGCGACATCGGCATCGGGAGTGAGGTCCGCGACCAGCGCGCCAGCCGTCTCCAGCTCGGCCCCGATGCGGGCGATCTCCCGGTAGGTGCGCCCGGGCCGGCCACTGTGCGGCAGCACGCCGCCCCAGTACGTCTCGGTGCCGAACACCAGCGTCCGCCACTGCCAGTACTCGACCATGCTCGCGCCCCGGGACACCAGCGCCCACGCGGCCTGCCGCCACTGCCCGTCGTAGGCCGGCTGGTTCACCCACGACGGCCCGATGGCCTGCGCGTTGGTCTCGGTGACCAGGAACGGCGCCTGCCGGGAGGAGAACATCCGGTCGGCGCTGAGGTAGAACGCCCACGTGTCATGGGTCGTCCAGCTCTGCGGCGAATCCGGGGCGGAGGGCACGGCGAACCCGTCCTGCATGACGTAGTACGGGTTCCCGGCGGCGACGTCCAGCCGCCGCGTCAGCTCGTCGTCGGCGATTCCGGGCCGCTCGTAGGAGATGCAGGTGGTGACGAACTGCTCCGGCCTGGCGTACTCCCGCACGATGTCGGCCTGCCAGGCGATGAACTCGGTGACCTGGTCGGCCTGGAAACGCCGCCAGGCCTGCTCGTACTGGGGCTGCGCGTTGCCGTCGGGCGTCCACAGGTCCGCCCAGGCCGACAGCCGGTGCGACCAGTAGACCAGGCCCCACTCCCGGTTGAGCGTCTCCACGTCGCCGTACCGCTCCCGCAGCCAGTCGACGAACCGCTGGAAGACGCCGTGGTTGTGCAGCAGATGGAGCCCCGGCTCGTTGTCGACCTGGAACCCGATCACCGACGGGTGATCGGCGTAGCGCTCGACGACCTTGCGGATGATCCGCTCGGCGTGGAACCGGTACGCCGGATGGGTGAAGTCCATTTCCTGGCGGGCGCCCCACCCGATGCGCGAGCCGGTGGCCCGCTCGCCGGCGATCTCCGGATACAGCCGGGCCAGCCATGGCGGCACCGCGTACGTCGGGGTGCCCAGGATGACGGAGATGCCGCGCTCGTGCGCCCCGTCCAGGGCCGGTTGCAGCCAGTCCAGGTCGAAGCGCCCGTTCTCCGGCTCCCAGGTCGACCAGACGGACTCGCCGACCCGGATCACCGAGAAGCGCGCCTCGGCCATCAGGTCCAGGTCGGTCTTCAGCAGGTCGCCGGGGTGGTATTCGGGGTAGTAGGCGGCGCCGAAGAGCACTCGCGGCACGTGTGTTCCTTTCATTGGTTGACCGCTCATTGCTTGACCCCGCCGGCGGCCAGCCCGCTCTGCCAGTAGCGCTGCAGCATCAGGAACGCCGCGACCAGCGGGACGATCGACAGCAGCGAGCCGGTGACCACCAGGGGGATGACCTCGCCGCTGCTGCCGCTGCCCACCGACGCCTGCGCGGCCCAGTTGGCCAGGCCGACGGTGACGGGGTAGAGGGAGGGGTTGTTGAGCATGATCAGGGGCAGGAAGTAGTTGTTCCAGGTGGCCACCAGCGTGAACAGCAGCACGGTGACGAAGCCCGGCGCGAGCAGCCGCATCACCACCTGCCAGAAGATCCGGAACTCGCCGGCGCCGTCGATGCGGGCGGCCTCCAGCAGGCTGTCCGGCACCGCGTCCGCCGCGTACACCCGCATGAGGTAGAGCCCGAACGGGTTGACCAGCGACGGCAGGATGATCGCCCACGGCGTGTTGACCAGGCCGATCTGCGCGAAGATCAGGTACGTCGGGATGGCCAGCGCCGTGCTCGGCACCATGATCGCCCCCAGCACCAGGCCGAAGAGCGCCTTGTTGCCGCGGAAGGGGAACTTGGCGAACCCGTACCCGCCGAGCGCGGCCAGCAGCGCCGCCCCGCCCGCGCTCACCACGGCGTAGATCACGGTGTTGAGCAGCCAGCGGCCGTAGACGCCGCCGTCGGCGGTGAACACCCGCTGGATGTTGCCCGGCAGTGCGAAGTCGCGGCCGAACCACAGCCCGAAGCTGGAGAACAGGTCGCCGGTGGTCTTGGTCGAAGCCACGACCAGCCAGAACAGCGGGAGCAGGAAATAGATGAGGAACGCGAGCATGCCGAGCGTGAGCACGGGGCTGCGCCGGCGGCCCGCGGCGTTGCCGGTCACCGCCCGGGGGACCGCCTTCACCGGCGGCGTCGCGGTGGTGGTGGTCATGTCCGCCTCCTGGTGACGGCGAGCTGGACGGTGTAGGACACCACGACGATGACGATCCCCAGCAGGAACGACACCGCCGCCGCGTAGTTCACGTCCTGGCTGGTGAAGGCCAGGGAGTAGGCGTACAGGTTGGGGGTGTAGGCGCTGTCGATGACGTTCGGGGCCAGCCGTTGCAGCAGCTGCGGCTCGTTGAACAGCTGGAAGCTGCCGATGACCGAGAAGATCAGGGTCAGCAGCAGGGCCGGGCGGAGCGCGGGGATCTTCACGCTCCAGGCGGTCCGCCAGGCCCCGGCGCCGTCGACCGCCGCGGCCTCGAACAGCTCCGACGGGATGGCCCGCAGCGCCGCGTACAGGATGATCATGTTGTAGCCGGTGAACTCCCAGGAGACGATGTTGGCGATGGAGCCGAGCATCAGGTCCTCGCCGAGCAGGTTCGGCGCCGGCAGGCCCAGCGCCTCGGTGAGCTGGGTGATCGGGCCGAAGTCCTGGCCGTACAGGTAGCCCCACATCAGCGCGGCCACCACGCTCGGCACCGCGTACGGGAGGAAGATGCCGAGCCGGATGAACCGCGACAGCCACAGCATCCCGCTGTCCAGGGCGAGCGCGAACACCAGCGCCAGCAGCAGCATGATCGGCACCTGGACCAAGAAGAACCCGGCCACCCGCAGCACGCCGTCGAGCAGCCGCTCGTCGGTGAGCGCCCGGACGTAGTTGTCGAGCCCGGCGAAGGTGACGCCGCCGATCAGCTGCTCCCTGAACAGGCTCAGGTAGCCGGCGTAGGCCAGCGGCACCACCAGCATGGCGACGAACACGATCAGGAACGGCGCCACGAAGAGGTAACCGATCCTGGCCCTGCGCGTGTTCACGGCCTCACTCCTCCAGGCGACGGCACTCCCTCGCGGGTTCATTTGGCGACCTTGAAGCCCTGCTGCTCGGCGTACGTGGTGATGCGTTGCTGCCACTGGTCCAGCGCGGCCGACGGGTCGCTCTTGTCGGCGAGCGACTTGCCCACGGTCTCGTCCCAGTCGCTGACGGTCTGGTCCAGGAACGGCGGCCAGGTGAAGTCGGTGGAGACGGTGTCGCTGATGCCGGCGAAGAGCTGGTTGACCTGCTGCCCGCCGTAGAACTCCGGCTTGTCCTCGACGAAGGACTTGTCAGTCAGCAGTTCCTTGGTCGGCGGGAACAGGAACTGCTCGCTCGCCATCATCTTTGTCGACTCGGGGTCGGTGTTGAGGAACTCGGCGAACTTGGCCGCGGCGATGGGATTTTTGGTCGACTTGATGACGGCGCTGGTGGAACCGCCCCAGTTGCCGGACTTGTTCTCACCGGCCGCCCACTGCGGCAGCGGCGCGGCCCGCCACTTACCGCTGGTGTCCTTGGCGTTGCCGGCCAGGAAGACCGGGCCCCAGGCTGCGGTCAGCCAGGTGGCGTACTTGCCCTTGTTGAGCGCCTGATACCACTGGTCGGTGAAGTCGGTGTCGGTGGAGATGACGCCTTCCTTGGCCAGCCCGCCCCAGTAGCTCGCGAGCTTCTTGGTGGTCGCGTCGTTGACGTTGACCGAGATCTGGTCGGCGCTCTGCATCTGGAACGGCTTTCCGCCGGCCTGCCACAGCAGGCCCATCCAGGCGCCGTTCTGGTTAGGGGCGAGGTTGGTCAGGTAGACGTCCGGGTCGGCCTCGTGCAGCTTCCTGGCCGCGGCGGCGAACTCGTCCCACGTCTTGGGCGGCTGGATGCCGTGCTTGTCGAAGATGTCCTTGCGGTAGAGCATGCCCATCGGCCCGGTGTCCTGCGGGATCGCCCACACCTCGCCGTTCTTGCCGCTCACCTGGCCCCACGTCCAGCCGACGAACTTGTCCTTCAGCGCCTCGGCCCCGTACGGCCGCAGGTCCATCAGGTCGTTGGTGATGGTGAAGGTCGGGATGTACTGGAACTCGATCTGCACGACGTCCGGCGCGCCGCTGCCCGCCTTCAGCGCGGTCCGCAGCTTGGTGTACTGCGGTTCGCCCCGGCCCGCGTTGACCACGTTGACCTTGATGGCGGGGTACTTCTTCTCGAACAGCGCCACCTCCTTCTGGATGTCCGGGACCCAGGTCCAGAAAGTGAGCTCGGTAGGCGTCTGCATGGCCTTGTCGATGTCGGCCTGGCTGACGGCGCTCGGAGGCTTGCCCGCCGCCTGCTGCTGGGTTCCGGCACCGCCGGCGCAGCCGGCGAGGAAGAGGGTGGCGGCGGCCGCGGCGGCCAGCCATCGGGTCGGTGTCTTGATCATGCTTTCTCCTTGGGGGGTGCGGTAGACCGGCGCACCACGAGGTGCGCGGGGAGGTCGTCGTGGGTCGCCGGGCCGGCGCCGCGCTCGATCCGATCGATGAGGAGTGCCAAACCGTGCGCGGCGGTCGCCGCGAAGTCCTGGCGGATGGTGGTCAGCGGCGGGGACAGGTACGCCGCGGACGGGATGTCGTCCACCCCGACCACGCTCACCTGCGCGGGCACCGCGCGGCCGGCCTCGGCCAGGGCGCGCAGCACGCCGATCGCCATGTCGTCATTGGCCACGAACACCGCCGTGACCTCCGGATCCGCCGCGAGGATCCGCCCCGCGGCGTATCCGGACGCGGGGGACCAGTCGCCCTCGAGCGGCGGCGGCTCGGGGACGCCCGCGGCGGCCAGCGCCTGCCGCCAGCCGCGCGCCCGGTCCCGCGCCGCCCACCACCGGCTCGGTCCCGCTAAGTGCCAGACGGTGGCGTGCCCCAGGCCGAGCAGGTGCTCGGTCGCCACCCGGCCGGCAGCCACGCCGGACTCTCCCGTGATCACCACATGCGGCCCGTTCAGGCCGGGGAACTCGCCGAAGCTGAGCACCGGGACGTCCGTGTCGATCCGCAGCGCCTGGCCCTCGTCGATCGGCTCGGACAGCACGATGCCGTCCACGCCCTGCTCCAGCAGGGATTCGACGGCCTTGACGATGCCGCCGGGCTCGCCTTCGAGGGTGTGGACGACGCTGAGCGCGTACCCGATATCCCTGGCCCGCCGCTCCAGCGCGACGAGCAGGGAGGCCGGGCCGTAAAGGGGGGTGCCGAGCGAGGCCACCCCGATGCGGTGGAAGCGGCCCAGGTTGAGCGCGCGGGCGGCGGTGTTGCGCCGGTATCCCAGCTCGCGCGCCGCCGCCAGCACCCGCTCCCGGACCTCGGCGCTGACATAGGGCTCGCCGTTCAGCACCCGGGAGACGGTCTTCTGCGACACGCCCGCGTGCCGCGCGACGTCGGTGCTGCGCGGGGGACGGCGCCTGGGCTCGGACATCATGGGGGGCTCCTCTGACTACGTAGTCAGACAGACGTTGGCTCTCTGACTACGTAGTCAGGGAGGTGTGCCATAACCCTCCATTTCGGGCATGCCACTTGTCAAGGGGGTGTTTCCGCGATGTTTCTCGAGCGGGCCCGGCCCATCCGATCCGGCCCCCGGGGCCACGAGACGGCTGTACGGGGGCGTCGCCGGCACGTCATGAGCGGCTTTGGGCCCGGACCAAAACCTCGCCGGCTTCCGTCCGGTAGTACAGCACCGACCTCCCGGCCCGGCGGCGCCGCACCAGGTGAGCGTCGAGCAGCACCTTCAGGTGGCGGCCTACCGACCCCAGACCCTGCCCGGTCAGCGCCACGAGCTGAGTGGTGCTTTTCGGCGTGTCG
Organism: Nonomuraea sp. H19; assembly: GCF_052068215.1. Classification (NCBI taxonomy): domain Bacteria; kingdom Bacillati; phylum Actinomycetota; class Actinomycetes; order Streptosporangiales; family Streptosporangiaceae; genus Nonomuraea; species Nonomuraea sp. H19. The sequence continues at coordinate 259,672 of NZ_JBQHCV010000008.1, read as the reverse complement.
AGGAGGACGAGAACTCCAGCCCGCGCGGGCCCCAGCAGCCTGCCCAGCGCCTCGGGCACCGGCGCCCGGCCCGCTTCGGCCAGCACACCCGAGCACGGGTAGATCACGGCGTACAGGTGGGGCTCATCCCACGTGACCCAGGCATGGCCGGGGGTGACCGGGATGAACAGCAGCCGGGCGCCGGAGATCTCCCGTGGCGGGTAGTCGTAGGCGTTGATCTGCAGGCGGCTGTCACCCAGCCAGCGCATGCCGGGGCGCAGGTCCTGCAGAGCCGCGGCCCAGCCGCCCTGGCTGAGCTGGGCCGTGCGGGAGACGATGTCGGCCTCGATGACGCGGCGACGGCGCGGCCAGTCGGGCAGCACGGTCCGTGTCCACACCCACTCCAGCAAGTCAGCGATGCGTTCGGGAAGATCGGAGCGGTTGAGCTCGGCGGGGAGCGAACCACGCATGGACACGGCCACATCCGCGCGAGCGACCTCCGGCGGTGTCCGGCGGATGCGGTCCAGTTCTTCGGCGAAGGTGCGCTCGTCCGCGGTAGGTGGGGGTGTGCAGAAGTCGGCGATCCACTCGTGCCCCAGCGCGGCCCGCACGAGCAGCGCGGTGATGGGGTCGAGCCGCTCGCGGTAGGCGGGCAGATGGGTGGAGAGCCACACCTTTTCCGCTGGGTGCGCGGCCGTCCCGGCCGCCAGGGCGATCAGGCTCGCGGTGGCTTCGGCCAGCGGCGAGACAACGAACCTGCTGCCCGCCAGCGTGTCGGCGTTGAGCTGCCACCACCCCATGTTTCGCCTCCTGGCGAAACTGTAACGCCTGGGCGGGCGGGACCTTGAGGCTGTCGGCCATGCGAACCTATGGACAGCTTCTGCGGACGCCCGAGTTCACGCCGCTCTTCGTGGCGACGTCCGCGCAGGTGGCGGCCTCAACGGTGAGCGGTCTGGCGTTGGGCGTGCTCGTCTATGGGGCGACGCGTTCGCCGCTGCTCGCCGCGCTGAGCATGTTCGGACCGTCCCTGGCGCAGGTGATCGGGGCGACGGCGTTGCTGTCGGCCGCTGACCGGCTGCCGCCCCGGGCCGCGCTGACCGGCATCGCGCTGGCCTTCGGCCTGGGCACCGCCGTGCTGGCCGCGCCGGGGCTGCCGGTGTGGGCGGTCTTCGCGGTCGTGCTGGGGCTCGGGGTGGTCGCCTCGCTGGGCGGCGGGGTGAAGTGGGGGCTGCTCAACGAGATCCTGCCGCGAAACGGATACCTGCTGGGCCGGTCGGTGATGAACATGACTGTGGGCGCCCTGCAGATCTGCGGGTTCGCGGCCGGCGGTGTACTGGTGGCCGGGCTGTCTGCGCGCGGCACTCTGCTCGTCAGCGCCGCGCTCTACCTCGCCGAGGCGGCCATCATCCGGTGGGGGCTCAGCGACAGGCCGCCGCGGGCCACTGGGCGGCCGTCGGCCGCCGCGACCTGGCGGACGAACGCGCGGCTGTGGTCGTCCGCGCCTCGCCGCTACGTGTACCTCGCGCTGTGGGTACCCAACGGGTTGATCGTCGGCTGCGAGTCGCTCTTCGTCCCCTACGCGCCTGAGCACGCGGGGCTGCTGTTCGCCGTGGCGGCTGCGGGCATGCTGGCGGGGGACACGCTGGTGGGCCGGTTCATCCCGGCCGAGTGGCGGGGACGGCTCGGCGCCCCGTTGCGCCTGCTGCTGGCCATACCGTATCTGGTCTTCGCGCTGGAGCCCGGTGTTCCTGTGGCGGCGGTGGCCATCGCGCTGGCGTCGGCCGGGTACGCGGCGAGCCTGTTGCTGCAGGAGCGTCTGATGACCCTGACGCCGGAGGAGATGAGCGGGCACGCCCTGGGGCTGCACTCCTCGGGCATGCTCACCATGCAGGGCGTGGGCGCCGCGCTCGCGGGGGCGGTCGCGCAGGTCACATCGGCGACGACGGCCATGGCGGTGATGGCGGCACTGTCCGTGGCGGTCACGCTGGCCCTGGCCGATGGATTACGGTCTTAGCCGCAATGGTGGTGATGGCTCAGCATGAGGACCCCTGATCACCGATCGGCTGTCGCGTTCGGCGTCATCGGCGCCGTCGCCATCAGTTCAAAGGAAGAGGCAGAAAGGATGCCCATCGGGATCCAGCAGCACCCGGACATCGTCCTGCGGCTGGAACTCGGCCGGCACCGCACCGCAAGCCACCGCCCACTCCACGGCCGCAGGCAGGTCGTCGACCTCGATGTCGAGATGTTGTGAGGCAGTCTGCTTCCCCGCGACGCTCGGCCACACCGGGCGGGCATAGCAGTGCTCGTACTCGAAGTTCAGGGTCGCAGCAGTCATATGCTCGGGTGGCCGAATCTGCGCCCAGCCCGCCTCGGCGGGCTCGCCCGGCGCCGGCCCTTCTTCCGCCGTCACGGGCAGCCCCAGCATTTGTGAGTAGAAGCGCGCGAGTTCACGCGGTTGCGATGTTCCTATCGTCACGGAGTTCACCCGAAGACGGGGCGGCATCGTGAGGCTCCCTTCGCACGCGACGCGTCGCCGCGGACACAGCTCAACTACGTGAGCAGCCTACTTTCGATCAACGCAGCCTGCGCCCGGCCTGATCATGAATGCACGCCCGCGCCGTCGAGCAGGGCACCGGCCGTCGCGACGGCGAGGCCGTCGAGTCCCCGCGCCTGCACGACCGCCCGCGCACTGATGACGAGACGGCTTCAGGGGCAGGCCGGGGGTCCTGTCGTGATTCGCCGTGGGCTCGATCGTGTCCGACCCGCGCCGGAGCGACGGGCCGTCTTCCGAAGCAATCCATGCTCGTCGGACACGCCCGAGCGATCAGCGAGAGGACCGCTCGGGGTGGGGTCCCGTGGTGAAGCACGTAGTGAGGCAACGGGTGGTGGCCGGAGCGGCCTCCTGCGAGCCCGCGGCCTACGACAGCGCGCGGGCGGCGTGGATCAGAGGAACGTGGCTGAAGGCCTGGGGGAAGTTGCCGACCATGCGGCCGTAGCGTGGGTCGTATTCCTCCGCCAGCAACCCCACATCGTTCCGCAACGCCAGCAGCCGCTTGAACAGGTCCTGCGCCTCCTCCTTCCGCCCCTGCATCGCCATGACCTCCGCCAGCCAGAAACTGCACGCCAGAAAAGCGCCCTCTCCGCCCGGCAGCCCGTCCACGTCGTTGTCCTCCGCGATCGGGTAGCGCAGCACGAACCCGTCCGCCATGAGCTCCTTCTCGATCGCGGCCACCGTCCCCTCCACCCGGGGGTCGTCGATGGGCAGGAACCCGACGACGGGGATCATCAGCAGGGCCGCGTCCAGCTCCGACGAGCCGTACGACTGGGTGAAGGTGTTGCGGTGCGGGTCGTAGCCCTTCTCGCAGATCTCCGCGTGGACGATGTCCCGCAGCCTCCGCCATTTGTCCACGGGCCCGGTACGCCCGTGCTGCTCGACGTACTTGACCGCCCGGTCGAGCGCCGCCCAGCACATCACCTTCGAATGCACGAAATGCCGCCGCGGCCCCCGCACCTCCCACAGCCCCTCGTCGGGCTCGTCCCAGTGGTCGGCCACGTAGTCGAGGAGCTCGCGCTGGATGGTCCACGCCCGGTCGTCGGCCGCGAGCCCGCGGGTGCGTGACACGTACAGGCAGTTCATCACCTCCCCGTACACGTCGAGCTGCAGCTGCTTGACCGCCTCGTTCCCGATGCGCACCGGGCGCGAGTCCTCGTAGCCGTCGAGCCAGTCCAGCCGCAGTTCGGGAAGCCGGCGTTCGCCCGCGACGCCGTACATGATCTGCAGGTCCTGCGGCCGTCCGGCGATCGCCCGCAGCAGCCACGAACGCCAGTCCGCCGCCTCCTCCAGGTATCCCGACGAGATCAGCGCGTCGAGCGTCATCGTCGCGTCCCGCAGCCAGCAGAACCGGTAGTCCCAGTTGCGCACCCCGCCCAGGTCCTCGGGCAGGGACGTGGTGGGGGCGGCCACGATGCCGCCCGTCGGCGCGTACGTGAGCGCCTTCAGCGTGATCAGCGACCGGACCACAGCCTCCCGGTACGGCCCGTCATAGGTGCATCTGGACACCCAGTCCGCCCAGAAGGCCTCGGTCTCGTCGAGCTGGTCGTGGCTGTCGATCTGCGCCGGCATCGGCTCGTGCGACGGGTGCCACGTGAACACGAACGGCAGCCGATCTCCCTCCTTGACGGTGAACGTCGCCCGGTGGGCGTAGTCGCCGCCCTTCAGCGGCACGGGGGAGTGCAGCCACACAGAGTCGGGCCCGCCGATCGCCTGCAGGTGCCCGTTGCTGCGGCGCACCCACGGCACGATCCTGCCGTAGTCGAAGCGGACCCTGAGCTGCGTGGACACCTCCACCGTCCCGGAGACGCCCTCGACGATGCGCACGACGTCGGGGTTGCGGTCGCGGGGCGGCATGAAGTCGATCACGCGGACGGTGCCCGTGGGGGTGTCCCACTCGCTCTCCAGGATGAGCGTGTCCGGGCGATAGCGGCGCCGGTCGGCGGGTTTGCGGCCCGTGGGCCCGAGCCACCAGTGTCCGTTGCGTTCGCTGCCGAGCAGTGCGGCGAAGCATGAGGGGGAGTCGAACCTGGGCAGGCAGAGCCAGTCGATCGAACCGTCCCTGGCCACCAGCGCGGCCGACTGCATGTCTCCGATCAGGGCGTAATCCTCGATCCGCATGCCTAGACGCTACTCGCAGCAAGGGCGATCCCGGGCCGGGTCCGGGCACGTCGCGTCATGTCCGGCCCCGGCCACGGGATCACGTCAGGGGGAACCAGCGGGTGAACAGCTGCGTCAGCGGGCCGATGGCCAGCGCGAACACCAGCGTCCCTATCCCGACCGTCCCGCCGAGCAGCCAGCCCGCGGCCAGCACGGTGATCTCGATCAGGAACCGGCCCAGCCGCACCGACAGCCCGAGCCGCACCAGCCCCGTCATGATGCCGTCCCGAGGTCCCGGGCCCATGCCGGCGCCGATGTACAGGACCGTGGCCAGCGCGATCGCGACGACGCCCAGCGCCACGTACGAAGCCTGGAATCCCAGGTGCGACGGCGCGGGCAGCAGGAAGATCGCGGCGTCGGCGAAGAGCCCCAGGAACACCACGTTGCTGATCGTGCCGACGCCGGGCTTCTGCTTCAGCGGGATCCACAGCAGCATCACCAGCGCGCCCACGCCGATGATGACCGTCCCGATCGACACGTCCATCCTGAGCCCCAAGCCCTGGTGGAACACGTCCCACGGGTCGTTGCCCAGCCCGGACTCCACCTGGAGCCCGATGCCGAGGCCGTACAGTGCCAGCCCGCCGTACAACCGGACGAGCCGGGCGGGAAGGGAACTCACTCTGGGGACGGTCGCTTCGCTCATAGTGGCCTCAGAGTGGCAGGGCTTCGGTTTGCCAAACCAGGGCCAATCGCGAAAAGTGGCCTTATGAGGCATATGTCGGCAGTTCAGGTGGCCCGGCTCGTCAAGGTCGATCCCGCCGCACGCCCGTACTACCGCGCGCTCGCGGACGGCGTACGCGCTCTGATCATGGACGGCCAGCTCCCGGTACGCGTCCGCATGCCCGCCGAACGCCACCTGGCCGAAACGCTCAAGGTCAGCCGCACCACCGTGACGTCGGCGTACGACCTGCTGCGCGAGCGCGGCTACCTGGAGAGCCGGCAGGGCTCGGGAAGCTGGACGGCCCTGCCCGACCCGGCCACGACGGCGGACAACCCGTGGCTCAGCACCGACGGCGACGGGCTCATCCAGCTCCACTGCGCCGCCCCGCCCGCGCCCTCCGCCCTCCAGGCGGCGATGCTGGAGGCCGTCGAGGACCTGCCCCGGTACGGCATGGGCAACGGCTACGACCCCATGGGCCTGCCGCAGCTCAGGGAGCGCATCGCCGCCCGCTACACCGCCAGGGGAGTGGCCACCAGGCCCGAGCAGATCGTCGTCACCACCGGCTCCCAGCACGCCATCCAGCTCGTGACCGGCCTGCTCATCGGCGCGGGCGATCCGGTGCTCGTGGAGTCGCCGACGTACCCGCACGCCATCGACGCGGCCCGGCAGCGCGCGGCGCGGATCGTCCCGGTCGGGATCTCCCACGAGGGCTGGCAGGCGGACCTGGTGATCGGGGCCATGCGCCAGTCAGGAGTACGCCTGGCCTACCTCATGCCCGACTTCCAGAACCCGACGGGCGCCCTCATGGACGACGCCACGCGCGCCGCCATCGTCGGCGCGGCCCGGCGTACGGACACGCTGCTGCTGGTCGACGAGACCTGGTCGGAGCTGGCGCTGGACGAGGTGCCGCGGACGGCGCCCATGGCGGCGTTCGACACCGACAGCCGCGTGATCAGCATCGGGTCGGCGTCCAAGCTGTGGTGGGGCGGCCTGCGCATCGGCTGGATCCGCGCCACCGCCGCGCTGGCCCGCCGCCTGGCCATGCACCGCTCCGCCGTGGACATCGCCAGCCCGGTGATGGAGCAGCTCGTGGTGTCGCGGCTGTTCGACCGGCTGGAGGAGACCCGGGCCGAGCGCTGCCGCGCGCTGCGGGCCTCGCGCGAGGCACTGGTGTCGGGGCTGCGCGAGCACCTGCCGGAGTGGACGTTCACGGTGCCGCGCGGCGGCGGCACGCTCTGGGTATGCCTGAACGCCCCCAAATCCGGCACTGCACTGAACGCGCCCGGGTCCGGCACTGCACCGAACGCGCCCGGGTCCGGCACTGCACCGAACGCGCCCGGGTCCGGCACTGCACCGAACGCGCCCGGGTCCGGCACTGCACCGAACGCGCCCGGGTCCGGCACTGCACCGAACGCGCCCGGGTCCGGCACTGCACCGAACGCGCCCGGGTCCGGCACTGCACCGAACGCGCCCGGGTCCGGCGCCACGTCTCTGACCGAGGCGGCGGCCGGGCATGGTGTGCGCCTCGCGCCCGGCCCCTGGTTCGGCCTCGAAGGGACCCTCGAAGGGTATGTGCGCCTGCCGTACACCCTGCCGCCCCAGGTCCTGACGGACGCGGTACGCCGCATCCGCGCCGCCCGCGACCACGGGCCCCTCGCGACGGGCCGTCCCGCGGACTCGCTCATCACGATGGTGTGAGCGAATGGATCCCGGCCGCCGCACGACGGCCGCACGCGCTCCGCGGCTCGGCACAGGTCACTCGCCGACGCCCCGGGCCAGCGGCGCCCGCCATTTGCGGCGCATCGCCAGGATCCGCAGCCCGAACGCCAGCACCGCCGCCGCCAGCGTCGCAGGCCACCCGTGCAGCCCGAACCACGACAAAGCCGCCATCGCCGCCGACCCCAGCATGGCCGGCACGGCATACAGCTGCCGGTCGTAGAGCAGCGTCGGGATCTCCCCGGCCAGCACGTCCCGCAGCATCCCCCCACCGACCGCCGTCGTGACCCCCAGCAGGGCGGCGTGCAGCGGGCTCAGCCCGTACTCCAGCGCCTTCTCCGTCCCCACCGCGCAGAACAGCCCCAGCCCGGCCGCGTCCAGCACGAGGATGGCCGGCATCACCCGGGCCACGTGCGGATGCCAGAAGAACACGATCACCGTCGCCGCCACCGGCACCAGGACGTAGCCGACGCTCTCGAAGGCAGCGGGGCGCACGTTGAGGATCAGATCCCGTACGACGCCGCCGCCCAGGGCGGTCATCTCGGCCAGGACCCCCATCCCGACCACGTCGAGCCGCTTGCGCACGCCCATGAGGGCACCGGAGAGGGCGAAGACGAAGATTCCGACCAGGTCCAGGAGTTGCGACACCAGCCATGTCTACCGGATCGGCGGCGTGGCGCCCGCATGGTGGTGCTCGGCCATCAGCACCCGCAGCCGTCGCGTGAACATCAGCAGCGCCAGCCCCGCCACGATCGCCAGGACCGCCAGCACCAGGTAGTACGCGGGCTCCGACAGCACCCGGTTGAGCCGCCCCGTCTGCCCGCCGACCGCGTCACCCACCGACACCGCGATGAACCACACCCCGAGCATCTGCCCCTTGAACGCCTCGGGCGCCAGCTTCACCGTCACCGACAACCCGACCGGGCTGAGCGACAGCTCGCCGAACACCTGGATCAGGTAGACCAGCACCAGCCACCACACCGACACCCTGCCCGTCCCCGCCAGCCCGGCCGCGACCGCCATGACCACGAAGCTCAGCCCCACCGTGACCAGCGCGAACGCGAACTTCTGCGGCGTGCTCACCCGCGTGCCCAGCCGCACCCACAGCGCCGCGAACACCGGCACGAAGATCATGATGAACAGCGGGTTGAACGACTGCGTCGTGGCCGCCTGGATCGGGATGCCGAACAACGACAGCTCGGTGTGATCGCGGGCGAAGAACAGCAGCTTGCTCGGCGCCAGGTCATAGATCATCCAGAAGACGGCCGCGGCCACGAACAGCCAGATGTAGGCCTTCATCCGATCGCGCTCGTCCTCGGTGAGGTTGTGGCTGCCCATCATGATGTAGGCGAAGTACCCGACGGGCACGATCAGCACGATCACGGTGATCACGATGGTGAGCCGGTCGATGGTCAGCGTGCCCGTCGCGGCCCAGAGCCCCATCGCCATCGCCGCCGTCGCCACGCCGAGGGCCAGCAGGGTGCCGAAGCGGCGGCGTTCCACCGGGGTCAGGCGGTGGCCGGGCCGCTCGCCGACGCCGCGCAGGGCCCGGCCGCCCCACACGTACTGGGTCAGGCCGAGCGCCATGCCGACCGCGGCCGCGCTGAAGCCCAGGTGCCAGCGGTCGCCGGTGGCCAGCCAGCCGACCACGATGGGCGCGATGAACGCGCCGAGGTTGACGCCCAGGTAGAACAGCGAGAACCCGGCGTCCCTGCGCCCGTCCTCGTCCTCGCGGTAGAGCCCGCCGACCATGACGGAGATGTTCGGCTTGAGCAACCCGGTGCCGGTGATGATCAGCAGCAGGCCCAGCCAGACGAAGACCGGCGACACCACCGGGATCGCCATGCTGATGTGCCCCAGCATGATGACGAACCCGCCCCAGAACACCGACCTGCGCGCCCCCAGGATCCGGTCGGCGATCCACCCGCCGGGCAGCGCCACCAGGTAGATGAGCGCGCCGTAGACGCCCACGACCGCCTGCGCCGTCTCCTCCGACATGCCCAGACCCCGGTGCGCGGGCGAGGCCGCCATGAACGTGGCCAGGATCGCGCGCAGCCCGTACCAGCTGAACCGCTCCCACATCTCGGTCCCGAACAGCGTGGCCAGGCCCCAAGGATGCCCGAAGAACGTTCTTTCCCGGCCAGTCATGGACGACCCCCGATCAGCATCGCGCATCCGAGGGATGCAGCTCTTCCTCCAGAAGGTCTTGCCGCTACCCGGCGGGTGTGGTGCGATGCATGCCACTCATGCAAGTGAACGCTGACTGGAGGCGCGCGCCATGGCCGAAGTCCTCGAGGTCCGGGCCAAGATCGAGCGGCAGATCGCCGGTCGTACGATCTGCGGGCAGCTCAAACAGGCGGCCGAGCAGCATCCCGACGCACCCGCCTATTCCGATCCCGACGGCGACGGCTGGCGCACGCTGACCTACGCGCAGGCGCGGCAGCGGGTCCTGGAGATCGCCGCCGCCTTCGCCGAGCTCGGGCTCCAGCCCGGCGAGTCCGTGGCGCTCATGATGATCAACCGCAGTGAGCACGTGCTGGCCGACCTGGGCGCGGTGCACGCGGGCGGCGTCGGCTGCACCGTCTACTCGACGTTCGCCCCCGACCAGATCGCCTTCGTGGCCGGCGACGTGGCAGCCAAATACGTCGTGCTCGGCGGCCCCGCGGAGCTGGCCCGCTGGCAGCCCGTGCTCGACCGGCTGGACACGCTCCGCAAGATCATCATGCTGGAGGGGGCGCCCGCGGGCGACGAGCGGTTCATGACGTGGGCGGACTTCCTGGAGCTCGGCCGCGCCCGGCTGGCCGCGGATCCGGACCAGGTCGAGGCCCGCTGGCGCGCCGTCACCCCCGGCGACATGGTCACCGTCCTCTACACCTCCGGCACCACCGGCATGCCCAAGGGCGTCCCGCTCACCCACACCAACGTCCTCTACGAGGTCGCGGCCACCGACCGGCTCACCTCGCTGCCCATGCGCGGCACGCAGATCTCCTATCTGACGTACGCGCACATCGCCGAGCGGATCCTCAGCCTCTACCTGCCGCTGGTCAAGGCCTCCCACGTGCACTTCTGCACCGACCTGGCCAACCTGGGGGCCACGCTTGGGCAGGTCAAGCCGATGATGTTCTTCGGCGTGCCGCGCGTGTGGGAGAAGATGATGGGCCGCCTGCTCGCCGTCCTCGCCACCCAGCCGGAAGAGCAACAGGCCGCCGTGCGCGAGGCCATGAAGGCGGGTTTGGCCTACGTCCGCGCCGGCCAGTACGGCGGCACGATCACCCCCGAGATCCAGGCCGCCTACGACCAGGCCGACGCCTCCCTGCTGGCGCTCATCCGCGGCATGATCGGCTTCGACCGCGCCGAGTGGACCGCCACGGGCGCCGCGCCGCTCCCCGACGAGGTGCAGAACTTCTTCGCCGGCCTCGGGCTCAAGGTCATCGACGTGTACGGCATGACGGAGACGACCGGCGCCTTCACCGGCAACAGCCCCGCCTGCTACCGCCTGGGCACCGTGGGCAGGGCCGAGCCCGGCGTCGAGATCCGCATCGCCGAGGACGGCGAGCTCCTCACCCGCAGCCCGCTCAACACCAGCGGCTACCTCAACCGCCCCGAGGCCAGCGCGGAGCTCGTCGACGCGGACGGCTGGCTGCGCACCGGCGACATCGGCACCGTCGACGAGGACGGCTTCTACCGGGTGGTGGACCGCAAGAAGGAGCTCATCATCACCGCAGGCGGCGAGAACATCTCACCGGCCGAGATCGAGAACCACCTCAAGCAGCACCCGCTGATCGGCCAGGCGCTCGCCTACGGCGACCGGCGGCCGCATCCGGTGGCCGTGCTGACGCTCGACGCCGAGGTGGCGCCCGGCTGGGCGCAGGCGCGCGGCATCGCCTGCGCCTCACTCGCCGAGCTGGCCGAGCATCCCGAGGTGCTCAAGGAGGTCGACTCGGCGGTGGAGGCGGCCAACGCCAAGCTGGCCAGGGTGCAGCAGGTGAAGCGGTGGGCGCTGCTTGGCACCGAATGGACCGCCGAGACCGAGGAGCTCACCCCGAGCCTGAAGCTCAAGAGGCGGATCATTCACGCCAAGTACGCCGACGTCATCGACGGGCTGTACTTGGGCTGATCCCGGCTTTGCCATTCGGGGCGTGTGTTGTGGTCCTGGCCATTACCGGCTGGTTCCTACCGTCTCGATCATGACCAGAAGCCTTCTTCTCGTCTCGCTCGCTGCGGGGTCGCTCACGGCGTCCGCGCCTTCGTCCTCCGCCGCGAGCGAGCTCGCCATTCGAGCCATCACCGTACGTCCCGCGGCACCCGTGGTGGGTGCGGACGACTCCGTACGCCTGGTGATCGATGTGATCGCCAAGGGGGCACGAGGCAGGGACGGCCTCACCGTCAAGGTCGAACCCGGCGCGCCGCCCGGCCCCGTGCTGAGCTCCGAGCCGCCCGCGCCCCAGCTCCCGCCCACGCCGGCCCGGTCCGCCGGCCCGACACCGGAACCGTCGCCGTCACCCGTGTCGTCACTGGCAACGTCGCCCTCGCCCACGCCCCCGGCGTCACCCTCCTCGTCGCCGAACTCCGCGGCACCGCCGAACTCCGCGGCACCGCGGGTCTCGGCGTCTCCGTCGATCTCCACGTCACCGTTCATCCTCGTTCCCCTCACCCCGTCACGCAGCGCGGCCGCCTCCCCTGACCAGCCGGCGCAACCGCTCCAGAGCTCCCCGGAGACGGCCCAGCGCGCGGCGCCCGCGGTCCAGGAGACGGCGCCGGTGGCCGCGGCCCGGGGCCCCGAAGCCGGCGTACTGCCCCGCATCGTCCCCGTCCTGCCCTGGTGGAGCGTATGGCGCATGGCGGCGCCCGCTCCGGCCCGGATGGCCGGAGGCTGGCAGACCTGGCGCTTCCTCCCTGACAAGAGGCTGAACCGCTACTACCCCACAGGCACCTGGACCGTCACCGCCACCGCGAAGGGCGAGGGCGGAAGGACAGTGACGGCATACGCCTCGTTCCAGCTCAAGCGGCAGGCCAAGCTCGCGTCGGTGCAGGTGGACAAGGCCAAAGGCGGGGTACGGTTGCGCGGCTCGCTGACCAGGGTCGACCCAAGAGGCCTGACCGCCTACGGCCCGTTCGGCAACCAGCCGCTCGAGATCCTCTGGCGCACGGATTCGGCCGTCGCCTGGGAGCGGGTCGGTGAGACGACGACGGACGCCTCGGGCGGGTTCGTGAGCACGGTCCCGGCGCGTACGGGCGGCTATTGGCGCGTCCGTTACCCAGGAACGGCGCACTACTCCCAGGACGTATCGAAATCCCGACAAATAACTCAATAACGTACTAAAGATGGCCGTCCACCGAAACGGCGTTGCGAAATCGTGATATATCCTGTCGCAACTTTTCCTTACCCTTACGCGTCATTGGCTGATGACGTACCCCGGCTTGGGGTGCGTCTGAGACGGGGAAGGAAACTCACTTGAAGATGCGACGTCTCGCCGCCGGCCTGGCGGCTGCCGCTCTGGGCGCCACGGTGGTGGCGACCGCGGCCTCACCCGCGCTCGCGGACGAACCGCGACCCGCGATCGCGGACGGCCCGAGCCTCGACCCCGACTTCGGGGGCGGCCACACGAGCCTGCAGTTCGACGCGAACCCCGAGCCCGCCTGGCGCGGCAGGCCGATCACCCTCGAGGGCAAGCTCTCCGTGCAGTGCGACGAGGACTACATCAGCGGCTTCGTCTCGGTGCACCACGCCGACTACTGCAAGGACACGGAGCGCTGGCACCGGCTCGGCTGGAAGCGGATCGTGATCCTCTTCCAGCCGGACGGCAGCGGCAAGTGGGAGTACGTGGACACCATCAGGACCAGCCGCAAGGGCTACTTCCACACCAAGGTGCCCGCCCGCACGTCCGGCACGTGGCGCGCGGTCTTCGAGGGAGCCAAGTGGCTGGCCCCCTCGGAGGGCACTGACTGGGTCAAGGTCATCGGCCACCGCCGCTAGCACCATCCGGACGCCCGGCCCACTTGCGGCCGGGCGTCCGGCATGTCCAGGGTCAGTACGACACCGCGACCTGGACGCGGTGATGTGCCGGGTCGTCGGCCTCGTCCACCACCGCCACCGCCAGGTCCGCGAAGGAGAACACCGGATCCCCCTCGGCGGAAGGCGGCACCTGCCCGCCCCCGAACCGGTACCGCCCGGTTCTGGCCGCCGAGTCGTCGAGGAACACGGGCGGCGGCGCGAGCACCACCCAGTCGAGCCCTGACTCCTCGAACACCTCCAGCTCCGCCGCGTGACCCAGCGAGAACGCCCGTGCGTCCGCGGGAAACCCCGGTGTGTCCACCAGCCGGACCCCCGGCGAGACCTCCAGCAGGCTGCCGATGCCGACCGCCACCAGCCGGGACACCCCGGCCCGCGCCAGCCCTTCGGTCAGGGCGCGGGCGGCCGCCGTGTAGAACTCCTCCGACGACATGTCCATCCGGGTCGCCGTCTGGATCGCCGCGTCGTGCCCGGCCGCCACCTCCGCCACGCTCCCGGCGTGGGTCACGTCACCGGCGACCACCTGTACCGAATCGCTCGCCAGATCCCCGTATTTCGCGGGATCCCGTACCACGGCCGTCACCGCGTGCCCGCGCTCGGCCGCCTCCGCGACCACCCGCGCCCCGGCCCGTCCGCCGGCCCCGAACACCACGATCTTGCTCATGCTCGCCCCTCGGTTCCCCGCAGCCGGGACCTCCCCGGCCACTGCGCCAGACGGTAGAGGGCAAGACCTCGCTTTCCGCAACGATAGTCACCTCCGCCGCAGGTAGCGGAGTTTGCACCTACCATGTCCGGCATGGCCGTCCCGCTCGATCCGGAGATGTTCACCGGTTGCCCGCCCGTCGCCGCGCCGATCCGCATCGGCGACAAGTGGACCGCGAAGATCATCCGTTGCCTGGAGTCGGGGCCGCGGCGCTTCACCGAGCTCGAGAAGCCCCTGCGCGGCATCACCCCGAAGGTGCTCACCGCGTCCCTGCGTGCCATGGAACGCGACGGCCTGCTCACCCGCACCGCCTTCGACGAGATCCCGCCACGCGTCGAGTACGAGCTGACCGACCTCGGCCGCAGCCTGCTGGAGCCCATGAACGCGGGCTGCGAATGGTCGAGGAGGCATCTGGCCGAGCTGATGCGCGCCCGCGAGACCTGGCACGCGAGCGCCCCCTGACCCGAGAAGGAGGTCGCACTTGACCGGGCCGCGGCGGAATCGATCTAGGGTGGATGAGCGTTGTCGTGCGGTGTAGAGGCGGTTTTGGGAGCGGGCCGGCGCGCGTCGTAGGCTGGCCCCTGGCGGACGAACAGGAGGTGACGCCCCGTGTTGCGAGACTCGTTCGGACGGGTGGCGACGGATCTGCGGGTGTCCCTCACGGACAAGTGCAACCTGCGCTGTACGTACTGCATGCCGCCGGAAGGGCTCGACTGGCTGCCCAACGCGCAGCTCCTGACCGCCGATGAGATCGCGCGCCTGGTGGCCATCGGGGTCGAGCGCCTGGGCATCACCGAGGTCCGCTACACCGGCGGCGAGCCGCTCCTGAGGCGCGAGCTGGTCGACATCGTGGCCCGCACCACCGCGCTGGAGCCCCGGCCGCAGGTCTCGCTGACCACCAACGGGATCGGGCTGGCCCGCCTGGCCGAGCCGCTGGCCGCCGCCGGGCTCGATCGGGTCAACGTCTCGCTCGACACGCTCGACCGCGAAACGTTCAAGCGGCTCGCGCACCGCGACCGGCACGCCGACGTGATCGCCGGGCTGGCCGCCGCCGACGCGGCCGGTCTGCGCCCGGTCAAGGTCAACGCGGTGCTGATGCGCGGCGTCAACGACCACGAGGCCGTGCCGCTGCTGCGCTGGTGCCTTGACCAGGGCTACGAGCTGCGCTTCATCGAGCAGATGCCGCTCGACGCCCAGCACGGCTGGAGCCGCGACGAGATGGTCACCGCCGACGAGATCCTCGGCCTGCTGACCGCCGCGTTCGACCTGACGGCCGACGACCTGGAGGATCGCGGCAGCGCGCCCGCCGAGCGGTTCCTCGTGGACGGCGGCCCCGCCAGAGTCGGGGTGATCGGGTCGGTGACCCGCCCGTTCTGCGGCGCCTGTGACCGGGTCAGGCTCACCGCCGACGGCCAGGTGCGCAACTGCCTGTTCGCGACCGAGGAGTCCGACCTGAAGACCGCCATGCGCGCGGGCGCGTCCGATGACGAGCTGGCGGAGCGGTGGCTCGCGGCGGTGGCCCGCAAGCGCGCGGGGCACGGCATCGACGACCCGTCCTTCCTGCAGCCCGCCCGGCCGATGTCCGCCATCGGCGGCTGAGCGGCCCGCACATGGCCGCTGACGCGATGTCCCGGCCAGGAGCGGTCATGGGGCCGCCGACGCGGCGACCCCGGCCGGAGACGGACACAGGGCCCGCGAGGCAGCCGCTCGGGCCGAGGACGGACGTATGATCCACGAGGTGGCGCCCCAGGGCGAGATCGAGCGCAGGGCCTACGAGGCGGCCACGCAAGGCGAGATCGAGCGCAGGGCCTACGAGGCGGCCACCCAAGGCGAGATCGAGCGCAGGGCCTACGAGGCGGCCACCCAAGGCGAGATCGAGCGCAGGGTCTACGACGCGGTGATCCTGGCCGGGGGAGAGGCGCGGCGGCTGGGCGGCGCGGACAAGCCCGCCCTCACCGTCGGCGCCAGGTCCCTGGTGGAGAACGTCGTCGCCGCAGCCTCCGGCGCCCGCCGCACGATCGTCGTCGGCCCCGGCCGTGCCATCCCCGGAGTCGTGTTCACCCGCGAGGACCCGCCGCGCAGCGGCCCCGTGCCCGCGCTCGCGGCCGGCCTGGAGCACGTCACCGCCCCCTGGGTGGCGCTGCTCGCGGGCGACCTGCCCTTCCTGACGGCGGCGCATGTGACGGCCCTGGTCGCCGCCGCGGGACCGGCCGGCGGGGCGGTGATGGTGGACGACGGCGGTCGCGAGCAGTGGCTGGCCGGCGCGTGGCCGGCCGCCGCGCTGAAGGCGGCGCTCGGCTCGTACGCGGGACGCTCGCTCAAGGGCCTGCTCGGGCCGCTCGTCGCGGCACGCCTGGCGCTGCCCGGGCGGCCGTGGTTCGACTGCGACACAATGGACGATCTGGAGGTGGCTCGTATGAACGTGCTCAACGAATGGACCGCGCTGGCCTGCAAGGAGCTGGGCATCGACCCGGCCATGGTGGACCGGGACCAGATCCTCGACCTCACCAAGGAGGTCGCCCACGGCGTCGCCAGACCGGCCGCGCCGCTGACGGCGTACCTGCTCGGGCTGGCGCAGGGGGCCGGAAGCGCCCCCGAGGACGCTGTGGCGAGACTGACCACATTGGCGAAGAACTGGGGGCAGGCCACAGCCGAGACGCTGACCGACGACTGACACTCGAACGAACTCTTCAAGTCAAGTGCCTCGAACCTGAAGATTTCCTGTGAATAATGAGGCGCGGCGTGAGTGTAAACGATTTCGGGAAAGCAGTCCTATCCGACTGCGGGGCGCCGCCGTACTAGATCGTCCGGGGGGTCGGATTCCCTAGGAAAAGGGCGACGCCGGGTGGTTACGGGGGCAAACCACCCGGCGTCGCTTCATCGGCGTTCCGACGGGGGCCCGGAACGCCGGCACCAGCACTCCGACGGGGGACCGGAGCGCTTGGCTAAAGCGTACACCTACAACCCGTGGGATGCGTCAAGACTTAGTCACGACCCGATCTCGCGTCGATGCAGCGGTATCTCGGTTTGGTTAGCTTCAGGGCTCTGAAAGGTAGGAGGTGGGGCATCCTTCCCCCTCTCATTGGCGCCGATTACCGCTATGTATGGCAAAAAGACCGCGGCGGCGATGAACAGCAGCCGGTACGGCCACGGCAACGGCACCACGACCGCCAGGATCAGGCAGATCGTGCGGATCCCCATCTTGATGAGGTAGCTGATCTCGCGCTTGCGGATGTCCACCGACAACGCCGGCTTGGCGTCGGTGACCTGGTGGACGTCTGGCTTCTTGCGCCACCCCATCATCATGATCCTTCACCCGGGACTCTCCGTCCTCCAGGACGGAGAGAAAGCCTGCACGGTGTCCGCAAGCCCCCTCCCTTTCCCTCGGGTGGGCGCAGCTGACATCTTCCACGGTAGACCTCGGACGAATGGGTCGCGACGGCGCACCCCGGCCGGGACGGGGGTCATGCGATCATGGCCTTCGAGTAAGGAGGGATACGGAGATGACGGATCGCACGTACCGGGTCACCGAGATCGTCGGCACCTCGGGGGAGAGCGTCGACGAGGCCATCCGCAACGGCATCAGGCGGGCTTCGCAGACGCTGCGCCACCTGGACTGGTTCGAGGTGACCGAGATCCGCGGCTACATCGACGCCGGGGAGGTCGCTCACTTCCAGGTCGGGTTGAAGGTGGGCTTCCGCCTGGAAGACGCCTGAGCCGCGTCCCGGGGCCTTCGGGGAGCCCCGGGAAGTCCGGGGGTGACAGGGCGGGCGCCGGGCGGCACACTGCGGGCATGCGGAGCCGTACTTCAGCGGTGCTGGCGGCGCTGGCCCTGACCCTGACCGCGGGATGCGCCGCGCAGCGCCCGCCCGCGGCCGCCGAAGGGCTCTTGCGCCAGAGCCCGGACCAGACCGCCCGTACGGCCGCCAGCCTGCGCCAGGTGGACGACCTGCCGCTGTACGAGATGACCTACCACGGCGGCTACGACGCCGAGGCCCCGCTCACCGACGCCGAGCTCGCCAGGAAGGCCGACGGGTGGGCGTGCTCGCTGTTCCACCGGCCGGGGGAGTTCGCCAGGAACTTCGACTGGGACCCCAACCCCGCCATGATCGTCCACGCTCGCCCGCCCGGCGGCCACGCCTCCCTCTCCCTCGTGGACGTCTCCTACCTGCTCGCCGATCCGGGGCCGCCCGATCTGGCGGACCCCCAGGACCGGCGGCGGCTGGCGCATGCCGTGCTGGCCCCGTTCGACGGCGTGAACGACCAGGGACTGGCCGTCGGCCTGGCCCAAGCCCCGGACGCGCAGCTGCCCGCCAGGACGCCCGGGCGCGTCACGGTGAGCGGCGTGCGCATCATCCGGCTGCTGCTCGACCGGGCCGCCACCGTGCCGGAGGCCATCGCCCTGATGCGCCGCTACGACGTGGACTTCACCGGCGGGCCGCAACTGCACTACCTGATCGCCGACCGGGCGGGCCGGTCCGCGGTCGTCGAGTACGCCGGCGGCAGGCTGAACGTCATCGACGACCGCGTCCTGACCAACATCTCGATGACCGGCGCCGACCGGGCCGCCCGGCTGTCCGACCCCCGCTACCGGAAGCTGGCCGAGGGCGGCCGGGCCGACGCGCTGGAGCTGCTGCGGCGGGTGGCCCAGCCGCATACCCGCTGGTCAGTGGTCTACGACCTGGACACGGGCGCCGCCAGGCTCGTCACCGGACAGCGCTGGGAACGCGTACACACGCTCCGCCTCCAAAGCGGCTAGATTGGCCGGTGTGAGTGCCGAGTTCCGCATTCTGCTGGTGTGCACGGCCAACATCTGCCGGTCCGCCATGGCAGAGGTGATCGCCGGGGCGATGCTCAACTCCGCGGCCCTTCCGGTGACGACGGGCAGCGCGGGAGTCCGTGCGCTGGTCGGCCACCCGATGGCACCATACGCGGTGGCCGCGCTGGACAGGCTCGGCCTCGACGGGCGGGCGCACCGGGCCCGGATGCTCGACCTCGACCTGGTCAGGTCCGCGGACCTGCTGCTGACGATGGAGGCCGGGCACCGCGCCGTCGCCGTCCGCCTCGACCCGGTGGCCGCGCGCAAGACGTTCACGCTGCCGGAGTTCGCCCAGCTCGCCTCCGGGGCCGGGCAACGGCGCTACCGGTCGGACACCGTGGAGCGGGCGCGCGCGATCGTCCAGTCGGCCGCCGAACGGCGCGACCAGCGGCGGGCGCTGGAGGTGTACGACCCGTACGGCGGGCCGCCCGAGGGCTACGAGACCTGCGCCAAGAGCCTCGGCGAATCCCTCAGCCACGCGCTGGGCGCCCTCCTGGGCCCCCGCTGACACCACCCGCGCCGCCGCCTCCTGACGCTCGGCCCGCGACCCGCGCTGTCCGCACGTGAGCCGATGGCCATGGCGCCGGTTGAACGGGCTGTGGCGCCGGTGCCCGCACGCGGAGGCGGGCACCGGCCGTCGCCCCGTCAGCTGGCCTGGCTGACCGTGGACATGTTGAAGTCCGGCACCCGCACCGCCGGCATGACCGTGCGCTGGAAGTAGTCGTTCCACTCCCGGGGCAGCGTGCGCTCGCTCGCCCCCACCTCCGTCAGCCGCCCCAGCAGGTCCACCGGGCTCTCGTTGAACCGGAAGTTGTTCACCTCGCCCACGACCTCGCCGTGCTCCACCAGGTAGACGCCGTCCCTGGTCAGCCCGGTGACCAGCAGCGTCTGCGGGTCGACCCCGCGGATGTACCACAGGCAGGTGACGAGGAGCCCGCGCCGCGTCGAGGCGATCATCTCCTCCAGCGAGCGCCCGCCCTCGGCCCCCGCCATGATCAGGTTGTCGATCGGCGGCGTCGCCGAAAGCCCGCTCAGCTCGGCCGAGTAGCGGGTCTGCAGCAGCGCCTCCAGCCGCCCGTCCTTGATCCAGTCGGTCGGCCCGAGCGGCAGCCCGTTGTCGAACACCGAGCTCTGCCTGCTGGAGGCGTGCGCCGTCACGAACGGCGCGCACGCGATGCCCGCCGCCATCGGGTCGCTCGACAACGTCACCGGCAGCGTGGCGAGCTGCTCGCCCACGCGGGTGCCGCCGCCGGGCTTGGCGAACACCGACCGCCCGTCCAGCGCGTCCCTGGCCCCCGCCGACCAGAACAGGTAGATCATCAGGTCGGCCACCGCGCTCGGCGGCAGCAGCGTCTCGTAGCGTCCCGCCGGCAGGTCCACCCGGGTCTTGGCCCACTCCAGGCGCTGGGCCAGCGACGCGTCGAGGGCGGCCACGTCGACGTCGGTGAAGTCCTGCGTCGACACGCCCGTCCACGCGGAGCGCTTCAGGTCGCCCGACTTGGCGTTGAGCTCCAGCCGCCCGGTCGGCTGGTCGTGGCGCAGCCGCGCGCCCGTGGACGTGCCGAGGAAGGTCGAGGTCAGCGAGTGCTCGGCGAAGCCGTACAGCTTCCTGTCGCCCGTCTCCGCCGCGGCGAACGCCTCGCCGAGCGCGGGCGCGAACCGCTCGAAGACCCCGATGTCGGTCGGGCGTATCGGATCGCCCCAGCCGGGGGACGCCGGACCGGCCTCGACGAGCGGGCGGGCGTCCTCGGCGGGCTGCGCCTCGCGCGCGGCCGCGTCGGCCGCCGCCACCACGCCCGCGAGCTGCTCGTCGCGTACGGAGGCCCGCGACACGACCCCCACGCCCTCTCCCGCGATCGAGATCACGGTCAGCTGCGAGGAACGGGCGACGCCGTTCGTGGTGAGCGTGTTGCCCGCGAAGCGCAGGTTGGCCGTGGACCCCTCGTCCACGAGCACCACGCAGCCGTCGTTCTGGGAGAGCTCCAGCGCCCTCTCCACCATCTCCTGGGGAGTCACTTCCCACCCTCCTGCACGGTGTTGAGGATCCGCACGCCCCTGAACAGCGCCGACGGACATCCATGGCTGACCGGCGCGACCTGGCCGGGCTGGCCCTTGCCGCAGTTGAACGCGCCGCCGAGCACGTACGTGTCAGGCCCGCCGACGGCCTCCATCGACTGCCAGAAGTCCGTCGTCGTCGCCTGGTAGGCGAAGTCCCTGACCTGCCCGGCGAGCTTGCCATGCGAGATCTTGTACGCCCGCTGGCCGGTGAACTGGAAGTTGTAACGCTGCATGTCGATCGACCAGCTCTTGTCGCCGACGATGTAGATGCCGCGCTCGACCCCCGCGATCAGCTCGTCGGTCGAGGGCCCGCCGGGCGCCGGCGCGAGCGACACGTTCGCCATGCGCTGGATCGGCATGTGCCCCGGCGAGTCGGCGAACGCGCACCCGTTGGAGCGCCCGAACCCCTTCATCAGCGCCATCCGCCGGTCGAGCTGGTAGCCCACCAGGATGCCGTCCCTGACGATGTCGAAGCTCTGCCCCTGCACGCCCTCGTCGTCGTAGCCGATCGTGGCCAGGCCGTGCGTGACGGTCCTGTCGCCGGTGACGTTCATCAGCGGCGAGCCGTAGACCAGCTCGCCGAGCTGGTCGAACGTGGCGAAGCTGGTGCCCGCGTACGCCGCCTCGTAGCCGAGGGCCCGGTCCAGCTCGGTGGCGTGGCCGATCGACTCGTGGATCGTCAGCCACAGGTTGGACGGGTCGATCACCAGGTCGTAGTCGCCGGCCTCGACCGACGGCGCCGCCAGCTTCTCCGCCAGCAGCTCGGGCAGGCTTGCCAGCTCGGCCGCCCAGTCCCAGCCGGTGCCCGTCAGGTATTCGTAGCCGCGCCCGACCGGCGGCGCGATCGTCGACATGTCGTCGAAGCCGCTCTCGTGCGCCTTCATCGCGTTGAGCTTGGGATGGACCCGCACCCGCTGCTGCGTGGTCACCGTCCCGGCCGTGTCGGCGTAGAACTTCTGCTCCTTGACCTGCAGCAGCCGCGCCGAGACGTGGTCGGCGCCCTTCATCAGGCCCGCCGACCAGTCCGCCAGCAGGCTCACCTTGTCGGCCGCCGGCACCTCGAACGGGTCCACGTCGTACGCCGACACCCACACGGCCTCGGCGTGCACCGGCTCGGGCGCCAGCGCGATGGCCTCCCTGTTGATGGGGGCGCTCACCTCGGCCACCCGCACCGCCTGTTCGGCCACCGTCGCGGCCGCCTCGGGCGTCAGGTGGATGCCGGCGGCGAACCCCCACGTGCCGCCCTTGACGACGCGCACGGCGTAGCCGAGGTCGTCGGCGTCCATGGCGCCCTCGAGCCGGGTGTCATAGAGGCTGAGCGTCTCGGCTCTGACGCGTTCGAGCCGGAAGTCGGCGTGCTCGGCGCCGAGGTCGCGAGCGCGTTGCAGGGCGGCGTCCGCGAGCTGCCGCAGCGGCAGCTCCAGGAAATCGGGATCGATCTGGCGCATGTCCACGATCCTAACCCCGTGATCTTGTGTCACCCGGACAAGCGGATACCGGCGGGTAGCAGATAGCGTCTGGTGCCATGGCACGCTCTGTACTCGTCACCGGAGGCAATCGCGGCATCGGCCTCGCGATCGCCCGTGAACTCGCCGCGGCCGGCGACGCCGTCGCGGTCACCTACCGATCGGGGGAGCCGCCCGAGGGCCTGTTCGGCGTGCGCTGCGACGTCACCAGCATGGCCGAGGTCGAGGCGGCGTTCGACAAGGTGGAGGCCGAGCAAGGACCGGTCGAGGTCCTCGTCTCCAACGCCGGCATCACCAAGGACACGCTGCTGGCGATGATGAAGGAGGACACCTTCACCGACGTCATCGACGCCAACCTGACCGGCGCCTACCGCGTGGCCAAGCGGGCCATCCGGCCCATGATGAAGCTCAAGCGCGGCCGCGTCATCCTCATCTCCTCCGTCGTCGGCCTGTCCGGTCAGGCGGGACAGGCCAACTACGCCGCCTCCAAGGCCGGGCTGGTCGGCTTCGCCCGCTCCATGGCCCGCGAATACGGCTCCCGCAACATCACGGTCAACGTGGTCGCGCCCGGTTTCGTCGCCACCGACATGACGGCCGATCTCGACACCGACAAGATCGTGGCGAACATCCCCCTCGGGCGGCAGGCGGCCCCCGAGGAGATCGCCCGCGTCGTGCGCTTCCTGGCCAGTGACGACGCCTCCTACATCACCGGGGCCGTGATCCCCGTCGACGGCGGACTCGGAATGGGGCACTGACGTGGGAATTCTCGAAGGCAAGCGCATCCTTGTGACCGGTGTCCTGACGGACGCCTCGATCGCGTTCTCGGTGGCCAAGCTGGCCCAGGAGGAGGGCGCCACCGTCGTCCTCACCGGCTTCGGCCGGCTGAGCCTGGTGGAGCGCATCGCCAAGCGGCTGCCCTCGCCGGCGCCGGTGCTGGAGCTCGACGTCCAGAACACCGAGCACCTCGATTCTCTGGCCGCCCGGGTCGGCGAGCACGTCGACGGCCTCGACGGCGTCGTCCACTCGATCGGCTTCGCCCCGCAGAGCGCCCTCGGCGGCAACTTCCTCAACACCTCGTGGGAGGACGTCGCCACGGCTCTGCAGGTGTCGACGTACTCGTTCAAGTCGCTCGCCGTGGCCTGCCTGCCGCTGATGAAGGAGGGCGGCGCGGTCGTCGGCCTCGACTTCGACGCCTCCAAGGCGTGGCCGGTCTACGACTGGATGGGCGTCGCCAAGGCGGGGCTCGAGTCGTGCAACCGTTACCTGGCCCGCGACCTGGGCAAGCAGAACATCCGCGTCAACCTGGTCGCCGCCGGGCCGCTGCGGACGATGGCGGCCAAGTCGATCCCCGGGTTCAAGGAGTTCGAGGACAGCTGGCCGGAGAAGGCGCCGCTGGGCTGGGACCTGTCCGACACGGTCCCGGCCGCGAAGGCGTGCGTCGCCCTCATGTCCGACTGGTTCCCCGCCACGACCGGCGAGATCGTCCACGTGGACGGCGGCGTCCACGCCATCGGCGCCTGACCCGCATCCCGGGCCGGGACGCCGCTCCCGGCCCGGACCGTCGGCCGGCACAGCACATGCCGCGCTGTCCCGGTCACCCATCCCGGCCGCCGTGCACGGTCAGGCCGGCCCGGATCGGTGATGCCGCGCCTCCGGACGGTTGTCAGGCCAGCCGGTGCCGCCCCGAGCCCGCGCGGGCCGGCTCGAACGGGATCGACTCCACCGGCTCCGTACGCTGCCGCCGCTGCTGCACGATCCGCGTCGCCAGCACCGCCGACCCCAGCAGCGCGATCGTCAACGCCGTCCCCAGCACGTCCGAGGCCGGGGGAGTGGGCCGTACCACGCGCTGATCCTGCATCGGCACCGTCAGCTCATGCGCGAACGGATTGGGCCACAGCAGATCCACCCGGGGCTCGTCGGCGTCGGCGGTCTCCTTCTCGGTCACCGGCCGTCCGGTGCCGAGCTGGTGCGGCCGGCTCTCCGGCCGCGTGGGCGAGCCGGTGGGCACCGCCGCGGACTCGTCGTCGGGCCGGCCCGACGACGGCGTACGGTCCGGGGAGGGCGTCGGCGTCGGCGTCGGCGTGCCGAGCAAAGTCCCGTCGCCGCAGGCCAGCACCGGCAGGCACACGTCGTCGAGCGTCTTGGGCACCAGCCCCGTCTCGGCGGGGGTGTGCGACGGCTTGGCCGACTTGGACGGGGTGGCAGGGTTGGTCGGCACGGCCTCGCCGACCTTGCCCAGCACCTCGCCGGTGGTCTCCTCGACGGGCTTGGTCACGGGGTCGGTCGTGCCGCCCGTCAGCGTGTCGACCGTGCCCGTGACCGCGCTCACGACGTCACACAGCGTGTTGGTCACGCCGGACAGCAGGCCCCCGTCGCGCGTGCAGTCCTGCGTCGCGGCCGCCGCGGCGGGCGCCGCTACGGGGACGGCCGCCAGCGCCACCGCGAGAACTCCAGCCGAGATCGCGGTCCTGCTCCCCATCCGTGCCCTCCAGCGTTGCTTCCGGGGCAAATCCTTATGGACATCGCTCCTGGGGCGCAGGCGTTTGCCGGGTAAAGTTGCGATTCGGTATCGACTAGTGATACGCGAGAGTGTCTCTCGTTCCCGGTCATTCGAGCGACGACACGTCATCGAGGGCCTCTCGGATCTCTATCGGCAGCACCACGTCCTCGGCGGGCAAGGCGCCGAGGAGCTGCTTGTGCGTACGGGCTCCGACGATGGCCGAGGTCACGCCCGGCTGGTCGCGCACCCACGACAGGGCCACGGCCAGCGGCGACACCCCCAGCCCGTCGGCTGCGGTCATGACGGACTCGACCACCCGGCGGCTCCTCTCATCGAGGTACGGGCGGACGAAATCGGCGAAGTGCGGGGTCGCGGCCCGCGAGTCGGCGGGGATGCCGGTGCGGTATTTCCCGGTCAGCACGCCCCGGCCCAGCGGCGACCAGGCCAGCACGCCCACGCCCAGGTGGGCCGCGGCGGGCAGCAGCTCGCGTTCGGGCTCGCGGGCCAGCAGGGAGTATTCGACCTGGGCCGAGGTGATCGGGATCCGGCCGGGGATCATCTTCTGGGTGACCGCGGCGGCGGCGAGCTGCCAGCCGGTGTAGTCGCAGACGCCCGCGTAGACGGCGCGGCCGGAGGAGACGATCGCGTCGAGCGCCGCCAGGGTCTCCTCCAGCGGCACCTCGGCGTCGTAGGTGTGCAGCTGCCACAGGTCGACGTAGTCGAGCCCGAGGCGGTTGAGCGAGTCGTCGACGGCGGCGATCAGGTGGCGCCTGGAGGCGTCGCGCGGCCGCCGGCCCGCCGGGGTCACCACCGCCTTGGTGGAGATCACCAGCTCCGAGCGCGGCACCGAGTCGCGCAGCATCCGGCCCAGCAGCCGCTCGGCGTCGCCGCCGGTGTAGACGTCGGCCGTGTCGACGAGGTTGCCGCCCGCGTCCAGGAACGCGCGGAGCTGGGCAGCGGCATCCTCTGGGTCGGTGTCACGCCCCCAGGTCATCGTGCCGAGCCCCAGCCGGGACACCGACAGGCCGCTGCGGCCGACATAGCGCTGCTCCATGATCCCGCCAGGTTACCGTCCGGCCGAAGGAAACGTTGTGATCGACGCCATAGCGGTCCGCTCCCTTTCGACACCGTGATCGCCGCCTGCGACACTTGCCGGGTGACCACGCTGCTTCTGGCCCGGCATGGGCTGACGGACCTCACCGGGCCGGTCCTGGCCGGCCGTACCCCAGGGGTGCGCCTGAGCGAGGCGGGCCGGGCGCAGGCCGCCGCGCTCGCCCGGCGCATCGCGGACGTCAGGCTCGACGCCATTGTCTCCAGTCCGCTCGAACGCTGCCAGGAAACGGCCGAACCGGTCGCCGAGGGGCGCGAGCTCGCCGTGCAGACCGACGACCGGTTCATCGAGTGCGGCTACGGCACCTGGACCGGGCGGCCGCTGAAGGAGCTCGCCAAGGAGCCGCTGTGGCAGGTCGTGCAGGCGCACCCCAGCGCGGCGACATTTCCGGAAGGGGAGTCCCTGGCCGGAATGCAACATCGGGCCGTCGCGGCGATCAGGGAGTGGAATCAACGCCTGGGGGAGAAGGGTGTCTACCTGGTTTGCAGCCACGGCGACGTGATCAAGGCGATCGTGGCCGATGCTCTGGGCCTTCACCTCGATCACTTTCAGCGGATAACAGCCGATCCGGCAGCCCTCACCATCATTCGCTATGCGCCCTTGCGTCCCTTTGTGCTCAGGCTTAACGATATGGGGGAATTGCGGCTTCCCGAGGATTCGGAGGAGAAAGACGGGGGAGAAAACATCACCGGGAGCGATGCCGCCGTCGGCGGCGGGTCAGGAACCACGTAAGGTCAGGCTATGCCGGTCTTCGACTACGACCCACCAGAGAGGTTCGTCGCCGGTGCCGTGGGGCAGCCGGGCGCGCGGATCTTTTTTCTGCAGGCCAGGGCCGAGGGCAGACTGACGACGGTGGCGCTGGAGAAGCTGCAGGTCGCCGCGCTGGCGGGCAGGCTCGAAGAGCTGCTCGACGAGGTGCTGCGCCTCAGCGGGGGCACCGCTCACGTGCCCGCGCTCGCCCCCGCCGACCTGTCCGACGATGATCCCCTCGATGTGCCGGTGGCGGAGGACTTTCGCGTGGGCACCATGGCCCTGGCGTGGGACGCCGAGAGAGCCCAGGTCGTGATAGAGGCACAGGAGGTCGTCGACGAGGACGATCTCGACAGCCCCGACCCCGCGGTGCTGCGCGTGCGGATCAGCGCGGGGGCCGCCCGCGCGTTCACCCAGCGCGCCCTCCAGATCGTCGCGGCGGGCCGCCCGCCGTGTCCTCTCTGCGCCCAGCCGCTCGATGCCGCCGGGCACGTGTGCGTGAGACTCAACGGCTACCGCGGGGGTGAGGCGGCTTCATGACCGCTCCGGAGAGCGAACCGGCCGTCAAGCCGCCCCACCCGCCGGGCATGAACGACGAAGAAGCGCTCACGCTGCTGCGCGACGGCCGGCTGGAGGTGGCGGGCCGGCTCGTCGAGGCCACCAACATGACGCTCTACTGCTCCGTCAAGCTGGGCTCGCGCAGCGTCGCCTGCGTCTACAAGCCGGTACGCGGCGAGCGCCCGCTGTGGGACTTCCCCGACGGCACCCTGGCCGCCCGAGAGGTGGCCGCCTACGAGGTGTCGCAGGCCACCGGCTGGCGCATCGTGCCGCCCACGGTCTACCGCGACGGCCCCTTCGGGCCCGGCATGTGCCAGCTGTGGATCGACACCGAACGCGAGATCGACCTGATGCGGCTGGTCAAGAGCCGCAACCCGGTCGTGCGGCGGATGGCGGTGTTCGACGCGGTGGTCAACAACGCCGACCGCAAGGGCGGTCACCTGCTGCCGCTGCCCACGGGGCACGTCTACGGCGTCGACCACGGGGTCTGCTTCTCCGTCGAGGACAAGCTCCGCACCGTGCTGTGGCAGTGGCGCGGCAAGCCGCTCGCCCGCGAGGCGGTGGCCGTGCTCGCCAAGCTGGAGCGCGACCTGGAGTCCGGCTCGCTGGGACGCAGGCTGCGCGAGCTGCTGACGATCGCGGAGGTCGAGGCCACCTGGCAGCGGGTCAGGCGGCTGCTGGACACCGGCGTGCACCCCTACCCGTCGGAGGGCTGGCCCGCCATCCCCTGGCCACCCATATAACGGCAACAGGCCATCCCCTGACTCCCGCTCCGCGGCCGTTTAATACCCTTTGCCCATGTGCACGCTGATCGTCAGAACCGGGCAGCCGCTGACCCTCATGGGCGTGCGGGACGAGTTCGCCGACCGCCCGTGGGAGGGGCCGGGGGAGCACTGGCCGGAATACCCGGGCGTGATCGGCGGGCGCGACCTCAAGGCGGGCGGCACCTGGCTGGCCGTCAACCCGGCGGCCCGCCGCGCCGCGGCGCTGCTCAACGGCCACGGCACGGCCGCGCCGGAGACGACGAAGGTCTCGCGGGGCGACCTGGCGCTGCGGGCGGCGTACACCGGCGAGCCGCCCGGCGCCGGCCTGACCCGCTACGACCCCTTCCACCTGGTGATCGCCGACCTGACCGGGATCCGGATGTTCAGCTGGGACGGCGACCGCCTGACGACCTCCGTCCTGCCGGAGGGCACCAGCATGGTCGTCAACTCCGGCCTGGACCCGGACAGCGAGCGTGTGGCCGCCTATCTGCCCAGGTTCGAGAGCCAGGTGTGGCAGGAGCTGATCAAGGCGGAGCCGTCCGCCGACCCCGGCGCGCTCATCATCCGGCACGAGCTGCCCGACGGCCGCGTCTTCGCCTCCCTGTCGGTGATGGAGGTCACACTCACGCCGGACGCGGTGACGTACGAGTTCACCGACCTGACCGCAGATCGGGACGGATAGGCTCAAGGACATGAGATCGTGGTCCGCCCCGAATGTTCCCAAGCTCCCGGGTGAGAGCATCCCGCTGCGTCTCTACGACACGTCGGCCGATCAGGTGCGGCAGACCGACCCGGGGCCGACCGCCAGGATGTACGTCTGCGGCATCACGCCCTACGACGCCACCCACCTCGGTCACGCCAACACCTACCACGCCTTCGACCTGGTCGGCCGCATGTGGCGGGACGCCGGTCACGAGGTCCACTACACACAGAACGCCACCGACGTGGACGACCCGCTGCTGGAGCGCGCCACCCAGACCGGCGTCGCCTGGCAGGACCTGGCCGACCGGGAGATCGAGCTCTACCGCGGCGACATGGAGGCGCTGCGGATCGTGCCGCCCCGCGAATACGTCGGCGTCACCGAGGTCATCGGCCAGGTGGCGGACCTGATCGCCAAACTGGCGGCCAAGGGCGTCACCTACGTCCTCGACGGCGACGTCTACTTCAGCATGGCCGACGCCCCCAAGTTCGGTCAGGTGTCCGGCTACGACGAGAGCGAGATGCTGGCCCTGTTCGCCGAGCGCGGCGGCGACCCCGACCGGGCGGGCAAGCGCCACCCGCTGGACTGGCTGCTGTGGCGGGCCGAGCGGCCCGGTGAGCCCGCCTGGGAATCCCCCCTGGGCCGGGGCCGCCCCGGCTGGCACATCGAATGCACCGCGATCGCCCTGGACCACCTGGGCGCCGGCTACGACGTGGCGGGCGGCGGCTCGGACCTGATCTTCCCCCATCACGAGTGCGGCGCCTCCGAGGGCCACGCGGCCACGGGGGAGTGGCCGTTCGCCAAGTTCTACACGCACGCCGGCATGGTGGCGCTGGACGGCGAGAAGATGTCGAAGTCCAAGGGCAACCTGGTCTTCGTCTCCAAGCTGCGCCAGGAGCACGACCCGATGGCGGTCCGCCTCGTCCTGCTGGCCCACCACTACCGCGCGGACTGGGAGTACGTCCCCGCGATGATCGCCGAGGCCGAGCGGCGGCTGGCCGTGTGGCGTTCGGCGACGCGGCTCGCGTCGGGGCCGCGCGCCGACGAACTGCTGGCCACGGTACGCCGGTGCCTCGCCGACGACCTCGACTCCCCGGCCGCGCTGGCCGCGATCGACGCCTGGGCCGCGGCGGCGCTCGCGGACAACGGCCCGGACCCCGCCGCCCCCGCGCTGGTCAGGGACCTGACCGACGCTCTGCTCGGCGTGGCCCTGTGAACGTGTACGCCATAAGCCGGCCTCGCCGGTAAGGATCAGCAGCCACGTGCGCTCCGCCATGCGGCGCGGCCACGGTCCGGCACAGGACTCCTCTAACGCGCCGTTCTGACGCGTGCGGCGGATCACGCAGGCGCCGCCGCACGCCAGGAGTTGTACCCCACGGCCCAGTAGCGCCCAGACGATCTTCCTGCCCGTCTTCGGCCACCGGGTGAAGGCCGATCCACAGAAGCCGATCGGCGCCGTGGCCTTGATGCTGTTGGTCACCAGCTGAGCGTTGTCCTGCCCCCCTATCCCGGCTCTTCGACTTCAAGGGGGATGTGATGAGCCGGTGCGTTCCTTCGCATCGCCGGCACGGATTGTCGGCTTACTTGCCAGGAGTGACCAAGCCCGCGAAGCGCTGCTCAGCCATCCTTGACACGTGATCATTCTGGCGTCCATACTCCGTTCGAAGCGCTTTTGATCACCTTTCCGATGCTTCTCTCTTCGGTACCCGGGCGTTGACTTTATTTCGGTTGTCAGCCCCCTTTTGTGTTCACGCACCGCACCCCCCAGGACGCAAGGAGTGACGTCTCGAAAATGCGCTCGGGAACGTTAAGACGAAACGCACGACGAGGATTTTTCATGGGCCTCGTCGTCATGCTGGTGGGGGTGGCGGGTGTCTCGCCGGCATCCGCCCACTGGAACGGCACCGGCCAGGACATCGCCAGCATCCACATCTACCCCTACAGCTATAACAGCACCTGGCAGACGCCGATGAACCGGGCGCTGTCCAATTGGAACGCGACCTCGAGTCCCGCCAATTTCTACAAGAGCTCGAATTCGGGTTCGACGATCACGGTGAAGTCCTACAGCAACACCTGGTACGGGAAGTATCAAAGGTGCGGTGGGTCGTGCATGTACGTCAAGCTGAACTCCCGTACGATCAACAGGGACGCGTCGAACTTCTCGAACTTCGTCACGAGCACGCTGGTTCACGAGCTCGGGCACGCGTTGAATCTCGCGCACAACTCGGGCACCTCGATCATGAATACGAGCAGGAACCGTAACTCGATGACCAAGCCCCAGGCGCACGATGTCGCCGACGTCAACGCCTACTACTAAGGAGCCGACTGTGCTACGGCGTCTTGGCGCGCTTGTCTTCGCTGCGGTGTTCGTGACCGCATGCTCGGCGCATGCGGAACCCGTCCTCTATCGAGCCGACTATCCCGAGTATCAAAGTGCCGATGCGCTTTTCGACAAGGCGACCCTGGTCGTCGAAGCTCGCATCGTCGGAGCGCCGCGTTATCTCCAGGAACAGGAGGAAGCGCCCGATCCCGCAGAGACAGATCCTAATCTGAACCCCAACGCGGGAGCGCCGGCCGGGGCGGCTGCACAACCCGAGGCCCCGCCGACGGTCATCACCGTCTACACCGCCCAGGTGGTAAAGGTCTTCAAAGGCCAGGCCCAGGTGGGGCAGTCCATCGAGGTCAAGGAACTCGGGGGAAAGCTCGAAGGTGTGACCTATGCGGAGGAACACACCACTCCGATGAACCAGGACAGCGGCTACATCCTGTTCCTGGAAACCTACCCTGACTCGCCCGCCGCACTGCTCAACCCCGTCCAGGCCAAGTATCCGCTGGACACCTCCAGCAACCCCGCGCCGCTGCCGGAGAACACCCTCAAGCTGACGCGTGCCGAACTGGAAACAATGTCGTAATCGGAAATATCCAACCCCGAAAAGCCCGCCTTGTGCGGGCTTTTCGCGGCTCTTCGACTTTGGGGGGATAAAGGTACGCCGGCAGTGACCTGCGCGGTCAAACCCGCAGCTGTTCGACCTGCTCGGCCCTGGACAGCTCGGCCGCGAACCATTCGATCGTGCGGCGCAGGCCCTCCCCGGCCGGGATCTGAGCCCGCCAGCCGAGCCGCTCGGCCGCCAGTGTCGTGTCCGGGCGCCTGACCTTGGGATCGTCGGCGGGCCGGTCGACGAACACGATCTCCGACGCCGACCCGGCCAGATCCCTGATCATCGTGGCCAGCTCCAGCATGGTGACCTCGTCCGGGTTGCCGATGTTGACGGGCCCGTCGAAGTCGCTGCGGGCCATGGCGAGGATGCCGGCCACGGTGTCGTCGACATAGCAGACGGAGCGCGTCTGCGAGCCGTCGCCGGTGATCGTGATCGGCTCGCCGGTCAGCGCCTGCCTGATGAACGTCGGGATCGCCCGCCCGTCGAACGGGCGCATCCGCGGGCCGTAGGTGTTGAAGATCCGCACGATGCCGGTGTCGGTGCCGCGCGAGTGGCGGTAGGCCGTGGTCAGCGACTCGGCGAAGCGCTTGGCCTCGTCGTAGACGCTGCGCGGGCCGACCGGGTTGACGTTCCCCCAGTACGTCTCGCGCTGCGGGTGCTCCAGCGGATCGCCGTACACCTCGCTCGTCGAGGCCAGCACGAACCTGGCGCCCTTCTCCCTGGCCAGCCCCAGCGCGTGCAGGGTGCCCACGCTGCCCACCCGCAGCGTCTCGATCGGGTAGCGCAGATAGTCGGCCGGCGAGGCGGCCGAGGCGAAGTGCAGCACGAGGTCCAGCCGGTCCGGCACGTGCAGGAACCCGGTGAGGTCGCACTCGATGATCCGGAACTCCGGACGGTCGATCAGATGCTCGACGTTGCGCGGCCCGCCGGTGAGGAAGCTGTCCATGCAGACGACCTCCGCCCCCTCCTCCAGCAGCCGTTCGCACAGGTAGGAGCCGAGGAATCCGGCGCCCCCGGTGACCAGAGCCCTCATGACGTGACCTCCAAGGCAGCGTCGACGACTTCGGAAACCTCTATCTCCAGCAGGCCGGGATCGGGCCGCAGACCGTGTGGATCCCCTCGGTGCCCGGCCCACAGCGCCACGTGGCGCCAGCCGGGCGGCGGCCCCCACTGCGCGGGCGAGACCGGCCCGAACAGCACCACCGACGGCACGCAGAACGCCGTAGCCAGGTGCGCCACACCGGTGTCGCCGCACACCACCAGCCTGGCCCTGCTGACCAGGTCGACCAGGTCAGCCATGCAGGTCCGCCCGGCCAGCATCCGCTCCGGCGGCAGCCCGGCCAGCTCGGCGACCTTCCTGGCCAGCGGCACCTCCTCGTCGTTTCCGGTGACGACCACGTCCTCCAGCGTGGCCGCGACCTCGGCGAACCGCTCGGGTGGCCAGCGCCGCGCCGGGTAGGCGGCGCCCGGATGGACGATCGCCGGCCCCGTACGGTCGGAGATGCCGAGCGTCAGGTCGTTCGGATCGGCCGGGATGCCGTGCCACTCCAGCAGCCCGCACCAGCGCCGCACCTCGTGCACCCCGTCCTGCCACGGCGGCCCGGTGCCGAAGCTGATCAGCCGCCCCGGCTCGGTACGCCGCAGCGCCTCGATGCTCTGCGGCCCCCGCCCGTGCAGGTTGACCGCGATGTCCGGCCGCTCGAACGGCACCGGACCCGGGCCGCGCACGTCCACCTGGGCGTCCACCGCGCCGATCAGCGGCAGCAGGGCATCCAGCGTCCGCGGCGCCGCCAGCGTGAGGCGGTGCCTGGGGAACGCCTGGCGCAGGGCCCGCAGCGCGGGCACGGCCGTGAGCAGGTCGCCCAGCCCGAGCCCGCGCAGGACCAGCAGCTCTAGGGCCATGACGTCTCCGTTGAGGGACAGATGACGAGTTCTCTCACCTCGCATCCGGTGGGCTGCCGCAGCGCGAACACCACGGCCTGGGCGACGTCCGCCGGATCGTTCAGCCCGGCCTCGGGGCCCGGTTTGTACTGGTCCGGGCGGCCGTCGAAGAAGCCCGTGCGCATGCCGCCCGGGACCAGCAGGGTCACCCCGACCTCGCCGCGCAGCTCGGTCGCCAGCGCCCTGGTGAAGCCGACGACGCCGAACTTCGACGCCGAGTACGCCGACGCGTCGCTCAGCGGCCGCAGCCCGAGCGTCGAGGCGCAGGTGACGACCTTGCCGCGGGTGTGCTTCAGGTACGGCAGCGCCGCCCGCACGACGGCGGCGGTGCCGAGCAGGTTCACCCGGATGACCCGCTCCCAGTCGTCGGCCGGCACGTCCTCCAGCCGCCCGCACGCGTCGATGCCCGCGGCCGTGACGACGCCGTCCAGGCCGCCGGCCCGTTCGGCGAGCTCGCGTACCGCCCGTTCGGTCTCCCCCCGGTCGGACACGTCGGCCGTGACGTGATCGAAGCGCTGATCGGGCGCGCGCACGTCGACGACCAGCGCCCGCCAGCCCTCCTTCTCCACGGCTTCGGCGGCGGCCAGACCGAGCCCGGAGGCTCCCCCGGTGATCAAAATATTCACTGGATCTCCCTGATCAGATTCGTTGTCGAACGCCCCGGCAGCGTGCTCAGCACGACGATCTCCGCGCCGAACCTGCCGAGGACCTCGGATTCGGGCAGGACCTCCCCCTCGTAGTCGCCGCCCTTCACCCACACGTCGGGGCGCAGCAGCTCGATGGCGCGGGCCGGGGTGTCCTCCTCGAACACCAGCACCGCGTCCACGCAGCCCAGCGCCCTGAGCACCTCGACCCGGTCGCACACGTCCACGATGGGCCGGTCGGGGCCCTTCAGCCGGCGCACCGACTTGTCGGAGTTGACGCAGACGACGAGCGCGTCGCCCAGCGCCCTGGCCCTGCGCAGCAGGCTCACGTGGCCCGCGTGCAGCAGGTCGAAGCAGCCGCCCGTGGCGATCAGCCGGCCGCCCGTGGCGCGGGTGAGCTCGGCCACCTCCAGCGCCGTGCGCGGCCGGTCGCCGAGCCGCTGCTCTTGTACCCGGACGGCGGCGGCCCCGCCGCGCTCGACGAAGCCCGCGGCCTCGCCGACGCCGATCGTGACCGCCTCCATGGCGTCGGCGCCGTCGCGCAACGCCAGCGCCGCGGCGCCGGCCAGCCGGTCGCCCGCGCCGCACGCGTCCTGCGCGCCGGCCCGCACGGGTGGCGGCACCCGGGTGAGCGGGCCGCCCTCGACGGCCAGCGTCGCCCCGTGCGCCCCCATCGTGACCGCCACCGCCCTGGCCCGCAGCTCCCGGACCAGCCGGCGGGCGGCCTGGTCGGGGTCGCGGTAGGCGGAGGGGCACAGCATCCGCGCCTCCGCCTCGCTCGGGGTCAGCAGCGCGCAGCCGGGCATCGGCTGCGCGCCCCTGGGATGCGGGTCCCACACCACGGGCACGTCCGCATCCGCCAGCAGCTCGCGTGCCATCCTGGCCACGCCCCTGCCGTAGTCGGACACCAGCACCGCGCCGGCCCCGGCGACGGCCCTGGCCGCCGCCTCGGTGGGGGCGTACCTGGCGGTGCCGTCGCCGGTGTCGAGCCGGACCAGCGTCTGGCCCCTGGACCGCACCCTGGTCTTGCGCGCTGTGCCGCCGCGCAGCGGCAGCCGTACCAGATCGAGCTCGGCCGACAGCAGCCCGCACAGCCGGCGCCCGTCGGGGTCGTCGCCCATCGCCGTGATCAGCACCACGTCGGCGCCGTCGCGCGCGGCGAGCAGCGCCGCCAATCCGGCCCCGCCGGGCCGGGCCTGCTCCGCGGTCACCTCGACCACCGGGACGGGCGTGTCCGGGCAGAGCCGCTCGGCCTCACCCTCGACGTCCACGTCGAGCAACGTGTCCCCGATCACCACGAGCGGCCCCTGCCGCCGGGCCGCGCCGTGACGGATGTCCTCGCCTGGCCGCGGATCCATCAC
The DNA here is from genome assembly GCF_052068215.1 of Nonomuraea sp. H19. Classification (NCBI taxonomy): domain Bacteria; kingdom Bacillati; phylum Actinomycetota; class Actinomycetes; order Streptosporangiales; family Streptosporangiaceae; genus Nonomuraea; species Nonomuraea sp. H19. Next base: position 224,278 of record NZ_JBQHCV010000008.1, on the reverse strand, counting down.
AGCGCTTCCTCCACCGCATCGCACAGCAAGTGGAGCAGGGCCAGGTGCACTTCCTGAACGGTGGCCGTCTCCGGCGCCGGCACCGCGACCGCGTCGTCGCACAGGTCGGCCAGCGGGTTGGGCGCGGGGCCGGTCAAGGCCCAGGCGAGGATCCCGCATTCCTGCGCCGCCCTGGCCGCGGCCAGCACGTTCGGGCTGGAGCCGCTGGTCGACAGGCACAGCAGCACGTCGCCGGGGCGGCCGTGCGCGCGCACCTGGCGGGCGTAGACCTGCTCGACGCCGAAGTCGTTGGCGATCGCCGTCAGCGACGAGCCGTCGGCGTGCAGCGGGATCGCCGCGTACGGCCGCCGGTCGTCCCTGAACCTGCCGACCAGCTCGGCCGTCAGATGCTGCGCCTCCGCGGCCGAGCCGCCGTTGCCGCACACCAGCAGCCTGCCCCCGGCGGCCAGCACGCCGGCCAGCTTGCCGCCCCACGAGCGGACGGTGACCGCCTGTCCGTCGACCTGCTCCAGGGTGTTCCAGAGTTTCTTGAGATGAACGTCCATGATCAACCCCCTAGGGCCGCCAACCGGCACACCTTGCCGTCGATGGCCTGCGTGTACACGGCCTCGGTCCGCTCGGCCACGTTCGGCCAGCCGTACCTCTCGCGGGCGCGCCTGGCGCCCTCCGCGCTCATCCGTGCCCGCTTGTCGGGATCGCCGAGCACCTGCTTCAGCGCCCTGGCCAGCGCCCGCGGGCGGCGCGGCGGCACCAGCACGCCGCAGCCGGCGACCGTGTCCAGGTGCCCGCCGACCGCCGAGGCCACGACGGGCACCCCGCACGCCATCGCCTCGACCGGGACCATGCCGAACGGCTCGTACCACGGCACCGTCACCACGACGTCGGCCGAGCGCATCAGCGCGGGAACGTGGCTGCGCGGCACGCTGCCGATCACGTGGACGCGGTCGTCGAGGTCGTACCGGGCGGCCAGCTCGCGCAGCCTGACCAGCTCCTCGTCGTCCGGGACGCCGCCGGCGATCACCAGGTCGGCGCCGGGCACCAGGCGCAGCGCCGCGATGACGGTGTCCACGCCCTTGCGCGGCACCATCCGGCCGATGCTGAGGATCAGCTTCCCGGCCGTGCGCGGCGCCGCCGGCCCGTCCGGGCAGAACGCCGTCAGGTCCACCCCGCACGGCACGACCGCGATGCGCTGCTCCGGCACGCCCATGGCGCACAGCTCGTTCACCTCGTCGCTGCAGGTGGCCAGCACGGCGTCGGCCCGCTTGCCGATCTCCCGCTCGGTGTCGATCCGGTGCGCGGGGCTGGTGTCCGCCTCGCCCTGCCAGCGCCGCTTGACCGTGCCGAGCGCGTGGAAGGTCTGCACCACGGGAAACCCCTCGGCCGCCTGCAGCGCCGCCTGCCCGCTCATCCAGAAGTGCGCGTGCGCGACGTCCGGCGGGTCGCTCGCCCACCGGTCGGCCAGGCGGTCGGTGAACTCCGGCATGTACGGCGGCAGCTCGTCCTTCGGGATCGGGATCGGGGGACCGGCCGCGACATACTCGACCGTGACGCCCGGCGCCAGGGGGACCGACGCGGGTTGCGACGGCGATGAGCGCCTGGTGTGGACCACGATCGTGTGCCCGCGCTCGGCGAGCGCCATCGCGAGCGCGGCGACGTACACGTTCTGGCCGCCCGAGTCGACGCCGCCGACCGCGGCCAGCGGATCCGCGTGCTCGGAGATGAGATCGACCTTCACTGAGTCAGCTCCCTCACTGCCTTGACCACCTGCTCACTTGTCACTTGGGACAGGCACGGGTGTCCTGGCACCGGGCAGGTGCGCGCCCTGCTGTTCCTGCAGGGCGCCTGCTGGTCACCGAGCAGCACCGCGGGCACCCCGTAAGGGGCCCACCGCGCCGCGGGGACGACGGGGGCGAACAGGCTCACGACCGGCGTGCCGACGGCCGCGGCCAGGTGCGCGGGGCCGGTGTTGCCGGCCACGAGCACGCTGGCACGTTCGATCACGGCGGCAAGTTCGGCGAAAGTGGTCACGCCGCCGAGGTCGGCCGCGTCGTCGCCGGCGACATAGGCGGTGAGGTCACTTTCGCTGCCGGTCACGACGACTCGATGTCCGTCCTCGGCCAGCTCCCGCACGGCCTGCCGATGCCTTTCGGCAGGCCATGTCCGCGCGGGGGCCGACGTCCCCGGATGCACCACGACGTACGTGCCTTTGCCGGCATCGGCGCCGGCATGGAGCACGTGCCCTATAACGCGGCTCATATCCGGCAACGGGTCCTGAACAGCGAGTTTGCCGTCATCGCCGGGTGGCAGCTCGAACCCCGCCGCCCGGGCCACCGCCAGCATCCGCTCCGCCTCGGGCACGTCGACGCTCTCGTCCACGACGTGGCGGACGTCGAGCAGCGAGCCGGGATAGTCGTTGCTGATCGCGGTGATCCTGCGCACGCCGGCCAGCCTGAGCAGCAGCGCCAGCGGAAGCGCCGACTGGTGGAACGAGGTGAGGATCACCGCCTCGTCGATGCCACGCAGCCGGCCGACCAGGTCGGCGACCTGTCCCTCGGTGACGGGCGGCGGGGTGTGGTCGATCCACGGCGCCCGCCACTCGATCACGCGGTCGACGCCGGGCAGCAGCTCGGCGGCCGCCCGGCCGTTCGGGCCGGCCAGGAAGACCACCTCGCCGGCCAGCGTTCGCACGGCCCTGACGGCGGGGCCCGTCAGCAGCACGTCCCCGGCGTCATCGAGCCGCGCCACCAGCACTCGCCCCCGGCTGTCCGCACCCCGCGCTCCGCGACGGCTCATCGCCGCACCCCCCATTCCCCCCGAAGCCGGTGCGCGCACGCGACCGGCGGGATCAGCACGCTGGTGACGAGCATCCGCCACACCTCGCCGGGGGTACGCGGCCCCGGCGCCACCCGCCGCCACGTGAACTCGCCGGTCAGCCCGGCCCACAAGCCACCGGCCAGCGCCGCCGCCGCGGGCACCACCGGCCTGCCGGGCGGCCGCGCGCGGCCGCCCAGCGCGGCGAGCGTCAGCGCCGCCAGCCCCGCCGCCGTCGTCGCGGCGTGCAGGCGCAGGCGGCCGGGGCCGTCGCCGATGGCCGCACGCCATCCCGGCCCGTGCAGCCGCCGCATCAGCGCGTCGTCGGCGTTGCCCCGCTGGAATCGCACGCTGGCCCAGAACCCGTCAGCACGCACCGGATGCGCCGTCACCCGGTCACCGCGCACGAGCCGGTAGCCCGCCCGCGTCACCCGCAGCGCGAGATCCGCATCCTCCCTGTAGGCCCGCGGGAAGCGCTCGTCGAACCCGCCGACCGCGTCCAGCACCGCCCGCCGGTAGGCCATGTCGGCCGTCACCCACAGCGCGTCCGCGAGCCCGGCCGTGTTGCGCTCGGCGTCGGTGGGCCGGCGATCGGCCGGCAGCGGCACCACGATGCGCCCCTGGCTGCCCGCCACGTCCACGGGCAGGTCCACCAGGTCCTTCCACACCGCCTCGGCCCAGCCGGGCTCGGGGATCACGTCGTCGTCGAGGAACACCACCCACGGCGTGCCGGCCGCCCGCCACCCGGCGTTGCGGGTCGCGGCCGGCCCTCTTCCGCCGGACCGGACGATCCGTACCCCCTCCGGCACCCCCTCCAGGACCCGGCAGGGCCCCTTCCTGTCGTCCGCCACGATCACCGGCACGCCGGAGCCCACGGCCGCCAGCGTGTCCCGGAGCGAGGGCCGCCCGATGGTGGGGATCACCACGGTGATCACGAAGCGAACACCTCCCCGCGCCGCACCAGGTACGGCCCGAGCGCGAGCACGTCCACCGGCGAGGAGCCGAAGCACTCCAGCGCGTCACGGGGATCGTCGACCATGGGCCGCCCCGCCGTGTTCAGGCTCGTGTTGACCACCACGGGCAGCCCCGTACGGGCCTCGAACTCGCTCAGCACCCGCGCCATCAGCGGATCGGCGGCCGGCGAGACGGTCTGGATGCGCGCGGTCCCGTCCACGTGCACCACCGCGGGGATGCGCGCCGCCCAGCCGGGGCGCACGTCGTGCACGAACAGCATGTACGGCGAGGGCACCGGCCCCCGCCCGAAGATCTCCGCGGCCCGCGACTCCAGCACCATCGGCGCGATCGGCCTGAACTGCTCGCGCCCCTTGACGTCGTTCAGCCGCTCGGTGTTGCGCGCGTGACCCGGATGCGCCAGCAGCGACCGGTGCCCGAGCGCGCGCGGCCCGTACTCGGAGCGCCCCTGGAACCAGGCCACGATCCGGTCGGCGGCCAGCTCGGCCGCCACCGCCGCGCCCAGGTCGGCGGGCCGGGTGTGCGGCACGCGCGCCACGTCCAGCCAGGCACCCAGCTCCTCGTCGGTGAAGCCGCGCCCGAGCGCCACGCCCGGCATCGGCGCGGCCGGCTCGCCGTAGGCCTGCGCGAGGTGCAGCGCCCCGCCGAGCGCCGTCCCCGAGTCGCCGGCGGCCGGCTGCACCCACACCTCGTCGAACGGGCCCTCGTCCAGCAACCGGGTGTTCGCCACGCAGTTGAGCGCCACCCCGCCGGCCAGCGCGAGCCGCCGCTCGCCGGTCCGCTCGTGCAGCCAGCGCACCAGTTCGAGCAGCACCTCCTCCAGCCGCGCCTGCACGCTCGCGGCCAGGTCGGCGTGGTCGGAGGTCCACACGCCGCCCTTGGGCAGCGCCTTGGCGTAGCCGCCCCAGTCGACCGGCTCGACGCGGAACCCGCCGTCGCCGGTCGTGTAGATCACCTCGCGCAGCGACTCCAGGTGCCGCGGCCGGCCGTAGGAGGCCATCGCCATCACCTTGTACTCGTCGCTGGAGCGCAGGAAGCCGAGGTGCTCGGTGACGTCCTCGTACATCAGGCCGAGCGAGTGCGGCAGCTCCTGCGTGGCCAGCGTCTCCAGCTCGCCGTCGCGGTAGCGGCCGGCCAGGTGCGAGACGTTCTCGCCCCGCCCGTCGCACACCAGCACCGCGCAGTCCCGCCCCGGCGTCGACCACTGGGAGGCCAGCCCCGCCGACGCGGCGTGCGCCACATGGTGTGGCACGTACGCCACCTGGCCGGGGTCCAGCCCGGGCAGCGCCGTGGACAGGAACGCCGGGGCGCGCACCGCGTACTTGGTGCGCAGGTCCTCCCAGTCCCCGTCCGGCTTCTGCGCCACCAGGGCCGGATCGTAGGAGTAGGCCACGACGTCGATGTCCTCGGGGGCGAGACCGGCCTCGCGCAGGCACCACGCGGCGGCCTGCTCGGGCAGTTCCCACGCCGAGAACACCAGCGGCCGCTTGCCGTGCTTGCGGCGGCTGAAGCGTTCTTCCTCCGCCGCGGCGACGATTTTCCCGTCGGCCACGAGCGCCGCGGCCGGGTCGTGAAAGATCGCGTTGATGCCGAGAAATCTCATCGTTCCTCCCCCACAAATCTCGAGAACCGCTACCGAGAGGAGCGCTTGTCAAACATGGACCATGCCGATGAGATGCGGAAACAGCCCTGCCGTCCTGCGATTGGTCACTCTGAGTAGTTGTTTGCCGGGACGGCCCCCGGGTAGCTGCCGGAAGCGACGGAGGTGGAAGGTGTTCGAGAAAAGGCGTCCCGGCGCTGTGCTCTTCGACCGGGACGGAACCTTGATCAGGGACGTCCCCTACAACGGGGACCCGAATCGTGTCGAGCCCATGCCGGGCGCGCTGGAGGCGCTGGCCCGGCTGCGCCGCGCCGACGTACCGGTGGCCGTGGTCACCAACCAGTCGGGTGTGGCCAAGGGCTTGCTGTCCCCGGACGAGATGGACCAGGTGAACGCCAGGGTGGAGGAGCTGCTCGGCCCGTTCGACGCGTGGGCGATCTGCGTGCACGACGACGCCGACGGCTGCACCTGTCGCAAACCCGCGCCCGGACTCGTGATCAGGGCCGCCGCCGTGCTCGACGTCAGCCCGCGCGACTGCGTGGTCGTTGGCGACATCGGCAGGGACATGGAGGCCGCCAGGGCCGCCGGCGCCAGAGGCATCCTGGTCCCCACCGACGTGACGCGGCAGGAGGAGATCGAGCAGGCTCCCGAGGTCGCCGACGACCTGACGGACGTCGTGGACCGGGTGCTCAGCGACACGGCGAGCCCGGTGGCCGCCATCGCGGCGCCATGGACCCGCGCGATCGGCTGGAGCCGCTGGTGAGGGTCCTGATCTGGCACGTGCACGGCTCATGGACCAGCGCCTTCATCAGGGGCGCGCACGAATACGTGCTGCCACTCGTCCCCGGTCGTGGTCCCGACGGCCGGGGACGCGCGGCCACGTTCGACTGGCCGGACAGCGCCCGCGAGGTGCGCTGGGACCGGCTCCGCGACGAGCCCGTCGACGTGGCCGTCTACCAGCGCCCGCACGAGATCGACCTGGCCCGCGAATGGCTCGGCCGCCCCGTGCCCGGCGTGTACGTCGAGCACAACACCCCGGCCGGCGACGTGCCCCGGACCAGGCACCCCCTGGCCGGCCGCGACGACATCACGCTCGTGCACGTCACCCACTTCAACGAGCTCTACTGGGACAACGGCCGGGCGCCCACGCGCGTCATCGAGCACGGCATCCCCGACCCCGGCCACCTCTACACGGGCGAGCTGCCCCGGGCCGGCGTCGTGGTCAACGAGCCGGTACGCCGCACCCGCGTCGCCGGCACCGACCTGCTGCCGCGCTTCGCCGCGCGGGTGCCGCTCGACGTGTTCGGGATGAAGGTGGACGGCCTGCCCTACACCACCCACGAAGACCTGCCGCAGCACGTCATGCACGCAGAGCTGGCCCGCCGCCGCGCCTACCTGCATCCCTACCGGTGGACCTCACTCGGGCTGGCCCTCATCGAGGCCATGACTCTGGGAATGCCGGTGGTCGCGCTGGCCGCCACCGAGGCGATCGAGGCCGTCCCCCGGGAGGCCGGGGTGCTGTCCACGCGGGTGAGCGTGCTCGCCGACGCGTTGCACGCGTTCGCCGCCGACCCCGAGAGCGCCGCGCAGGCGGGCAAGGCGGCGCGCGCCGCGGCGCTGTCCCGCTACGGGCTCGCCAGATTCCTGTCCGATTGGGACCGGCTGCTCGCCGAGATATGACGCGGGACCGGCCGCTCGCCGAGGGATGACTTGTGACCGGCCCTTACACCGAGGTATGACGGCGGAAGGCATGGGTAGGCGCCCAGGTCATGATGATGATGCTCGACTGGACACGCAGGGCCGCCTGCCTCGACCTGGACCCGGAATTGTTCTTCCCGATCTCCCTGGAAGGGCCGAGCCAGTCCCAGGTCGAGCAGGCCAAGAGAGTGTGCTCCGGCTGCCCCGTACGCGAGCCGTGCCTGGAGTACGCGCTGGACACCCGGCAGGCGTACGGCGTGTGGGGCGGCACGGACGCCGAGCAGCGGCGGGAGCTCGTCAGCCTGCCGGCAGCGCCTCCGCGAGAAACCGTTCCCGCTCGCCCGCGTCGAGGTGGTCGCTGAAAAGCACGCCGTCCAGGTGATCGGCCTCGTGCTGCAGCACCCTCGCCAGCACGCCGAGCGCCCGCACGGTCACGGGCTTGCCGAACATGTCCCGGCCACGCGCCGTGACCATGTAGGAACGTTCCAGTGGCCACCACACGCCGGGAGCCGACAGGCAGGCCTCGTCGGCGGTGACGCGCCGCTCCGACAACTCCAGGCGCGGATTGACCAGATGGCCTGACTTGCCGTCGTAGGAGTAGACCACCACCCGCACCGGCTCTCCGATCTGCGGGGCCGCCAGCCCGGCGCGGCCGGCTCCCGCCCGCATCGTGGCGGTCAGCGACTTCACCAGCCGCCGCAGCTCCCGATCGAAGTCCTGGACGGGCTCCGCGACCGAGCGGAGCACCGGATCATCGAATATGCGAATAGGCCGGACCGTCACCCGCAACTCCCCGATAGGCCGCGTCGTCACGCGGTCGTTTCCCCGGAACGTTTCCCGCGATCGCGCCCGCCAACCGCGAAGGCCCTGCCTTGTAGCACAGCGGTAACAGAAGAGACCCGTGGGCGAAACCACCCGAAAGCAGTATCGGAGGGTGATCTCACTTGCGTCACATGTGCCTGTGATGCCTGGCCGGGTGCTCGGGGCCCGGCCAGGCAGCCACGACGATCTGGAGGAGGGTGAATGAGTGCGCTTCCCATAGAGGGTGGCTCTTCCCCGGAGACGGCGCCCGACGCGCTGGCGGGCTTCACCGTCGGTGTGACGGCGACACGGCGGCGCGAGGAGTTCGGCGCGCTGCTGGAGAGGCGCGGCGCCCGCGTGGTCAGCGCGCCCGCGATCCGGCTCGTCCCGCTGGCTGAGGACACCGACCTGCTCGCCGCCACCAGGCTCGCCCTGGAGGCGCCCCTCGACGACGTGGTGGTCACCACGGGCGTGGGCTTTCGCGGCTGGGTGGCCGCCGCCGAGGGCTGGGGACTGTCGGCCGACCTGGGGGAGCACCTGGCCAAGAGCCGCCTGCTGACCCGCGGCCCGAAGGCCAGGGGAGCGGTGCGGGCCGCCGGGCTCACCGACCACTGGACCCCCGCCACCGAGTCGTGCGAGGAGGTCAAGCAGTACCTGCTCGCCCAGGACCTGCGGGGCCGGCGGATCGCGGTGCAGCAGCACGGCGAGCCGCTCAAGGAGTTCGTGGCCGACCTGCGGCAGGCCGGCGCCGAAGTCATCGAGATCCCGGTCTACCGGTGGCTGCCGTACCGCGACGTGTCGCCGCTGCGGCGCCTGATCAGCCAGACGATCTCCGGCTCGGTGGACGCGGTCGCCTTCACCAGCGCGCCCGCCGTACACGCCATGCTCGGCATGGCGCGTGGGGAAGGGCTCGAGGACGCGCTGCTGGCGGCCTTCAGCGGGTCCGTCGTGGCCGCCTGCGTGGGGCCCGTCACCGCGGGGCCGCTGACCGCGCGGGGCGTGCCGACGCTGCAGCCGGAGCGTTCCCGGCTCGGCGGGCTGGCCCGCGCGCTGGCCCGCCACCTGCCCGAGCACGGCGTCACCAGGCTCGTCGCGGGCGAGCACCGGCTGGAGATCCGCGGCCACGCCGTGGTCGTGGACGGCGAGCTGCGGCCGCTGCCACCGGCCCCGATGGCGGTGCTCAAGCGGCTGGCCGACAAGCCGGGGCACGTGGTCTCCCGGGCCGAGCTGCGTACCGTGCTGCCGGGCAGCATCGCGCGCGACTCGGCCGAGCATGCCGTGGAGATGGCCATCACCCGGCTGCGCCGCGCGCTCGGCCCCAGCGGGATCGTCGAGACCGTGGTCAAGCGCGGCTATCGGCTCGCCTGCCTGTACGAGGCCGGCCTTTGATCTCCCTCTGCCCGACGACGTCACACCGACACGAAGAGGAGCGCACCATGCCGTGGGGGTCCACGTTCTCTGGCCGCGGCGCCGGAGGAGATCGGTGACGCCCGCACTCGTCCTGGCCGCGCACGGCACCCGGAGCGCCGCGGGGGAGCAGACCCTGTCGAGCCTGGCGGAGGCGGTCAGAAGAGCCCGTCCTGGACGGCATGTCGAGCTCAGCTACCTGGAGATCAGCTCGCCCCTGCTGGCCGACGTGCTGCCCGTGGTCCGCGGCCCGGTGGTCGTCGTGCCGCTGCTGCTGGCGGGCGGCTACCACGCGCACATCGACCTGCCCAACGTGATCGCCGAATGCCGACCCGACGCCGTGGTGGCCGGCTGGCTCGGCCCGCACGGGCTGCTGACGTCCGCGCTGGCCCGCAAGCTCGCGCGGGCGGGACTGCGCGGCACGGACGCGGTCGTGCTCGGCGCGGCCGGTTCGTCCGACCCCGCCGCGCTCGCCGACGTCCGCGCCGCCGCCCACCGGCTCGCGGTACGCCTGGCGCGCCCCGTCACGGCGGCCTTCGCCTCGGCCGGCGCCCCGTCGCTGGAGGAGGCCATGGAGCGGCTCGGCTCGACCCCGGCCGCCCGCGTGGCGATCGCCTCCTACGTGCTCGCCCCCGGCTTCTTCCACGACCGCCTGGCCGCGGCGGGCGCGGGCCTGGTGAGCGAGCCGCTGGGCGCCGACCCGGACGTGGCGGCGCTGATCTGGCACCGCTACGAGGAGGCCCTGCGCGGCCGCCGTACGGCGCCGCAGGTCCTGGGAGCCTCCCGGTGAGCGACTCCGCGAACCGGTCCTAGGAGACGGTGCTGGGGACGGGCTCGAGGCGCAGCTCGCGGACGATCTCCCGCGCACTCTCCTCGCGCGCCGGGCCTTCCCCCGCGCCGATGAACATCTCGATGTAGGCCCGGTGGAAGCAGCCCGCGATCAGCAGCCGCGCGCTCCCCTCCGGGTCGACGTCGGAGCGGACCCGGCCCAGGCGCTGCTCGGCCGTCAGGTAGGCGGCCAGCGGCGCGATCTCCGTTCGCGGCCCGAGCCCGGTGTCGCGGATGGCCTCGCGGAAGCGGACCGTCACGTTGGGCGAGGTGAAGGCGGGTAGCGCCGTGCTTTGCATATCGACGTAGTAATCAATGCCCGATTGTGCGATGGGCAGCAGATTTTCGCTCACGCACCCTTTTCCGATGCGGTGTGAGAGATCGTGGAGGATGCTGAGCCAGAGCGGGAGCCGGTCCTGCAGTAGCGCGAGGAAGTGGTCCACCGAGCCGCCGCTGGGGCGGTCCTCCCTGAGGGAGACGGCCATCTCCAGGATGCGCCGCCGGGTGTCCTGACTTCTTTGATGCGGGTCTACATGGGAAGTCGCCATGGCGTGCCTAACGTGCGCGGTCAGTGGGTAGGCATCACGGCGCGAAGCCGGTTTACGCGTTTTATCGGGATATGGCTGAGGTTGGGGTCCCAACTTCGTGCAATCTTGATGGTTCCCGATTATTACCCGAAACCGCGAAAAATTGGCGCATTTAATCCCTGAGGGTTAGCTGTCAGTGTCCCGGTCGCGCCGCCGCAGGTAGCGCTCGAACTCGGCGGCTATCGCGTCTCCGCTGGCCTCGGGCAGCTCGGCGGCGTCCTTGCGCTCCTCGAGCTCCTTGACGTATTCGGCCACCTCGGTGTCCTGGGAGGCCAGCTCATCGACGCCGCGCTCCCACGCGCGAGCCTCCTCGTCGAGGTCGCCGAGCGGCATCGGGATCTCCAGCACGTCCTCCAGGCGGCGCAGCAGCGCCAGCGTGGCCTTCGGGTTGGGCGGCTGGGCCACATAGTGCGGCACCGACGCCCACAGCGCGACGGCGTCCAGCCCGGCCTGCCCGAACGCGTGCTGCAGCACCCCCACGATGCCCGTCGGGCCCTCGTAGCGGCTCAGCTCGAGATTGGTCGAGCGGGCCAGCGCCGCGTCGGTCGCGCCGCCGAGTATGGGCACCGGGCGGGTGTGCGGCGAGTCGTTGAGCAGCGCGCCCAGCATCACCGCCAGCTCGACGCCCAGCTCCCGGCAGACCTCGATGATGTCGGCGCAGAACGAACGCCAGCGCATGTTGGGCTCGATGCCGCGCAGCAGCACGACGTCCCGCTCGCTGCCCGGCGGGCGGGCGCGCAGCAGCCGGGTCGTCGGCCAGATGATCGACTGGGTGAGCCCGTCGTGCATCTCCACCACGGGCCGGGTGACCTGGAAGTCGTAGTAGTCGTCGGGGTCGAGCGCGATCAGCGGCTCGGCCTTCCACGCGGACTCGAGATGGGCGATCACGCCGCTGGAGGCCTCACCCGCGTCGTTCCACCCTTCGAACGCAGCTATGAGCACCGGGTCCACGAGCTCGGGGAGCCCTTCGAGCTCTATCACGTGTCGCCTCCTCTCTCCCATTGTCCCGCTAAGCCTATGCGGTCAGGGGGTGTCGGCGTCACCGATCTCTCCGCGAACGCTCCGCGCTCGCCGTACAGGCCGCGGTACTGGCAGGACGGCGATGGGGCGGCGGCTCCGCAAAAGGAGATCCCGCGCACCCGCGACCGCGGAGCCCACTCGGCCGCGCCGCCCACCCGCACGCCACCGCCCCGGTGCCCCGCGCGGCCGCGCGGCGCACGGGGCAAGGGGCGGCGCGCGGCACGCCGATCGGTGTTCGACCAGCCCTCGAACCGCACCCGATAAGCTCTACCCCATGAGCATCTCCCCGTCCTTCCGAGAAGTGTTGTCTCAGCGTGTGGTCGTTGCCGACGGCGCAATGGGCACGATGCTTCAGGCTCAGGACCCGACGCTCGACGACTTTCACGGCCACGAGGGCTGCAACGAGGTGCTCAACGTCACCCGCCCCGACATCGTGCGCGGCGTCCACGACGCCTACTTCGCCGTCGGCGTCGACTGCGTCGAGACCAACACCTTCGGCGCCAACCTCGCCGCGTTGGGCGAATACGACCTGTCCGCACAGGTCTACGAATACTCCGAGGCCGGCGCCAGGATCGCGCGCGAGGCCGCCGACCACTGGGCCACGCCCGACCACCCGCGCTTCGTGCTCGGCTCCATGGGCCCCGGCACCAAGCTGCCCACGCTCGGCCACATGCCGTACGCGAGCCTGCGCGACGCCTACCGCGACAACGCCGCGGGCCTGATCGCGGGCGGCGCCGACGCTCTGATCATCGAGACCTGCCAGGACCTGCTCCAGGTCAAGGCCGCCGTCATCGGCGCCAAGCGGGCCGTCGAGGCGTCCGGCCGGGACGTGCCGATCATCGCGCAGGTGACGATCGAGACCAACGGCGCGATGCTGCTCGGCTCCGAGATCGGCGCCGCGCTGACCGCGATCGAGCCGCTCGGCATCGACGTCATCGGGCTCAACTGCGCGACCGGCCCCGCCGAGATGAGCGAGCACCTGCGCTACCTCGCCCGCCACTCGCGGCTCAAGCTCAGCTGCATGCCCAACGCGGGCCTGCCGGTGCTGACCTCCGACGGCGCCTACTACCCGCTCAGCGCGCAGGAGCTGGCCGACGCGCACGCCACCTTCACCCGCGACTACGGCCTGTCCCTGGTCGGCGGCTGCTGCGGCACCACCCCCGAGCACCTGCGCCAGGTCGTCGAAGGGGTGCGCGGCAAGCAGACCGAGCCGCGCCGCCCGCACCCCGAGCCGGGCGCGTCCTCGCTCTATCAGACCGTGCCGTTCCGCCAGGACACCTCCTACCTGGCCATCGGCGAGCGCTGCAACACCAACGGCTCCAAGGCCTTCCGCGAGGCGATGCTGGAGGGCCGCTGGGACGACTGCGTGGAGACGGCCCGCGACCAGGCCCGCGACGGCGCCCACATGCTCGACCTGTGCGTCGACTACGTCGGCCGCGACGGCGTGGCCGACATGAAGGAGCTGGCCTTCCGCTTCGCTACCGCCTCCACCCTGCCGATCATGCTCGACTCGACCGAGCCCGCGGTGCTGCAGGCCGGGCTGGAGATGCTCGGCGGCCGCGCCGCCGTCAACTCCGTCAACTACGAGGACGGCGACGGCCCCGACTCCCGCTTCCAGAAGATCATGCGTCTCGTCCGCGAGCACGGCTCGGCCGTGGTCGCGCTCACCATCGACGAGGAGGGCCAGGCCCGCACCGCCGAGTGGAAGGTGCGCGTGGCCACCCGCCTCATCGAGGACCTGACCACCAACTGGGGGATGCGGGTCGAGGACATCATCGTCGACTGCCTCACCTTCCCCATCGCCACCGGCCAGGAGGAGACCAGGCGCGACGGCCTGGAGACCATCGAGGCCATCCGCGAGCTCAAGCGCCGCTACCCGGGCGTGCAGACCACGCTGGGCCTGTCCAACATCAGCTTCGGCCTCAACCCGGCCGCCCGCATGGTGCTCAACTCGGTGTTCCTCAACGAGTGCGTCAACGCCGGGCTCGACTCCGCCATCGTGCACGCCTCCAAGATCCTGCCGATGGCCCGCATCCCCGACGAGCAGCGCCAGGTCGCGCTCGACATGGTCTACGACCGCCGCCGCGAGGGCTACGACCCGCTGCAGCGGTTCATGGACCTGTTCGAGGGCGTCGACGCCGCCGCCATGCGCGCGGGCAAGGCCGAGGAGCTGGCCGCGCTGCCGCTGTACGAGCGGCTCAAGCGGCGCATCATCGACGGCGAGCGCAAGGGCCTGGAGGCCGACCTCGACACCGCGCTGGAGCAGCGGCCCGCCCTGGAGATCATCAACGACGTGCTGCTGGACGGCATGAAGACGGTGGGCGAGCTGTTCGGGTCCGGGCAGATGCAGCTGCCGTTCGTGCTGCAGTCCGCCGAGGTGATGAAGGCCGCGGTCGCCTACCTCGAGCCCCACATGGAGCGCGTCGAGGGCGAGACGAAGGGCCGCATCGTGCTGGCCACCGTCAAGGGCGACGTGCACGACATCGGCAAGAACCTCGTCGACATCATCCTGTCCAACAACGGCTACCAGGTGGTCAACCTCGGCATCAAGCAGCCGGTCTCGGCCATCCTGGAGGCCGCCGACGAGCAGAAGGCCGACGTCATCGGCATGTCGGGGCTGCTGGTCAAGTCGACGGTCATCATGAAGGAGAACCTGGAGGAGATGAACTCCAGGGGCCTGTCGCAGAAATACCCCGTGCTGCTCGGCGGCGCCGCCCTGACCCGCGCCTACGTCGAGCAGGACCTGGCCGAGCTGTTCAAGGGCGAGGTGCGCTACGCCCGCGACGCGTTCGAGGGGCTGCGGCTGATGGACGCGTTCATGGCCGTCAAGCGCGGCGTCGCCGGCGCGACGCTGCCGCCGCTGCGCGAGCGGCGGGTCAAGACCGGGGCCGTGCTCACCCGTACGCCGGTCGAGGAGCTGCCCGCCCGCTCCGACGTGGCCGCCGACAACCCGGTGCCGACGCCGCCCTTCTACGGCGACCGCGTCGTCAAGGGCATCTCGCTGGCCGACTACTCCGCCTTCCTGGACGAGCGGGCCCTGTTCCTCGGCCAGTGGGGGCTCAAGCCCACCAGGGGCGGCGACGGGCCCGGCTATGAGGAGCTCGTCGAGACCGAGGGCCGGCCGCGGCTGCGCATGTGGCTCGAACGCATCCAGACCGAGGGCCTGCTGGAGGCGGCCGTCGTCTACGGCCACTTCCCGTGCGTCAGCGACGGCGACTCACTGATCGTCCTCGACGAGGGCGGCAGGGAGCGCACCCGCTTCACCTTCCCGCGCCAGCGCCGTGACCGCCACCTGTGCCTGTCGGACTTCTTCCGCGGCAAGGACTCCGGCGAGGTCGACGTGGTCGGCTTCCAGGTCGCCACCATGGGGCAGAAGATCTCCGAGGCCACGGCCGAGCTGTTCGCCAAGGACGCCTACCGCGACTACCTGGAGCTGCACGGCCTGTCGGTGCAGCTGACCGAGGCGCTGGCCGAATACTGGCACGCCCGGGTCCGCGCGGAGTGGGGCATCGGCGGCGACGAGTCGCTCGACGACATGCTCAAGGTCAACGTCCAGGGCTGCCGCTACTCCTTCGGCTACCCGGCCTGCCCCAACCTGGAGGACCAGGTGCAGCTGTTCGAGCTGCTCGACCCGGAGCGCATCGGCGTCACGCTCTCGGAGGAGTTCCAGCTCCACCCGGAGCAGGCCACCTCCGCGCTGGTCGCCCACCATCCCGAGGCCAAATACTTCAACGTCTGACCCCCGGGGTCGCCCGCCGTTCACGCCCGTATGGCGAGAATGGCACGCACACACCACCGATCAGGGGAAGGCGGCGTCGTTCGGCGACCGAGCCGCCTCACGGAGTGAGGCCATGTGCAGGGCGGCATATGGCGACCGAGCCCGCCGAACGGAGTGAGGCAATAAGCATGCAAGCGGTCTTCTTCGACATGGACGGGCTGCTCGTCGACAGCGAGAAGGTGTGGCTGGAGATCGAGACCGAGGTGATGGCCAGGCTCGGCGCGTCGTGGACGCCCGAGCACCAGGCCCACCTGGTCGGCGGCTCCATGGAACGCACGCTCGACTACATGCTCGCCGTGTCGGGCTCCGACGTGAACCCCGAGACGGTGCAGGAGTGGATGACCACGGGCATGGTGTCGCGCCTGAGTCAAGGGGTGCGCGTCATGCCGGGCGCGTCGGAGCTCCTCGACGCGCTGCGCGACGAGGGGGTGCCCGTCGGGCTGGTCACCTCGTCGCTGAAAGAGATCGCCGAGGCGGTGCTCAAGAGCGTGGGCCGCGACCGGTTCGACGTCATCGTCACCGCCGACGACGTCACGCGTACGAAGCCGGACCCGGAGCCGTACCTGACGGCCTCGGAGCTGCTCGGGGTCGAGCCCGTGCGGTGCGTGGTGCTGGAGGACTCGCCCAACGGCGTCGCCGCCGCCACCGCCGCGGGCTGCGCGGTGGTGGCCGTCCCCAGCCTGCTGCCCATCGAGCCGGCGCCGGGCCGCCTGGTGGTCTCGTCCCTGACAGAGGTCGGGGTCGTGGACCTGAGGGGCCTCCTGGGCGCCTGAGGGGCCTCCCCTAAGGGAAAAGTGGTTCTCGCGGAGGAAGCGAGCGGGCCTTCGCGTGCCAGGATGGAGACAGGAGCCACGACGAGGGGGAGGCATTTTGGACACCTTCAGCACGATCGCCTGGCTGCCATTGTGCGCCGGAGTGACCATCGCCGGACTGGTGCTCAGTTTCCTGGCTTTCAGGCGTAAGGGAGCGGCCTCCGGCCTGCGGATGGCGGCGTGGGCGCTGCTGCCGGTGGCGGCCTATTTGACCGGCGCGCTGCAGGCGCTGTGGACCATCGGCACCACCGTGGTGGGCTTCGTGACGAGCCTGGTATTCAACCCGACCGTGTGGGTCGGTGTGGCCGTCGCGGGGCTGTCGGTGGTGCTGTTCGTCGTGTCGGGGGTTATGCGCGGCAGGAAACTGAAGCTGGCCGGCGGCCGGAAGAAGTCCGACGCTCCGGCGCAGCAACCCGTTCAGCCTTCGGCGAACAAGCCGGCCGTCGCCGGTAAAAAGCAGCAGGCCGCGAGCGCGCCAAAAGCGAGTAAAGGCGACGACGATTTCGCCGATATCGAGGAGTTGCTCAAACGCCGTGGTATCAGCTGAATCCGGCGCGCGCCTCCCGGTTCTGTCACAGTTCTGAGACGCAATCGGGACGGGCTGTAGACATACTCTTCAAGATCGATACGAATGAGTTTCGCGTCAATCACAGTTGAGCCACAGGGGGCACTTAAGGGCTAGTCACAGCAGTTCAGCGCATACATTCTGCGTCCTGGGGCCGTGACATGCGGTTCCGCTGAGCGCGAGCGGCATACCCTGATCGGGCAATCGCTCGGCTGGGAGTCGTCGTCTGGAATCCAGGGGGCCAGGAAGTATGCGCATTACCTTGGTCGCGCGGGCGCATGACCCGATGGGGTCGCGGCCGATGGCAGAGGCGGAGGGGATCGCGTGACCGCTCCGCTGGACGTGCCGGAGTCGGCCGCGACGGCGCCGTCCGACACGCTGCTCGCAGGAGCCGAGGGCAAGGCCATCGAGGGACGCTCGCTCGGGCAGATCGCGTGGCGCCGGCTGAAGCGAGACAAGGTGGCGATCGCCGGGGCCGGCGTGATCATCTTCCTCATCCTGGTGGCCGTCTTCGCCCCGCTCATCGTCAAGTGGCTGGGCCATGACCCCCTCGAGTACCACGAGGATCTGACCAACAGCCGGACGATGGCTCCCTTGGCACCCTTCGGCGGCATCAGCTCCGACTTCCTGTTCGGCGTCGAGCCGCAGAACGGCCGCGACATCTTCAGCCGGGTGGTCTACGGCGCGCGGATCTCGCTGCTGATCGCCTTCCTCGCCACGCTGCTGTCGGTCGTGATCGGCGCCACGCTCGGCGTGATCGCCGGATACTTCGGCGGCTGGGTCGACACGTTGATCGGCCGGGCGATGGACGTCTTCCTCGCCTTCCCCATCCTGGTGTTCGCCCTCGCGCTGGCCGGTGTCATCCCCGATGAGGCGTTCGGCCTGACCGGCGACACGCTGCGAGTGGCTCTGCTGATCTTCATCATCGGGTTCTTCAACTGGCCCTATCTGGGCCGGATCATCCGGGGTCAGACGCTCTCGTTGCGCGAGCGCGAGTTCGTCGACGCCGCCAGGAGCCTCGGCGCCCGCGGGCCGTACATCATCTTCCGCGAGCTGCTGCCCAACCTGATCGCACCGATCCTGATCTACTCGACGCTGCTGATCCCGTCGAACATCCTGTTCGAGGCGGCACTGTCGTTCCTCGGCGTGGGCGTCCGCGCGCCGACCCCCACCTGGGGCGGCATGCTCTCCGACGCGGCGCGGTTCTACACGATTCCGCACTTCATGCTCTTCCCCGGCTTGGCCATCTTCATCACCGTGCTGGCCTTCAACCTCTTCGGTGACGGCCTGCGCGACGCACTCGACCCGCGCGGCAAGCGCTGAGCGGTCCACGTCTCCCTTTCTCAGCTTCCACATCCAAAGGGGTGCGACACCTTGCTAAGAAGAAAATCCTCCATCATCACCGCCGCCCTGGGCGCGGCTCTGGCCCTGGGCCTTTCGGCCTGTGGCGGCACTCCGACCCAAAGCCCTGGTCAGGGCGGTAGCTCGCAGACCGCGGGATCCGGTGCCAAGGACGAGGCCGACGCCGCGATCGGCAAGATCTGGAACCCTTCTGACAAGAAGGGCGGCACGCTCAAGATGGCGAACACGGCCGACTGGGACAGCCTCGACCCGGGCAACACCTACTACGGCTACTCGCTCAACTTCGCCCGCCTGTACGGCCGAGCCCTGCTGATGTTCAAGGCCGCCCCCGGCGCGGACGGCAACACGCTCGTCCCCGACCTGGCCGAGAGCCTGGGCAAGTCCAGCGACGACGCCAAGACCTGGACCTACACGCTGCGCAAGGGCGTCAAGTTCGAAGACGGCACCCCGGTCACCTCCAAGGACGTCGCCTACGCCGTGGCGCGCCAGTTCGACAAGGAGGTCTTCCCGAACGGGCCGACCTACCTCAACGCGCTGCTCGACTGGCCCAAGGGCTACAAGGGCGGGCTGAAGGACAAGGACGCCGACATCTCCTCGGCGATCGAGACGCCCGACGATCAGACGATCGTCTTCCACCTGAACCAGCCCTTCGGCCTGTTCGACTACATCATGCAGATGCCGATGACGATGCCGGTCCCGAAGGACAAGGACACCGGTACGAAGTACCAGGAGCACGTCGTCTCCACGGGTCCGTACAAGTTCGAGACCAACGAGATCGGCAAGGGCTTCACCCTGGTGCGCAACGACCAGTGGGACCCGGCGACCGACCCGAACAGGCCGGCGCTGCCCGACCGCATCGAGGTCCAGACCAAGGTCAACGCCGACGACCTGGACAACCGGATCGTCTCCGGTGACGTGCAGGTGGCGGTGGACGGGCTGGGGATCGGCGCCGCCGCGCTGCCCAAGGTCCTCGGCGACCCCTCGCTGCTGGCCCGCACCGACAACCCGACGCAGCAGCGCACTTGGTACACCTCGGTCATTCCGGACGTGCCGCCGCTGGACAACATCGACTGCCGCAAGGCCATCCTGTTGGCCGCCGACCGCACGAGCCTCCAGCGTTCCTACGGCGGTGAGACCGGCGGCATCATCGCCACCGGCATGATCCCGCCGAGCATGGCCGGTCACAAGGACATCACGACGTACAAGACGCCCGGAGACAAGGGCGACCCGGTCAAGGCCAAGGAGCACCTGACCAAGTGCGGCCAGCCCAACGGGTTCGAGACCAACATCTCCTACCGCACCGAGCGGCCCAAGGAGAAGGCCGCGGCCGAGTCGCTGCAGCAGGCGCTCGCCAAGGTCGGCATCAAGCTGACGCTCAAGCCGTACCCGCAGGACGACTACTTCGCCCTGTACGCGGGCAAGCCGGCCTTCGTCAAGGAGAACAAGATCGGCCTGGCCATCAACGGCTGGGGCTCCGACTACCCCGACACCTACGGCTTCCTGCAGGCGATCACGGACAGCCGGGACATCCGGGCGGCGGGTAACTACAACCTGAGCGTCAAGATCCCCGAGGTCGACAAGATGATCGACCAGATCAAGGCCGAGCCCGACGCCACCAAGCGCGGCGAGATGTGGGCCCAGGTCGACCAGCTCGTCATGGACCAGGCCGTCGTCATGCCCAGCGTGTACGGCAAGGCCCTCTTCATGCGGGGCAAGGGCGTGACGAACGTGTTCATCAGCGACTCCCAGCAGATGTACGACTACGTCGGCATGGGCGTCCAGCAGTAACTCTCGAACACACCGAGATTGGCAGGTGAAGGCAGCAGGCCGCCGGCCCGGGACGGGGGAACCCCGAACCGGGCCGGCGGCCGGAGCCGGGCACAGTGGTCACATACATCATCAGGCGCGTGATCGGCGCCGTGGCGATGCTGCTCATCGTCAGCATGGTCACCTTCGCGATCTTCTTCTTGGTGCCGCGCCTGGCGGGTGCCACCCCTGAGGGGTTCGCTGCCCGGTACGTCGGCAGGACGGCCGGTGACGAGACCCTCAAATTGGTCGCGGAGCGGCTCGGCTTCTACGACCCGCTGGCCGTTCAGTACGGGCGGTTCGTCAAGGGGATCGTGCTCGGGGCCGACTACGACACCGGCACGTCGGTAGAGAGCTGCCCCGCGCCCTGCTTCGGGTATTCCTTCATCAACCAGCAGCCCATCTGGCCGAACCTGCTCGACCGCGCCAGGGTCACCCTGTCCCTCGGCATCGGCGCGGCGATCCTGTGGGCGCTCGGCGGTGTGGCGACGGGCGTGCTGTCGGCCCTGCGCCGCGGCAGTTTCTTCGACAGATCGGCCATGGGCGTGGCCCTGGCCGGAGTGTCACTGCCGATCTTCTTCACCGGCATGATCTCGCTGTCGTTCTTCAGCTACGGCCTGGGCTGGACCGCGCCGGGCGGTGCCTGGACCGACATCACCATCGATCCCGCGCAATGGGCCTACAGCCTGATCCTGCCCTGGATCACGCTGGCGCTGCTGTTCGCCGCCACCTACGCGAGGCTCACCAGGGCGGGCATGCTGGAGACCATGGGTGAGGACTACATCCGCACCGCCCGGGCCAAGGGCCTGGTCGAGCGCAAGGTCGTCGTCAAGCACGGCCTGCGCGCCGCGCTGACCCCCCTGCTCACCGTCTTCGGCCTGGACTTCGGGCTGCTGATGGGCGGCGCCGTGCTGACCGAGACCACGTTCTCGCTCAACGGGCTGGGCAAATACGCGGTCGACGCGATCTCCAACAACGACCTTCCCGCGGTCATGGGCGTGACGCTCCTCGCGGCCCTGTTCGTGGTCGTGGCCAACCTGGTCGTGGACCTCCTCTACGCGGTGGTCGACCCGAGAGTGAGGCTGGCGTGAACGCGTTCCTCGACGTCAAGGACCTGCACATCCACTTCCCGACCGAAGACGGCCTGGTCAAGTCGGTCGACGGGCTGTCGTTCGCGCTGGAGCGCGGCAAGACGCTCGGGATCGTCGGCGAGTCCGGCTCCGGCAAGAGCGTCACCAGCCTCGGCATCCTCGGCCTGCACAAGGGCGGCAACGCCCGCATCTCCGGAGAGATCTGGCTCGACGGCAACGAGCTGGTCAGCGCCGGCAACGAATACGTACGGCAGCTCCGCGGCAAGAAGATGGCCATGATCTTCCAGGATCCGCTGTCGTCCATGCACCCGTACTACTCGGTCGGCGACCAGATCATCGAGGCTTACCGGATCCACCACGACGTCACCAAGAAGGTCGCGCGCAAGCACGCGATCGACATGCTGGGCCGGGTCGGCATCCCCGAGCCCACCCGCCGGGTCGACGACTACCCCCACCAGTTCTCCGGGGGCATGCGGCAGCGCGCCATGATCGCCATGGCCCTGTCCAACGACCCGGAGCTGCTCATCGCCGACGAGCCCACCACGGCGCTCGACGTGACCGTGCAGGCCCAGATCCTCGACCTCATGGTCGACCTGCAGCGCGAGTTCAACTCCGCGCTGATCATCATCACCCACGACCTGGGTGTGGTGGCCGAGCTGTCCGACGACATCCTGGTCATGTACGGCGGCAAGTGCATCGAGTACGGCTCCGCCGACGACATCTTCTACCGTCCCGAGCATCCCTACACCTGGGGTCTACTTGGGTCGATGCCCCGCCTCGACCGGGAGCCCACCGAGCGGCTGCTGCCGATCAAGGGTTCCCCGCCGTCGCTGATCAACGTGCCGCCGGGCTGCGCCTTCCATCCGCGCTGCCCGTACGCCGACAAGACCGGCGACAAGGCGAGGACCGAAGTGCCCGCCCTGGCCGAGACCGAGGGCGGCCACCTGGTGCGCTGCCATATGGACAGAACGGAACGGCGGGCACTGTGGGAGAACGAGATCAAGCCAGTGCTGGAGACCCCGTGACCGAGTCTGTGACCGGCAACGAGCCGCTGCTTTCCGTGCAGAACATGGAAAAGCACTTCCCCGTGACCAAGGGCCTGCTCAAGCGGCAGGTCGGCGCCGTCAAGGCGGTCGACGGGATCAGCTTCGACGTGTTCAAGGGCGAGACGCTCGGCCTGGTGGGGGAGTCCGGCTGCGGCAAGTCCACCACCGGCCGCCTCGTCACCCGCCTGCTCGAACCCACCGCGGGCAAGGTGATCTTCGAGGGCCAGGACATCACGCATATGCCGCAGGGCAAGCTCAGGCCGCTCCGCCGCGACATGCAGATGATCTTCCAGGACCCGTACTCGTCGCTCAACCCCCGCCACACGGTCGGCGCCATCGTCGGCGCGCCGTTCCGCATCCAGGGCATCCAGACAGAGAACGGCATCAAGAAGGCCGTCCAGGACATCCTCGCCATGGTCGGGCTCAGCCCCGAGCACTACAACCGCTACCCGCACGAGTTCTCCGGCGGGCAGCGGCAGCGCATCGGCATCGCCCGCACGCTCGCGCTCAAGCCCAAGCTGATCATCGCCGATGAGCCGGTCTCCGCGCTCGACGTGTCCATCCAGGCCCAGGTCGTCAACCTGCTCGAAGACCTGCAGAACGAACTGGACCTGACCTACGTCGTGATCGCCCACGACCTGTCGGTGGTGCGGCACATCAGCGACCGGGTCGCCGTCATGTACCTCGGCAAGATCGTCGAGATCGCCGACCGCAAGAAGCTCTACGGCGCACCCATGCACCCGTACACCAACGCCCTGATGTCGGCCGTGCCCGTGCCCGACCCCCAGGCGCGCAAGGAACGCGCGCGCATCCGGCTGACCGGCGACGTGCCGAGCCCGCTCAACCCGCCGCCCGCCTGCCGGTTCCACACCCGCTGCTGGAAGGCGCAGGAGATCTGCAAGACGGTCGAGCCGCCGCTGGAGGAGCTGGCCGGCGGGCACCGCGTCGCCTGCCACTTCCCGGAGAACGTCCCCGAGACCGCCGCCGCGGCCGTCCATAAGCCGTGACCGCCTGAGCGGCGCCCAGAAGCCGTGACCTCCTGAGCGGCGCCCGGAAGGCGG
Source organism: Nonomuraea sp. H19 (assembly GCF_052068215.1). NCBI lineage: Bacteria > Bacillati > Actinomycetota > Actinomycetes > Streptosporangiales > Streptosporangiaceae > Nonomuraea > Nonomuraea sp. H19. The sequence goes on along the minus strand of NZ_JBQHCV010000008.1, from coordinate 201,033 downwards.
CCGCTCAGGAGGCGCCCGGCGTGATCAGCCCGGTCTCGTAGGCGAGCACCACGGCCTGCACGCGGTCCCGCAGTCCCAGCTTGGTCAGCACGTTGCCGACGTGCGTCTTGACCGTCGTCTCGCTCACCACGAGCTTGGCCGCGATCTCCGCGTTGGACATGCCCTTGGCGATCAGCCGCAGCACCTCCAGCTCCCGCTCGGTCAGCCGGTCCAGCCGCGCGGGAGCGGTCTGCTCGTACGCCGACGGCAGCCGCTTGGCGAACCTGTCCAGCAGCCGCCGCGTGACGCTCGGCGCCACGATCGCGTCGCCGGCCGCCACCACCCGGATCGCCTGCACCAGCTCGTCCGGCGGCACGTCCTTCAGCAGGAACCCGGAGGCGCCGGCGCGCAGCGCCTCCACGATGTACTCGTCCAGATCGAACGTCGTCAGCACCAGCACCTTCGGCACGTGCGCCGCCGGCGCCGCGTCCCGCACGATCCGCCGCGTCGCCTCGATGCCGTCGACCCCGGGCATCCGGATGTCCATCAGCACCACGTCCGGCAGCAGCGCCCGCGTCTGCTCCATCGCGTCCTTGCCGTCACCGGCCTGTCCCACCACCGTGATATCGGGCTCGGCCTCCAGGATCAGGCGGAATCCGGTACGCAGCAGCGGCTGGTCGTCCACCAGCAGCACTCTGATCGTCATTGTCCGTCCTTCAACGGGAACCTCGCCCGCACTTCGAAACCGCCCCCCGGTAGCGGACCGATGCTCAGGATTCCACCATAGAGTGCCACCCGTTCGCGAATGCCGACCAAACCATGCCCCGATCGCGGGGACACCCCTGACCCGCCCGTACCGTCGTCCTCCACCCGCACGTCCAGCTCGCGCGGCTTGTGCCGGACGGTCACCACCGCCGTCGCCCCGGAGCCGGCGTGCCGCAGGCTGTTCGTCAGCCCCTCCTGGACCAGCCGGTAGGCCGCCAGGTCCACACCCGCCGGCAGCGGCCGCGGCTCGCCCTCCACCAGCAGCCGGGTCGCCAGCCCCGCCTCCCGCATCTGCTCCACCAGCGCCGGCAGGTCCTTGAGGCCCGGCTGCGGGCCCAGCTCGGCACGGGCGTCGGTACGCAGCACGCCGACGATGTTGCGCATCTCCGTCATCGCCATCCGGCCCGTGTGCTCGATCGCCGACAGCGCCTCGCCCGCCAGCTCCGGATCGGAGGCCAGCACCTTGCGCGCCGCCGCGGCCTGCACGATCATCACGCTGACGTGGTGGGCGACCACGTCGTGCAGCTCGCGGGCGATCCGCGAGCGCTCCTCGGCGCGCGCGGCCCGCGTGTCGGCCGCGTGCGCCCGCTCCAGCCGCGCCGCCCGGTCCCGCAGCTCCTCCAGGTACGCCCGGCGCAGCCGCAGGCTCCGGCCCGCGCCCCAGACCGCCCCCAGCACCACGGCGACGACCAGCTGGTCGCTCCAGCTCGCCGCCCTGGCCGGGCCGGCGACCGTGCCCACGACGTAGGCCGTCATCGAGGCCAGCAGCCCGCCCAGCGCCACCGCCAGCCCCCGATGGGAGGCCACCGAATACAGCAGCACCAGCCCGGGCAGGCCGGCCACGCCGGGACCGTAGCCGAGCAGCGCCAGCGACGTCTGCGGCACCAGCGCCGCGCACAGGGCCGCCAGTGGCCACCGCCGGCGCGCCGCCACCGGGACGCAAGCCAGCACCACCAGCACCGCCCCGAACCCGTCCGCCTCCCGTCCCTCCTCGGCGAGCGGCTCTTCGGGGGTGTAGAGCACGAACAGCGCCACCGAGGCCGCGGCCACCACCACGGCTAGGACCGTGTCGTGGAACCTGGTTCGCTCGATGCGCACCGCTTCACTGTAGGACCAGGTGAGAGCCCCCGACCTCCTCCCTCGGGAGGATTGCCCCTGATACGTCCCCATCGTCCTGGGCGTGCCCGCCCGGCCCCTGAGCGCGCGACCGCCGCGCCGGCCGTCGCCCGGCCTCGCCGTCGCCGGCCTTTTGCCGGGCGCGTTCGCGGCGCATCGGCTGCTCAGGGGGCCGGCCTGGGCTGCCTCAGCCCCGGTGTGCCCGCACGCGGCGTTCTGGAGGCGGCGCGGGGGACACCTCGCGCACCCTTCGCTACGAGACCGGCACGGCGGGTCCGTGTGGACGGGGTCAGAGCTCGTCGGTGGCCGAGCGTCTGTTGCTGCGCACGGTGTCGCCGGGCTGGCGGTCGGGCACCGGTGGAGGGGTGCCGCCGAACTCCGGGCACAGGGCCTGGTGGTCGCACCAGTCGCACAGCCGGCTGCGGCGCGCCCGCCACTCGCCCGTCTCCAGCGACCGCTCGATCGCCGTCCACAACGCCATCACCTTGCGCTCGGTGGCCAGCAGGTCGGCCTCATCAGGCGCGTACCGCAGCACCTCGCCCGTCCCGCCCAGATAGACCAGCTGCAGCAGCCGCGGCACCCGGCCGCGCAGCCGCCACAGCACCAGCGCGTAGAACTTCATCTGGAACAGCGCCTTGGCCTCGAAGTCCCGCCCTGGCGCGCTGCCCGTCTTGTAGTCCACCACCCGGACCTCGCCGGTCGGCGCCACGTCCAGCCGGTCGACGTAGCCCCGCAGCATCAGCCCGCCGTCCAGGACCGCCTCCACGTAGAGCTCGCGCTCGGCGGGCTCCAGCCGGGTCGGGTCCTCCAGCGTGAAGTAGCGCTCCAGCATGCCGCGCGCCTGCGCCAGCCACTCGGCCTGCTCGGCCTCGTCGGCGAACATCCCCGCGTAGTGCGGCTCGTCGGCCAGCATCCGCTCCCACTGCGGCTGCAGTAAATCCAGCGCCGCCTGCACCGAGCGGCGCGGCGCCGGAAGGTCGTAAAGGCGCTCCAGGACCGCGTGGACGACCGTGCCGCGCACCGCCGCCTGCGAGGGTTTCTCCGGCAACTGGTCGATCACCCGGAAGCGGTAGAGGAGCGGACAGGTCATGAAATCGCCCGCCCGGGACGGGGAGAGAGCTCCGATGATCACCGGCTCGGTCAACGTCATGCACCGCACTCTAGGTCAAGACCCCGACAGAATAACGCCCGCGGAAGGATGATCGCGCTGCTGCGGCGCGTAGCATCAAGGCAGCAACAGCACGTACCACTGGGAAACCTGCGATACCGACCGCGGCCGGGCCCGGCCGCCGGCGGGTGGTCTCCCGGCGGCGAAACGGTCAAGGAGTGCGGTGAGCGAGCAGAGCCCGCGACAGGAGTTCTCCGGTCTCAGGATGGGGAAGCCGTTCGGCATTCCTGTGTACGTCTCGTGGACGTGGTTCATCGTCGCGGCCTTCATCACGATGATGTTCGGGCCGCGGGTCCGCCAGATGCTGCCCGAACTCGACAGCACGGCCGCGTACGCGGTGGCGTTCGTGTTCGCGGTGCTGCTGTACATCTCGGTGCTGCTGCACGAGCTGGCCCACAGCATCCTGGCCAAGGCCTACGGCCTGCCAGTGCGCAGGATCACCCTCTACCTCCTCGGCGGCGTGTCCGAGATCGAGAAGGAGCCGCCGACGCCCGGCAAGGAGTTCCTGGTCGCCGCGGCAGGTCCGGCGCTCTCGCTCGGACTGGCCGGGCTCGGCCTGGTCGCCGACGTCTACGTGATCAACGACGGCGGCATCCCCGAGGTGCTCATCTGGCAGCTGTGGGTGTCCAACCTCATCGTCGGCGTGTTCAACCTGCTGCCGGGGCTGCCTCTCGACGGCGGCCGGATGCTGCGCGCCGGTGTGTGGAAGCTCACCCGCAACCCCGGCACCGGCACCATCGTGGCCGCCTGGGGCGGCCGGGTCCTGGCCGTGCTCCTGGTCGTCTGGCCGATCGCGACGGCGCTGACCAGCGGGCAGGAGGTCGACTTCACCGACCTGCTGTGGCCGCTGGTGCTGGCCTCGTTCATCTGGCTCGGCGCCACCCAGTCGCTGCGCGTGGCCAAGATCCGGGCCAGGATCCCGCAGGTCAACGCGCGCGCCCTGGCCCGCAGGGCGATCCCGGTGCCCGCCGAGACGCCGCTGGCCGAGGCGCTGCGGCAGGCCACCGAGAGCAGAGCCGGCGCGCTGGTGGTGGTCGACCACGACGGCAAGCCCCTCGCGATCGTCAACGAGGCCGCCGTACAGGCCACCCCCGAGCACCGCCGCCCCTGGGTGAACGTCGGCTCCCTGGCCAAATCCCTGGAGCCCGCCATGATCCTCGCGGCGGACCTGACCGGCGAGCCGCTCATCGACGCCATGCGAGCGGCCCCCGGCAGCGAATACCTGCTCGTGGAGCACGGCGGCGAGATCTACGGCGTCCTCGCCACCGCCGATGTGAACCGGGTTTTCACCGGCGTCTGATTTGTCCCACTCGTTTAAGCGGCGGCCCCCGGCTAGGGTCGTGTCCAGCAGTTTCGGGTGGCCGGATCGTACGGGCTCCGGCGATTTCTGTGAGGCGACGACTGGCCGATAGTGTTCTGTTTCGCCAGACTTGCACAGTTAAGGGGTTTGTTGCGGTCCACCGGTTCACCGAATCGAGACGACGGGTCCGCGACACGGCCTCGACGTCTGGGTATGCGTATGGCTGGTGGCCAGCACGGCAGTGCGGGTGCCGTAACATCGCCGGCTTCCGGGGAGGAGAGTTGAGTGACCGAGCGCAGCGAGGGCACCAATGAGCGCAGCACGGTGGTCATGAGGGAGGACGCATGACCGACCAAGGCTTCGGAGTGGTGCGTCCGCTTCCTGGAAACGGATTGGTCGCGTACTTGGGCGGGCTGCTGCTGGTGTGCGACGCGGGCGAGGTCGCGGCCGACGGCCTGCTCGAGGCGCTGCGTGAGACGGCCGCCTCCGGTGGCGACGGCAGGGCGCTGGCCCGCCGCGCCGCCCAGGTGCTGGCCGCCAACATGGCCGGTGACCCGGTCACGTGCGCGGTCGCGGGTCCCGTGGGCGGCGGCGTGGCCGTGCTGGTCAGCGGCTCGGCCGCGGCCACGATCGGCACCTCGTCGGGCGAGACGCGGCTGGCCGGCAGCGACTCGCTGACCTGGGCCGACCGGCTCGTCACCGGCCCTGTCGACCGTGTCGAGCTGAGCCTGCCCGACGCCGGCAGCCCGCACCCCGCGGTGCGCTTCGAGGGCGGCGTGGTGCACGGCGGCGGTCTCGTGGGCGAACTCACCGACCAGCCCTCCGCCCCCGCCCCCTCCAGGCCGCTGACCAAGGAGATGCCCGACACCGCCTTCCACATCGAGCCCGACCTGATCCAGCAGCCGGCCCCGCAGCAGGTCGAGCGCCCGCCGTACCCGATGGCCGACCAGCCGCCGGTCATCGCGGGCCCGCCTTCGGGCCCCCAGCCCGTGCCCCAGGCCATGGAGCAGCCGCCCTACCCGCCGCAGCAGGACCAGCCGCCGCCCTTCCACCCGCAGCAGGACTTCCACCCGCCCCACGACCAGCAGCAGTTCCACACGCCGCAGGACCAGCCGCCGCCTTATCTGCCCCACCAGGACCAGCAGCCGCCCTTCCACCCGCAGGACCAGCAGCCGCCGCACCTCTCCGAGCCGCAGCAGCAGTTCCCGTCCTACGACGAGCCGCTGCCCTCCGGCAACGGGGCCGCCGAGCAGGTCCCGCAGCACATGGGCGCGCCGGACCACTTCGACCAGTCCGCTCCGCCGGTGCTCGGCCCGCCCGACCAGTTCGACCACCCGGGGCCGCCGCAGCAGGAGCAGCAGGCCGACCACGCCGACCGCCCGCTGGTCTACGGGGTCGACTGCAAGAACGACCACTTCAACGACCCCCGCGTCCCCTACTGCGCCGTCTGCGGGATCGCCCTGGTCCAGCGCACCCTCGTCCCCTACAAGGGTCCGCGCCCCTCGCTCGGCGTCCTCATCCTGGACGACGGCACGGCGCTGCCACTGGAGACCGACTACCTGCTCGGGCGCGACCCGGAGCGGGCGCCCGAGGTGGCCGGCGGCACCGCCAGGCCCGCAAAGGTGACCAGCCCCGACGGATCGGTCTCGCGCCGGCACCTGCGGGTGGCGCTGGACGGGTGGGACGTCAATCTGGTGGACCTGGGCTCGGTGAACGGCACGCAGATCCAGCCACCGGGTGACCCCAACTTCTACGACATCCCGCCCAACGAGCCCGTCACCATCGCCCCGGGCACCACGGTCCGCGTGGGCGTCTCGCGCACTCTCCGCTTCGAGGCGCACCGGGGATAACGCCGCCGCTCACGTCCCTGGAGGCTTGGGGTACGCACCTCGAGCCGCCGCGGGCGCGGGCGTCGCGATGAGACGTCGTGCGGCTCGGCCGTCGCCGCCTTGTTCGCGCTCTCCGGATCGGCGGAAAGCCGGTCCGCCGGTGACGGATGGAGGCACCGGCGTCCGTGGCGCGGCGCGTGTGCCGGCTTTGAAAGCGCGTGCGGTTTTGCCCTGGGCGGTCATGGCGGCGTTCGCTCAGGGCGCGGGCGGGGCCAGGAACTCCCGGGCGCCGCGCAGCCGGGTCCGCAACCGCCGCTGCGTCGCCGCGCAGTCCAGGCGCAGCTCGTACGGGCCGGGCAGCGTGGTGTCCGCCCGGCGGCCGGACGGCAGGCGGGCGGCGTCGAGCCCGTCCCTGCGGGCGATGAGCACCCCGAGCTCGTACCGGCTCACGGCGTCGGCGCCCGCCACGTGCCAGACGCCTGCCATCCGGGCGGCCGCCAGCTCCACGAGCGCCGCCGCCAGGTCGGCGACGTGCACAGGACACCGCACGTCGTCGGTGAACAGCACGCCCTCGACGCGCCCCGTGGCCAGCGATCGCACGAATGCCTCGTGCGGGGATCCGCCGCTCCCGATGATCAAAGACGTCCGGGCGATCGCGGCGCCGGACAGGATGGCCTTCACCGCCGTTTCGGCCGCCGCCTTGGCCGCCCCGTACGGGTTGACCGGATCGGGCGCGCACGTCTCGTCGTAACAGGGGGCGGCGCCCGAGAAGACCGCGTCGCTGGACACGTGTACCAGGTGCCCGCCCGCCTCCGCGACGGCCAGGGCGACGTGCGCCGCGCCGTCCGCGGTCGTCGTCCAGTCCGCCTGCCGGTACGCCGCGTTGATCGTCACCTCCGGCCGGAACGCGCCGGCGACCGCGGCGGCGTCGGCACGCGAACGCACGTCCAGCGGCAGCCACGCGACTTCCGGGTGCTCTCCCGGCCGCGTCAGGTAGGTGGCGCCCACGTCGTGACCTGACGCCACGCACTGCCGTACGAGCTCGCTCCCGAGAAAACCGCTCCCACCGATGACGAGAATCCTCACGAGTCACCAACCTCCTTGACAGGCCGCATCACACGAATCGCACATCTCCCGTTTCCATGGCCCATCAAGACACAAACGCGACACGAGGGGCTGTGCCCGGAAAACGTAGCAGGCAACGAAAATTCCGGGACGGTGAGCGAGGGCCGCGGCGGTCCCGCGATGCCCTGCCGGAGCGGGGTTCCAGACGCGGCGCCGCCGCGAGCGGCGTAGCAAAGAATGTATTTTCCGCACTCCCGAAAAGCTGCTCGCTAATTTCGTCTATAAATCAGGCAATAAGCGAAAATTCTTCATAATGGGGCGCGGTGCGGCGCCGTGAAAACGGTCGCCCACGAGCATTGCGCCGTCACCTTTCGGCCTTCAACCGGCCGTCCCTTTCCCAGGGAATGGGACGTTCCCAACCGGCCGGATCGCCGCTAGGCCGGTCGGAAAGCCCGTACGCCCCGCAACAGACGTACCGCGGACTCCAGCCCGCTGGCCGCCTCCAGCGCCCGCCCGGACGCCGTCGCGAACCGGCTCAGCAGATGCTCGTCGCCGTCGCAGAACGCGCGCCCCGCGACCCACACGAACGTGTGCTCCCGGGTCGCCGCGGGCACGGGAGTGGCCAGGAACCCCGGCTCGCCCACGGCGGTGTCGTGCGCCAGCCGTACCGTCCCGGACGACTTCGACAGTTCCTTCAGCACCCCGGATTCGGCCAGCCAGCGCCGTACGCGCAGCGGATCCCCCGGAGGGGCGTGCATGTGGATCGACAGTGCCTCCTGCCGGAGCGCGTCCACGCTGACGAACCCGCCGTAGGCGGTGCCGGTGACGGCGGCGGCGGTACGCGCCAGCTGATCGATCAGGTCGGCCGCCTCCAGGCGGGAGAACAAGGCGATGAGTTCGCGCATGGCGACATCGACACGGTTGTATGGCATCGCGGTGATCCCTCGGGGGAGGGGGCGAGATCGCGCAAACCGATCGCGCCGACACTCAAGTGCGGGTGCACCGACTATCACCCCCGACGTCGCCCTTGACTAGACCTCAACAGGAAATCAGGATTTTTGACCTTTTCGGCCCGCTGCTCGGGGCCCTCCGTATGGCCTGGTGGCGAGGGCTACGACGGCCGCAGCCGCGCCCACGCCACGTCGTCGGCCCGCGTGCCGTCCGGCTTCGGGAACAGCTCCCGATGCACGCCCTCCCTGCTGAACCCGGCCCGCTCCAGCACCCTGTGCGAGGCCGCGTTCGCCACATCGGTCCCGGCCACGATCCGATGCAGCGCCGTGTGCGTGAACGCCCAGTCCACCAGCAGGCCGACCGCCCGCGACATGAACCCCTTCCCCCGGAACGCCGGCACCAGCGAATAACCGATCACCGCCTGCCCCAGCGCCGGCACCACCTGCGTCAGCTGCAGATGCCCCGCGTACGCCCCGGAGGCCGCGTCCCGGACGGCCAGCTCGATGCGCTGCCCCGACACCCACCAGTAGCCGGTGTACCGGCAGCGCTGCTCGTCGTCCTCCAGCGTGCGCGGCGGAGTCGCCGAGAAGGCGGCGACGCTCGGCTCGGCCAGCATCCGGTGGAAGTCCACGGCGTCCTCCACGGCCAGCGGCACCAGCCGCACCACCCCGTCGGACAACTGCCCGCCGTCGAAGAACGGCAGGTACGGCTCCCCCGCCGGCGCCGCGTCGCTGCTGAGCCTGCCGAAGGTCACCATGTCGGCATACCGCCCGTCCCGCAGCCGCTTGGCGTCCCGCCTGAGCCCCTCCTCGCGGAAACCCGACTTGTACGCCACCCGCAGGCTCGCCACGTTGTCCACCGCGGCCTCCAGGTCGACCCTGCGCACCCCCTGGTCGAACAGCCAGTCCGTCATCGCCCTGGCGGCCGTCGAGGCGACGTTCTTGCCCCTGGCCCACGGCGCCACCAGGTAGCCGATCGCGGTCACGCCCCACTGGTCCGGCGGCCGGGCGGTGATCGAGCCGACGAACTGGCCGTTCTCCGTGATCGAGAACGTCGCGCCGCCCTCCGCCCACGTCTCCGCCGTCTTCGCGAGGTGTTCGCGCGCGTGCGCCAGCTCGTACGGCATCGGCAGCAGCGGCAGGAACCTGGCCGTCACCGGATCCGCGCACGCCTTCACCATCGCCTCGGCGTCGGCCTCCACGGGAGGCCGCAGGATCAGGGGACCGGTGGAGATCACGTCGCGCGGGAGCATCCCCCATAGATACCGCGCGTCCGGACGCGCTCGAAAGCCCTATAACCTTGCGGCCATGGGTTTCCGCAGGCATGGGCCTTTCCAGGCGGGGGATCAGGTGCAGCTCACCGACCCCAAGAACAAGCGCCACACGATCACGCTCAAGGAGGACGGCGTCTTCCACACCCACAAGGGCGCCATCCCCCACAGCGACCTGATCGGGCAGCCTGAAGGCTCCGTCGTGCGCTCCTCTGGCGGCACCGACTACCTCGCCTTCCGGCACCTGCTGCAGGACTACACCCTGGCGATGCCGCGCGGCGCCGCCGTCATCTACCCCAAGGACGCCTCGATGATCGTCGGCATGGCCGACGTCTTCCCCGGCGCCCGCGTCGTCGAGGCCGGGGTCGGCTCCGGCGCGCTGACCTGCTTCCTGCTGCGCGCGGTCGGCCCCGAGGGGCACGTGACGTCGTACGAGCGGCGCCCGGAGTTCGCCGAGGTGGCCCGCAAGAACGTCGAGAAGTTCTACGGCGGTCCCATGGACGACAACTGGCGGCTGGTCGTCGGCGACCTGGTCGCCTCCATCGACGAGATCGACGTCGACCGGGTGATCCTCGACATGCTGGCCCCGTGGGAGTGCGTCGACGCCGCCGCCAAGGCGCTCACGCCCGGTGGCGTGATCTGCTGCTACGTTGCCACGACCACCCAGATGTCCAAGACCGTCGAGGCCATTCGCGATCACGGGTGTTTCACCGAGCCGCATGCGTGGGAGACCCTGGTTCGCGACTGGCATGTCGAAGGACTCGCAGTAAGACCGGATCATCGGATGATCGGCCATACCGGGTTCCTCGTCAGCGCCCGCCGCATGGCGGATGGGGTGACGCCCCCGCCGAGACGCCGCCGACCGAAGGGGACCACCGAGGAACTATGACAATTTGGCTACGACGGTGCGTTCGTGCGTGACACGGGAACAGATCGCCGTGTTCATATGCTGGGAGTATTAAACGCACTATTGAGGAATATTCACCGAATACTGATTGTCACTCTACGAACACTGCCCGGCCAGGTTACGGAGGGGCCCGAGATAGGTAAGGTCCTTAGTAGTCGCCCTCGACTGGGAAGGAGGTGACGGGGCGTGGCAGCTCGCGATGATGCTGAGGCTCGAGCCGCGCAGCGCGAACGGGAGGTCGCTGATCTTTCAACACAGGTCTCCTTCCTCCAGGAGGAGATCACAGCGCTGAGGCGGAAGCTGGCCGAGTCACCCCGTCAGGCCAGGGTCCTCGAAGAACGTCTCCATGAGGCACAGGCGAATCTAGCGGCCGTGACCGGCCAGAACGAACGCCTGGTGGCAACCCTCAAGGAGGCCAGGGACCAGATCGTCGCTCTCAAGGAGGAGGTCGACCGGCTGGCGCAGCCGCCATCCGGTTTCGGCACCTTCCTCGAGGCCAGAGAAGACGGCACGATCGAGGTGTTCACCGGCGGACGCAAGCTCCGGGTGAACGTCAGCCCTGCCGTCGACATCGACTCGTTGCGGCGTGGCCAGGAGGTCATGCTCAACGAGGCGCTCAACGTGGTCGAAGCTCTCGGCTACGAAGAGGTCGGCGAGATCGTGATGCTCAAAGAACTGCTGGACGAGGGCAAACGAGCCCTGGTCATCTCGCACGCCGACGAAGAGCGCGTCGTGCGACTGGCCGAGTCGCTCGTGGGCCAGCCCATCAGGGCGGGCGACTCGCTCCTGCTCGAACCTCGCTCCGGCTACGTCTACGAGCGAATACCCAAGTCCGAAGTCGAAGAGCTCGTGCTGGAAGAGGTCCCCGACATCTCCTACGAGGAGATCGGCGGACTCGGCAGGCAGATCGAGCAGATCAGGGACGCCATCGAGCTGCCCTACCTGCACGCCGACCTGTTCCGCGAGCACAAGCTGCGGCCTCCCAAGGGGGTGCTGCTCTACGGCCCGCCCGGTTGCGGCAAGACGCTCATCGCCAAGGCCGTCGCCAACTCCCTGGCCAAGCAGGTCGCGGAGCGCACCGGTCAGGAAGGCAAGAGCTTCTTCCTCAACATCAAGGGCCCGGAGCTGCTCAACAAGTACGTCGGTGAGACCGAGCGGCACATCCGCCTGGTCTTCCAGCGTGCCCGAGAGAAGGCCTCAGAGGGCACCCCGGTGATCGTGTTCTTCGACGAGATGGACTCGATCTTCCGCACCCGCGGCTCCGGCGTGTCCTCCGACGTGGAGAACACCATCGTCCCCCAGCTGCTGTCGGAGATCGACGGCGTCGAGGGACTGGAGAACGTCATCGTCATCGGTGCCTCCAACCGCGAAGACATGATCGACCCGGCGATCCTGCGGCCCGGCCGTCTGGACGTCAAGATCAAGATCGAGCGGCCGGACGCCGAGGCGGCCAAGGACATCTTCTCGAAGTACCTCGTCGAGGACCTGCCCCTCCATCCCGACGACCTGGCGGAGCACTCGGACTCCCGCGGGGCCACGATCGGCGGAATGATCCAGAGCGTCGTCGAGCGGATGTACACCGAGAGCGAAGAGAACCGCTTCCTCGAGGTGACCTACGCCAACGGCGACAAGGAAGTCCTCTACTTCAAGGACTTCAACTCCGGAGCGATGATCCAGAACATCGTCGACCGGGGCAAGAAGATGGCCATCAAGCAGTTCCTCGAGAGCGGCCAGAAGGGCCTGCGGGTGCAGCATCTGCTCGCGGCCTGCGTGGACGAGTTCTCCGAGAACGAGGACCTGCCCAACACCACCAACCCCGACGACTGGGCCCGCATCTCCGGCAAGAAGGGCGAGCGCATCGTCTACATCCGTACGCTCGTCTCCGGCAAGCAGGGCACCGAGGCCGGCCGTTCCATCGACACCGTCGCGAACACCGGCCAATACCTGTAAGACAGCGACACGACGGGGCCGCGCGGGCATCCGCGCGGCCCTGCCGCCTGCTCACGCCCGCGCATGCGCCGCGACACGGCCGATACACATGCACGACGCCCCGATGAAGCGCACACTTGACCTTGTGACCACGCTCAAACGGGTAGACGTGCACGTCGAAGGCATCATCCAAAGCGTCGCCCTCCAGCCCTTCGTGTGCTCCCTCGCCAACCGCCTCGGGCTGGCCGGCCTGGTACGCGACGGCGCCAACGGCGTGATCATCGAAGTCGAAGGAGCGCCCGCGGGCGTCGAGGAGTTCCTGACGGCACTCGAACGCGACGCGCCCGCCCTCGCCGAGATCGAATGCGTCACCGTCGTCCGCGGCCATCCCTCCGGCCACACCGGCTTCACCGCCGCCACCAGCGACCCCTGAGCCGCGCCGCCCCTGTGGTCCGGCCGGTTTCCCCTGGGGCCTGCTCCTGGGGGTCCTGCGTCCGTTTGGCGCACGCCTGGGCCGGCGGGTCCGGCGAGCAGGCGGCCGCCGCGCCCGCCGGCTCACCGCCCCGGCCCAGGGCTGCCCGTCCTCGGCCTGGACGACGGCTCACGGGTGTTACTGGTGGGAACTGGGGGAGAAGTGGAACCGAAGTGACCGAAGTTACGTCAAAGGGGCGTGCATCAACCTAACCGGCCGAAGCATGCTCGGGGAGACGGCCGGTTGGCCGAACTCGACCTTTTGCGATTCGTCGCCGCCCTGGCCGTCGTCGCCTTCCACTACCTGGTGGCGTACGCCTCCGTCTGGGGCGACCGGCCCGCGGAGCTGTTCCCCGCGCTGGCGCCCGTCGCCGGACTCGGCATCCTCGGCGTCGAGCTGTTCTTCATCATCAGCGGGTTCGTCATCCTCATGAGCGCCTGGGGGCGCGGGCTCGGGGCCTTCGCCCGCTCCCGGCTGGTCCGCCTCTACCCCGCGTACTGGCTCAGCCTCGGCGCCATCGTCGCGCTCTACGGGCTGACCGGCGCCAAGGCGCTCGACCCAAAACTTTCACCAGGCGAATACCTGCTGAACGCCACCATGTTCCAGCGGCTGTTCAAAATCGCCGACGCCAGCGGCGTCTACTGGTCGCTGTGGGCCGAGCTCCGCTTCTACCTGCTGATGGCCATCCTCGTGATCGCCGGTGTCACGTACGGCCGCGTCCTCGCCTTCGCCGGGATCTGGCTGGCTGCCGCCCTGGCCGTCAAGGTGCTCGCCGAGACCCAGCTGTTCGACGACGCTCTGGTCCGGGAGATCGTCATGCCCGACTACGCGCCCTACTTCGCCGCCGGCATGGCCCTGTACCTCATCCACAAACACGGCAGTTCCTGGCTGCCCTGGCTGTACGTCGCCGCCGGATACGGCATGTCCGTCCACTCCGCGCTCGGCCGCGTGCACCGGCGCATCGACGCCGCCGGGTTCAAGAACATGCCCGTCACCGACACCAGTGTGATCATCACGATCACCGTGATCTTCGCCCTGATGGCGCTCGTCGCGCTCGGCGTGCTCAGGCTCAAATCCTCCAGGACGCTCACCGCGCTCGGGGGCACCACATACCCGCTTTACCTGTTCCACAGCGTGATCGCGGTGGCCCTCATCCCTGTGCTCACCGGGCATATGCCGCCTTGGGCGGTCGCCACGATCACGACGCTGGCCGCCGTGCTCCTGTCGTATCTGGTGTACTCCTTTGCCGAACGCCCCATCCAGCGGATACTCAAGCCACGCAGACCCTCACAAACCCCAACAGCTCCGGTCGTACAGGTTGAAAAGGCGTCGGTGCCATAACTCTGTGACCCTGGGGCACTGTGAAGGGCATAGGCTCGGGCATATAAACGGCGGATAGGCAGATCCGGACGAACAGAGGGTGTTGCATGACGGTGCGTCGGGTGATGGGCATCGAGACCGAGTACGGCATTTCCGTACCCGGCCAGCCAGGCGCCAACGCGATGGTGACCTCCTCGCAGGTCGTGAACGCCTACCTGGCCGCCTCGGCGGCCAGGGCGCGCAGGGCGCGATGGGACTTCGAGGAAGAAAACCCGCTCCGCGACGCGCGCGGCTTCGACCTCGCCAGAGAGGTCGCCGACACCAGCCAGCTCACCGACGAGGACCTCGGGCTGGCCAACGTCATCCTGACCAACGGCGCCCGGCTCTACGTCGACCACGCCCACCCCGAATACTCCTCGCCCGAATGCACCAACCCCCGGGCCGCCGTCATCTGGGACAAGGCAGGCGAGCGGGTCATGTACGACGCCGCCACGCGCGCCTCCGCCATCCCCTCCAACGCGCCCATCCAGCTCTACAAGAACAACACCGACGCCAAGGGCGCTTCCTACGGCTGCCACGAGAACTACCTGATGCGGCGCGCCACCCCGTTCGCCGACATCGTCAGGCACCTCACCCCCTTCTTCGTCTCCCGGCAGGTCGTCGTCGGCGCCGGCAAGGTCGGCATCGGCCAGGACTCGCGCGGCGAGGGCTTCCAGATCAGCCAGCGCGCCGACTTCTTCGAGGTCGAGGTCGGGCTCGAAACCACGTTGAAGAGACCCATCATCAACACCCGGGACGAGCCGCACGCCGACCCCGAGAAATACCGGCGGCTGCACGTGATCATCGGCGACGCCAACATGTCGGAGATCTCCACCTACCTCAAGCTGGGCTCCACGGCTCTCGTGCTCGCCATGATCGAAGAGGGCTTCCTGACGCGTGACCTCGCCGTCGAGAGCCCGGTCCAGGCGCTCCGGGCCGTCTCCCACGACCCCAGCTGCCGCTACGAGATCCCCATGCGCGACGGACGCAAGCTCACCGCCGTCCAGCTCCAGATGGAATACCTCGAACAAGCGAGAAAGTACGTCGAGGAACGCGGCACCGCCCAGGACGAGATGAACAAGGACATCCTCGACCGCTGGGAATCCGTGCTCACACGCCTCGCCGAAGACCCCATGCAGCTCTCCCACGAGCTCGACTGGGTCGCCAAACTCGAACTCCTCGAGGGCTACCGCAGCCGCGACGGCCTCGCCTGGTCGCACCCCAGGCTCCAGCTCGTCGACCTGCAATACTCCGACATCCGGCCCGACCGCGGCCTCTACAACCGGCTCGTCGCCCGCGGCCGCATGCAGCGCCTCGTCACCGAGGACGAAGTCCAGCGCGCCGTCGAGAGCCCCCCGGCCGACACCCGCGCCTACTTCCGCGGCCGCTGCCTGAGCCAATACAGCGAATCCGTCGCCGCCGCCTCCTGGGACTCCGTCATCTTCGACATCCCCGGCAGGGAATCGCTCCAGCGCGTCCCCACCCTCGAGCCGCTGCGCGGCACCAAGGCCCACGTGGGCGAGCTCTTCGACCGCTGCCGCACCGCCGCCGACCTCGTCGCCGCCCTCACCGGCGGCGACTGAGCCCGCTCAGAGCAGGCCGATCCCCAGCGTCAGCGTGCCTGCCGCCAGGCACGCGCCGCCCGCCACCGTCAGCCAGATCAGCCTGTTCGGCTTGGTGTCGCTCGGCCGCGCGACCGACAGGAAGAAGCCCAGCGGCATCAGGATCGGGGCGGCCGTGATGAGCGTTCGCGTCAGGGCCCGCACGCCCTCCGGCAGGCTCGCCTGGTCCACGTACAGCATCGCCACCAGGCTGAACAGGACCAGGACGCCCGCATGGGCGTGCCCGGCCCGCCACAGGCCGCGGCGGACCGGGTTGTCCAGGTAGCCGGGGACGTTCCTCATGATGAACGTCAGCAGCGAGACGCCGCCGAAGGCCACCAGCGGGACTGTGATGAGAAGCACACCGGCGGTGCTCAAAGACGACGGAGACATCTGAACCTCCTTGTGGGTACGGCAACCCATTGTTGGATAGTTGTGCTATCTAGTCAACCCGGCAAGATCGCTGGGCGATCGGCGCGAAATGTCGCCCGGTTCGGGGAAGATATGCCTAGAGGCAGTCCCCCAAGCGGAGGTAGGACATGGCAACCAAGGACACTGGCGGTCAGAAGCAGACGGGACGGCGCGAGACCGAGGTTGAGGAGACCGAGGCCGCGGCGACGCCTGACGTGCAGGAGCGCCAGGAGAAGCTCACCGACGACGTCGACGCAATCCTGGACGAAATAGACGAAGTTCTCGAAGAGAACGCAGAGGAATTCGTGCGGTCTTACGTCCAAAAGGGCGGAGAGTAGGACAAAACGGACAGGTCAAACGGGTAAATCGGGTGGACGCGCCGGACGGATTGACGCGGTGCCCGGACTGCGGAGAGACCAAGGCGGTCTCTGAGTTCGGGCTCGATAAGCGCATGGCTGATGGGCGTGCGCGATACCGCAAGGTCTGCTTCCGGAGGCGTTCCACGTTCGGCGGCAATCGGTCCAGCGAAGATGGGCTTACCGCCTATTGCACGCCGTGCCACACGGTGGTGATGCGCGATAATGAAATCAAGAATCTCGGGAGCGACCGGAATCACCGGCTAAGGCTCCGTTACGGGATTACCGAGGATGACGTCGAGCGCATGCTCGCCCGTCAGGGCGGGCTCTGTGCCTTCTGCCGGGCCGTGCCGGGCGCGTTCGCCGACCACCGCCACCAGACCGGCCAGGTCCGGGGCGTTCTCTGCGTCAACTGCGACAACGGGCTCGGCCACTTCGGCGACAACACGGTGTTGCTGGAGCTGGCCGCCCGCTATCCGGACGGGGAAATTCTCTGGCCGGAGTTCGTGATCCTCCCGAAGCGGCGTGGCGCCGATTCTGTGGCGCCTACGCGGGCTTGTCACCTGTCGCAGCGTTATCGGCTGCGTCAGGAGGATGCCGAGCGAATGGCCGTGGCTCAACTCGGATCGTGCGTGGTGTGCCGGGATCGGCCGCCGGAGCATGCCGATCATTGTCAGCGCACCGGTGATGTGCGGTATGCGTAGTGCTTGCCGTGCAATACCGGGATAGGGCAGTTCGCGGACGATTCGGCCGCGTGTGGCGGGCGCTTTCTTGTGCCGGGGCGACCGTCGATGACCATGGGGAGGTGGAGGTGCGGATGAGGAACTGCGGGGAGTTGATCCGGGCCGAGGGGCAGCTCCGTGCCGATCTCTCCACCCGGGTGGACTGAAACTCGCGGTTACTCCTTGGGCATGGTGTATTCGACGGCCACGCCCAGGAGGCGGACGGGGCGGTCGAGGTCGAAGCGGTCGAGGATGGCGACGGCCGTGCCGGACAGGGCGCGGGGGTCGGTGGTGGCGGCGGGGAGCTTCGACTGGCGGGTGCGGGTGAGGAACGGGGTGAAACGGACCTTGACCGAGACGCGGATCACTTCCCGGCCCGCGGCGGCGGCGTCGTGGGCGACCTGTTCGGCGAGGCCGGCGACGTGGCGGGCGATCTCGGCGGGGTCGGTGAGGTCCTGGGGGAAGGTGGTTTCGCGGCTGTGCCCGCGGGCGACCCAGGGCGTGGTGACGACTTCGGCTTCGCCTTTGCCGAGGGCGAGATAGCGGTACCAGGGCCCGTTGGTGGGGCCGAAGTGCTCGGCCAGGTGGGCGGGGTCGGCGGCGGCGAGCTGGGCGACGGTGTGGAGGCCGAGCGCGGTGAGCTTCTTGGAGATCTTGGCGCCGATGCCCCAGAGGGCGTCGGTGGGCCGCTCGTACATGGTCTCGGCCCAGTTGTCGCTGGTGAGGCGGTGGATTCCGGCGGGTTTGGCGAATCCGGAGGCCAGTTTGGCCTGGTGCTTGTTGTCGCCGATGCCGACGGAGCAGGACAGGTCGGTCCGTTCGCGTACGGCCCGCTGGAGGTCGGCGGCGAGCGCTTCCGGGTCGTCGGTGGCGGCGCCGACGAAGGCCTCGTCCCAGCCCCATACTTCGACGCGGACGGGGAATTCGCGGAGCACGCCCATGACGCGTTCGGAGGCGGCCTCGTAGGCGGGCGGGTCGCTGGGCAGGAAGATCGCGTCGGGGCAGCGTCTGAGCGCGGTGCGCAGCGGCATGCCGGAGTGGACGCCGTGTTCGCGGGCTTCGTAGGTGGCGGTGGCGGCGACGGTGCGCGGCTGGGTGGGGTCCCCTGAGCCGCCGACGACGACGGGTTTGCCGCGGAGCTCGGGGTGGCGCAGGATCTCGACGGCGGCGATGAACTGGTCGAGGTCGACGTGCAGGATCCAGTCCCTGGTGGACATGGTCACCAGTATGGCCTGTGCGGCTGCCAGAGCCCTGGAGAGGGGACGTGATCGGGGAAGTGGTGTCATGGGTGCTCCGGAGCCTTCTGGGGCGCTCACGGACGTTGTGAGGAAACGATCCGGACACGGGAACCCCGGCGGTCGGCGCGTTTCGTGAGACGGGCGGGTTCGCCGTGAGCTGATCGTGGGAAGTGCAGACAGCACAGCAACATGAGTAGGGTCGCCCTAGGGACACTGACGTTTGGGAGGGAGTCGCGTGGCATCGCAAAGGGATCTGCCCGTCGGCTTGGTGAACCACTTTTTCCAGAACACCGGGAGCTCCTCGTTCACGGAGTTCGTCAGCTCGTATGCGCCGGAATTGCTGCCGCGGCGGGATGAGGTTCTGGCCACCGCGATCGGCGACCAGGTTCCGCACGCGACCACGATCGTGGCCGCCACCTTCGCCGGTGGCGTGATCATGGCGGGCGACCGGCGGGCGACGTCGGGCAACATCATCTCGCAGCGTGACGTGGAGAAGGTGTTCCGCACCGACGACCACTCGTGCATGGGCATCGCGGGCACGGCCAGCACCGGGATCGAGTTCGGCCGGCTGTTCCGGGTGGAGCTGGAGCACTACGAGAAGCTCGAGGGCCGCACGATGTCGGTGAAGGGCAAGGCCAACCGGCTGGCCACCATGATCAGGGGCAACCTGGCCATGGCGATGCAGGGCCTGGTGGTGGTGCCGCTGTTCGCGGCCTACGACCCGGACAAGGACGAGGGACGCATCTTCAGCTACGACGTGGCGGGCGGGCCCTACGAGCGCGAGAGGTTCGACGCGATCGGGTCCGGCTCGATCTTCGCCCGCGGGTCGCTGAAGAAGCTCTACCGTGACGGGTCGTCGGCCGACGACATGGCGATGACGCTGATCCAGGCGCTCTACGACGCCGCCGACGACGACTCGGCGACCGGCGGTCCCGACGTGACGAGGAAGATCTGGCCGATCGTGTCGGTGATCGACGCCGACGGTTTCCGCCGCCTGGGCGAGGACGAGGTCTCCGGCTACGTCAACCAGATGCTCGAAGCCCGCCTGATCTCGCCCGACGGCCCCATCGCCCCGCTGCGCTAGAAAGGACCATCGCCCGTGTCCATGCCTTTTGGTTATGCGTCCCCTGAGCAGATCATGCGGGACAAGGCCGACTACGCGCGCAAGGGCATCGCGCGGGGCCGCTCAGTCGTCGTGCTCCAGTACGTCGACGGCATCCTGTTCGTCGCGCCCAACCCGTCGCGGGCGCTGCACAAGATCAGCGAAATCTACGACCGCATCGGCTTCGCGGCCGTGGGCCGCTACAACGAGTTCGAGGAGCTGCGCCTCGGCGGCATCCGCTACGCCGACATCAACGGCTACACCTACGACCGCTCCGACGTGACCGGCCGCGGCCTGGCCAACCTCTACGCCTCCAACCTGGGCCGCATCTTCACCGAGTCGATCAAGTCGCTCGAGGTCGAGGTGGTGGTCGCCGAGGTGGGCGAGACCAAGGACGGGGACGCCATCTACCGGCTGACGTTCGACGGGTCGGTGTTCGACGAGCACGGCTTCGCGGCCATGGGCGGCCAGGCCGAGGCCGTGGCGGGCCGGCTGAAGGAGCGCTACCGCGAGTCGATGTCGCTGGCCGACGCGCTGGAGGTGGCGCTGACGGCGCTCACCGAGCCCGGCGGTGAGCGGCCGCCGGTGGGGCAGCTCGAAGTGGCGGTGCTCGACCGCAACCGGGAGCACCGTAAGTTCCTCCGGCTGACGGGGGCGCGGCTGGAACGGCTGCTCGGCCAGACCACCACCCCGCCTGCCACCCCCGCCACCCCGCCGGCCACGCCACCGGCCTCGGGCGAGACGCCGCCTCCGACGGGACCCGACGGCGACGTGGACGACGGCTCCTCGCCGCTGTAGGGCTTGCCGGACGCCGGCGAGGGCCGCTTCGTGGCCCTCGCCGGCGTTCGCCTGGAGGACCCGGCCGCCTTAAGCCGGTGGTGTGACCTGTTTCACAACGATTGTCCCGAACCGCGCGAAGTGATCCAGGATCTCAGAATCCGTGAACACTTCCCTGCGTAGCTTGCTGGCCGGCGGTGCAGCCGCCGCGGTGATGCTGACGTCCGGTGTGCCCGCCGAGGCCGCCACCGCGCCGGTTCCGGCGTACAAGGCGCCCAAGATCTTCGGCACGACCTTCCAGCCCGACCCGAAGCACGACTTCACCAAGGGCATCCACTCCCGTCACAACGGCATCCTGCGCGGCTGGATCACGCGCGTGGACAGCGGCGTGGCCGAGTACACGCCGATCAAGTGGAAGAAGGGCACCGAGACCGAGGGCTACTTCGTCGGCCCGCCCGAGGGTGTCGTCATGGCGTACTCCTCGCCCATCGCGAAGAACGTGGTCTTCCTGTCGGCGTACGGGTGCAAGTCGTCGATGGCGGGGATGACCGTCGACCGAAGAACGGGGCTCGGGAACAAGCGGTGTTCCAGGACCACGCTGATCAAACGCCACGGCGACCACGGGCACCCCTCCCTCATCACCGTCTACAAGGGGGAAATCGTCAAGGTTCAGGAGATTTACACCCCCTGACCAGGGCGAAGCGCACCCGCGCCCCGTGGGGGCGGGCGCGGGGACGAGGGGAATTCGCGCGGCGCGGCCGGAAAACACCTGCGAAGATCTCTCCCGCTGGCCGATCCGTGGGCATAGTGTGAGGTGATGGATCGTCGCATCTTCGGGCTGGAGAACGAGTACGGCGTGACCTGCACGTTCAGGGGCCAGCGAAGGCTGTCCCCGGACGAGGTCGCGCGCTACCTGTTCCGGCGAGTCGTGTCCTGGGGCCGATCGAGCAACGTCTTCCTACGCAACGGCGCACGTCTCTATCTCGACGTGGGCAGCCATCCTGAATACGCAACACCCGAGTGTGACAACGTCATCGAGCTCGTCACCCACGACAAGGCAGGCGAGCGGATCCTCGAGGGCCTCCTCGTCGACGCCGAGAAGCGGCTGCGCGAAGAGGGCATCGCGGGTGACATCTATCTGTTCAAGAACAACACCGACTCCGCCGGCAACTCCTACGGCTGCCATGAAAACTACCTGGTCGGCAGGCACGGGGAGTTCGGGCGGCTGGCGGACGTGCTGATCCCGTTCCTGGTGACGCGGCAGATCGTGTGCGGGGCCGGCAAGGTGCTGCAGACGCCGCGCGGCGCCGTCTACTGCGTGTCGCAGCGGGCCGAGCACATCTGGGAGGGCGTCTCCAGCGCCACCACCCGGTCGCGGCCCATCATCAACACCCGCGACGAGCCGCACGCCGACGCCGAGCGGTTCCGCCGCCTGCACGTCATCGTGGGCGACTCCAACATGAGCGAGACCACCATGCTGCTCAAGGTCGGCGCCACCGACCTGGTGCTGCGCATGATCGAGTCGGGCACGGTGATGCGCGACCTGTCGCTGGAAAACCCGATCAGGGCCATCCGCGAGGTCTCCCACGACATGACCGGCCGGCGCCGGGTGCGGCTGGCCAACGGGCGCGAGGCGTCGAGCCTGGAGATCCAGCAGGAATACCTGTCCAAGGCGAAGGACTTCGTCGACCGCCGCGGCGGCGACGCCATCGCGCACCGGGTGCTGGAGCTGTGGGAGCGCACGCTGCGCGCGGTCGACACCGGCAACCTCGACCTGGTCTCGCGGGAGATCGACTGGGTGACGAAATACCAGCTCATCGAGCGCTACCGGAAGAAGTACGACCTGCCGCTGTCGTCGCCGCGGGTGGCGCAGCTCGACCTCGCCTACCACGACGTGCACCGCAAGCGCGGCCTGTTCTACCTGCTGCAGAAGCGCGGCTCGGTGGAGCGGGTGGCGTCCGACCTGAAGATCTTCGAGGCCAAGTCGGTGCCGCCGCAGACGACCAGGGCGCGGCTGCGCGGCGAGTTCATCCGCAAGGCGCAGGAGAAGCGGCGCGACTTCACCGTCGACTGGGTGCATCTCAAGCTGAACGACCAGGCCCAGCGCACGGTGCTGTGCAAGGACCCGTTCCGCAGTGTGGACGAGCGGGTGGACAAGCTCATCGCCGGCATGTAGGGGCGCGTTTACCTCGGCCCTACCTCCGTGTCGGGTAGGGTGACGCGAATCTGTCGTCTTTCCGAGGGAAACGCATGCGCCGCGCTCTGGCCGTACTGGCCGCCGTGCCTCTGATCTTGTTCGCCGCCGCGTGCGGCTCCGACGACGGTGCGAGCACCGGCGCCGCCCCCAGTGGGTCGGCGCCGGCCGCGAGCGGGCTCAAGGTCACCGGGGCCGTGGGCGCCAAGCCCACGGTGACCTTCCCCGCCGGCTCGCCCGCGACCAAGTCGTCGTACGAGGTCATCCAGCCGGGCACCGGCGCCGGTGTCAAGGCGGGCGACAAGCTGATCGTCAACCTGACCGTCTACAACTGGGACGGCAAGGGCAACGCGGTCCAGGGCTCCTCCTACGACACCAAGGCGCCGGAGACGATCCCCGTCAACGAGCAGCTGCCGCAGGTCCTGCAGGAGGGCTTCACCAAGGTCAAGCACGGCGGCCGGCTGCTGGCCGTGCTGGCCGAGGACTCCGTCGCCCAGCAGCAGGCGACGGCGCCCCCCCAGCCGACGAAGGTGTTCGTGATCGACGTGGTCGGCACCCAGCCCGCGGCGCTGAAGGCCGCCACCGGCAAGGAGACCGGCCAGAGCATCAAGGGCGTCAAGGTCGACAACCCCGGTGGCGACAAGGCGCCCACGCTGACCACGAAGACGAGCGAGAAGCCGTCCGGCAAGCTCGTCACCAAGACGATCATCGAGGGCACCGGCGCGAAGGTGCAGCCCAACCAGACGCTGACCGTCCACTACACGGGCAAGATCTGGGGCACCGACAAGCAGTTCGACTCGAGCTGGGAGCGGGGCCAGCCGGCCGAGTTCGCGCTCTCCCAGGTGATCCAGGGCTGGCAGCAGGGCCTGGCCGGGGTGCCGGTCGGCAGCCGGGTCGTGCTCAGCATCCCGCCGGACCTCGGGTACGGCGACCAGGCGCAGGAGAACATCCCGGCCAAGAGCACGCTGGTGTTCGTGGTCGACGTCCTCGGCGCTTACTGACGAGCGAACGGCCCGGCCCCGGGTTCGCCCCTGGGCCGGCACCGCGGGGTGTGCCGGGCCGGGCGGATGGCCGCGAGCCGCTGACGGGCGATCCGGCGACGCGGTAGCATCGCCAGGCCCGGCGGCGCAACGTCGCCGGACGCTCCCGTGGGAGGGCCGATGCTCCGCCGTGCCGTCGCATCGCTGCTGCTGGCGCCGCTGCTGGCGGCCGGCTGCACGAGCGAGGCGTCCGGTGGCCTGGACCTCCAGGTGGACGGCGCGTTCGGCGCCAGGCCGACGATCGGCTTCCCGGAAGGCGCGCCGGTCCCGGGGGTGCGGGTGGACGAGCCGGCCACGGGCCAGGGCGCGCGGCTGGAGCCCGACGACGTGGCGATCGTCCAGTACACCGAGCACGTGTGGGACGGGCGCCAGAACCGCCTGGTCGACTCCAGCTTCAACCGCGGCATCCCGGCCGCGTTCCCGGTGGGACGGCTGCCCCAGGGGCTGGAACGGGCGCTGCGGGGCCGTACGGTCGGCAGCAGGGTCATCGCCGCCATCCGGCCGGAGGACGGCGGGCGGCGCGGCGTGGAGCTGTGCTACGTCGTCGACATCCTCGGCGTGCACCGCAAGGGCGCCTCGATCGACGGGGGCGGCGGCTCGCTCGCGGGCGTGCGCGTCACCGGGGGCGCCCGCCCCGCGCTGGAGGTGCCGCGGACGGCGCCGCCCGCCCATTTCGCCGCCAAGGTGCTGGACGCGGGCGGCGGGCGCAGGATCCAGGCGGGACAGCTCGTGGTCGCCCAATACGCGGGCGCCGTCTGGAGCAGCCGGCGGAGCTTCGACGGGACCTGGCCGGCCGGGCAGCCGAAAGCGTTCAAGATCGGCGACGGCGGCATGATCAAGGCGTGGTACGAGGCGCTCGTGGGCGTGCCCGTGGGCAGCCGCGTCCTGATGATCGTCCCGCCCTCCCACGGCTACGGCGCCGCCGGCCATCCCGCGCACGGCATCACGGGCTCCGACACCCTCGTCTACGTGGTGGACGTCCTGGCCGCCTACTGAAGGTTCGTAGAATCCGGCTGTGAGTAGTGACGACCTCGACGCGCTGGCCCTGCTGCACGACCCCGTACGCCGCAGCCTGTACGACGTCGTCACGGCCGGCGGCGGCGACGTGGGCAGGGGAGAGGCGGCCGAGGCCGCGGGCGTGTCCAGGACGCTGGCCGGGCACCACCTGGACAAGCTCGTCGAGGCCGGGCTGCTGGAGAGCCGCTTCCGTCAGCAGGAGAAGAAGGGCCCGGGCAGCGGCCGGCCGGCCAAGGTCTACCGGCGGGCCAAGGGCGAGCGGTCGGTGAGCCTGCCGCCGCGCGACTACGCCACGCTCGCCTCGGTCCTGGCGGACGTGGTGGACCTGCTCGGCGCCGAGGAGCAGGCCGAGAAGGCGGCGCGGGCGGCCGGCGTCAGGATGGCCGGGCGGCACTCCGGCGAGCCCGTCGAGCGGGTGCTGGGCGAGCGCGGCTACGAGCCGTACGCGGAGGGCGGCGCGCTGCGGCTGCGCAACTGCCCGTTCCACGTCCTGGCCGAGGAGCAGCCGCTGCTGGTGTGCTCCATGAACCTGGCCCTGTGCCAGGGGCTGCTCGAAGGGCTCGGCGACGACCCGGCCAGAGCCAGGCTCGATCCGCGGCCGGGGGAGTGCTGCGTCGCCCTTTCTAAAGCAAATGAAGATTGACATAGAAGGCGGGGCAATGGTGTGCTGAGCGTCATGCATCTCGCCCAGCTCAACATCGCCCATCTGCGCGCGCCCATCGACTCCGCCGAACTCGCCGAGTTCGTGGCCCTGCTCGAGCCTGTCAACGCCGTCGCCGACGAGGCGCCCGGGTTCGTGTGGCGGCTCAAGGAGAGCGAGACCGACCCCACGGCCACCGTGATCCACGACTACGGCGACCACCTGCTGGTCAACTTCTCGGTGTGGGAGTCGCTGGAGACACTGTGGAACTACGCCTACCGCAGCGTCCACCTGGGCGTGCTGCGCCGCCGCAGGGAGTGGTTCCTGCGCATGGCCGAGCCGTACACCGTGATGTGGTGGGTCCCCGAGGGTTGCATCCCGTCGCTGGCGGAGGGGATGGCGCGGCTGGAACGCCTCAGGGCGCAGGGTCCGAGCCCGGAGGCGTTCACGTTCAAGGACTCCTACGACAGCAGCGAAGCCGCCAGCCTGCCGGCCGCCGCCGAGGCCAGGAAGTAGGCCAGGTCCTCCTCCATCCCCCTGCCCATCGTCGACAGCCGCACGGGCGACTCGCGCAGCGCCTCGTGCAGGCCGTCCACCGGCACCGGCACCAGGCGGTGCCGGACGGCCAGCAGCTCGGCCTGGTCCCTGACCCGCTCGCCGAGCTCGCCCGGCAGCTCGGGCACCGGCACGTCGGCCGGGACCAGCGCGACCCGGCCGTAGGCGGTCAGCGAGTGGTGGGAGACGCCGTAGTGCCGCTCGCGCCGGTCGCCCTCGCTGACCCGCAGCGCCGCCACCGGCCGTCCCCGCAGCACCCCCGCCGCGTTGACGGCCTCGCCGGCCGACACGCCGGAGAAGCCCCATTTGGTGCCGCTGCCCAGGTTGCCGGGGCCCTGTGCGACGATCGCCACGTCGGCCTCCAGGACGTGCCTGGCCGCCAGCAGCCCGGTGTGCACGGTGACCGCCTCCACGTCGCCGCCGAAGGACTGGCCCGCCGTCACCACGCTCGCCAGCCATCCGACCTCGCGCAGCCGGGCCGCCGCCATCGAGAACCAGGCCGGCAGCGCGCCCCCGTCCTGCATCACGTACGCCACCCGCGTGCCGGGCGCCGCCTCGTACAGGCCGCACAGGATCGGCGCCAGCGCCGAGTGCAGATCGGCCACGATCACCGGCATCCCGTCGAGGGAATCGGCCTCCCGCAATATGTCGTGATGTGGGGAATCCTGCTCGTCGGCGCCGAGCACCGTGGCCTGCAGCGGGGTGTAGCGGGCCTTCACCAGGTGCCCCGGCCCTTGAGGATCTTGCGGCAAACGGTTCGGGACGGCCACCACCATGGCGTAACCTCCCGTACCGAGACCCATTGCGAGCGCGGTCGTGTTGAGCAGCACTTCGTCGCCGGGTTCCGGGCGGCCCACCAACGGCGGGTAGGCCAGCGCCCGGCACTCCCCCTCGGGGACGGCGACGTCCAGCTCCACCGCTCCCGGCCACTCGCGTCGGATCCGTACGACCTCGCCCTTGCGCCATCTGATCACGGGGGCAGGGTAGCGTCGATGAAGGAGGAGTGAGGCAGATGTCGCGCCGGAAGACAGAACGGTTGCTCAATCTGGTGATCTGCCTGCTCGCCACCCGGCGCCCGCTGTCGGCCGAGCAGATCCGCCAGGTCGTGCCCGGTTACGACCGGGACGGCGACGAGGCGTTCCAGCGCATGTTCGAGCGGGACAAGAACGAGCTGCGCGAGATCGGCATCCCCATCGACGTGGTGCGCGACCCGTGGGAGGACGAGCCCGGCTACCGGATCGAGCGCCAGAACTACGAGCTGCCCGAGATCACCCTGGAGCCCGACGAGGCCGCCGTGCTGGGGCTGGCCGCGCAGGTGTGGCAGCGCGCCAGCCTGGCCGAGGCGGCCTCCGGGGCGCTGCTGAAGCTGCGGGCCGGCGGCGTGGCCACCGACCAGCCGGTCGGCACCGGTGCGCTGGAGTTGCGCGTCGACACCCGGGATCCGGCCTTTCCCGCGCTGTGGGACGCCGTGCGTGACCGGCGGGTGGTGCGCTTCGACTACCGCGGCGCCGGCAGCGAGACCGTACGCGGCCGCACCGTCGAGCCGTGGGGCGTGGTCAGCCGCAGCGGCCGCTGGTATCTCGCCGGGTTCGACCGCGACCGCCAGGCGCCGCGGGCCTTCCGGCTCAGCCGCATCACCGGGCCGGTCGCCGCCGTCGGCAAGGTGGGCGCGGTCCAGGTGCCGGAAGACGTCGACCTGCGGGCGATGGTCGGCTTCCCCGACGATCGGGCGGACGAGCGGGTCGCCGTCATCCGGGTGCGCCAGGGCGCGTGCGAGGGGCTGCGCCAGCTCTCCAGGACCGTCCACCAGGGGACCGACGGGTGGGACGAGGCCGAGCTGATCTTCTCCGACCCTGAGCGGCTGGCCGGGTGGATGGCCAGCCTCGGCGCCGACGTCGAGGTCGTCGAGCCGCCGGACGCCCGCGAGGCCGTCATCCGCCGGCTCAAGGGGGCCCTGGCATGACCGCGACGATCATGGGACCCGGCGCGGGAGGATCCGTGAGTGAGCGCAGCGAGCGAACCGAGAAACACAGCGGCGGTCCGCTCATGCGACCGGCGAAGGAGGACGCATGAGCGGGTCCGCTGATCGGCTGCCGAGGCTGCTGGCGCTGGTGCCGTACCTGATGTCCCATCCGGGGGCGCAGGTGGGCGAGGTCGCGGCGGTGTTCGGGCTGAGCGAGAAGCAGCTCATCGACGACCTGCAGCTGGTGTGGATGTGCGGGCTGCCGGGGCACACCCCCGGCGACCTGATCGACGTGTCGTGGGACGGCGGCGAGATCATCATCGACAACGCCGACACCATCGCCAGGCCGCTGCGGCTCGGCATCGACGAGGCCAGCGCGCTGCTGGTCGCGCTGCGCATGCTGGCCGCCACCCCGGAGCTGGCCGAGGTGCCGGGCGACGCGCTGCCGCGGGTGATGGCCAAGCTGGAGCGGGCCGCGGGCGATGGCGCCGCCACCGTCAGCAGCCAGGTCACCGTCGACGTCGACGCCGCCCCCGACGCGCTGCCGCGCGTACGCGAAGGGCTGAAGCGCGGGCGCAGGCTGTCGCTGCGCTACTACGTGCCCGGGCGCGACGAGGTGACGCCGCGCGAGGTCGACCCCACCCGGGTCGTGGTCGTCGACGGCCGCGCCTACCTGGAGGGCTGGTGCTACCGGGCCGAGGCGATGCGGCTGTTCAGGCTGGACCGGATGCTCGGCGTGGAGGTGCTCGACGTGCCCGCCGACCCGCCGGAGGAGGCCGAGCCCATCGACGTCACCCAGGGCGTCTTCCGGCCCTCGCCGACCGACGAACTGGTCGAGCTGGAGGTCAGCGCGGCCGGCCGCTGGGTGGCCGAGTACTACCCGTGCGAGCGGGTCACCGAGCTGGGCGAGGGACGGCTGCGGGTGGCGCTGCGGGCCCGCGACGAGGACTGGATCCTCAAGCTGGCGCTGCGCCTGGGCGACACCGGCCGGGTCGTCTCGCCGCCCGAGATGGCCGAGACGGTGCGCAAGGAGGCCGAACGGGCCCTGGCCCTGTACGCTCACGGGTCATGACGTGGATCTTCTTGGCCGCCGGGCTGGTCGTGGCTGGGCTGGTCGTGCTCGGGATCGTCGGCGCCCGCGTCGTGGCCGCGGCACGCGGGCTGAACAGGGAAGTCGCGGAAGTTCATGCGCAATTCAGTGCGAAAAGGGACGCCAGGGGATGAGGCAGCGCCCCTGGCAGCGTACGATGCAGGCAAGCACAGCAGTTCGCTCACCATGAAGGACGTCACATGAACTTGGGAGCTCCAGAGATCATCCTGATCTTGGTGGCCTTGGTCCTCCTCTTCGGTGCCAAGAAGCTGCCGGACCTCGCCCGTGGCGTCGGCCGGTCTCTGCGCATCTTCAAGGCGGAGACCAGCAAGATGACCGATGACGACGACCATGACAGGCCGACGGTCGTGCAGGCCCAAGCCCAGCCCCAGCCGGCGCCGCCCCAGCAGATCCCGGCGGCTCAGCCCGCGCCGGGGCTGTCCGCCGAGGAGCAGGCCCGCCAGCTGGAGGAGCAGGCCGCGAGGCTGCGCGCCGCCGCGCAGGCCGACAAGCGTCCCTGACCACCGTCCCCTCGCCCCCTGGACTGCATAGATGGCGCTGCTGAAACGGTCGGGCCCGAAGCCGGAGCGGGACCCCGATGGCCGGATGCCGCTCATGGAGCACCTGCGTGAGCTGCGCAACCGGCTGCTGATCGCGTTCGCCGCCGTGGCGGTGGGTCTCATCATCGGCTGGATCTTCTCCGCGCCGGTGTGGGAGCTGCTCAAGGAGCCCTACTGCCAGGCGCCGCAGTCACGCCAGCTCACCGGGCACTGCAGCCTGACCTACAACGGCATCTTCTCGTCGTTCTTCATCACGTTGAAGGTCTCGTTGATGGTCGGCCTGGTGGCGTCGTCACCCGTCTGGCTCTACCAGATCTGGGCGTTCGTCACCCCGGCTCTCTACCGCACCGAGAAGCGTTACACGCTGACGTTCCTCGCGCTCGCCATCCCGCTGTTCGCGCTGGGCGCCGCGGTGTCCTACCTCATCATGGACACCGCCCTGTCGTTCCTGCTGGGCTTCTCGCTCGACGGCACCGTCGCCACCATCTCGATCGACGACTACCTCGACTACGTCCTGATCATGCTGGTGATCTTCGGGGTGTCGTTCGAGCTGCCGCTGCTGCTGGTGTTCCTCAACATCATCGGAGTGCTGCCGCGGGCGACGGTCGCCAAGCACCGGCGGCTGATCATCTTCCTGATGTTCGTCTTCGGCGCCGTGGTCACGCCAGGCGGCGACCCGCTCACCATGATGGCGCTGGCCACGCCGATGATCGTCCTGTTCCTGGCGGCCGAGCTGTTCATGTCCCTGCGGGAGAAGCGCCGGCCGCAGAGCGAGTTCGCGGACCTGTCGGACGACGAGGCCTCGCCGCTGGAGGACACACCTCTGGAAGAGGATTCCGATACCAACCGATAGGCGATAAGTTCCGGGCGTGTCCCCTCAACTCGCCCTGCTGGTCAACCCGGCCGCCCGCGGCGGCCGTACCCTGCGCCTGCTCGAGCCCGTGGCGCGCCGGCTGCGCGCCGGAGGGGCCGAGCTGTCGGTGATCGTCGGTGACGACGCCGCCGACGCCCTGGAACGCGCCTGCACCGCCGTCGCCGAACGCCCCGACGCGCTGGTGGCCTTCGGCGGGGACGGCCTGGTGCACCTGGCCGTGCAGGCCGTGGCCGGCACGGACGTCCCGCTCGGCATCATCCCCGCGGGGACCGGCAACGACATCGCCGGTGCGCTGGGCGTGCCGTGCCAGGACCCCCTCGCGGCGGCCCGTACCGTGCTGCGCATGAAATCCCGGCTGGTCGACGCCGTCCGCGTGCGCGCCGGGCGGGCCGACGAGCTGTTCGCCGGGGTGCTGTGCTGCGGGTTCGACTCGCGCGTCAACGAGCGCGCCAACCGGCTCACCTGGCCGCCCGGGATGGCCCGGTACATGGTGGCGATGGCCGGGGAACTGCGATCGTTCCGGCCGATCCCGTTCCGGATCACGCTGGACGGGCAGGAGACGATCGAGCGGGAGGCCATGCTGGTGGCGGTGGCCAACACCCCTGCGTACGGGGCGGGGATGCGGATCTGCCCCGGCGCCCGGCCCGACGACGGGCTGCTGGACGTCGTCGTGCTGGAGGCGATCTCCAAGGGCGAGTTCCTGCGGGTGTTCCCGAGCGTGTATCGGGGGACGCATGTCGGGCACCGGGCGGTGTCGGTGCGGCGGGCGCGCAGCGTGCGGCTGGAGGCCGCCGATGTGGTGGCCTACGCCGACGGTGAACGGGTGGGCCCGGCGCCGGTGGAGTGCGAGATCCGGCCTGGGGCGTTACGGGTCATCATTTGAAATCTA
Source organism: Nonomuraea sp. H19 (assembly GCF_052068215.1). NCBI lineage: Bacteria > Bacillati > Actinomycetota > Actinomycetes > Streptosporangiales > Streptosporangiaceae > Nonomuraea > Nonomuraea sp. H19. The sequence continues at coordinate 169,894 of NZ_JBQHCV010000008.1, read as the reverse complement.
CATTGTAAAGGCGCCCGCCGGGCGGAGCCCGTGATCCCCCCGAAGTACGGGCGGGACGGACCGGAATGGCGATTTCGGTAGGCTGACGGGTATGACAACGCCAGCGGAACGCTACGCGGCCTTCCGTCAGAAGCTCGGGGACGACGGGGCCGCTCTCACATCGTTCCGAGGTCTCTACGACTTCGCGCTGGACGACTTCCAGCTCGACGCCTGCCGCGCCCTCGAAGCCGGTGACGGCGTCCTGGTGGCGGCGCCCACGGGGTCGGGCAAGACGGTCGTCGGCGAGTTCGCCGTCCACCTGGCCTTGGAGCAGGGCCAGAAATGCTTCTACACCACCCCCATCAAGGCGCTGTCCAACCAGAAGTACAACGACCTGGTCAAGCGGTACGGCACCGCCAAGGTCGGCCTGCTGACCGGCGACAACAGCGTCAACGGCGAGGCGCCGATCGTGGTCATGACCACCGAGGTGCTGCGCAACATGCTCTACGCCGGGTCGGCCACGCTGGCCGGGCTCGGGTTCGCGGTCATGGACGAGGTCCACTACCTGGCCGACCGCTTCCGCGGCGCGGTGTGGGAAGAGGTCATCATCCACCTGCAGGAGTCGGTCAGGCTGGTGGCGCTGTCGGCGACCGTCAGCAACGCCGAGGAGTTCGGCGAGTGGCTCGGCGAGGTGCGCGGCGACACCACGGTCATCGTCGACGAGCACCGCCCGGTGCCGCTGTGGCAGCACATGATGGTCGGCAACCACATCTACGACATGTTCATGGCCGACGACCTGACGCCGCACATCAACCCCACGCTGATGCGGGTGACGCGCGACGCCGAGCGGCTGACCGCGGGCCGGGGCCGGCGTGGCTACGGGCGGCCGCAGCGCTCCCGCCCGCCGGACCGGGTGCAGGTGATCGAGAAGCTCGACGCCGAGGGGCTGCTGCCGGCGATCACGTTCATCTTCTCCCGGGCCGGCTGCCAGGCCGCCGTGCAGCAGTGCCTCTACGCCGGCATCCGGCTCACCACCGACCGCGAGCTCCACGAGATCAGGCAGCTCGTCGACGAGCGGACCGCGCACCTGCCCGACGAGGACCTGGCGGTGCTGGGCTACCTGGAGTGGCGCGACTGCCTGGAGCGCGGCCTGGCGGCCCACCACGCGGGCATGCTGCCGGCGTTCAAGGAGGTCGTGGAGGAGCTGTTCACCCGCGGGCTGGTGAAGGCGGTCTTCGCCACCGAGACGCTGGCGCTCGGCATCAACATGCCGGCCCGCAGCGTGGTGATCGAGAAGCTGGACAAGTGGAACGGCGAGACCCACGCCGACCTCACGCCCGGCGAATACACCCAGCTCACCGGGCGGGCGGGGCGGCGCGGCATCGACGTCGAGGGGCACGCCGTGGTGCTGTGGCAGCCCGGCATGGACCCGCTGTCGGTGGCGGGCCTGGCCGGCACCCGCACCTACCCGCTGCGCTCCAGCTTCCAGCCCTCCTACAACATGGCGGTCAATCTCGTCGGCCAGTTCGGCCGGGAGCGTGCCAGGACGCTGCTGGAGGAGTCGTTCGCGCAGTTCCAGGCCGACCGGGCGGTCGTCGGGCTGGCCAAGCAGCTGCGCAAACACGAGGAGGCGCTGGAGGGCTACCAGGAGGCCATGACGTGCCACCTGGGCGACTTCCCCGAATACGCGGCGCTTCGCCGCCGCCTGTCGGACCGCGAGGCGGAGCTGGCCCGGCAGCGCGGCGCCGCCCGGCGGGCCGCCGCGGTGCGGTCGCTGGAGGCTCTGCAGCCCGGTGACGTCATCCGCGTGCCGGGCGGGCGCAGGGCGGGGCTGGCGATCGTGCTCGACCCCGGGCGCAACCCGCGCGGCACCGGGCCGAGCCCTCTGGTGCTGACGATCGGCAAGCAGGTCAAGAAGCTCGACGCGGCCGACTTCCCGGTGCCGGTCGAGCCGCTCGAGAAGCTGCGCATCCCGAAGAACTTCAACGGCCGCTCGCCCAAGGAGCGCGCCAACCTCGTCTCCACGCTGCTGGCCAAGATGGGCGACCGTGATCTCGGCAAGCCGGACCGGGCGCGCGACCACGCGGTGGAGGACGAGGAGGTCAACGAGCTGCGCCGGCGCATCCGCCAGCACCCCTGCCACGGCTGCGACGAGCGCGAGGACCACGCCCGCTGGGCCGAGCGCTACCACAAGCTGCTGCGCGAGACCGAGGGGCTGCGCCGCCGCGTCGAGGGCCGCTCGCACGTCATCTCGCGTACGTTCGACCGCATCTGCTCGGTGCTGGAGCAGCTCGGCTACCTCGACGGCGAGACGGTCACCGACGAGGGCCGCCGCCTCGGCCGCCTCTACACCGAGCTCGACCTGCTCACGGCCGAGAGCCTGCGCAAGGGGCTGTGGGAGAAGCTGGACCCGGCGGAGCTGGCGGCATGCGTGTCGGCGCTGGTCTTCGAGTCGCGGGCGGCCGACGACGCCCGCCGGCCCAAGGTCCCCGCCGGGCAGGCCAAGGACGCGCTGACCGAGATGGTCCGGCTGTGGGCGGAGCTGGAGGGCATCGAGTCCGACCACGGGCTGTCCACGATCAGGGAGCCCGATCTGGGCTTCGCCTGGGCGGCCTTCCGCTGGACCAAGGGCCACAGCCTGGACGCCGTGCTCATGGACGGCGTCAACGGCAACGAGCTGGCGGCCGGCGACTTCGTGCGCTGGATCAAGCAGCTGATGGACCTGCTCGGCCAGCTCGGGAACGCCGCGCCGCCGGGCAGCAAGGTCAAGCAGACCGCGGTCAAGGCCGTGGACGCCATGCGGCGCGGGGTGGTGGCCTACTCCTCGCTCGCCTGACCATGCTCTAGTCGTCTTTTCCGAGGGCGCCGACGACCGTCAGCACCAGACCGGCCAGGCCGGTCACGATGCCGGCGGCCGTCAGCATGCCGCCGTCGAGCCACAGGTTGAGCAGGCCGAAACTTTTGCCGAAGAAGTGGTCGGCGATGAGGGCGCCGAAGCCTTGGACCATGAGAAGGATGCCGAGGAGAACCATACGGCCAGCGTTTCAGGCGGGGGCGGCCGTTCCATCGGACCAAAGTATCGGGCGATGTCACCTTAGATAGCGGCCTCGGGAAGCATTCTTGGCGACTGCATTGCCTTCTTTGGGTGCTTTACGCATTTACAGCACTTTTAACAGTCGCACGGAGGTGTCTTTCCGGACTGCATTCATGGGTCAAGTCTCTTTGAAGTTGTCTGCTATGTCGTGCTTTATTAGATTTCTGGTGCTAACGTCCGATTTGTGAATGTGTAGGCCATCCAACCGGGGGAGGAACCATGGCTAGCACACGGCTCTCGGCAATCGGCTTCCACGCAGGATGGGGCTGTCATCGCCGCCGACGGTGCCGCCGTTGGCGGTGCTGTGGCTGCCGCAATAGGTCGTGGTGGTGGTAAATCAGCCCGATGAGAGCCGGCGGCGCAGCCGTCGGCTCTCGCTGAGCGCCTCCGGCCGCGAACTGGCGCCGGCGATTTCCCTTCGCCGGACATTTCGCGAGTTCTGGCCGGACACTCGCGGGCTGCGCCGGCTGTTCGCGGCCGGTGTGGTGTTCGCCATCCTGGCCGCGCTGTGTGAGGTCGCCGCGATCCGCCTGTTCGGCCACATCACGGACGAGGTGCTCACCACCCGGGATCTGGGAGCGTTCTGGGCTCCCGCGTTCAGCTGGCTCGGGCTCGCCGCGGTCGCCGGGGTGACGGCCTTCGCCGGGACGTACGCCACCGCGCTCGGTGCCGAACGCTTCCTGCTGGTCCTGCGCGACCGGGTCTTCGCGCACGTGCAGACGCTCTCGCCGGACTTCTCGGAGAAGCGGCGGCTCGGCGACCTGATGGCACGGCTCACCGACGACGTCGAGGCCATCGAAGAACTCGTCGGCTCCGGGGTGGTCAAGGCGATCACCACGGCCGCCAGCGTGGTGTTCTTCGCCGGGGCCGCCTTCCTGATCCGCTGGGACCTCGCGCTCGTCACGATGGCGCTGATCCCGGCGTTCCTGGTGGTCTCGAAGGTGTTCGCGGCCAGGTTCAGGATGGCCGCGGCGCGGGAGCGGCACAGCAACGGTGCCATGAACAGCGTCCTGGAGGAGTCGCTGGCCAACCAGCCGCTCGTGCAGGCGTACAACCGGCAGCCGGTCGAGTCACGCCGCCTGCACGCCGAGGGACGCACGTGGCTGCGCGCCAACCTGACGCAGGCCAGGCTGTCCGGCCTGTACGGTCCCTCCGTCCAGGTCATCGAGACCGCCTGCCTGATCGTCATCCTCGGGTTCGGCGCGTGGGAGATCGCCGCGGGCCGTCTGACCATCGGCGGCCTGCTGGCCTTCGCCGCGTACCTGGCGCTGCTGTACCCGGCCGTGCAGAGCCTCGGCGAGCTGGCCCTGACGGTGTCGGAGGCGGGCGCCGGGTCCGACCGGATCATCGAGATCCTGCGAACCAGGCCGGCCGTCACCGACGCCCCGGACGCCGTGCCCGCCCCGCCCGGCCCCGGCCGGGTGGCGTTCGACCGGGTCTGCTTCGGCTACCCGGGACGGCGGCGCCCGGTGCTGCAGGAGGTGTCCTTCACCGCCGAGCCCGGCGAGCTGCTGGTCTTCACCGGGCCCAGCGGGGCCGGCAAGTCCACGCTGGCCAAGCTGCTGCTGCGCTTCTACGACCCGGACGCGGGACGCGTCCTGCTGGACGGCGCCGACATCCGCGGCCTGACGCGGGAGTCGCTGCGCGCCGCCATCACGCTCCTGCACCAGGAGACCCTGCTGTTCTCGGGGTCGGTGCGGGACAACATCGCCTACGGCTGCCCGGACGCCTCGCCCGACGAGGTTCTCAGGGCCGCTGAGGCGGCCGGCGTGCACGACTTCGTCAAGCGGCTGCCCCAGGGGTACGACACGCCGGTGGGGCAGCGGGGACGGCTCCTGTCCGGCGGGCAGCGGCAGCGGATCGCGATCGCCAGGGCCGTCCTGCGCGACGCGCCGGTGCTGGTGCTCGACGAGCCGATGAGCGGGCTGGACGAGGCCACGGCCGCGCAGGTCATGGCGCCGCTGCGGCGGCTCATGACCGGGCGGACGACGATCCTCATCACGCACGACCTGCGGCACGTGCCCGAAGGGGCGCGGGTGATCGAGTTGCGGCCGGTGCCGAGGCGGGAACGGATCCGGCTGAAGCGGGTCGGCGCCTCGGCCGCCCGCCTCCGCCGTTCCGCTTCGTCCGATCGGGCTGCTTCGCCTGATCGCGCTGCTTCCCCCGATCGGGCTGCTTGGCGTGATCCGGTCCGGGTCGTGCGGCAGTCCGCGTCGGACCGCGTCGCTCCATAAGGTCCCGGCAGCTTCATGAGGCACCCGACCGGCAAGTCGGGTGCCTTATGGCTGTATGTCGTGAAAACCGGTCGCTAGAATCGGAGAGATCCCTCCGGTTGTCGAAGGCAGGTTCACGCATGGGCGACGACCACGGCACGGCCAGGCCGCTGCGGGCCGACGCCCGCCGCAACCGCGACCGGGTCCTGCAGATCGCCGAGGAGGCCCTGGCCAGCGACGGCCTGACGATCTCCTTCGATGAGATCGCCAGGCGCGCGGGATTCGGGGTCGGCACCGTCTACCGGCACTTCCCGACCAAGGAAGCACTGTTCGAGGCGGTGCTGCTCGGCCGGATCGAGCGGTTCGTGGCCGACGCCCGCGCGCTGGCCACGGCAGAAGACCCGGGCAAGGCGTTCTTCGGCTGGTTCGCGACGGTCGTCGAGCAGGCCGCGGCCAACCAGGCGCTGTGCGACCTGCTGGAGAGCGGCTCGCGCATGGCGCTCAGGCCCGGCTCGACGCTGCAGGACGACTTCGCCGCCGCGCTCGGCCGGTTGCTGGCCCGAGCGCAACGGGCCGGCGCGGTGCGGCCCGACGTGGGCGCGGACGACGTACAGGACCTGCTGCGGGGATGCCTGGTGGCCGAGCGGCGGGCGCGGGCCAGGGGAGGGGCCGTGCGAATGGCGGACGTGGTCTGCGACGGGCTGCGGGTCACCGGACGCTGACGCCGCTCAGGCCGGGGTGAAGCGGACCTCCCGGGTGGCCGGGTCCGCTTGCACCAGGCGTACCGTGACCTGCTCCCCGAGGGGGAGGGGGCCGTCGCAGCGGGCGATCACGGCAGGATCGGCGAGCTGCACCTGCCCGTCCCCGCGCCGCTCGTCCACGTCAATCACCACCGCCTCGAACTCCTGCCCGATCCTGTCCCGCAGCAGGAACGCCTCCACCAGGTCCACGCACGCCCGATCCACCGCCGCCGCGCGCCGCGCCGAGCCGGACATGAGGGCGGGCAGGCTCGCCAGCGCCGCCCGCACGTCGGAGGGGACCGGCTCGCCGGCGGCGATCGCCAGGCACACCTCCGTCGCGTAACGGTCGACCAGGCGGCGCAGCGGGGCCGTGACGTGCGCGTACGGGGCCGCGACCGCGGCGTGCTCGGCCACCTTCGGCGGCGCCCCGTCGAACGCCTCGTAGCCCGAGCCGCGCAGCAGCACCCTCGACTCGTGCAGGAACGCCGCCTGCTGCGGGTTCTTCGGGTCCAGGTCGTGCACCACGGCGCCGTACCCGGCCCCGTCCGGCCATGGCACGCCCAGCGCCGCCGCCACTCTGCGCACCTTGGCCAGGTCGGCGGGACGCGGCCGGGGCAGCACGCGCAGGATGCCGATCTCGGCGTCGAGCATCATCGTGGCCGCGGCCATGCCGGTCAGCAGCGAGATCTGCGCGTTCCACGCCTCGGCGGGCAGCGGCAGCCGGAACTCCAGCCGGTAGCCGTCGGCGCCGGGCACCACCTCCTGCTGGGGCGTGGGCAGGGTGACGCCGCCGCGCTCGCGCTCCAGGGCCAGCCTGAGCTCGCCGATCTCGGCCAGCAACTCCAAGGTGCCGTCGGCGGTGCCGGTGGCGAGGGCCACCTGTACGTAGCCGTAGTCGAAGCGCTCGCGGCTGCGTACGAGGGCGCGCAGCACGTCGGCGCCGACCGTGCGGCCGTCGGCGTCGAGGTCGATCCGCCACACCACGGCCGGCCGCAGCGCGCCGGGCAGCAGGCTGGCCGCACCCTCCGACAGCACCTTGGGGTGCAGCGGCACCTTGCCCGCCGGCAGGTAGACGGTCTCGCCCCTGGTACGGGCCTCGGCGTCGATGGCCCCGCCGGGGCGCACGAAGGCGCCGACGTCGGCGATGGCGTACCAGACGCGGTATCCGTCACGCAGCCGCTCCAGGTGGACGGCCTGGTCGAGGTCCATCGAGCCGGGCGGGTCGATGGTGACGAACGGCACGTCGGTCAGGTCCTGGGCGGCCGGCCGCGCGATCTCCGCCAGGTGCGCCGCCCATTCGGCCTCGTCGAGGACGGCGCGCGGGAAGCCGCCCGGCAGGTCGAGCTCCCGCCCGATCCGGTCGAAGCCGTCTTCCAGCCTGGCGGGTATCTCCTCGGGAACCTGAATCGTCGACACGCCCCAAAACCTACAGGCGCCGGGCGATCATGTGGTGAGGTGGGCGTCCAGCCCGGTGATGCGCAGCAGCCGCAGCATGGCGGGCGGGACGCCGGCGATCCGCAGCGGGATGCGCCCGCGCGCGGCGTGGTCCTGGACGGAGACCAGGACGCCGAGCCCGGCGGCGTCGATGAAGGACAGGCCGCTGACCTCGACGACCACCGCGACGTTCCCGTGCCGGGCCTCTTGCAGCAGCTGGAGCAGGTGGCTGCGGAGCTGCTCGATGGTGGCGATGTCCAGCTCGCCGGCCACGGTGACGGTCAGAGTCCCGTTATGGCGGCTGGTGGTCAGGTGCAGTGGGTCCATGTCCGGCTCCGCGCTCTGTCGGGGCCGGGAACGTCCTTGCCGGTTGCGCGGACCCGCCCTTCATAGGCACCAGAGGTCACGTAACGCGACCGTGTTCTTCCGGAATGGAGTTTACCCGGCTGTTCGTGAACGTCGAGAGGTGCGCGGCGAATCGGGAGAACGGGAGAATTCCTCAGGAAAACACATCGGATTTCAGCGCGGCGTGCGACTCCTCCAGCCGGCGCTGGGTGACGGCCTCGGCCGCCGCGGTATGCGCCCACGGCGGCCGACCTCGCAACCCAGGTCTCGTTTACGGAAATTTCCGAGTTTGCGGGGAAAGATCACACTACGCTGCTAGCCCGGTCAGGATACGAGGGGAGTAGCGCATCGTGTGGATCGCTGTCGCAGTGGCGGCCGCCATCGTCGTCGGCGTGGTGGTGTGGTGGCTTCGCCGTGACCCGGTCGGCGGCGACGCGTACGACATCTTCGAGATCGAGCGGAAGTGGGACTGGGAGCTCCTGCTCACGCCAGAGGCGGAGGCCGCGTTCGTGGAGGGGCTGCGGGCCTACCACGAGGCGGGGAATCCCGTGCGCGTCGGCGGGGAGCAGGGGGTGCTCACCGCGTACGACCCGCCCCGGCTGCTCTCCCTTCACCTGCTCGCCGGAGCTTTCGCGGCCAGGGGCGACGCCGCGATGCACGATCCGCAGGGCACGGTGGCGGAGTTCATGGCGCAGGACGCCGAACGCCCCGGAGTGCTGCACCTGCGTCCGGACTGGCTGATCGGCGAGGTGGACGGCATGGACCGGACGGGCTTCGCCGACGCCGTCCACGAGATCGTGTGCCCGCCGGGCGGCGAAGTCCGGCCGGGCGCCGAGGGCGTTGGAGCGTTGCAGGTCCGCGTGCGCGCCGCGCAGGAGCCGCACGCCAACACGATGATGCTGGACCTGGCCAGGGTGCTCGACCGCTACGTCGAGGCCCGCGACAAGCAGCCGGAGGCGACGGCCGGGGAGTTGCTGCGCGACATCGTGCCCGGCATGATCGCCGCCGGCGGGCCCGGCGTGACCTGGGCGCGGCCGCCCACGCCGGAGGAGCGGCAGCTCGTGCTCGCGGAGCTGCGGTGATCCGGCGTCCCTGGCGGCCGCGTCCGCACTCGCCGGTCCCGCCGCGTTCGGGTCCGCAGCGTCACGCGTTGTGCTCGGCGCGGCCCAGCCGCCAGTAGCCCATGAACGCCACCGCCCGCCGGTCCATGCCGCGCTCGGCCACCAGGTGCCGCCGCAGCGTCTTGATCACGGCCGCCTCGCCGGCCAGCCACGCGTACATGGACTGAGGGGTCTCCTCCTGCGGCACCTCCCACAGCTCCTCGGCGTCGACGTCCACCTCGTCGAAGGTCTCCGGCTCGGGCAGCGACGGCAGCAGCCGCTCGGCCGCGGCCTGAACGGCGGGCAGGAGCAGGCCGCCGCGCTCGGAGGCGTTCCTGGCCAGCCAGCTCACCTTGACCGCCGAGGCGGTCTCGACCGGGAGGAAGTCGTCGTCGCAGGGCACCTCCATCAGCGCCTCGCCGGTGACGTCCGCGGGCAGGCGCTCGAGGATGGAGCAGATCGCCGGCACCGCGGTCTCGTCGCCGGCCATCAGCACGGTCGCGGCGCCCGCGGGCGGGTGGAACTCCAGCCCGCCGTGCATCCCTTCGTAGCGCGCGTCGGGGCCCATGAGCACGGCGAGGTCGCCAGGCTGCGCCTGCTCCGCCCAGCGGGCGACGGGGCCGTGGCCGCCGGGGTGCATGACCACGTCGACGTCGACCTCGCGCGCCTGCGGGCGGGCCAGCCGGACGGTGTACGTGCGCATCGGGTTGCGCTTGTCCTCCTCCAGCGCCCGCCATCGCGGGAACCAGTCCGGGCCGGTGGGCAAATGGGCCAGCCCGTGCAGGGGAACCGGCAGGATGAGTTTGATCCGCTGGTCGAACCCGTTGTCGGCGAAATGCCGCAGCTCGTCTCCGGTGAAGGTGACCCGCAGGAACGACGGGCTCAACCGCCGTAGGCCGGCGACCCGTACGGAAAACATGCGAAAGGGCTCAATCATCCGGTCTCTCCATCGTTGTTAGGTGAGCCTAACCTAAACGATCGAGGACGGGATGGCCACTCGCACGCTCTGTCGCCGCCCACGCACGAAGCGTCGGGAAATCCCGTGAATGGGCAGGTCGGCCTGATGCGCACAATCTCCTTACTCGGGTTGTGGTGAAAGTTTCACAGCTGATTGACAGTCGGAAAGCGCTTACCTATGTTGTGGCATGTTCGCTCACACGTATGGCTGTCACATATGTGAACGATGCTCACCCGGGGGACACCACCTCGCAGGCCGGTCCGGCCTGCTCGGGCCAGCAAGGAGCGTGAATCGTGCGACACAGAATCAACGGCAAGACCGCCGCGGTCATCGCGGGCGTCGTCGCTCTGTCCGGCACCGCTGTGGCGGGCGTCGCGGTGGCCTCGTCGGCGGCCGCACCGGCGCCAGGGGCGTACACCGTGGTCAACAACGGTAGCGGCCTGTGCCTCACCGTCCCGGGATCCAGCTCCTCCGACGGCGTCCAGCTCACCCAGAGCGGCTGCGGCAGCGCCGCCCAGACCTGGAACCTGACCGCGAGCGGCAGCGGCTACACGCTCAAGGCCGCCCACAGCGGCAAGTGCGCCGGCGTCAAGGACGCCAGCACCTCCGCGGGCAAGGCCGTGCAGCAGGAGAGCTGCACCGGCGCGGCGTCGCAGACCTGGACGTTGCCCGAGTCCGGGTCCACCGTCAGGATCGTCAACGCCAACGGCGGCAAGTGCCTCAACATCAAGGACAACTCGACCGCGTCCGGCGCCCTGGTGCAGCAGAACTCCTGCGACTCCGTCGCGACCAAGCAGTGGCGGCTCGTCCCCGCGGGCGGCGGCAACCCGACCGACCCGCCGCCGACGACTCCGCCGCCCGGCAACGCGACCGGCCTGGTCGGCTGGGCCACCCAGGGCGGCGGCACCACCGGCGGCGGCAGCGCCTCGCCGATCACCGTCACCTCCGCCTCGGCCTTGACCAGCGCGCTGTCGTCCAGCAGCCCCGCGGTGATCCGGGTGTCCGGCACGATCTCCTGCTCGGGCATGCTCCGCGTGGCCTCCAACAAGACCGTGCTGGGCAACTCCGGCGCGACCATCGCCGGCTGCGGGTTCAACGTCTCCGAAGCCTCCAACGTGATCGTCCGCAACCTGACCTTCCGCGACTGGAACGACGACGCCATCAACATCCAGTACGCCACCCGGGTGTGGATCGACCACAACTCCTTCAGCAACGGCTACGACGGCGCCGTGGACGTCAAACGGGCCAGCGACTACGTCACCATCTCCTGGAACAAGGTCTCCAACCACGAGAAGACCATGCTGCTCGGCCACAGCGACGACAACGCGAGCGAGGACCAGGGGCGCCTGCGCGTGACGTACCACCACAACTGGTTCGACGGCACCAACAGCCGGCACCCGCGCGTGCGCTTCGGCAACCCCGTGCACGTCTACAACAACTTCTACGGTGGCGTCACCGACTACGGCGTGGCCTCCACCGAAGGCGCGGGCGTCCTGGTCGAGGGCAACTACTTCGAGAACACCGACGATCCCTACCACCTCGGCGAGGGTTCCTCCGACCCGGGCACCCTGGTGGCCCGCAACAACCACTTCGTCAACTCCGGCAGCGGCCAGACCGGCGGCAGCGTCGCCTCCATCCCCTACTCCTACTCGCTCGACACCGCCTCCAACGTCAAGTCCATCGTGACTGCGGGCGCCGGAGCCGGGCGGATCTCCGTCTGACCTTTCCTGCCCGCCACGGCCCCTCCGGCGTCCGCCCCGGAGGGGCCGCCCCATGCCGGGGCGGTGGCGCGCGTTCGGGTACCGTTCCGCACAGGTCACCCCCGCCGGGCCCCCGCGCCCGGCGCTCCCCCTTGAGTAAGGAGCCCCGACTTGTCCCCCGTCATCCTCTCCGCCGCGGGCACCGCCCTGCTGCTCGATCCCGGTAGCCAGGGCTTGCCCCGGGTGCGTCACTTCGGCGCCGACCTCGGCCCCGTCGCCGGGGCCGGCCTGCTTCCCGCGCTGGCGTCCCCCGCGTTGCCGTTGCTGCCCGCCCAGGGCGACTCCTGGTACGGCAGGCCGGGCCTGTCGGGAGGCAGGAGCGGCGAGCACTGGCCGGTGCGGTGGACCCTCGACCGCCTCGACGCCGATGCCACCCCCGGCGCCGGCGGCACGGTGACCGTGGCCGCCTCCGACGAGCGGGCTGGGCTGGCGCTGGTGACCGAGCTGGCCATGGACGCGGGCGGCCTGGTGTCGATGCGGCACACGGTGACCAACGCCGCCGCCTCGCCGTACCGGCTGGAGGGGTTGACCTGCGCGCTGCCGCTGCCCGGGCGGGCCGGTGAGCTGCTGGACTTCACCGGGCGGTGGGCGCTGGAGAAGGTGCCGCAGCGCAGGGCGTTCGGGCACGGCGTGTGGTCCAGGGAGAACCGGCGGGGCCGCACCGGGCACGACGCCACCGGGCTGCTGGTGGCCGGGACCGAGGCGTTCGGCTTCCGCGCCGGCGAGGTGTGGGCCGTGCACGCCGGCTGGAGCGGCAACCACGTCCACTACGCCGAGCGCCTGCAGGACGGGCCCGCGCTGCTGGCGGCGGGCGAGCTGCTGGAGCCCGGCGAGGTCACGCTCGGCCAGGGGGAGAGCTACCGGACGCCGTGGGTGTACTTCACCTGGTCCGGCAGCGGCCTGGACGAGGCGAGCGCGCGGCTGCACGGCCACCTGCGCGGCACCCGCGCGCTCGGGGTCCGGCCCGTCACGCTGAACAACTGGGAGGCCACCTACTTCGACCACGGCCTCGACCGGCTGCTGGAGCTGGCCGGCAAGGCCGCGGCGGCCGGGATCGAGCGGTTCGTGCTCGACGACGGCTGGTTCCGGCACCGCCGCGACGACCACGCCGGGCTCGGCGACTGGTACGTCGACGAGGGGGTGTGGCCCGACGGCCTGCACCCGCTGGCCGACCACGTGCGCAAGCTCGGCATGCAGTTCGGGCTCTGGTTCGAGCCGGAGATGGTCAACCCGGACTCCGACCTGGTCCGCGAGCACCCCGACTGGATCCTCGGCCAGGCCGACCGGATGCCTCCGCCGCAGCGCCACCAGCAGACGCTCGACCTGGCCCGGCCGGAGGCGTACGCGTACCTTCTGGAGCGGCTCGACACGCTGGTGAGCGAGTACGCGCTCGACTACATCAAGTGGGACCACAACCGCGACATCGCCGAGCCGGTGCACGACGGCGTGCCCGGGGTGCACGCGCAGACCCTGGCCACCTACCGGCTGCTGGACGAGCTGCGCCGCCGCCACCCCGATCTGGAGATCGAGTCGTGCTCGTCGGGCGGCGCCCGCATCGACTACGGCATCCTGGCCCGGACCGACCGCGTGTGGACCTCCGACAGCAACGACGCGCTCGACCGGCAGGCCATCCAGCGCTGGACCGGGCTGCTCGTGCCGCCGGAGCGGCTGGGCTGCCACGTCGGCGCCCCGCACGACCACGTCACGGGACGTTCGCTGCCGCTGGCCTTCCGGGCGGGCACCGCGTTGTTCGGCCACATGGGCGTGGAATGGGACCTGACCTCCGCGAGCGAGTCCGACCTGGAGGAGCTGGCGACCTGGATCGCACTGCACAAGCGGCTGCGGCCGGTGCTGCACGCCGGGCGGGTGGTCCGCGCCGACCATCCGGACCCGTCCGCGCTGCTGCACGGCGTGGTGCTGCCCGAGCGCGGGGTGTTCGGGTTCGTGCAGCTCACCTCCAGGGTCGACTGGGCGCCCGCCCCGCTGCGGCTGCCCGGACTCGACCCCGCCGCGCTCTACGAGGTGCGCGTGGCCGGGCCCGTGCCCGCGGGGGCGGCGCTGCCGGACTGGACGGCCGCGCCCGTGCGGCTGCCCGGCGCCGCGCTGGGCGAGCTGGGGCTGCCCGCCCCGTCGATGCGGCCCACGTCGGTGTTGGTCATCGAGGTGGAGAAGGTGTCGGCCTAGCCTCCGCCTCGGGCTCGGTGACAGTGTCAGCCGGCGCTGCGGCGGCTCATCTGGTCAGGCGGTCGTAGGGGTGGGCCTGCGAAGTTAGGGGTGGGCGCGCCACCGAGGACCGGCTCATCGTGGAAGCGACATCCCCTTCGACTTCCCCGGAGAGACCATGAGGCACGCCGTCGTTATCGGGGCCAGCATGTCCGGCCTGCTGGCCGCCGCCGCGCTCAGCAGGATCGCCGGGCGCGTCACCGTGCTGGACAGGGACGAGTTGCCCGAGGAGGACGTCCATCGCCGCGGCACGGCGCAGAGCCGGCACGCCCATGGCCTCCTGGCCCGGGGTCTGGAGGTCATGGAACAGCTGCTGCCCGGCCTCACCGCCGAACTGACGGCCCGCGGGGCGTTCGGCGGGGACCTGCAGGCCGACTGCCGGTGGATCAACGAGGGGCGCCGCCTGGCCCCGGCGCCGGGCGGCATGCCCGGGCTCCTGGTCAGCCGCCTGCTCCTGGAGGGCCAGATCCGGCGGCGGGTGGCCGGGCTGCCCGGAGTGGAGGTGATCGGGGAGAGCCAGGTCTTCAGCCTCACCCGCAGCGGAGACCGGGTCACCGGCGTCCGGCTCGTCTCCGACGAGACGATCACCGCCGATCTGGTCGTCGACGCGTCGGGCCGGGGGTCGCACACCCCGGCCTGGCTGGCCGAACTCGGCTTCCCCGCGCCCGGGGAGGAGCGCGTCGAGATCGACCTGACCTACACCACTCGGGTGTTTCGCCGGCGTGCCGACGACCTGGCCGGGGACCCGGTGGTCATCATGGCCGCGACCCGGGCGATCCCCCGCGCCGGGGTGGCGCTGGCCATGGAGGGTGACCGGTGGATCGTCACCATCGGCGGGTACGGCGACGCGCCACCGTCCGACCACGAGGGCTTCGTCGCCTACGCGAAGTCCCTGCCCGCGCCCGACATCCACGAACTGGTCGCCTCGGCCGAGCCGCTCGGCGAGGGCCGCCACCACCGCACGCCGGCCAGTGTGCGGCGGCGCTACGAGCGGCTGTCTCGCTTTCCCCGCGGCCTGGCGGTCGTGGGCGACGCGGTGTGCGCCTTCAACCCGATCTACGGCCAGGGCATGAGCGTGGCCGCGGTGGAGGCGTTGAGGCTGGGTGAGTGGGCCGCTCGGGACAGACCGGCGGGGGAGCTGTTCCGGTCGATCGCCCGGGTCGTCGACGGGCCGTGGGACATCGTGGTCAGCGGTGACCTGCGGCTGCCCGGAGTCCGCGGACGGCGGACACCCAAGACCAGAGTGATCAATGCCTACCTGGAGCGTTTTCACCGCGCCGCCGAGCACGACGTCGAGCTCGGCCGTCGCTTCCTGCGGGTGGCCAACCTCATCGATCCTCCGCGGGCCCTCCTGCGACCGGCCTGCCTGTTCCGGGTGTTCCGCGGCGCCATGGGCGGAGCCGGCGGCTCCCGCGGTGTCGGCACGCAGCGTCGCGAGCCTGAAGTGGCAGGTCTGGATCAAGCGTGATGGGATGCGTGCTCCGAGGGGCTCTTGACGTGCAGCGCCTTCGCAGTTAACACTCACGCAACACCTTTCACGCGCCGGCGACCGGCTGAGTGCTCCGAGGCGTGATGTTAGCGCTAACAACGAAGGATTCGCAGATGCGACGACGCGCTCCGGCGTGCCTGGCCGCGCTGGCGGCAACGGCCACGCTGCTCGTGGCTCCGTCCGCGCAGGCGGCCGCCGACGGCCCGGTGCTGTGGTACAAACTGGACGAGCAGGCGGGAACGGTGGCGACGGACTCGTCCGGCACCGCCCGGCACGGCGCGGTGCGCGGCGCGACCGGCTGGGGCGACGGGCTGGCGTTCAACGGCACCGACACCCACGTCGAGCTGCCCGACGACGTCATGAAGGACATGAGCTCGATCACCGTCTCGACGGACGTGCTCATCGACGCCGGGCAGCGGACGCCGTACTTCATCTATGGACTCGGCAACACCAGCGGCACCGCCGGCAACGGCTACCTGTTTGCCACCGGCGACCACCTGCGGGTCTCGGTCGCGACCGGCAACTGGTCGACCGAGCAGAACACCCGCGCGTCGACCTCTTACAACCTGGCCCGCGGCGGCTGGAAGCATCTCGTCTACACCCAGACGGGCACCACCGGAGTCCTGTACGAGGACGGCGTGGAGATCGCGCGCAACCCGGCCGTCACGATCACGCCCGGCTCGATCGGCGGCGGCACCACCGCGGCCAACTACCTCGGGCGCTCGCTCTACTCCTCCGACCGGCTCTTCATGGGCAAGCTGCGGGACTTCAGGATCTACGACCGGGCGCTCGGCGCCGAGGAGGTGAAGGAGCTGGCGCAGTCCACCGTCACCGCCGCGCTCGCGGCCGACAAGCAGGCCCTCACCCTCGGCGACACCGGCGCCGTCACCGCCGACCTGACGTTGCCCGCCACCGCGCCGGGCGGCTCCAAGGTCACCTGGGCCACCAGCGACGACTCGGTGATCACCGCATCCGGCGAGGTCACCCGCCCCGCGAACGGGCAGCCGGCCGCGCGGGCCACGCTCACGGCCACCCTGGCCAGGGGCGGCCTCACCGAGACCAAGACCTTCGAGATCACGATAATGGCAGAGTACGACGACGTGAAGATCGCAGAAGCGGCCGCCGCCGCGCTGAAGGTGCCCGGCGTCGACGACGTGCGCGGCAACCTCACCCTTCCCGCCACCGGT
Source organism: Nonomuraea sp. H19 (assembly GCF_052068215.1). NCBI lineage: Bacteria > Bacillati > Actinomycetota > Actinomycetes > Streptosporangiales > Streptosporangiaceae > Nonomuraea > Nonomuraea sp. H19. The sequence continues at coordinate 153,372 of NZ_JBQHCV010000008.1, read as the reverse complement.
GAGAGCGGCACCACGGTGTCCTGGGCTTCGGACCGGCCCTCCGTCATCACCCCCACCGGCGAGGTCACCCGCCCGGCGCCCGGCTCCGGCGACGTCACCGTGAAGCTGACGGCCACCGTCACCAAGAACCAGGCCACCGCCACACGCGCGTTCACCGCCAAGGTGGTCGAGCTGCCCGCCCAGCAGAACTACGCGGGCTACCTGTTCAGCTACTTCACCGGCGAGGGGACCGCGGACGGCGAGCAGCTCTACTTCGCGCTCAGCAGGGGCAACGACCCGCTGAAGTGGCGCGAGCTGAACGAGGGCAAGCCCGTGCTCACCTCCACGCTGGGGGAGAAGGGGCTGCGCGACCCGTTCATCATCCGCTCCCCTGAGGGCGACAAGTTCTACCAGATCGCCACCGACCTGCGGATCTACGGCAACGGCGACTGGGACGCCGCCCAGCGCACCGGCAGCAAGTCGATCATGGTGTGGGAGTCCGTGGACCTGGTGCACTGGACCGACCAGCGCCTGGTCAAGGTGTCGTCGGACAACGCGGGCAACACGTGGGCGCCGGAGGCGTACTACGACCACACGATCGGCGCGTACGTCGTGTTCTGGGCGTCCAAGCTGTACGCCGACGACGACCCGAACCACACCGGGTCTGCCTACAACCGCATGATGTACGCCACCACCCGGGACTTCCACACCTTCAGCGAGCCGCGCGTGTGGATCGACCCCGGCTACTCGGTGATCGACTCGACCGTCGTCAAGCACGGCGACACCTACTACCGCTTCACCAAGGACGAACGGAACAACACCTCCACCACGCCGTGCAGCAAGTTCATCATCGCGCAGAAGTCCACGTCGCTGCGCGACCTCGACTGGGACTTCGTCGCCGAGTGCATCGGCAAGAACGCCATCTCCCAGGGCGAGGGGCCGACCATCTTCAAGTCCAACACGGAGGAGAAGTGGTACCTGTTCATCGACGAGTTCGGCGGACGGGGCTACGTGCCGTTCGAGTCCACCGACCTGGACTCCGGAGTCTGGACGCCGTCGGCGGACTACGCCCTCCCCGCGCGGCCCCGGCACGGCACGGTGCTGCCCGTGACCAGGGCCGAGTACGAGCGGCTGCTGGAGACGTACGCGCCGGGGCAGCTCGTGCGGAGCGTGGCGGGCGTGGAGACCGTCACCGGCATCGGTGACGCGCCGGTGCTGCCGAAGACCGTGAAGGCGACGTTCGCCGACGGCGGCACCGGCGACGTGGCCGTCACCTGGGACGAGATCCCGCCGTCCGCGTACGCGCAGGCCGGGACGTTCACCGTCGAGGGCGCGCTGCCCGACGGCGGCGCCGCCCGCGCCCAGGCGAAGGTCACCGTGTCGGCCGAGGGCGTGCCCGTCGAGAGCCTCACGGTGTCGCCCGGACAACTGCGCCTCGGCGTCGGGGTGAGCCGGCCGGTCAAGGCGACCGTGCTGCCGGTCAACGCCACCGCCCGCGCCCTGACCTGGACCAGCGCCGACCCGGCCGTCGCGACGGTGAGCGCGACCGGCTTGGTCACCACCGTGGCCGAGGGTCAGACGGAGATCACCGTGAAGACCGCCGACGCCTCCAAGAGCGTCACGATCCCCGTGGAGGTCACCGCCGGCATCCCGGCCGACCTGCTGCTGCGCTACGAGTTCGACGAAACCGGTGGCGGCGTGGCCCGCGACGCGACCGGGCGCGGCAACGACGGCGCCTACGAGCGGACGCCTGCCTGGGGCGAGGGCGTGAGCGGCCGGTCGTTCAAGATGTCCGGCGGCTCCGGCTCGCCGTACGTGACCATCCCCAACGGCGTCCTCAAGGACGCCGCCGCCCTCACCGTGGCCTTCCACGTGAAGTGGAACACCTCCACCACGGCCAACCAGTGGATCTACGGCCTCGGCCCCGACAGCGGCAAGTACCTGTTCACCACGCCCCGCAACGGCGGCGGCGTCCTGTACTCCGCGGTCACGCTGGGGAGCTGGCAGGGCGAGTCGAAGCTGCCCCACACCGGAGCGCTGGCCGGCGGCTGGAAGCACGTCGCCGTCACCCTCGACCCGGCGGCCAGGACGGCGGTCATGTACCTCGACGGGGCCGAGATCGCCCGCGCCGCGAACGTGACGATCAAACCCTCGGACCTGTACGACGCCGCCAAGAGCTACTCCGGCTACATCGGCAGGTCGCTGTACGCGGCCGACCCGTACTTCGCCGGCGAGGTGGACGACTTCCGCCTCTACGGCCGGGCGCTGTCGGCGGCGGAGGTCTACGCGCTGGGCGGCGACCCCGCCGCGATCATCGGTGCGACCCTGCCGGAGCTCAAGGTCGCCGCCATCGTGAACGCCGGCAAGGGCGAGATCAAGCTGCCGCTGAAGGAGGGCAGCGACGTCACCAAGCTGGCGCCGCGGCTGACACTCGCGCCCGGCGCGAGCGTCAGCCCCGCCTCCGGCGCCGAGCGGGACTTCACCGAGCCCGTCACCTACACCGTGACCGGCTCGGACGGCAGCACGCGGGAGTGGAAGGTCACCGCGCTCGTCATGAAGAGCCCGGTGCTGCCCGGCCTGCACGCCGACCCTGACATCGCGGTGTTCGGCGACCGGTTCTACCTGTATCCGACCACCGACGGCTTCGCCGGCTGGAGCGGGACCGCGTTCAAGGCGTTCTCCTCCGCCGACCTGGTGCACTGGCAGGACCACGGCGTCATCCTCGACCTGGGGCCCGGCGTGTCCTGGGCGGACAACAGCGCCTGGGCGCCGGCGATCGCCGAGAAGGACGGGAAGTACTACTTCTACTTCAGCGGCGGCCTGGCCGCCGGCAACACCGCCAAGCACCTCGGGGTGGCCGTGTCGGACTCGCCGACCGGGCCGTTCAGGGACGCCCTCGGCAAACCTCTCGTCCCCGCCGGGACCTACGCCGGGCAGATGATCGACCCGGCCGTGTTCCAGGACGACGACGGCCGGCACTACCTGTACTGGGGGAACGGCAACTCCTACCAGGTGCCGCTGAACGCCGACATGGTGTCGTTCGACGCGGCCAAGGTGAAGACGTACAAGCCGGCCGGGTACAACGAAGGCTCCTTCGTCGTCAAGCGCGACGGCACCTACTACTTCATGTGGTCGGAGAACGACACCCGCAGCGAGGACTACCAGGTGGCCTACGCCACCGGCGAGACGCCGCTCGGCCCGTGGACGAAGCGGGGCGTCATCCTGCGCAAGGACCTGTCCCTGGGCATCAAGGGCACCGGGCACCATTCCGTGGTCCGCGTGCCCGGCACCGACGACTGGTACATCGCCTACCACCGCTTCGCCATCCCCGGCGGTGACGGCACGCACCGGGAGACCACGATCGACCGGCTGGAGTTCGGCGACGACGGCCTGATCAAGACCGTGACCCCGACGCTGGAGAGCGTCGATCCCGTCGCGATCGTGACCGCCGGCCCCGACGCCTCCGGCGCGGAAGGCGCCCCCATCCGCCTGACCGGCACGTTCTCCGGAGCCGGCACCCCGTCCTGGCGGTACGAGGCCGCCGGCGAAGCCGGGGGCACGTGCGCCTTCGCCGACCCCGCAGCACCGCAGACCACGGTGACCTGCACGGACGAGGGCACCTACAAGGTCACGCTGGCCGCCGGGCGCAGCCGGGACGCCGCGACCGTCACGGTGACCAACGCCGACCCGGTCATCACCGGCGCGACGAGCCCGCAGGATCCCGTCGCGGCGGGCAAGCCCGTGAAGGTGACGGTCACGTACACGGATCCGGGAACCGCCGACACGCTCACGTGCGAGGTGGACTGGACGGACGGCACCACGGGGGCGTGCGCGGAGGACCACGCCTACGCCAAGGCGGGCATCTACCAGCCGGTGGTCGCCGTCACCGACGGCGATGGCGGCAAGGTCACGGCGACGGCCGGCCCGGTCGTCGTCTACGACCCGGATGCCGGGTACGTCACCGGCGGCGGCTGGCTCGACTCGCCGGCGGGTGCCCAGCCGGGCAAGCCTGCGGCGACGGGCAAGGCCGTCTTCGGGTTCGTGTCGGCGTACAAGGAGGGCGCCACGAGCCCGACCGGGCAGACCGCCTTCACCTTCCCGGCCGGCAAGCTCCTCTTCGTGGCCACCCGCTACGACTGGCTCGTGGTGACCGGCGGCGAGGTCCGCTTCCGGGGCGCCGGCAAGGTCAACGGCGAGTCCGGGTACGCCTTCACGGTCACCGCCCTCGACGGCGCCCCCGGCCGCTTCCAGATCAGGATCTGGAACGAGGCGAGCGGCGAGGTCGTCTACGACAACAAGGGCGGAGAGGCGGGCGGCGGCGAGATCATCGTCCACACGGGGAGCTAGGCCATGCTCCGGTCACGGGGTGAACGCGCTTTAATGCCGCCGCAACCGCGAAGACCGCGATCATGTAACAAGCCCTGCGCAGACTGGGCGGCATGAGCGATGCACCTAAGGTCATGCACCTACGTTCCGGACACGGCAACCAGCAGGCGCGCTCGTGGCGGCGGGAGATCGTGGAACTCGCCGCCCTGTTCTTCGCGGTCGGCCTGGCGCACCTGGTCGCGACCCTGCTCGGGCACGAGGACCCGGGCCCCGTCGTGCTCGTGGGGCTCGGCGTGGCGTTGATCGCCGGAGCGGCGATCCACAAGCGGATGGGCCGCCGGCCCCTGCGCAAGAAGGGCGCCTCGCTCCCCGTGGACGGGGGAGCGGGGTCGCCCATGGCGTTGTGGCGCATCCGCATGCGGGTGGTGGAGCGGCCAGGCCGGCTCGCGACGGTGGCGGGGGCGTTCGGCCGCCTCGGATGCAACATACTGGCGCTGCACATCGCGCCGACCGGCAGCACCGCCATCACCCCCGCCGGCTGCGACGCGCTCGACGAGTTCGTCATCGAGGCGCCCCGCGACCTGGCGCTCGACGTGCTGGCCCGGGCGCTGACCGAGGCCGGCGGGCACGATGTCGTCATCGTGCCCGCGCAGGTCAAGGACCTCACCGACCCCGGCGTCCAGGCGCTGGTGCTGGCGCAGCGGGTCGGCGCCGACCCCGACCGGCTGCCGGAGGCCATGGCCGAGCTGCTGCGGGTCTCACAGGTCGAGTGGCGCCGGCCCGGCGACACCGTGGACGAGGGCGCCGAGCTCAACACCACCATGGTCATCTCCGTGAACCCGGACCGGGCGCTGCTGATCCGGCGGCCCGAGCTGCCGTTCACGCCGACCGAGGCGGCCCGGGCGGCGGCCCTGACCGCGGCGGCCCGGCAGGCCCGCTACGCCGGATCGAACTGATCCGCGTGCCACCCCCGGGCGGTCAGATCCTCTCCTTGACCCAGCTCTCCAGGCCGCTCGCGTCGATGGGCAGGGCGGCGGAAAGGATCTCCGCGCCGTCGCCCGTGACCAGCAGGTCGTCCTCGATCCGCACGCCGATCCCGCGCAGCTCGGGCGGCACCGTGCGGTCGTGGGCGTGGAAGTACAGGCCGGGCTCGACGGTGAGCACCATGCCGGGCGCCATCCGCGCCCCGTGGTAGGCCTCCGGGCTGGAGCGGGCGCAGTCGTGCACGTCCAGGCCCAGATGGTGGCCGATGCCGCAGACCAGATAGCGGCGGTGGTGCTGGCCGGCGTCGGACAGCGCCTCGTCCACCGAGACCGGCAGCAGCCCCCAGTCGTCCAGCCCGCGCGCGATGACCTCCATCGCGGCGTGGTGGAAGCCGGTGAAGGCGCGGCCCGGCGCCACCTGCGCCATCCCGGCCCGGTGCGCCCGCTCCACCAGGTCGTGCACCTGCCGCTGGACGGGGGAGAAGGACCCGGACACGGGGAAGGTGCGGGTGACGTCGGCGGTGTAGTGGCTGCGCGCCTCGACGCCCATGTCCAGCAGCAGCAGCTCGCCGGGGAGCACAGGGCCGTCGCAGCGCACCCAGTGCAGGGTGGGCGCGTGGGGGCCGCTGCCCACGATGGCGGCGTAGCCGGGGCCGTTGCCGTACGTCCTGGCGTACCGGTCGAAGGTGCCCTGCAGCCAGCGCTCTCCCGCGCCCGCCACCGCCGCCGGGAGCTCGGCGAGCACCGCCGCGAAGCCCTCCACGGTGCGGTCCACGGCCGCGCGGAGCTCGGCGATCTCCCACTCATCCTTGATCATGCGGAGTTCGGCCAGCGTCCGGCCGAGGTCTTCGGAGGGTTCCGGCCAGCCGGGGCCCGCGAGCAGGGCGCCGGCGGGCGGCCCGGCGAAGTCCGGCAGCGGGCGGACCTCGACGCCGAGCGCGGCCGACCATTCGGCGAGCGACGGCGACGGGCCCACCCACAGCTCGCCGTAGACGGCGTCGGAGAAGAAGCCGGTGTCGCCGGGGCGGGCGGGCGGCGGCAGGTACAGGGTGGCCTCGCCGTCGCCGATCACGGCCACCGCGTTCTCCGCGGCGCAGCCGGTCAGCCAGGAGAAGTCGCTGTCCACACGGAAGCCGTAGTCGGTGTCGTTGCTGCGTACCGGCGCCCGGCCGGCCGCGACGACCACGGTCTGGCCGGGGAGCGCGGCGGCGAGGCGGGCCCGGTGCGCGGCGGCCGCCCCGGCCGCTCCGGGGACCAGGTCGGGGGTGCGGGCGGGGGTGTCCCAGCCTTGGGCGATGTACTCGGTGAACGCGGGGATCTCCGACAGCTTGGGCAGTTTGCCGTCACTCACCGGTGATTCCTCCTCCCATGTCGCGGACGAGCCCGGTGAGCCTGGCGAAGACGCGCTCCTCGCCGATGCCGTCGTGCTCGTACTCGTTGGTGACCCAGGCCTGGACGTTGCCGAGCCGGGCGGCGGTGTCGAGCTGCAGGCCGGAGTCTACGTACATGTCGTCGAAATAGACGGCCGCGGCCACCGGGACCTCGTTGGCGGCCAGCCGGTCCAGGTCGTACAGCGGGGGCCAGTCGGCCCGCTCGGCGAGCAGGCCGACGGCGGCGTGGAAGGGCCGCAGCGCGCGGATCTCCGCGAACATCCACGGGTAGATCATCTCCCCGGTGAACAGCAGCGGCCTGGCGTCTTCGGAGAAGGCGGGGTGCCGGGCGCGCTCGCGTTCGGCCGCCCACGCGGTCGCGCCCGGCCCGGAGCCGTAGATGCTCTCCTGCAGCGCCGCGAACAGCGGGTTGTCGGCGTAGGAGGAGCGGGCCAGCACCTGGTGCAGGAACGTCTCCGGCAGCCCTTCGGCCTCGTCGAGCAGCCAGTGCATGCGCTCGTAGCCGGGCTTCATGCCGAAGTCGATGCCGAGCGACTGCAGCCGGCGCACGGTGAGCGTGTCGCCGTCGGGTAACAGCACGTCGCCTTCGGCCAGGCGGTCGGCGAGCCGGGCCGTGGTCTCGGCGTGGTGCGGGTAGCGGCGGTAGAACTCGGCGTTCTTGGCCGCCACCCGGGGATAGGTGCGCCGGTAGACCTCCGCGGCGTCCGGCTCCAGCGCCGGCAGGCCGCCCGCGACGTAGCAGGCGCTGAGCCCCTCGGGCGCGTTCGACAGGTACGTCAGCGTGAGGAAACCGCCGTAGCTCTGCCCGAGCGTCGACCAGCGCTTGCCGCCGAAGACGGTCTTGCGCAGGTGCTCGGCGTCGGCCACGATCGCGTCCGCGCGGAAGCGGGCCAGGTAGTCGGCGCCCTCCCGGGCGCCGAGCGCGCTCATCACCCGCCCGTCGATGCGCGAGCTGCGGCCGGTGCCGCGCTGGTCGAGCAGGATCACCCGGTACGCCTGCAGCGCCTGCCCCAGCCAGCCCGGCGTGCCCACGGGCCGCGGCCCCTTGCCGCCGGGGCCGCCCTGCAGGTAGAGCAGGCACGGCAGGTCCTCCCCGTCCCGTACGGGATCGACCAGCTCGCGGGCGAACACCTTGATCGCGGCCTCCGGGTCCGACCAGTCGAGCGGCACGTCCACCACGTGGTCGCGCACCCGCATCCCGGGGATCGTGTACGTCGCGGTGATCAACGCAATTCCCTCCTGCGGCGGTCCCATTCCGGGTTGATGCGCGGGATGGCCGCCAGCAATGTCCTGGTGTAGTCGTCGCGCGGGTCGCCGAACACCTGCTCGGCCGCGCCCAGCTCGACGATCCTGCCCTTGCTCATCACCGCCACCCGGTGCGCGATCTGGCGGACGACGGCCAGGTCGTGGGCGATGAACACATAGCTGAAGCCGCTCTCGCGCTGCAGCCGCCGCAGCAGCTCGATCACCTGCGCCTGCACCGACACGTCCAGCGCCGAGACGGCCTCGTCGCAGATCACCAGCTTGGGGTTGACGGCCAGCGCGCGGGCGATGCCGATGCGCTGCGCCTGCCCGCCGGAGAACTGCGCGGGATAGCGCAGCGAGTGGTCCGGGTTCAGCCCGACCCGCTCCATCAGCTCCTTGGCGTGCGCCCGCCGGCCGCCGTCGGGCGGGATGCCCTGGTAGACCAACGGCGCCATGAGGATCCGTTCCACCGTGTGGCGGGGGTTGAGCGAGGAGAACGGGTCCTGGAAGACGACCTGGACGTTGGCCCGGAAGCGGGCCAGCGCGGCGCCCTTGGCGCGGGTGACGTCCTCGCCGTCGAATTCGAGGGTGCCCTCGCTCGGGTCCATCAACTTGGCGATCATGCGGGCGGTGGTGGACTTGCCGCTGCCGGACTCGCCCACGACCGCGAGGGTCTCGCCCAGCCCCACCTCGAAGCTCACCCGGTCGACCGCCGTGAACGCGACCTTGGCGCCCAGCGGGCCGCGTGAGACGAACCGCTTGGTCAGGTCCCTGGCCCGCAACAGCGTCATGCGCCCACCTCATCGTCGATGCGCGGGATGCTTTCCAGCAGCATCCGGGTGTAGTCGTGGCGGGGCGCGGCGAAGATCTGCTCGGCGGTGCCGTACTCGACCTGCTCGCCCCGGCGCATCACCAGCACCCGGGTGGCGATGGAGCTGATCACGGCCAGGTCGTGCGTGATGAACACCAGGCCGGTGCCGCTCTGCCGGCGCAGGTCCGCCAGCAGGCTGAGGATCTGCGCCTGTACGGTCACGTCCAGGGCGGTGGTCGGCTCGTCGGCGATCAGCAACGCCGGCGAGCACACCAGCGCCATCGCGATCATGACGCGCTGCCGCTGCCCGCCGGAGAACTGGTGCGGGTAGTAGTCCACGCGCCGCTCCGGCTCGGGCAGGCCGACCTGCCGGAGCGCCTCGATCACGACCTCGCGCGCCTGCCGCCGCGAGCGGCCGCGGTGCGCGCGGTAGACCTCCTCGATCTGCAGGCCGACCGTGTAGTACGGGTTCAGCGACGACAACGGATCCTGGAAGATCATCGACATCCGGTCGCCGCGCAGCCGCCGCAGCTCCCGGTCCGGGCGCCCCAGCAGCTCCGTCCCGTCCAGCCGGACGCTGCCGCCGGCGCGGGCGCCCTTCGGCAGCAACCCCATGATCGCCAGGCTGGTCATCGACTTGCCGGACCCCGACTCGCCCACGATGCCGACGGTCTCGTCGTGTCCGACGGTGAAGGACACGTCCTTGACCACGTCCACCGGGCCGCGCGTGGTGGGGAAGGTGACCGTGAGGTCCTCAACGACAAGCAGGTCACTCATCTGGCCGTGATCCTCACCCTCGGGTCCAGCGTCGTGTACACCAGGTCCACCACCACGTTGCCGACCACCACGAAGAACGCCGCCAGCAACGTCACCGCCATGATCACCGGCTGGTCGTTCTTGGCGATGGAGTCGGCGGCCATCTTGCCGACCCCGTTCAGCCCGAACACCGTCTCGGTGATCAGCGCGCCGCCCAGCAGCGCCGCGAAGTCCATGCCGAAGATCGTGGCGATCGGGGTCAGCGCGGGACGCAGGGCGTGCCTGCGCATGGTCAGCACCGGGCTCAGGCCCTTGGCCCTGGCCGTGCGCATGAAGTTCTCCGCCAGGGTGTCGATCACGTTGGCGCGGGTGAGCCGCGCGTACAGGCAGGCGTAGCCGGTGGCCAGCACGACCCACGGCATCAGGTACGACTGGAACCACACCACCGGATCATCGCCGAACGCCACCGCCTGCGGGAAGGGCAGCACCTGCAACTGCACGACCAGCACGTACTGCAGCGCCAGCGCCAGCACGTAGTTGGGGACGCTGGAGCCGCCCAGCGCCAGCCCCATCGCCGCCCGGTCCCACCAGGTGCCCTCCTTGACCGCGCTGACCAGGCCCGCGAGGGTCCCGACCAGCAGCCACAGCACCGCCGCCCCGATCGCCACGGTGGCGCTGACCGGCAGCCGCTCCACCACCATGTCCCACACGGACTGGTTCGTCTGGAAGCTGTAGCCCAGGCACGGCGCCGCGCAGTGCACCAGGTTCGCGCCCTCACCGTAGTCCCGCCCGGCGAAGATGCCGATCAGGAAGGCGGAGAACTGCGTCACGAACGGCTTGTCCAGCCCCAGCACGGCGCGGATCTGGTCGATCCGCTCGGGCGTGCACGTCTTGCCGCAGATCATCACCGCCGGGTCCGGCGACAGCGTGAAGAAGATGATGAACGTGAACAGGCACACCAGGAACAGGATCAGCAGCACCCCGGCGGCCCGCCCGGCCAGGTGACGCGCCATCACGAGGCCTCCCCGGCGTCGAACGCGGCCCGCAGCCGGTCGCCCAGCACCGTCAGCGACAGCACGGTCAGGAACAGGAACGCGCCGGGGATGGCGAAGTACATCGGGTCGACGGCGTACCAGCCGACCGAGCTGGAGATCATCTGCCCCCAGGACGGGGTCGGCGGCGCCACCCCGACGCCCAGGAACGACAGGCCCGCCTCGGTGCCGACGTAGCCCGGCACGGCGAGCGTGGTCATCACGATCAGGGAGTTGCGCAGGTTCGGCAGGATCTCCTTGAACACCAGCGCCCCCGTGGAGGCGCCGGAGGCCCGTGCCGCCTCCACGAACTCCCTGTTCGCCAGCGTCATCGTCTGCCCGCGCACCACCCGGGCAAGATACGGCCAGCCGAAAACGCTGATCACCACGACCAGCAGCACCTCCTTGTTGCCCTGTGGCAGCGACGACAGGATCGCGATCATGAAGATGAGCGCGGGGAAGGCCATCAGGAAGTCCATGACCCGGCAGATCACCTGGTCCGCCCAGCCCCGGTAGAACCCGGCCAGCATGCCCAGCACCACCCCGAGCAGAGTGGTCAGCGCGGTGGCGGCGACCGCGATCAGCAGCGACACGCGCGCCCCGTAGGCGATGCGGGCCAGGATGTCGCGGCCGTTCTGCGGCTCGACGCCCAGCGGGTGCTCGGCGCTGATCCCGCCGAACGCGCCGTGCGGCACGCCGCCCAGGTCGGTGTTGACCGCCGCGGTGTCGAAGTCGTTCGGGCCGTGCCCGGTGATCGCGCTGATGAGCGGCGCGCCGATCGCCATCAGCACGACCAGTGCCAGGAACGCGGTGCTGAGGACGGCGCCCCGGTCGCGCAGCAGCGCGCCCGCGACCCGCCGGCCCGAGGTGGCCGGCGCGCCGGCGTGAAGTGCGAGCGTCATCTACTTCGTCGGCTTCGCCAGTCCGACGGAGACCAGGTCGATGCCGCCGGAGTACGCGTTGGACTGGTAGGCGCCCGCGATGTTCGAACCGACGATGAGGGCGACCTTCTCGTATGCGAGCGGCACCACCGGCGCCAGCTTCATGATCTCCTTGTCGAGCTCGCCGTAGGCGGCGTTGGCCTGCTGGACGTCGTCCATCCCCGCGATCTCGTCGATGCGGTCGTTGATCGCCTTGTCGTTGATCTGCGCGAGGTTGGCGTTGCCCTTGGCGGTGATGTTCCGGCCGTCGAACAGCGGCGGCAGGAACGTCGCGCCGGAGGCCCAGTCGGGGCACCAGCCGGTGACGGCGGCGTCGCTCTGCTGCGCCGGCGTGCCGATCACCTCGTAGTACGTCGAGGTGTCGATGTTCTTGATCTTCAGGTCGATCTTCACCTGCTTGAGCGCCTCCTGGATGGCCACGGCCACCGCCGCCATCTTCGGAATCGTCCGGCTGTCCAGCGTCATGGTGAACCCATCGGCCACGCCCGCCTCCGCGAGCAGCTTCTTGGCCTGCTCGACGTTGTACGGGTACGGGTCGTAGTCCACCCGGCCCGCCACCGAGGGCGGCTGGATCGAGGTGCCCTTGAGCGCCAGGGTGGCGCCGCCCATCGCCGCGACCACGGTGTCCTTGTTGACCGCGTGGTTGATCGCCTGGCGCACCCGCACGTCGCTTAGGGGCTTCTTGGTGCTGTTGAGGCCCATGTACGTGGTGCAGCCGTTGAGCCCGGACAGCGTGCGCGCCTTGATCTGCGGCTGCTGCGCCCGCGCCACCGTCTGCGCCTGGATGGAGCCGGCGATGGCGTCGGCGTCGGTGCCCTGCCCGGCCAGCATGCGCTCGTCCATCGTGGCCGGGTCCAGGCCGAACGTCCACTCGAAGGCGTCCGGCTTGGCCGCGCGCACGTTGTCGGTCTCGCGCTTCCAATGCGGGTTGCGTACCAGCTTGAGTGAGACGCCCCGCTGGTAGCTCGCCACCTTGTACGGCCCGCTCGCGATCGGCTTGCTGTCGAACGCCGCCGCCGCGCCCGTCCCCTTGGGGAACGGCGTGAAGTTGACCATCGCCAGCGCGCTGGGGAAGTCGGCGAAGGACTTCTTGAGGTGGAAGACGACCGTCTTGGCGTCCGGCGTCTCGATGGTGTCGAGATCGCCCGACAGGTACGGGCCCTTGTAGTCCTTCGGCGCGTCGAGCAGCAGCCTGGCGTACGGCGAGCCGATCCCGGCCTCGGGGTCGAAGGCACGCGAGAACCCGAACTTCACCGCCTCGCTGTTGATCGGCGTGCCGTCCTCGAAGAACAGGTTGTCCTTGAGGGTGAACGTCCAGGTCTTGGCGCTGTCGGACGGCGTGCCCGTGTCGGTGGCGAGGTCTGGCACGATCTTGGTGCTCTCGGCCCCTGGACCCGCGCCGAACGTCGTCAGCCCGCGGTAGATGAGCCGGTAGAAGTTGTTCACGCCGCCGTCCCAGCCACGTGCCGGATCCAGGTGGGAGAAGTCCGCGTTGGCCAGGACGCGCACGGTGCCGCCCATGGCGGCGGGTGCGGCCGGGCCGCTCGCCGAGCCGGTGGAGGGCGCCGCGGCGCCGCCCCCTCCGCATGCCGTGAGCGCCAGAACTGCGATCATGGTGACGCTCCCGAGCGCCGCCGATCTCCTCATGTCGCCTTCTTTCCGTTGGTTCCGGCCCGTCAGGTCGGGGCCATGGCGCCGGCCAGAGTGCGGCGCGGGTTGCTCCTCCAGCAGGCGGCTCGGGCCGGTGACCGCCCGGAGCCGCTCGATGACGCGGGGAATTGCGGCCCGGCTGTTACGCCGCCGCCGGTCGCGCGCCAGGCGGCCCGCGATGCGCCCCTGCCACCGGCCGTACCGCCCTCGCCGCGGTACGAACGGCGCAGGCACGCAGCGTGACCTGCTTGGACGTCATGAACCTTCCCAGTAATGTGTGGCATTGCACTGAACCATAAATGTCCGGAAGGCCGTTGCCAAGAGTTGCGGGTGTACTTAAAAAGAACGTAACGACGAAATCGGCCGCCCGGCTGTTGCCGGACGGCCGATGATCGAAGCTGCCGCTGTCATGCCCGGTTGGGCGCCGGCCGCCACGAAGCCCAGTCGATGCGCACGCGCTCGCGCCGCTGCCTGTCCACCTTGACCGGGACCGTCACGCCCGGCGCCACCACGCCCATCGGGATGCGCGGCAGCGACTGCCGGTGCGTCACCCGGTAGGCCTGCCCGTCGTCCGTCCGCACGGCGAGCACGAAGCTCACCACCGGCTGCCCGTTGACCGTCATGCCGGTGTCGGCCATCGACTCGACCACGGCCTGCGCGGCGATCCCCGTCGCCAGCAGCCGCTGCCCGTTCCGCGCGACGATCAGGAACGGGAGGCCGACGCAGGCCAGCATCAGCGTCGTTCCGCCCACGATCGCCATCGACATCCACATTGCCGTGCCCACTTGACTTCCCCAGTTCTCTCCGACGTTTCACATCGTCCTGGGTAGTTCTACGTGGACGGGATTGCGTGCCGCTTGATCGCCGGTTGCGCGATCCCTGCGCGGCGCTAGAAGCACTCCGCGGCACCCTGGTCCCGGCCGCCCGGTGGGTCGGCGTGGCGGAGCTTGAGCGTGGCGGCGGCGTGTTCGACCCAGGCGGCGAGGAACCGCTCGGGGTCCAGGTCGCCGGGCGTGTGCCCGATCATGATGCGCAGCAGGGGGTAGTAGGTGAGGGACGCCAGGAGCACGGCCGCCGTCGCCTCGGGATCGTCGGCCTCGGCGTTGCCCAGTTCCTTCTGGGCGGTGATCCACGCGGCCCCCTGCCGGTACACCCCCGCCAGGACGCCCTGCCACATGCCTTCGAACAGCTCCGGGAACCCGTCGAACTCCCGCAGCATGATCCGGATGAGCTCACGGTCGTGCTCCAGCACGTCCCACACGACCCGCGCCATGCGCTCCAGCGCCGCGCGCCCGTCCTCGCCGCCGGGCCGCTCGGCGGTGGCGGCGGCCGCCTGCTGCGCGATCGTCTCCAGGTTGCGCCGCACCGCCTCCTCCAGCAGGGCCCGCTTGGACGGGAAGTGCTTGTACAGCGCGCCCGAGCCCGTGGTCAGGCCGCACGCCGCCTGGATGTCGGCCACTGAGGTCGCGGCGTAGCCGCGAGTGGAGAACAGGCGGACGGCCTCGTCGATGAGCCGCTGCCGTGTGACGCCCGGTGTAGTCCTCGCCATGGTAAGAGAGTACTCTCTCACTATGAGAGTATTCGTCACAGGCGGCACCGGCGCGATCGGCGGTCACGCGGTTCCCGCGCTGCTGGCCGCCGGTCACGCGGTGACGGCGCTCGCCCGCACACCGGCCAAGGCGGCCGCGCTCGAACGCCAGGGTGCCGCTCCCGTCCGGGTGTCGCTGTTCGACCGTGAGGCGCTGGCCTCGGCGTTCGCCGGGCACGACGCGGTGGTCAACCTGGCGAGCGCCATCCCGCCGATGAGCAGGTTCATGAGCACGCAGGCGATGCGCGACAACCACCGGGTGCGCGACCAGGGCTCGGCCGCCGTCGCCGACGCCGCGCTGGCCGCCGGCGTCGGCCGGGTGGTGCAGGAGTCGGTCTGCATGGTCTACCGCGACCAGGGCGACCGCTGGATCGACGAGGACGCCCCGGTAGACCGTTACCCGCTCACCCGCGGCAACTTCGCCGCCGAGTCGAACGCCCACCGCTTCACCCAAGAGGGCGGCGGCGCGGGGGTGGCGCTGCGGTTCGGCTGGTTCTACGGTCCTGGGGCGCTGCACAGCGAGCAGATGTACGCCCTGGCCGGCCGGCACGTCGGCCTGGTCTTCGGCCGGCCCGGCGGCTACGTGTCCGCCATTCACATGGCCGACGCCGCCACGGCCGTCGTCGCGGCGCTCGAAGCACCCGCCGGCACCTACAACGTGGTAGACGACGAGCCGCTGACCAAGCGGGACTTCGCCGACGCCCTCGCCCGCGCCACCGGCGCCCGCATGTGGCTGCGTGTGCCCGGCCGCGCCGCTCACCTCTTCGGGCACCGCCTCACCTCGCTCACCCGCTCGCTCCGGGTCGCCAACGCCCGCCTGCGCGCCTCCACCGGCTGGACCCCGCGCCACCCCAGCGCCCGCGAGGGCTGGCGCGCCACCGCCGCCGTGCTCACGCCATGAGCACGCCCGCCCTGGCCATGTAGCGCGTCGATCGCCGTCGACCTCCGGCAGGAGGGCGTGCGGCTCGTCAGACGGCAACGTCCTCGCCGTCGTTCCAGGCCGGGAGCTCGTCCGGCGGCCGCGATACACCGGCTACCGGAATTGTCAGCAGTGCTCCGGGCTTCAGCTGGGGGTGAAGCGGACCAGCCCGCGTAGCGGGGCAAGAACAGCCGATTCGGCCAGGTGGATCGGCGTCCACCCCGATCAGGCCGGTCGGTTCTGCTGCTCGATGTACTGGCGCAGGACAGCGATCGGGGGGCCGCCCACTGATCCGGCGAAGTAGGAGCCGGACCACAGCTTGTTCGCCCGGTAGTAGTGGGCGGCGAGTTCGGGGAACTCTTGGCGCATCCGCCGGGATGAGACGCCCTTCAACGAGTTGACCAACTTCGACAGCGCCACTTTGGGCGGGAAGTTGACCAGCAGGTGGAGGTGGTCGTCCTCGCCGTTGAACTCGGTCAGGGTGGTTTCGAAGTCGGCGCAGACGGCCCTCATGATCTCTTCCAGGCGGGTCAAGTGGGTGCCGGTGAACACCTTGTGCCGGAATTTCGTGACGAAAACCAAGTGAGCATGCAAGGCGAAAACACAGTGTCTGCCTGTTCTGATTTCGCTGCTCTCGGCCATAAACCAACTGTACGATGGATCTCGTGCAGTTGCGGTATTCCTTCCGTATCGACCCGACGCCGGGGCAGCGCATCGCGTTGGCCAAGGCGTTCGGGTGCGCCCGCGTGGTGTTCAACGACGCGCTCGCACTGCGCAACCACGCCCACGAGCAGGGCCTGCCGTTCATCACCGATGCGCAACTGTCCCGCATGGTGATCACCCAGGCGAAGCAGCGCCCCGAGCGGGCCTGGCTGGGCGAGGTATCGGCGGTCGTGCTGCAACAGGCTCTGTCCGACTGCACCACCGCGTTCCGGAACTTCTTCGCCTCGGTCAAAGGGGAGCGGAAGGGGCCGAAGCTCGCGCCGCCCCGGTTGCGGTCCCGCAAGGACAACCGGCAGGCGATCCGGTTCACCAAGAACGCCCGCTTCGCCGTCACCGTCTTCGGCAAGCTGCGCCTGCCGAAGATCGGGGATGTGCTGGTGCGGTGGTCTCGGGAGCTGCCCGCGCAACCATCCTCGGTCACCATCATCAAGGATGCGGCGGACCGGTATTTCGCCAGTTTCGTGGTCGAGGTGCAGCAGCAGCTGCCCGCCGCGCCTGCCGAGACGGGGATCGACCTCGGGCTCGGCCATTTCGCCGTCCTGGCGGACGGCCGGAAGATCGACTCTCCGCGTTTCCTGCGCCGGGCGGAGAAGAAACTCAAGAAGTTCCACAAAGCGCTGTCGCGTAAGCAGAAAGGATCATCCAACCGGGCCAAGGCCCGCAGCAAGGTCGCCCGCCAGCACGCGAAGGTCGCCGACGCGCGCCGTGAGTTCCATCACCAGACCTCCACCCACGTGATCCGCGAGAACCAAGCGATCTATGTGGAGGACCTGGCGGTGAAGGGGCTGGCGCGCACGAGGCTGGCCAAGAGCGTCCATGACGCGGGCTGGTCGGCGTTCGTGAGCATGCTGGAGTACAAGGCGAAGCTGTATGGCAGGCAGTTCGCCAAGGTCGGCCGGTTCTTCCCGTCGTCCAAGTTGTGTTCGGCTTGCGGGACTCTGGCCGAGACGATGCCGTTGAACGTGCGGGAATGGTCCTGCCCGTGTGGCGCCATCCATGATCGGGACGTGAACGCCGCGATCAACATTCTCGCCGCCGGACGGGCGGAGAGACAAAACGCCTGTGGAGGACCGGTAAGACCACCGCTCGCGGCGGCACGGGCCGATGAAGCAGGAAGCCGAGGAAGTGCCGCCGCATGAACGGCGTGACACAGGCCAAAATCTCCGGCCCTCAGGCCGGGGAGCGCGTCAAATTGGCGCCGGTGCGACGTGTATCCGTGGTGGGAAACTCGGGGTCCGGCAAATCGACCCTGGCGGCCAGGCTGGCCGGGAGGCTGGACGTGCCCTGGCTCGAGCTCGATTCGATCTTTCACCTGCCCGCCTGGACACCGCGCCCACCGGAGGAGTTCCGTACGGAGGTCGAGCGCTTCACGGCCGGCGACGGGTGGGTGATCGACGGGAACTACTCCCTCGTAAGCGATCTGGTGTGGGCGCGCGCCGACACCGTCATCTGGATCGACCCGCCCAGACCTGTGGTGATGCGCCAGCTCCTGAGCAGGACGCTGCGCCGGATGGCCACCGGCGCCGAGCTCTGGAACGGCAACCGGGAGTCGTTCCGATCGCTGCTCTCCCGGGACGACTCCATTGTCCGCTTCGCCTGGAAGTCGCACGCCAAATTGCGCGACCGCTACCCCCGGGCCTCCGCTGATCCGGCGAACGCGCACCTGACCTTCATCCGCGTCGCCTCCCGGGCCGACGCGGACGCCCTCATGGGCTGACGGTATCGAAAGACCGCGACCGGCTCAGCGTTCGATCAGCGTGACCTCGAGGGAGTAGTGGGAGGCGCGGTAGACGTGGGAGCCGTGCTCGACGGCCCGGCCCTGGTCGTCGTACGTGGTGCGGATCATGGTGAGCAGCGGGGCGCCACGGCGTTCCTCCAGCAGGCGGGCCTCCGCCAGGGTGGCGGCGCGTGCCCCGATGCGCTGGTTCGCCACCCGCAACCGCACCCCCGCACCGCGCAGCAGCTCGTAGAGGCCGCGGCCCTCCAGGTCGGCGGCGCTCAGCGGGGCCAGGGTCAGCGGCAGCCAGTTGTGCAGCACGGCCAGCGGCTCGCCGGCCGCGAACCGCACCCGCTCCAGGTAGAGAACGTCGGTCCCGGCCTCGACGCCCAGGATGCCGGCGACCTCCTCCTCGACCGGTCGCGGCTCCAGGACCAAGACCTGTGTGGCCGGTTCCTGGCCCGCCCTGCGCAGGTCGTCGTAGAGGCTCGTCAGCTCGACCGAGCGCTTGACCTGGCCGTGCACGACCTGGGTGCCGACGCCGCGCTTGCGTACCAGCAGGCCCTTGTCCACGAGATATTGGATCGCCTGGCGGATCGTCGGCCTGGACAGCCCGAGCTTGTCGGCCAGCAGGATCTCGTTGTCCAGCCGGGAGCCGGGCGCCAGGTCACCGCGCCGGATCGCCTCGGCGATCTGCTCGGCCACCTGGAAATAGAGCGGCACAGGGCTGGATCGGTCCAGGTCGATGGCCAGGTTCGCGGTCATATGATCAGCTTAACCGAGGTCAGAATGTCCAGACAAATGGTCGCCCTCCGCGTACCATTTGCCGTGGCTTGTCGCATGATCGCCACTACTGCGGCGCCGGGCGTACCG
This sequence comes from Nonomuraea sp. H19, assembly GCF_052068215.1. NCBI lineage: Bacteria > Bacillati > Actinomycetota > Actinomycetes > Streptosporangiales > Streptosporangiaceae > Nonomuraea > Nonomuraea sp. H19. The sequence continues at coordinate 134,439 of NZ_JBQHCV010000008.1, read as the reverse complement.
GGGGGCTAGGCTGAGCGTGATGGACGTGACAGAGCTGCTCGACACCGCCGCCGAGGCAGCCAGGGCCGTCGGCCCCCGGCTGCGCAAGGCCTTCAGATCCCGCCCGGAAGTGGCCACCAAACGCGACTTCCACGACCCCGTCACCGAGCACGACCGAGCCGCAGAGGAGACCATCCGCTCCGTCATCACCGCCCGCGTGCCGGACAGCGCGATCGTGGGGGAGGAGGGCGGCTCGACCGGCTCCGGTGACGTGACCTGGTATGTCGACCCCATCGACGGCACCGCCAACTTCGCCGCCGGGCTGCCGTTCTTCTGCGTCTCCATCGCCGCCGCCGTCCGCGGCGAGCTGGTGGCGGGCGTGGTGTACGACCCGGTACGCGACGACGAGTTCACCGCCACCACCGAGGGCGCCTGGTGCAACGGCACCCCCATCCGCAGCGCGGGCGCGGCGACCGACCGCGAGGCGATGCTCCTGACGAGCTATCCCTCGCCGCTCGACCTGGAGACGGACGGCGAGGTGGCGCTGCGGCGCTACGGGCGGATCCTGGAGTTGTTCTCCACCGTGCGCCGGCCGGGCAGCGCCGCGCTCAACCTCGCGCACGTCGCCGCCGGGTGGTCGGACGCCGCGTTCGGCACCTGGTCCAACCCGTGGGACGTGGCGGCGGGAGCGCTGCTGGTGCGCCAGGCGGGCGGCGTCTACCTGGGCGATCCTCTCGTGAAGGGCGACTACCTGGCCCACGTCGGCGGCTTCGACCTGGCCGGCTCGGCACTGGCCGAGGTGAGCGAAGGGCTGGCGCGCCAGGAGGGCCAGAGGCCGGATGCGGTGGGCGGCCGCTAGAGGTCGTGGACGAGCCGCGGCAGGTCGGCCAGTGTCGTGATCCGGGGGAAACCGGCGGGCGCGGGCTCGACGCCGAGCCGGTCGAGCCAGACCGCGCGCATCCTGGCCGCCGCCGCTCCCGTCACGTCCTTGTCCACGTCGTCGCCCACCAGCAGCACCTCCTCCGGCGCCAGTCCCAGCGCGGCCGCCGCGCCGGTGTAGCAGGCGGGCGCCGGCTTGAAGTGGCCGCCCAGCACCTCGCCCGTCAGCACCGTGCGCAGCGGCCCGTCGAGGCCGATCGCGCGGACCTTCGCCTCCTGCATCAGCTGCGTGCCGTTCGTCAGCACGCCCAGCGCGAACCCGGACAACCCGGCCACCGCCTCGGCCGCGTCCGGGTAGGCGGCCCAGTGCCGGCGGTAGCGCTCGGCGAAGTCCCTGAACGCCGCGTCGAGGTCGGCGGGCTCGGCCACGAGCAGCTCCCGGCAGAGGGCACGCACCCGGAAACGCCGCTGGTCCTCCAGCGAGCACTCGCCCGCGTGCCACATCGCCAGGTACGGCTCTTCCAGACCGGCCCAGAGCGCCGCCACCTCGGCCAGGCGGGCATGGCCGGGGCAGTGCGCCGACGCCCAGGCCGTGATCGCGGCGTCGGCGGCGCTCCGGTGGTCGAGCAGGGTGCCGTCCAGGTCGAACAGGACGCCCTTGATCATGACAGTGCCCCGATGCGTGTCGTGCCTTCCCACTCATTGATCACGATAGCGGGGAGGGGCGCGGTCACGACAGTGCCACGACAGCGGTGACCTGCGGGCGTCGCCTGGTGGGCGCTCAATGGCGGGCGCGGTAGTCGCCGGCGCTGCGGACGTGGTCGATCATGATGCGCTCCGCCGCCTCGCCGCCACCGGCTTCCAGAGCCGCCAAGATGCCCTCGTGTGCCTTCAGCTGGGCCTCGACCTGGGCCTCGTCCAGCCAGAGCGACGCCTCCGCGGGCACGGGGAAGCTGTTGCGCACCGCCCTGGCGTGCGCCCCCAGGAACGCGGGCCCGCCGATGTCCACGATGCGCAGATGGAACTGCCTGCTCTGCTCGCCGAGCCGGTCATGGCGGCCCCGCGCGGCGTCGCCGGCCATCGCGGCATGCAGCTCCCGCAAAGAGGCCAGCTCCTGCGGGGTGATCCGGGCCGCCGCCAGGCGCGCGCCGAACCCTTCGACGACCGCGCGCAGCCCGTAGTACTCGGCCAGGGCCTCCTCGCCCAGGTCCACCACGGTCGCGCCGTGATGCGCCTCGTAGCTGATCAGCCGGTCCTTCTCCAGCCTGCGCAGCGCCTCGCGCACCGGAGTGACCGACACGCCGAGCCGCTTGGCCACCGCCCCCGCCCGCAGCGCCGTGCCGCCGGGGATCCGCGCGGTGCGGATCTCGTCGAGCAGCACGCTGTAGACGTAGTCGGCCTTGCTCATGGGCGGCCGGGGTTCGATGGCTGACATGTCCCCAAGTGTCTCGCATTACGGTCTGCACGGTTGGCCCTATGACATATTTCTTATAAGTTACATGACCATGACGAGCCTCGCCGACCTGCGGGTCATCGACGCCGCGACGCTGTTCGCCGGTCCCTCCGCCGCGATGATGCTGGCCGACTTCGGCGCCGACGTGATCAAGATCGAGCATCCCCGGCGCGGCGACCCCTCGCGCGGGCACGGCGCCTCCGTGAACGGGGTGGGGCTGTGGTGGAAGACGCTGTCGCGCAACAAGCGCGCCGCGGCCGTCGACCTGTCGCGGGCCGAGGGCCAGGAGATCCTGCGCCGCCTGGCCGAGCGGTCCGACGTGCTGATCGAGAACTTCCGCCCCGGCACCCTGGAACGCTGGAACCTCGCCCCTGAGGACCTGCTGAAGGCCAACCCCCGGCTGATCGTGGCGCGGATGACCGGGTTCGGGCAGCACGGGCCGATGGCCAGGCAGCCGGGGTTCGGGACGCTCGCCGAGGCCATGAGCGGGTTCGCCGCCATGACCGGACAGCCGGACGGGCCGCCCACGCTGCCGCCGCTGGCGCTCGCCGACGGCATCGCGGGCCTGGCCATGTCGTACGCCATCATGGTCGCGCTGCACGCCCGCGAGCGGACCGGACGCGGCCAGGTGATCGACATGGCCATCATCGAGCCGATCATGGGGCTGCTGGGGCCGCAGATGAGCGCGTACAAGGCTCTCGGGATCGTGCCCCAGCGGACCGGGAACCGCTCGAGCAGCAACGCGCCGCGCAACACGTACCGCACCCGCGACGGGCGCTGGCTGGCGATCTCCACCAGCGCCCAGCCCATCGCCGAGCGTGTGGTCACCCTCGTCGGCCGCCCCGACCTGGTCGCCCAGCCCTGGTTCGGCAGCGGCCACGGCCGCGTCCAGCACGTGGACGAGCTGGACGAGGCGGTCGCCTCGTGGATCGCCGAGCGGGACGCCGACGAGGTCATCGCCCGCTTCGAGGAGGTCCAGGCCGCGGTCGCGCCCATCTACGACGTGACCGACATCGCCGAGGACCCGCAGTACGCGGCGCTCGGCACGTTCGCCGAGGTGCCCGACGAGGAGCTCGGCTCGCTCACCATGCAGAACGTCTTATTCCGCCTCTCGGACACGCCCGGCGAGATCCGCTGGCCGGGCCGCCCGCTCGGCCGGGACACCGACGAGGTGCTCGGCGAGCTCGACTATCCGCAGGAGCGGATCGCGGCGCTGCGCGAGGCCGGGGTGATCGCGTGAACGTCCCCGTGACGTGGCTGTACGTCCCCGGCGACCGGCCGGAACGGTTCGCCAAGGCGGTCGCGTCCGGGGCCGACGTGGTCATCATCGACCTGGAGGACGCGGTCGCGCCGGCCCGCAAGGACGAGGCCCGCGCCAACGCCGTCGCCTACCTGCTCGCCCGCCGCGACACGCTGACCGCGACCGGGGTGCCCCATGCCGCGGCGGTGCAGGTGCATGTGCGGGTCAACGATGTGGCCACGCCGCGTGGGCTCGACGACCTGGCCGCCGTCGGTGGGCTGGCTGATGCCGTGCGGCTGCCGAAGGTCGAGTCGGCCGCCGTGCTCGACGGGGTCACCGGCGCCCCGGCGTACGCGCTGCTGGAGTCGGCGGCCGGGATCATCGCTGCCCGGGAAATAGCCGCGCACCCACAGGTCGCCGGCGTGGCGCTCGGCGAGCAGGACCTGGCCGCCGAGCTGGCCATCACCGACGAGAACGCCATGAACCACCTCAGGCTCCAGGTCGTCCTCGCCGCCGCGGCGGCGGGTCTGCCGCCGGTGCCGATGTCGGTGTATCCGGACGTCAAGGACGAGGCCGGGCTCATCGCCTCCTGCCGGGCGGGTCGCGCGCTCGGCCTGTTCGGCAGGACCGCGATCCACCCCCGCCAGATCCCCGCGATCCGCCGGGCCTTCCGCCCCACGGAGGAGGAGGCGGCCAGGGCCGCCGAGATCATTGAGGCGGCGGAGCTGGCCGAGCGGTCGGGGATCGGCGCGATCGCGCTGCCCGACGGCCGGTTCGTGGACGCCCCGATCGTCGCGAGTGCCCGCCGCACCATGGCCCTGGCCCGGCAGCTCGCGGACGGCCGGCCCACCGACCACCCGCCGGCCGATCCCGCCGACCACACGCTCACCAACCGGGCACCGGCCGGTCAGCCGTCCGCGGATCAGCGGCCCACCGATCCGCCGTCCGCGAAGGACCGTCAGGCCTCGGACATTTGACGCGCTCGCCGCCATGAATGGCGACGATTCAGCCTGTGCCGCATACGCGACACTTCTGCGGCTTCCTGCTTCATCGACCTGCGCCACCGGGGTGGTCTTACCGGGTCTCCACAGGCTTTCGAGCCTCACGGCTCCGTTCCCGCCCGTCCGGCGGTACCTGACACGATGACGCCACCAGACGCCGATCCGCCCCGGCGGCGAATCGGCTGTCCTTGCCCCGCTACGCGGGCTGGTCGGCTTCACCCCGGCGTGAACGCCGGAGCACCTGCCGACGATTCCGGTAGCCGGGGCTCGCCGCCGAGGCGCCGGATCGCTGATGTCGTGCTTAGGAGCCGTTCCACCACCGGGCCGAAAGCTCTTCGTCCGTGGGCGCCGGACCTGGCAGATCGCGGTGGGCCGGCGGCACCCGCAGCGCGTCCATCATCAGCGTCAGGTGGCGGTGGCGCAGCTCGGAGATGCGCTGCTCGTCGCCCAGCTTGATGGAGGCGATCTGCTCGAACAGCAGGGCGATGTCGGCCACTGTCACGTCCGGCCGCAGTACGCCGGCCGCCACCGCCCGGTGGTGGATGTCGGTGGCGAGCATCCCGGCCCTGACCGCGTCGCGGCCCAGCTCCTCCGTCGGCTGGAAGGTGCCGGCCAGTTTGATCGTCAGCGAGTTGGTGTCGGCGTCCACGATGCCGCGCAGGTAGCCGGCGAACGCCTCCCACGGATCGCCGTCGTCGTCCAGCGCCCGCTCCGTTACCTCGATGTAGAGCTTGAGCCCGTCACCGCAGAGCTTCTGCAGGAGGGCTTCCTTGCTGGGGTAGCGGCGGTAGAGTGCGCTGATCCCGACGCCCGCCCGCTCGGCCACGGCCGCGATGGGGGCGCCCGGATCGGCGGTGAAGACGGCCCGCGCCGCCTGAAGGATCAACTCGTCGTTGCGCGCGGCCTGCGCCTTGCGGCCGCTCATCGGAGCACTGGTCATACCCGCAGTATAGGGAACGTAGCCTTCCGTTCTGCTGCTCCTGACACAGAAATCCAATGTTAGTCATTATGTCTATACATGAAGTTGATATTGAGGTACAACCAGGCCAAGCCCGTTGGTCTTGGAGGTGTCCTATGCGACGTATCCCGATCGTGCTGGCCCTGCTCGGCGCTCTCGCCGTGACCGGCTGCTCCTCCTCCGGAGGGCAGACCGCGCAGAGCGCCCCGCCCGCTTCCTCCCCGGCTCAAGCCGGGAGCGGCGCCGGTTTCGCCGTCATCACCCATGGAGCCCCGGGGGACTCCTTCTGGGACGTGGTCAAGAACGGCGCCGAGGCCGCGGGCAAGCAGTACGGGGTGAAGGTCACCTACCAGGGCGACGGCGACCCCGCCAAACAGTCACAGCTCATCGACCAGGCCGTCTCCGAGAAGGTGGACGGCATCGTGGTCTCCATGGCCAACCCCGACGCGCTGAAGGAGGCCATCGGCAAGGCCGTCGCGGCGAAGATCCCGGTGGTGACGATCAACTCGGGCGCAGACTCCTCCAAGGCGTTCGGCGCCATCACCCACGTCGGCCAGTCCGAGGACGTGGCCGGGCGCGGCGCGGGCGAGCAGCTCAAGGCCGCCGGCGTCACCAAGCTGCTGTGCGTCATCCACGAGGCCGGCAACGTCGGGCTCGACCAGCGCTGCAAGGGCGCGGAGCAGACGCTGGGCGGGACCGTGGAGCGGCTGCAGGTGGACGTCAGCAACCTGGCCGACGTCACCTCCAAGGTCACCGCCAAGCTCCAGTCGGACAAGCAGGTCAACGGCGTGCTGGGGCTCAACCCGGCCGTCGCGATCGCCGCCAGGGACGCGATCAAGGACTCGGGGTCGCAGGCGAAGCTGGGGACGTTCGACCTGTCGGGTGACGTCGTGGACGCGATCAAGGCAGGGGAGATCCTGTTCGCCGTGGACCAGCAGCAGTACCTGCAGGGCTACCTGCCGATCACGTTCCTCAACCTGTACAAGGGCAACCTCAACACCGTCGGCGGCGGCCTGCCCGTCAACACCGGGCCCGGGTTCGTGACCAAGGACAACGCCGAGCAGGTGGCCAAGCTGGCCGAGGCGGGCACCCGATGACGATGACGGCCGACGAGCGGGTCGCCCACGTCGGGCCGGCCCGCCGCCTGCTGATCCGGCCGGAGCTGGGCGCGGTGGTCGGACTGGTCGCGGTGTTCGCGTTCTTCGCCGCGCAGTCGCCGGTGTTCCGGTCGCCGGCCGGCATCGCGAACTGGCTCGACCCGGCCGCCACGCTCGGCATCATGGCGGTCGCGGTCGCGCTGCTGATGATCGGCGGCGAGTTCGACCTGTCGGCGGGCGTGATGACCGGCACGAGCGGCCTGATCCTCGTCACGCTGGCCACCCGCTTCGGCTTCAACGTGTGGCTCGCCATGCTCGTGGGCCTGGTCGTGGCGCTGGCCGTCGGGCTCGCGAACGGCCTGGTCGTGACCCGCACCAAGCTGCCGAGCTTCATCGTCACGCTCGGCACGTTCCTCATGCTGCAGGGCATCAACCTCGGCGTCACCAAGATGATCACCGGGTCCGTGCAGGTCAGCGGCCTGCGCCGGGCCGACGGGTTCGAGAGCGCCAGCGCGATCTTCGCCGGGACCATCCAGATCGGCGGGACCTCGTTCCGGGTGGCGATCCTGTGGTGGATCCTGGTCACCGCGGTGGCCACGTGGGTGCTGATGCGCTCCACGGCCGGTAACTGGATCTTCGCGGTGGGCGGCAACGAGCAGGCCGCCCGCGCGGTCGGCGTTCCGGCCGCCGGTACGAAGATCGCCCTGTTCATGACGACGGCGGTCGCCGCCTGGCTGGTCGGCTCGATCCTGGCGCTGCGATACACCTCCGTGCAGGCCAACATCGGCATCGGGCAGGAGTTCATCTACATCATCGCCGCCGTGATCGGCGGCTGCCTGCTCACCGGCGGGTACGGCTCCGCCGTCGGAGCCGCCATCGGCGCCGTGATCTTCGGCATGGCCGACAAGGGCATCGTGTTCCTGGGCTGGGACGCCGACTGGTTCAAGTTCTTCCTCGGCGCGATGCTGCTGCTGGCCACGCTGGCCAACCACCTGGTCCGGCGCTACGCCGAGGAGGTGCGACATTGATTCTCGAGACCCGGGGCATCGGCAAGACGTTCGGCTCGGTGCTGGCGCTGCGCGAGGTGTCGATGGGCGTGGCGGCGGGCCAGGTCACCTGCGTGCTCGGCGACAACGGCGCGGGCAAGTCCACGCTCATCAAGATCCTCGCCGGGGTGCACCAGCACGACGCGGGCACGCTCCTGGTGGACGGCTCGCCGGTGCGCTTCGCCGGCCCGCGCGACGCGCTCGAGCGCGGCATCGCCACCGTCTACCAGGACCTGGCGATGATCCCGCTCATGTCGGTCTGGCGGAACTTCTTCCTCGGCTCCGAGCCGCGCAAGGGCCTGGCCTTCGACGTGCACCAGGCCCGCCGGGTGGCCCGCGAGGAGCTGCGCGCGATGGGCATCGACATCCGCGATGTGGACCAGCCCGTCGGCACGCTGTCCGGCGGGGAACGGCAGTCGGTGGCCATCGCCAGGGCCGTCTACTTCGGCGCCCGCGTCCTCATCCTCGACGAGCCCACCTCCGCTCTCGGGGTCAAGCAGGCCGGCGTGGTGCTGCGCTACATCGCCAGGGCCCGCGACCGGGGGCTCGGCGTGGTCTTCATCACCCACAACCCGCATCACGCCTACCCGGTGGGGGACCGGTTCCTGCTGCTCAACCGGGGGACCACCCTGGGCGAGTACGCCAAGGCCGACATCACCCCGCAGGAGCTGACCGCGCTCATGGCGGGCGGGGCGGAGCTGGAGGAGCTGGCACACGAGCTGCAGCGGGAGTGAGCGGCTTGAGCGGGATTTGACGGTTCCGGGCGGTCCCCTGGAGGTGCGGAAAGGCACAAACACCTCGGAGCGCCGTACGCCGAGGAGCCGGGGGACACCGTGACCACGATGATCAAGAAGGTCGTGCTGGAGCAGGCGGCCCAGGAGTTCGCCGAGGCCACCGCCAAGCGCCCTTTTGTCTACGAGCTCCCGCCGGAACAGGGGCGGGAGGTGCTGGAGCGGCTCCAATCCAACCTCAAGGTGTCCATGCCGGACATCGACGAGGAGTGGATCCAGGTCCAGGGCGGGCCGACCGGGCTGGTGCCGGTGCGGATCGTCAAGCCGAAGGGTGCCACGGGGACGCTGCCGGCGATCTTCTATATCCACGGCGCCGGCTGGGTGTTCGGCTCCGCGCACACGCACGACCGGCTGGTGCGCGAGCTGGCCACCCGCTGCGGCGCCGCCGTGGTCTTCCCGGAGTACGACCGCGCGCCCGAGGCGAAGTACCCCGTCCAGATCGAGCAGAACCACGCCGCGGCCCGGTGGGTGATGGAGCACGGCGGGGAGAAGGGACTCGACGCGGATCGGATGGCGGTATGCGGGGACTCCGTCGGCGGCAACATGGCCGCCGTGCTGGCGCTGACGGCCAAGGAGCGCGGCGACGTGCGGCTGCGGGGCCAGGTGCTGTTCTACCCGGTCACGGACGCCCGCTTCGACACCGACTCCTACCAGCGCTTCGCCACCGGCTACTACCTCAGCCGCGACGGCATGAAGTGGTTCTGGGACCAGTACACGACCGACCCGTCCCAGCGGGCCGAGAGCCACGCCTCGCCGCTGCGGGCGCGTGCGGAGGAGCTGCGCGACCTGCCGCCGGCGCTGGTGCTGAACGGCGAGGCGGACGTGCTGTGCGACGAGGGCCAGTTGTACGCTGCGCGGCTGCGGGAGGCGGGCAACGACGTGACGTCGGTGCGGCTGGCCGGGATGATCCACGACTTCGCCATGCTGAACGTGCTGCGCGACACGAACGCGTACAAGGCCTCCATGGAGCTGGCCACGGCCATGCTGCGGCGGTGGCTGAGTTCCTGATCTACAATGTAAAGGCGCCCGATCGGTGGATGCCGCTCCCTGGGCCGTTATTACGTCCATGCGCCGACGTGAAGGCCCGGCGGGCGCGGCCCGCCGGGCGGCCCGTTCGACCGGATGCCGCTCATCCGTGGGTACGGATCTTCGCGCCGGTGCCGCTGGAGACGATGCTGTGCTGAGCCGGGCGTGTCATGCTCGTAGCATCCGGAAGGAGATACGCCTTGACCGAGGACGGCTCCGAGAACAGGTTGCTGGCCGTCAGTGACCTGCACGTCTCCTATGCCGAGAACCGCGCCATCGTGCAGGAGCTGAAACCCGTCACGCCGGGGGACTGGCTGCTGGTGGCCGGGGACGTCGGCGAGCGGCTGGAGGACATCGCCTGGGCGCTGGGCCTGCTGGCCGGCCGCTTCGAGCGGGTGGTCTGGACGCCGGGCAACCACGAGCTGTGGACGCCGCCGGGGGACCCGCCGGAGCTCAAGGGCGTCGCCCGCTACGAGCACCTGGTGAGCATGTGCCGGAACCTGGGGATCGTCACCCCGGAGGACGCCTACCCGCTCTGGGAGGGGCCCGGCGGGCCGGTGCGGATCGTGCCGCTCTTCCTGCTGTACGACTACACGTTCCGGCCGCCCGGCATCCCCACGAAGGAGGCGGCGCTCGCCTACGCCCACAGCACCGGCGTGGTGTGCACCGACGAGCACCTGCTGCATCCGGACCCGTACCCGAGCCGTGAGGCGTGGTGCCAGGCGCGGGTGGCGCTGACCGAGCGGCGGCTGGCGGAGCTGGACGACGTGCCGGTGGTGTTCGTCAACCACTACCCGCTGGTACGCGAGCCGACGGACGTGCTGTGGTATCCGGAGTTCGCCCAGTGGTGCGGGACCGTGGCCACCCGGGACTGGCACAGGCGCTACCCGACGGCGGCGATGATCTACGGGCACCTGCACATCCCGCGCGTCACCTGGTACGACGGGGTGCGCTTCGAGGAGGTGTCGCTCGGCTATCCCCGGGAGTGGAAGCGCCGGCCAGGGCCGCGCACGCTGCTGCGCGACGTGCTGATCGAGGGTTAGGACATCGTGGCCGCGCCGCCGCCGGCGATATCGGCTCCGATGGCGGCGGCGGCGAGGGCATACGCTGACGCATGTGCCAGTCCCGTACCTCACCCTTGAGACCACCGTCGAGCACGAGACCGAGGTGCGGCGATCGCGTTTCATCTGCGCGCTCGCGCCCGCGCGCAGCGTCGAGGAGGCGGCGGCGTTCATCGCCGCGCGCCGCAGCCGGTACGCGGACGCCACGCACAACTGCACCGCCTACGTCATCGGGGAGCGTGTGCAGAAGGGCGACGACGACGGCGAGCCGGGCGGCACCGCGGGCACGCCCATGGTGCAGGCCCTGGTGGGCAGGGGGTTCAGCGACGTGGTGGCGGTGGTGACCCGCTATTTCGGCGGCGTCCTGCTGGGCGCGGGCGGGCTGGTGCGCGCCTACGGGTCGGCGGTGACCGAGACCCTGGACCGGGCCGAGCCGGTGCGCATGGTGCCGGCCAAGCTGGTCGCCGTCGCGGTGGCGCACGACCAGGCCGGCCGGGTGGAGAACGACCTGCGTGCCTCCCGCCACGCGGTCCGCGAGGTGACGTACGCGAGCGAGGTCACCTTCATCGTCGCGGTGGGCGCGGACGAGGTGGCGAAGTTCGCCGACTGGGTGGCCACGCTGACGGCCGGCCGGGCGCGGGTGACCCTGGGCGACGACATCCACGTGCCGGAATGATCACCCCTCCAGGGCGTACTGCATGACGCGGAACTTGGCCTGCGCCTCGGCCAGCTCGGCGGCCGGGTCGGAGTCGCCCATGATGCCGCCGCCGGCGAACAGCCGGACGCGGCGGCCCTGTACGAGCCCGGAGCGCAGCGCGATGCCCCACTCGCCGTCGCCGTGGGCGTCGATCCAGCCCACGGGGCCGGCGTACCCGGCCCGGTCCATGCCCTCCAGTTCGCGGATGACCTTGATCGCGGTGTCCGTCGGGGTGCCGCCGACGGCCGCGGTGGGGTGCATGGCGGCGACCACGTCGAGCACCGACGCCCCGTCGGCCAGCCGGCCGCTGACGTGGCTGGCCAGGTGCTGCACGTTGGGCAGCACCAGCAACTCCGGAACGTCGGGGGTGCGCAGCGACGAGCACAGCGGGGCCAGGGCCTGGCGGACGGAGGCGATCGCGCACTCGTGCTCGTGCCGGTCCTTGTGCGAGGCGAACAGCGCGGCGCCGCGGGCGACGTCGTCGGCCGGGCCGGTGCCGCGCGCGGTCGTCCCGGCCAGCACCAGCGACTCGATCTCCTGGCCGGTGCGCCGGATCAGCAGCTCCGGGGTGGCGCCGACCAGGCCCGCGACCGAGAACGTGTAGCACTCGGGGTAGCGGCGGGCCAGCCGGGCCAGCAGCAGCCGCACGTCGATGGGGCGCTGGGCGGTGGCGACGAGGTCGCGGGCGAGCACCACCTTCTCCAGCTCGCCGGCGCGGATGCGGCGGGCGGCGCGGGCCACGACGTGCTCCCACTCGGGCGCGGTGAGGCTGCCGTCGCCGTAGCTGATCCGGCCGGGCTCACGGATGGGGGAGAACGTCCCCAGCGGCGCGTCGCCGATGGTGGTCAGCCAGGCGTGGCCGTCGCGGCGGGCCAGCACGGTCTGCGGCACCACCAGCACCGAGCCGCGGGCGTTCTCGTCGAAGGTGAAGCTGCCGAAGGCGACGGGACCCGAGCCGGGCGTGCGTACGGCGTCGTCGATGTGGGCGTCGCCGAAGACGTCCGCGAGCCACTGGCGTGCCCAGGCGAACCTGCCCGGACCCGGGGGTACGCTCACCTTGGCGGCCTCGCCCCAGCCGACGAGTCCCTCGCCGTTCCTGACCCAGGCGTAGGGTGCCGTCCTGGGCAGGGAAGCCAGCAGGTCACCGGGGTCGCCGACGGGGGCGGTGCGAACCGGCAGCGGGCGGGTTGTTCCGAGCGCGACACTCACCCAAGACATGCTATGCGGGATCTGAACACGTTCGACTGGGACCCCCGTGAATGCGTGGTTACGGCCAACGAACTAGGAAAAAACCGGACGTCAGGGTGCTTTAGTTGCAACCTGATCACCTTCGGCCTGTCAAGCGGCCATATGAAGTCGGTCCTGAAATGGCAGACCTGGCTCTGACGTCATGGCAGACCCGTGATCGGCTCTCTACCTTTGGGTCCATGATCGCTCGCCTGGGCCCCGTCATCGCCGCCGTGGTCGTCCTTTCCGGTTCCGGTACGGCGCAGGCCGCCGCCGCCCAGCCCGTACCCGAGATCATGGCCGCGCTCGGCGACTCGATCACCACCGGGTTCAACGCCTGCGGCTGGTACGTCTCCTGCGTCTCCCGCTCCTGGTCCGCCGGCGACCACCAGGAGGTGACCAGCCACTACCTGCGCCTGCAACGGCTGTCGGGAACGCTCCACAAGCACAACCTCAACTTCGCCGCCCCCGGCTCCACCAGCGCCGACCTCCTCGGCCAGGTACGCCAGGCGGTCGCCGCCAAGGCCGACTACGTGACGATCCTCGTCGGCGCGCAGGACGCCTGCACCCGCACCGAGCAGGCGATGACGCCGGTGCAGACCTACCGGCGGCGCATGGACGCGGCACTGGCCGAGCTGCGCGCCGGCATGCCGCGGGCCAGGGTGCTCATCGCCAGCATCCCCGACCTGCGCAGGCTGTGGCAGGTGGGCAAGGGCAACCCCCTGGCCAGGACGTTCTGGACGCTGGGCCGCATCTGCCCCACGATGCTGGCCGACCCGATCTCCACCAAGCGGGCCGACACCGAGCGCCGGGCCAGGGTGCGGGCGCGGGTGATGGCCTACAACCGGGCCGCGGCCGAGGCGTGCGCCGCGTACGGCCCCGCCTGCCACACCGACGGCGGCGCGGTGTTCGCCTATCCGTTCACCCTCGACCACGTCAGCAAGTGGGACTACTTCCACCCCAGCGCGGCCGGGCAGCGGGTGCTGGCGGAGCGGACGTTCACGAACGGCTTCGACTGGATCGACCCGCGCTGACGCGGCGGCACGCGGGCGGGCCGCCCGCTAGCGGCACTGGGCGAGCATCGCCTTCTTGTCGGCCGCGGTGACCGGCACGTTGTACTTGAAGGCGACCTGCGCGAACCGGGTGACGTACGCGCAGCGGATGCGCCGCTGCGGCGGCAGCCAGCTCGCCGGTCCCGAGGCGTCCTTCTGCTCGTTGGCCTCGCCGTCCACCGGCAGCAGATTGAGCGGGTCGTTGGCGAAGTCGAGCCGCTTGGACATGGTCCAGCGCGGCGCGCCCATGCGCCAGCCGTAGTTCAGCGGCACCACGTGATCGACCTGCACCTCGCCGGCGTTGTCCTTGTGCCAGGAGATCGTCCTGCCGGTGTAGGGATCCTCCAGCGTCATCGACACGACCTCGCAGCTCGATCCCGCGCGGTAGACGACGTCCTGGCCGTCGCGGGCCAGCAGGTCGTCGCGGGTACGGCAGCCGTTGCGCGCGTACGGCACCCCGCTCGAGGTGTCGGCCCAGTTCTCCCCGTACCGGGTGCGCTCGTAGCCGGTGTTGGGGCCGAAGCCCTTGACGCGCAGCCGCTGGATGAGGTCGCGTGCGCGGGCCTTGTCGGCGTCGGAGATGATGGGGGCCAAGCCGGGTAACGTGCCGCTGACGTTGCCCAGCGGGCTGGCCGCGGTGGCCGGCGGGGTCTTGGCGGTGCCGAGGAAGGAAACGGCGATGATGGCTCCCGCGAGAAGGGCGATGGCGTCCTTCGTGCTCACGCAGTCCTCCGTGGGGGTCCATGTTGTCTAGAGAAATTCCCGGCATCGACTGTTTTGACACGGGGAGGGTTATGTGACTGATCGTCCGATCGACCCTGACGTCGATCTCCATGTCCCCGTGCAGCGCGCGGAGCTGCACTGGCCGGTCCTGGCGGCCATCGCGGCCGGGGGCGCGCTCGGCGCGCTGGCGCGCTACGGCGTGCAGTCGGCGCTGCCCGCCGGTCCGGCCGGCTTCCCGTGGGCGACGTTCTGGATCAACGTGTCGGGCTGCCTGCTGATCGGGGTGCTCATGGTGATGATCACCGAAGTGCGGCAGGCGCACCGGCTGACGCGGCCGTTCCTCGGGGTGGGGGTGCTGGGCGGGTACACGACGTTCTCGGCGTACGTGGTCGACATCCAGCGGGTGCTGGCGGCGGGGGCGCCGGTGACGGCGCTGGCGTACCTGGCGGGGACCATGGCGGCGGCGCTGGCGGCCGTGGTCGCCGGGATGTGGCTGACCAGGCTGGTCGCCGGGGTGCGGGCGGGCGCCCGATGACGGCGCTGCTGATCGTGGTGGGGGCGGCGGTCGGGGCGCCGCTGCGCTACCTGGCCGACCGCGCGGTGCAGGCGCGGCACGACACGGTGTTCCCGTGGGGGACGCTGGCGGTCAACGTGGCCGGCTCCGCGCTGCTGGCCTTCCTGGCCGCGCTGCCTGCCGGGCATGGCGTGATGGCGCTGGCGGGGACCGGGTTCTGCGGGGCGCTGACGACGTACTCGACGCTGGGATACGAGACGGTGCGGCTGATGGAGGAGGGGGCGCGCTTCCACGCGGTGGCCAACGCGGTGGCCAGCATCGTGGCGGGGCTGGGCGCGGCCTCCTGCGGGCTCGCCTTGGCGCAGGCCTTGACCTGACCGACGCGAGCCGTCACCGGCGCGCAGGACCCTGGCCGGAGTTAACGTAATCCTGTAAGCAAAGGAGTGCACGTGATGGCGGATCCCCTCGACGCCTACTCGCGCGTCGTCTCTTCCGTGGCGGCCGAGTTGCTGCCGAAAGTGGCCGGCGTACGGGCCGGTCGGGGCAGCGGGTCCGCGGTGGTGTTCACCGCCGACGGCTTCCTGCTGACCAACGCGCACGTGGTCGGTTCCTCCCGCGCCGGCACGGTCGCGTTCGGCGACGGCACCTCGGGGGACTTCGTCGTGGTCGGCCGCGACCCGCTCTCGGACCTGGCGGTGATCAGGGCGCAGACGGCCACGCCCGAGCCGGCGGTGCTCGGCGACAGCGACGAGCTGGTCGTGGGGCAGCTCGTGGTGGCCGTGGGCACGCCGCTCGGGCTGGCCGGGTCCGTGACGGCCGGCGTGGTGTCGGGCCTGGGCCGGTCGCTGCCCGCGCGCAGCGGCTCCAACGTGCGGCTGATCGAGGACGTGATCCAGACCGACGCGGCGCTCAACCCCGGCAACTCCGGCGGGGCGCTGGCCGACTCCCAGGCGCGGGTGGTCGGGATCAACACCGCCGTGGCCGGGATCGGCGTGGGGCTGGCCGTGCCGATGAACAGCACGACCCGCGCCATCATCGCCGCGCTGATCAGGGACGGCCGGGTCAGGCGGGCGTTCCTGGGGCTGGTGACCTCGCCCGCGCCGCTGCCCGAGCACCTGCGGCGGCGTACCGGGCAGGACGGGGCGCTGCGCGTGGTCGAGGTGGTGCCGGGCTCGCCCGCGCACCGGGCCGGGCTGCGCGGCGGCGACCTGGTGCTGAGCGCGGGCCGCAACCCGGTGGCCGACGCGCAGAGCCTGCAGCGGCTGATGTTCGCCGACGCGATCGGGCGGCCGCTGCCGATCACCGTCTACCGCAACGGCGCCCTCGTCGACGTCATCGCCGAGCCGGTGGAGCTCACAGGCTCTGGGGTGTGATCCCCGAGCCGGCTTCAACCGCTGGAGGCTGGGGGCGGACGTACGTCCCGTTGCGGCGGGCCAGCAGCTCGGCCAGCAGCGCGTCCCACTTCTCGCCGATCGCGTCCACGTCGTACGTCCGGGCGGTCTCCAGCGCCCGGGCGGCCAGGTCGCGGCGCAGCTGCTCGTCCTCGATGACCCGGATGATCGAGGCGGCGAGGTTGGCGTTGGTGCGCGGCTTGACCAGCAGCCCGTCCACCTCGTTCGTGATCATTTCCTTGGGGCCGTGCGGGCTGTTGAAGCTGACGATCGCCAGCCCCTTGGCCATCGCCTCCAGGATCGTCATCGGGAAGCCCTCGTGACGGGAGCTGAGCACGTAGATCGACGCCTGCTCCAGCTCGGCGCCCACGTCGGACGTCGGCCCGGGCAGCTCGACCTTGCCCTCGAGCCCGGCGTCCTTGATCTGCTGCGCCAGGTTCTCCTCCTGGGGGCCCGCGCCGAAGATGCGCAGCTTCCAGTCGGGATGGGCGGCGGCGACCGTCTCCCAGGCGGTGATGAGCCGGTGGAAGCCCTTGATGCGGGTCATCCTGCCGACCGCGATGGCCACCTTGGCGTCGAGCTTGGACACCTCCCCCGACATCGGCGGCACGGCGTTGGGGATGCGGACCAGCTTCTTCGGCTTCTTCGGCAGTGTCTCGCGGTAGTCGCGCAGGTCCGCCTTGGTGAGCGTGGCCAGGGCGTCGAGGCGGCGGTAACGCCACTTGATCAGCTCCTGCATCGGCTCTGACTGGGTGCGCAGCGCCACGTGCTCCTGCCCGATCGTGATGACGCTCGGCAGCGCCAGCTGGGCCATCGCCAGGTTGAGCCCGGGACGGGTGGCTATCAGCACGCCGGTGTCGAGGGAGCGGATGTAGCGGGCCAGCTTGAGGTCGGTCCACAGGTTGAAGCGGTGGTAGGCCGACTCCTCCTTGGGGATGAGCTTGCTGGGCATCTTCGACAGCACCGCGCGCAGCGGGTCAGGGCTGGGGTCCAGCCGGTCGTCGAGGAAACGGAACTTGACCCGCGGGTCGATCGGGAAGAACGGCTCCTCGGCCTCCTTGAGGATGCTCACGATCTCGACGTCGTGCTCCCTGGCCAGGTAGCTGGCCAGGTTGAACACGGTCCTGATCGTGCCGCCCATGCCGTTGGCATGCAACAGCAGGATGCGGACCTGCTTGATCGAGGGAGGCGGCGCCTTGCGCACCTTGCGCCGGTTGTATCCCCGATAGAGCCGGACAACAGCCGACTTTCCCTTGCGTGCCAGTGCGCGCACCTGACAGGTCCCCTCTTGTGCTGGAAGAAGTCAACAACACACGTGGCCGATAGTAGGAAATATCCCCCTACCACCGGCCATTGTCTCGCGTTGGCGGAGTGCACAATTCATCCCCTGTGTGCTAACCCCGCCTATGATCATTAGACGCCTGAAATCTCACTAAGGTTGCATACGCGGCCGATGTGTCGGATCGGGAGTATGCGGCGGCCGCTCGGCCAGAAGAGCGAGCGCGGCGTCGATGGCCCTCTCGAGCTGCGTGTCCACGCCCCTGGCGTAGTCCTGCGGGGTGATATCGACCTCGATGTCGGGATCGGTGCCGTAGTTCTCCACCTGCCAGCCGACGTCGTCGAAGGCGAAGGAAAACTCCGGCTGCGTGGTCACGGTGCCGTCGGCGAGCTGATGCCGCGGCCAGATGCCGATGACGCCGCCCCAGGTGCGCTTGCCGACCAGCGGGCCCAGCTCGAGCAGCTTGAAGGTGTGGCTGAAGATGTCGCCGTCGGAGCCCGCCCACTCGTTGGTGATGGCCACCAGCGGCCCGCGCGGCGACTCCGGCGGATACGGCTCCGGCGCGCCCCACCTCGGATAGTCGTAGCCGAGCCGGCGCCTGGCCAGCTTCTGCAGGAGCAGCGCCGACACGTGCCCGCCCCCGTTGAAGCGCACGTCCACGATGAGCGCGTGCCGGTCGTACTCGGCCAGGAACCCCCGGTGGAACTCGCCGAACCCGTCCGCGCCCATGTCCGGCACGTGCAGGTAGCCGACCCGGCCGCCGGAGCGCTGGTGGCACCGGGCGCGGTTGAGGTTGACCCAGTCGCGGTAGCGGGCCGGCTGCTCGTCGGCGAGCGCCTTCGCGGTGACCGTGAAGACCCGCTCGCCGCGGCGCAGGGTCAGCTCCACCTCTTCGCCGGCCAGGTTGACCAGGCGCTCGTTGGGGGTGGCCACCGCGCCGATGGGCGCGCCGTCGATCGCCAGGACCGCGTCGCCCGGACGTACGTCGAGGCCGAGCCGGTTCAGCGGCGAGGTCGCCTCCGGATCCCACGGGTCGCCGGTCACGATCGCGCGGATGTGATAGACGCCGTCGCGATAGTCCCAGTCCACGCCGAGCTTTCCCTGGCTGTAGTCGGGTCCGGGGCGGTATTCGCCGCCGCTCTCGAAAGCGTGGCTGGTGGCCAGCTCGCCGTGCAGCTCCCACAGCAGGTCGGAGAACTCGCCCCGGGTCGTGACCCGGTCCACCAGCGGCTGGTAGCGGTCGTAGACGGCATGCCAGTCCACGCCCGACATGTCCTCGCTCCAGAAGTTCTCCAGCTGCAGCCGCCACGCCTCGCGGAACATCTGCCGCCACTCGGCCTCCGGGCTCACCGACACCTTGATGCGCGACAGGTCGATCCACCCGCTCTCGCGCCCCGGATGATCGTCGTGACCGTCCGGCGCCTCGCCCGCCTTGACCACCCGCAGCCGGGAGCCGGCCCGGTACAGCAGCGTCTTGCCGTCGCGGCCCAGCTCGAAGTCCGTGACGCCGTCGGCGAACGTCTCGCTCTCGTCCTTGGCGAAGTCGTACAGGCGCAGCGTGTTCTCGCCCTCCGTGTGGCTGGCGAGGATCAGCGCCTTGCCCTTCAGCCCGGCCACCCGCTCGTAGCGCCCCTCGGGCAGCGGGAAGGCGGTGACGCGGCGGGCCAGCCCGTCCAGGTCCACCCGCAGCGGCTCCGGCTCCTCGCCGTCGTCCTCGTCCTCCTTGTGCTCCAGCGGGCGCGGCGCGGGCACGAACGGGTCCGGCACGTCCGCGCGCAGCGCCACCGCGTACGGCCGGGTGCCCAGCGGGAAGCCCAGGTCGAACTGGAGCTGGTCGTAGACGGGGGAGAAGGTGCGCTGGCCGATGAAGTACAGGTAGCGGCCCTGCGGGTCGAAGGCCGGCATCGAGTCATGGAGCACCGGCTCCGTGACCTGGACGGTCAGCCCGGTCTCCGGCCGGTGCAGCTTGATCGCGCTGGTCTGGGAGTTGAGCGGGGAGGAGTAGGCCAGCCACTGCCCGTCGGGCGACCAGGCGGGATCCTCCGGCGGGCCGTGCGGGTTGGCCTCGACCAGCGTGGAGCCGCCCGTGGCCAGGTCGAGCAGGTGCAGCTCGTGACGGTGGTTGATGACGGCCACCCGGTCGTGCGCGGGATCGGGGACGAGCGTGTTGACCCGGCCCAGCCTGGCCACCTCCGTGCCGGGGCCGCCCGCGCGCCCTTCGAGGATCACCAGCCGCTCCTCGTCACCGTCGTCGCTGGCCGCCGCGATCAGCCGCAGGCCGTCGTTGAGCCAGGTCAGGAACCGGTAGCGGACGCCGTCCTGGGCGCCGTACTGGTGTACCGGGCCCTCCCAGCCGGCCATCGCGTACGCCTTGCCGCGCGCCGTGATCGCCAGCGCGCTGCCGTCGGGGCTGAGCGTGGCGCTGTCGAGGTAGTCGGCGGCCTCGACGAACCTGCGGTTGCGCTGCGTCCGCGAGCTGGCCAGCCGCACGTCCAGGCGGCGCGCCCGCGCGCCGGGCTCCAGCAGGTACAGGTCCGCGCCCGCGTGATACACCAGCCGGTGCCCGTCGCCGGACAGGTTGCGCGCGTAGTAGTCCTCGTGGTGGGTGTGCTTGCGCAGGTCCTGGCCGTCGGGAGTGCACGAGTAGACGTTGCCGACGCCCTCGTGGTCGGAGATGAAGCACACCCGGCCGTCGCTCCAGCAGGGCGAGGCCAGGTTGCCGGGCAGCCTGATCAGCCGCTGGAATTCACCGTCGCCGCGCGGGTCGATCCACAGGTCGCCGACCGTGCCGCCGCGGTAGCGCTTCCACCGGGCCGGGTCGGCGGTGTTGCGGCCGAGCAGGATCATGCCGTCGGGGCCGTACGCGATCGAGTTCGCCGGTCCGTACGGCAGCCGCTCCGGCACCCCGCCGGGCGCGACCCGGTGCAGCCATTTGCGGCCGTCGAACGGCTGGGACTGGTCGCTGGCGTACAGGATGCGGCCTTCGGGGTCCCATCCGGTCACCGTGCAGCGGGCGCCGTGGAAGGTCACCCGGCGGGCCGCGCCGCCGTCGGCCGGCATGACGTACACCTCTTCCGGGCCCTCCTCTCGGCCGACGAACGCGAGCTGGTCGCCTCGCGGCGAGATGCGCGGATAGCCGGCCTCGGCGAGCCCCGCGGTCAGCCGGAACGCCCGTCCGCCCTGGGCGGAGACCATCCAAAGGTCGTCCTCGGCGGCGAAGACGACGACGTCCTGGAAGACGGCGGGAAAGCGCAGGTAGGCCGGCATGAGAGCAACTCCACGGTCGATCGGGCAGCCGGGCACGGCACTTCGGCGAGCCGGGCCCGGCCCACCTGTCCGATCCTGTCACCGGCCACCCGCCACCCCTTACCGGTGTCCCGCCCTCGGCACCAGACCAGGCGCCGGGGACCCGGCCTCCGGCGCCTGATCGTCCTCACCCGGGTGGGCAGCCGGAGCGCGGCCCCGCGGCTGCCCGCTCGTCCCCCCGGGTCACTCTTCTTCGTCCGTGGTCTTCCTGGTTTCCTTCTTCGTTTCCTTGGCCTGCCGGCTGCTCTTGATGGCTTGTTTCTTCGACTTGCCGGACTTGGCGTTGGGTTTCTTCTTCGTGTCTGCCATCGAAATATCCCCCCTGTACGGACGTGGCACACCGCATTGGTGCACCACGCTCGTTAATACCCATCTAGCACTAAAACCCCACATATCGCCTATCGGGTGGGGCGGTCGCCCGACGGCTCGGACCACCACGCGCCCTCGCCGTGCGACAAGCCGGGCAGCCGCTGCTCGAACTCGTGCACGACGGACGCCGGTATCTCACCCGTCAGCACCCACGTGTCGCCGCGCCTGACCGTGCCGTCCAGCTCGCCGCCGAATGCCGCCAGCGCGCCCGTCACCGCGCCGAACGCCTCCAGCGGCACCTCGACCTCGAAGCGGTGGCACGGCTCGTACACCGTGGTGCCCGCCCGGCGCAGCGCCTCCATCAGCACGATCGGGGTACGGCCGCGGAAATCGGCCGCGACGGTCCCCGCAGCGTCATAGCCGGTCCGGGTCAGCGTCACCATGACATCGGTGACCGGCCACCCGTGGGGACCCTCGCGCAGGGCCAGCCGCACGCTCTCCTCGATCGCCCGGTG
The DNA here is from genome assembly GCF_052068215.1 of Nonomuraea sp. H19. Taxonomy (NCBI): domain Bacteria; kingdom Bacillati; phylum Actinomycetota; class Actinomycetes; order Streptosporangiales; family Streptosporangiaceae; genus Nonomuraea; species Nonomuraea sp. H19. The sequence goes on along the minus strand of NZ_JBQHCV010000008.1, from coordinate 112,895 downwards.
AAAGGCCTGCGGCAGCGACCCGAGATCCACCTCCAGCCGGTAACCGGCACCCGAACCCGGCGCGGCCGGCTCGACCCGCAGGCCGACCGTGGCCATGAACTCGTTGCGGCCGTGGCGCCGGATCTCCTCGACGGCCTCGCCGGTGCCGGACGGGCGCTCGAAGTAGATGGGACGGCTCGGCTCGAACACCGCCTCGACGCCGAACTCCCTGGCCAGGGTCTCGCCGATGACCTCCTTCTGCACCTCCCCGTACAGCAGGACCGACGTCTCGCCGCCGGCCAGCGTACGGGTGCCGATCAGCGGGTCCTGCTCGGCGAGCGTGACCAGGGCGGCGTGCAGGCGCGGCTCCTGTCCGGGGACGCGCGGGCGGACCACCGTCTCGAGGCTGGGCGGGCTGAAGTGGGCCTGCCCGTCCGGTCCCGGCTCGCCCACGTGGTCGCCCACACGGATCTCCGGCACGCCCCACACCTTCACGATGTCGCCCGCCACCGCCTCTCGCTGCTCCGGCGAGCCGGCGACGGCCAGCGCCGTCAGCCGCCCGTCGTAGGCATGCTGCCTGCGGTAGAAGGGGAGGTGCTCGCGGGCTCGCAGCACGCCCGCGCGTACCCGCAGGTAGGCGACCTTCTCGCCGGAGGGCGCCCGCTCGATCGCGAACACGCTCGCCCGCACCGCCTCCCCGCTCTCGCGGTCCGCGGACCTGCGGACGGCGGGGAGCAGCGCGATGCCGTCGAGGAGGTCCGCCACCCCCTGCCCGGTGATCGCCGAGCCGTACAGCACCGGATGCGCCACCCCGTCGGCGCACTGCCGGGCCAGCGCCGTGCGTACCTGCTCCAGGTCGGGCGTCTTCCCGTCGACGAGCAGCTCCAGCAGCCCGTCGTCGCGCTCGGCCAGCACCTCGGCGGCCTCCTCCACCCCCGGCGACGGGAGGCCCTGGGTGGTGGCGGCCGCGCAGCCGATGTCGCGCACGGTGTTGAGCGCGACGCTGTACGGCGAAAGCCGCCGCCGGATGTCGGCCAGCACCTCCCGCTCTCCGGCCCCGGCCCTGTCGATCTTGTTCACGAAGATCAACGTGGGCAGGCGCAACCTGCGCAGGGTCTTCATCAGGACCCGCGTGTGCGGCTGTACGCCCTCGACGGCCGACAGCACCAGCACGGCGCCGTCGAGCACCCCGAGCGCCCGCTCCACCTCGGCCACGAAGTCGGCGTGGCCGGGCGTGTCCACCAGGTTGACCCGCAGGTCACCCAGCGTGAAGGAGGCGACGGCGGCGCGGATGGTGATGCCGCGGCGGCGTTCGATCTCGCCGCGGTCGGTTTGCGTGCTGCCCTCGTCGACGCTGCCGAGCCGGTCGATGACGCCGGTCTCGTACAGCAGCCGCTCAGTGAGGCTGGTCTTGCCCGCGTCTACGTGCGCGAGGATGCCGATGTTCAGGATGTGCATGCGTGGTCGAGCCCTCGAGAACTCTCGTGCCAATGGGGCGCTGGGAGATTCCGAGGCGGCGCCGCATCACATGCTCCTGGTTGGTCGGCCGGCAGGTCCCGGTCATCCTGCCACCGGCGTACGGGCCCGGGCCAGCGATTTATCCACCGGCGCGTCGCGCGCCTGCACCCGCCGCACTCGACGCGGGCGGGCTGTCACGGGTCACAGCAGCCGGAGCTGCTCCGGGGCGGCCGGGCCTGGAGCGCGGCGGGGTGGGAGGCGGCGGGCCATGGCAGGGGTGGCGCGGCCCACGCCGTGGCGCTCGGCCAGCTCCTTGACCTGGGCCGTGATCCGCTGCTGGTAGGCCTTCGGCGCATAGGCGCCCCGGCCGTACAGCTCCAGGTAGCGCGGCACCAGCCGCGGATGCTCGCGCGACAGCCACTCCAGCCACCACTCCCGCGCCCCCGGCCGCAGGTGCAGCACGATGGGGGACAGATGGGTGGCGCCCGACTCGGCGATCTCCTTGACGGTGCGCTCGAGCTGGGCGGGGGAGTCGGTGAGGTACGGCAGGATCGGCGCCATCAGCACGCCGCACGCGATCCCGTTGTCGTTGAGCGTCGCGCACACCTCCAGCCGCCTGCGCGGATTGGGCGTGCCCGCCTCGACCGCCCGCCACATCCCCGGGTCCACGAACCCGACCGACACGCTGGCGCTCACTTCGGTCACGCCTGCCGCCTCGGTCAGCAGGTCGAGGTCGCGCAGGATCAGCGTGCCTTTGGTGAGGATCGAGAACGGGTTGGCCGCGTCGCGCAGGGCCGCCAGGATGCCGCGCATCAGCCGATAACGGCCTTCGGCGCGCTGATAGCAGTCGACGTTCGTACCCATGGCCACGTGGTGACCGCCCCAGCGGGGCGAGGCCAGCTCCTTGCGGGCCAGCTCGGCGGCGTTGACCTTGACGACGATCTTGGAGTCGAAGTCCGCTCCGGCATCCAAATCAAGATATTCGTGAGTTTTACGGGCAAAACAGTAGATACAGCGATGACTGCAGCCGCGGTAGGGGTTGATCGTGTACTCGAACGGCACCCGGCTCGCGGCCGGCACGCGGTTGATGATGGACCGGGCCCTGATCTCGTAGAACGTCATGCCCTTGAATTCGGGCGTGTCGAACGTACGGGTCACCGCGCCGCGGGCGAACAGCGGCACGGCGGGATCGTCCTGACCTGGGCCGGTCAGCCGCAGGTTGTCCCAGCGCATCCCATGATTAGAACAAAAGTTCGATCTTGATCGCAACCTCAAAAGAGGGTGCAATTACCTGGTCAGCCCGCGGCTAATGATCTTCAGGGTTGGGCAGAAAGAGGCCACAGAGCTTGCGTTCCGGAGGTGCACCCATGGCCTGGTCGCAGGACGAGGAGCGGATGCTTGCTCAGATTGAGCAGCACCTCGTCGACGACGATCCGCGACTCGTCGCCCGGCTCGAGTCGTTCAACGCGCGGGTCCGTCGCAGCGAGGAGAGGTCCAAGGGGCAGCTCGGCGGCAGGCGCCGGCCGCGCCGCTCGACGGTCATCATCCTGATCAGCTGGCTGCTCATCGCCACGCTGGTCGCCACACTCCTGATCATGGTTCTCCGTCACGACGCCGCTGCCCTGGCGTTCTGAGTCTCACCGCGCGGTCCAGGCTCGACGGACCGTCTCGTGGCCGATCGCGGTGATCCCTGCAGCACCTCCTGAGCCGGATCGAGCCAGGCTCGCACCGCCACGGCCGTGCTCGTCGGCCAGGGGCCACGGTCAGCTCGAAGACGTCCTCGCGCCCGCCGTCGGCCAGGCAGTGCCAGTCCAGGTGGGCCGGGGCCGGGGCCGGCCCGGCGTCGAGCACGGCGCGGGTCTGTGCGCGGAACTCGATCTCGATCTCGTCCAGCCGGGCGTGCGCCAGCAGTTCGGGAATGCGGTCGCGAGGGTAGAGTCCGCCCGTCTCGTCAAGCAGCGAGGGCACCCGCGCCTTGTCCGCCGGCGGCCCCCACGGCCGTCCCGGCAGCTCGCAGACCAGCGTCAGGTGAATGCCGAATCTCCGGCCGTTCGCGCACCAGGTCCATGGCGTGGCCGGCGGCCGGGCACGGCGCCATCAGGCTGCAGGAGATCACGTCAGGGGAAATAAGTGGGTTGCCAACAAGCCGTCCAAAGTCACCAATGGGCAGGCCGGTTCTGAGTTCCCCCAAGGTCGTAAATTTTTTCAGACCGACCCGACGCGACTGAAGGAGTTCAATAATGCCATCGCTAAAACGATGCAGACCGAGGCGGTCAAAGGGCATAACGGGTCAAGAATTCCGTGAACGACCCGGGGCAGGACCGCAACCCGAACGCGAAGCATTATCATGTTCCGGGGCAGACCGGAAGCCGCCGGGCTTCCTTCGCGGCATGATCGGGGCCAAGCAATAAGATAGGCGTCCTGGGCGGTCTGCCCTTCGTGCTCACCGGTGCGGCCTGCGCCGCCGATCCTCAATGTACGGATGACTGCCTCCGCGAAGAGTATGGGCTACACCATCCGTCGGAAGTGGTTGCATGATGGCTCTGCACTCGGAATGGGCTTGCGCATCGGAATGAGGCCTCCTTGACCTATCACTTCAGTGCTCGCCGAATATTCCCTCAGGGATGGCCATGAATGAATTTGATCTCGACCGGTTTGTAACCCTGGAAGAACTTATCGAGCGGACTCGGGAGATCCTCTGGAAGATGCCCTCTGCGCGGCGATTCATTCAGGCGCTCGACGCGGAGGCCGAGGAAGACGGATCGGACGTCCACATGTTCGACTATCTGCTCGAGGTCGTTACCGAGGTGTTTGGGCCAGCAGTAGAGGAGGACGACAAGGACCTTATCAAGTCCTTCTTCGTCATCTGCGAAGAGCTTCTCGGCATGAACAGCAGCCTCCTCAGGGAAAAGGTCGACGATCTCGTGGCAAAGATGCTCATTCGATATTATCCTCACCTTATTTCACAGAGCGGCCCGCAGCTACAGAAACTCATCGCCACTCACTGAGATGATCCAGAGCCCCAGCAATCCGGCCATGGCCCGGAAGCCGCCACCGCCATGGGGATGTCGCGAGCGCGCTTCAACCCGTCGGGTCACAGCGCGGCTCGCTGGCGTCACCGGGGACTGTACGGTCTTCTGCCACAGGGCCGATCACTGGACAGGCCCTGGTCTCCCGCAGCGGGTGCGAGCGGGCGGTGACCATGGCGACGAGCGGGATCCGGGAGCGGTGCCGCTCGGCGATCCGCCCCGTTCGTGAAGCTGGACAACAGCGGTCGCCTGCGCGGCACCTCAGGGTCATACGGCTGTGTCGCTGCGGCTAGTGCTGCATTGACCTGGTAATACTACGCTCTGCAGTTAGTCAATCACCGTAAAGGGTTGGGGTAGCGATCGACGTGGGACAGCTGGCCCGCTCCTCCTGGGCGTGGACACGCCAATGCACGGATCCCCCTGACCGTAGCTCGCGGAGGCGTACACATGTCCCAGGAATTGCTCGAGGCGAACCTCATCGGCGTGTTCACCGTGCTCGACACCGACGGCGATGGCCACATCACCGTCGCCGACTTCACCGAGAAAGCCGATCAACTGTGCGCCGCCTACTCGCTCGAAGCGCAGTCCCCACACCACACCGCGATGCAGCGGGCCTACGCCGCCTGGTGGGAGCAGATCCGCCGGGGCGCCGACAGCGACGGCGACGGAAGGGTGAGCCAAGCGGAGTTCGTCGCGGCGATCCGTTCGGGCACTGCTGCCGACCCGGGTTATCTCCAGACCGTCGACGGGGTGTGCCACGCCGTCTTCGACAGCTCCGACGGCGACGGCGACGGCCGTATCTCGCGGGAGGAGTTCGAGCGTATCTACGGGGCGGTGGACATGCAGGCCGACGTCACGCGAGTAGCCTTCGACCATCTGGACACCGACGGGGATGGCGTGATTTCCCGTGAGGAGTTCGTGGCGGGCGTACGTGCCCTGCTGACCAGTGCGGACCTGAGCCAGCCCGGCACCTGGATGGTGGGCGAGACCGGCGTCCGCTGAATGTTGCCCATGCGACTGAGCTGAGCCGGCCTGCCGCGCGGCAGGCCGGCCCAGAAGGACGTCTTCTGCACTGAGGGTGATCTGTTCAAGATCTTTACGTTGCCTCCGGCTTCACGCGGGGCCCATCTGGATCGCCCGGCCGCCGCCATCCGGATCAGGCTGGCGAGCAGAGCCTGAACTCTGGCTACCTGTTCCAGTGGCCGTGGGCCACCATGACCTACATCGCCGACCTCCCATACCGGGGCCCGTTCGCGTCGAGGAAACCGAGCGTCGACGGTGCCACCGTCACCGAATCCTGATCCCATTCCCCTCTGCACCACGTGGGTGGCAACACCTGCCCAACGCCCCGGTCAGGGATTCCGGGCTGTCGGCGGCGTGAGGTGTCGGGTCCGTCTGGGTCTGGTTGAGGATGGCGTTCGATCTGACGCTTGGCCCGGAGAACCAGTCGCGCACGCAGGGCGCTGTCCTGCGCGGCAACAGCGAGTCCCGCCGCACCTCGTCAACTTGGCGAGGGGGCGTGATGGCGCTCGACAGCCGCGACAGTCCTCGCCACGTCGCCCGCGATGATGGCCTCCACCAGTTCGGCGTGCACCTCCAACCGCAGGCGAAGATAGTCCTCGGTGCGGCTGGCGTCGTCGGGGTCGGCGTGTTCGGACAGGTCGCTGATGCACCGGGTCATGCTGAGGTAGACGGCCTTGGCCACATGGTTGGGCGTGATCTCCGCGATGCGCTCGTGCAGGGCCCAGTTGGCGCGCATGAACCGGTCCGTGCTGGTCGTGGCGCGTTTGAGGGCGGCCATGAGCCGGCGTAGGTCGGAGATGTCCTGCTTGGTGCGATGCTGGGCGGCGTCGGTGCAGATCAGCGGCTCGAGTGACTCGCGTACGGCGATCGCGTCCGCCACCGTGGTGGGCATCCTCCGCACGGTCAGCAGGGTGTTCCGCAGACGCACGATCGGGTTGGGCCGGGCCACGAACAGGCCGCCGCCGCGGCCCGGCCGGATCTCGACGGTGCCGCGGTCGTTGAGCAGGCGCGCGGCTTCGCTGATCGTCGCGCGCCCGTAGCCCGAGCGGTCGCGGAACTCGTCCATCGTGCCGATCAGGTCACCGGGGCCGAGCCCGCGGTCGACGATCATCGACTCGATGTCGGCGGCCAGCGCCTCGGCGCGCGTCAGGGGTTCAGCGTTAACCACCCGAATGATTCTACTGGATTCCTGGCCATTCCCCCCGGTCCGGCGGTACGCTCCGGCGAGAACATAACACCCTAAACATCCGGGTGGTTATGTTCATCCACCAGCCTGCTGACCAGCGGTTATTTCTTCCGCGCCAAGGAGAGTCGCCATGACCCGTCTGCTCGTCAAGGGCGGCGCCGTATTCACCATGGACCCGGGCGAACGGCTATGTCGGGACGATGTGCTCGTCGAGGACGATGCGATCGTCGCGGTCGAGCCCGGCATCGAGGTCGGCGCCAAGGCGATCGATGTCAGGGGCACCGCATGACCACCCCGCTGCTGCGTCAGGTGCTCGGCCAGATCAACGGATCGGACCCGCGCCTGAACGAGATCGTCTCCGCCCTGGTCACGCACCTGCACGCCTTCGTGGAAGAGGTGCGTCCGACCGAGCGCGAGTGGCTGGCCGGGCTCGACTTCCTCATCGAGACCGGCAAGATGTGCACGCCGGACCGCAACGAGTTCATCCTGCTGTCCGACATGCTCGGCGCGACCAGCGCCGTCGACGACGTCAACCACGCCGGACCCGAGGGCATGACCCCGTCCTCGGTCGAGGGCCCCTTCCACTCCCCGGCGCCGGCGCGTGAGCTCGGCGCCTGGATCAGCTCCGGCCCCGAGCGGGAGCGGGCGGTCCCCACGGTCGTGCACGGCCGGGTGCTGGACTGCGACGGCACCCCGCTGCCCGGCGCGGTCGTGGACCTGTGGCAGGCCAACGACACCGGCCTGTACGACACCCAGGACGATACGCAGGACCGCGGCAACCTGCGCGGCCTGTTCACCACCGACGCCGACGGCCGCTACTGGTTCCGCACCATCCGGCCCAGCAGCTACCCGGTGCCCACCGACGGCACCGGCGGCAAGCTGCTGCACGCGATCGGCCGCCATCCCATGCGCCCGGCCCACCTGCACTACCGCGTCACCGCACCGGGGTACCGGACGCTGACCACCCATGTGTTCCTGGCCGGCGACCCCTACCTCGACTCCGACGCCGCCTTCGCGGTCAAAGAGGAGCTGATCTGCCATCCGCGGCCGCGTACCGAGGGGTGGGGGATGGACGGCGCCCGCGAGGAGATCGAGTTCGATCTGAAGCTGGTTCCCGACGATTGGACGGAGGACGGCAAGTGAAGCTCGCCGGAGTGCGGCTCGCCGGAGACGACACCATCCACATCGCGCGACTGGACGGCGACACCGTCCAGGTCGTGACCGGCCTCGCCCGCTTCTGGGCCGACCCCCGCGGCTGGACGGCCGAGGCCGCCGGCCTCACCGGTGCCGGCGTGCCCGCCGAGTCGGTGCGGTTCGCGCCGCCGGTGCCGCCGTCCGCGCGGGTGATCTGCGTCGGGCTCAACTACCGTGCCCACGCCGCCGAGGGCTCGTTCGAGGTGCCGGAGTACCCGACGCTGTTCGGCCGATGGACGGCCTCGCTCAGCGTCGGCGACGTCCCCGCCCCCGTCCCCACTGGAGAGGCGGGCCTGGACTGGGAGGGCGAGGTGGCCGCGTACGTCGCCGAGCCGCTGGCCGACGCCGACCCCGAGACCGCCCGGGCCGCCGTGCTCGGCTACTCCACCTTCAACGACCTGACCGCCCGCCGTGCCCAGAAGCTCACCACCCAGTGGACGCTCGGTAAGAACGGCGACCGCAGCGGCCCCATGGGCCCGATCGTCACCGCCGACGAGGTCGGCGATCCGCGCGACGGCCTGCGCGTCCAGACCCGCGTCAACGGCACCGTCGTCCAGGACGGCAACACCCGCGACATGCTCTTCGACGTCGGCGACGTGCTGTCTCTGATCAGCCGCACGTTCACTCTGAACCCCGGCGACGTCATCGCGACCGGTACCCCCGACGGCGTCGGCTACGTCCGCACGCCGCCGTGGCTGCTCCAGCCCGGGGACGTCGTCGAGGTAGAGATCGACCGGCTCGGCGTCCTGCGCACCCCCATCGTCAACCCTGACCGGCAACTGGAGTGCGCACGATGACCATCCCGCAGCAGACGTCGCGCTGGACCCGCTCGATCGCCTGGAGGTCCCCGCCGTCCCCGGCGTCATAGTGTCTTCAGCGGCCCGGCCCTCACCAGGGCCTTCGCCGTGACCGGAGATCCGGCCGGGCGTGACCGACGCTCCTCAGTGTGGCGGCGCGAGGAGGATGTCGCGCAGGCTGTGGGCCAGATAGGCCTTGAGCCGATCGGGGGACATTCTCGCCAGCGCCCCGTCCTTGATCACATATCGGGCAAAGGTGATCCCGATGAGCTGCGCGGCCAGCAGGTCGACGCGCTCTTCGACGTCATCACCGGTGAGCACGGCGCGATAAGCGGTGACGCTGCGCTCCTGCATGGCGTGATACAGCGTGGTGGCGGCATCCTCGCTGGAAGCGGCGCTGCGGATGAGGGCGACGAACGGGTCTTCTGTGGCCGCCTTCTCCATGCGTTCGACGAACGCGTGGGCGACCCGATCGGGAAGCTCGGCGCGGTCGCCCTCCACTACGTCGTCGAGATCGCGCGTGCCGGGGACGGCCGCCAGAAACAGCCTTTCCTTCGACTTGAAGTGCCGCATGACCAGCCCGTGGGTGACTCCGGCCCGGGTGGCGATGTCGCGGATGGTGGCGCGAGCGTAGCCGCGTTCGGCGAATGCGGCGCGGGCGGCGCCGAGGATGGCCGCGCGGTGTGCCTCGGGGTCGCGGACGCGCTTCCTGGCCGATGACTGATCCATGACGCAAGTGTACGCCTGGTCATTATGCGGCTCGTATGTCCTTCGGCCGGCTGTGCGGCGCCATGCCGTAGGGGCGTACGAGCACGGACGGAGCGCGCGGCCGACGGTTGCCCATGACGGATGGATGCTCCTGTTACCTCTGCGCCGGGCAGGCGGCGAACAGCCGGCGGGTGCCGGTGGACCAGGCGTCCGGGTCGGTGAATCGGCACCCGTAGTCCGGGTTCGACACGGTGGCCGCATCTATCACGTCGTCCCCGGCAGGGCGCGGACCGCCGCGTTCCCATCGGACCAGGTCGTCCCAGGCGGCCCCGACCTCGGCGTCGCTGAACTCGCAGTGCCCCACCGCCCGGATCGCCCGCTGCACCAGCAACCCGCCGCGCCCGTGACGGGACACGTCGGCTCGGTAGTACTGCTCCATGGAGAACGGCACGAAGTTGTCGCCCAGGTTGTGCAACGAGAGCACGGGCACGTCGATCCTGCCGGAGACAGCGGGGACGGCGGTCAGGCGGTGCGTTCTGCGCGCCACCGGATCTTCGGGAGGCACCCGCTGCACGCTCGCGTCGACGTTCACCGGCGAGTCCGGGCGGTAGCCGGTGTCGAGGTTCGTCGCTACCCTGCCCGGCTCCTGCGCCAGCGTGCCTTCCCCGACAGGCCCCGCGAGCCCGAACAGGAAGTCCTTCCAATAGGCGAAGGCGGCATACGCCCCGGGCCGCTCGCCGCCACCGAGGTTGACGACGATGGCGCGGAACTGCTCGCCGAGCTCATTCACCGGACCCGAGCCGGCCAGCCCGAGCCGTTCCTTGATCCTCGGTACGGCGGAGGTCGCGTAGTCGGCCGGGAACGGGTAGGAGGGCACGTCCGCCAGATCCTGCGCGACGAGGTGGTAGTCGAGGAAGAAGTCGAACAGCTCGTGGTCGCCGAGCACCCCGCACATCGGCAGGGCCGCGTCGTAGTAGCCCGGGTACTGCTCGAGTGAACGGACCGTGACGTGTCCGCCCATGGACACCCCGGCCAGGAACGTCCGCCGTGGCTTGCCGACCACGCGCCTGAAGTGATCGGCAAGGCCGCGGGTGCTCAGCACGCCGGCCCGCACGTCATAGTCATTGGCGTAGTAGGAGGATGCGGCCCACGCATAGCCCTGATCCAGCAGCCGTCGCCGCAACCCGTACCCGGGCGGATCCACGGTGAGCACCCGGGTGTCGCCGCGGAACCCGTGGGCCCACATCAGCAGACCACCATTCCACCGTGGCGGTACCTCGATGTCGAACGCCGCGTGCCCGTGCACTCCCTGCAGGACCCGGCTCGGCCGCCCGGCCACGATCAGGGGCTCCAGCGGCGGGTTGTCGATCGTGTAGCCGGGCAACGGCTGGTCATCCCGCACGTGGTCACCGGGCGCCGCGTCCGCGGCGGTGGAGGTGAGCAGCAGTGCGGATAACGCCATGGCGGACAGGGACAGGCTCCGACGGCGCATCTGCCGTCACCTCCGAGGCGCTTGCTCAGGCGGCTGATGATTCGTTCATACTCCCAGACACCTTGCAGAGGAAGGGTTCGGCAAGACGCCGAAACGGTGGACGTCCCCCAGGCGACCGGCAATGGCGCAAGCGCAGGATCGAGCCGTCGCAGGGGCGGGACCACGCACCTCGCGGTCGTCATGGGAGTCATCGCCCTTCCGAGCGCAAGCCTCCTGAGCGGCCTCGTATACGCCCGGGTCGGTTGCGGGAACGGGTGTCCTGGGCGTGCTCAGCCGGCCCGGCGGGCGACGTACAGGATCCGATCGTGGCCGTCCTCGTTGGCCGGCTCCCGTGCCGACGTCCCCACCAGCCCTCGGGCGGCCACGACGCGCAGTCCGGCCTGCTCTGCCATCCGGCGCACCGTCCGGTCGGAGTGGTGCCGTCGCACGTGCCGCATCGACACCCTCTCCCAGCCGCGCCGTTCCGCTCGAACAGGTCGGTCTCGGGTGCACGCGCAGGTGGTGCCGTTCGCGCGCCCCTGCCAGGAGAGCTGTGTCGCCCGCCGCCTCTCCGGGCAAGCGTGCGATCGAAATTGCGCCGATGTCAGCTCCACGTCGGAGCGGGCCGCCAAGACCACGTTGAAGGCCTCCACGACGCGGTTGTACGTCACAGCACCGACAGGACCCACGGGCCCGGTGCATCGAGCCTCATTTCCGGCGCCCGGACCCCGGCTGGGGGCCAGGGTTCCGGGCCCCGGGGGCGCTCTCACGTGGCGCTCCAGGTGATCCAGCGGGCGCCGGGGGCTGTGTCGGGGCCGATGCCGCCGGGCGGGTGCTGGACGCGACCGGGCGGGGGAGGGAACTCGCCGGGATGCTCGGCGGGCCAGGCGCCGTCGGAGAACGCGCCGGGCCGGGGTTCGCCTACTGCTCCAGGCACTTCGCCGGCCCCGTGCCCGCGCAGCAGATCTGGCCGTTGGCGCATCACGACAGCCTGTCCACCTGGTGCTGCCCGGCGACGCGGCGCGGGCTGGACCACGCGAATCCTTGAGTCGTCACGCCGTGCGCACGGCCGGCTCGTGGCGTACCGGGAAATTGACCGAAGAGGCGATGAAGCACGCCTTGTGGGCGTCGGCGTGCAGCCTGATCGCGGTCTCGGTCATCTCGGGGGCGGCCACGGTGACCTCCGGGCGCAGGACGACCTCGGTGAAGTGGCCGCCGTCGGCGGTCTCGGCCATGGTCCCGACGGCGCGGTCGACGTACTCGGTGACCACGACGCCCGCGACCGCGCACAGGTGCAGATACGACAGCATGTGGCACTGCGACAGCGAGCCGACCAGGAGCTGCTCCGGGTTCCAGCGCGACGGGTCGCCGCGGAAGGCGGGGTCGGAGCTGGACAGGATGGCCGGCGGGCCGTCGGCGGACAGCTCGTGGTCGCGGCTGTAGTCGCGGTATCCGCTGGTGCCGGTGCCCTTGTTGCCGGTCCAGGTCACGACGGTGGGATAGGTGTGCAGGCGGGTCATGCGCAGGTCTTCCTTGCTCGTGCCGGTGTGCGGGTGGGTCATGGGTGGTCGTGCGCGCCGCGTGCGGGCGTGCGGGTGGGTCATGGGTGGTCGTGCGCGCCGCGTGCGGGCGTGCGGGTGGGTCATGGGTGGTCCACGTGCGCGCCGCGTGCGGGCGTGCGGGTGCGTCATGGGCGGTCCTGCGTGCCGCGGGTGGTGGCGCGGGTGTCGAGGACGTGCGTGCGCGCGATCCTCGCGGCCTCCTCGGAGCGGCCCTCGGTGATCGCGGCGAGCAGCTCTTCGTGCTGGTCGGAGACGTGCGCCGGCCGGGCGGGTGGCGCGAGTGAGCGCAGCGTGGACACCTGGATCTGGTCCCAGATCCGCTCCAGCGCGTGCAGCGCCATCGAGTTGGCCGCCAGCACGGCGATCGTCCGGTGGAAGCGCCGGTTGAGTTTGACCGCGTCGGCGAAGCGCCCTTCGGCCGTGGCGGTCGCGGTCTCCGCGGCGACGTCGTCGAGTGCACGCAGGTCGGCGGGGGCGATGCGGCCCTCGCGCTGGCGGGTGGCGGCCAGTTCGGCGGTGAGCGCCTCCAGCGCCGCCCGTACCTGATAAGCCTCGTCCAGGTCGCCCTCCTCCAGCGCCACCACGACCACGCCGCGCCCCGAGGGGCGGACGAGCCCGTCGGCGGCCAGCTCCCGCAGCGCCTCCCGCACGGGGGTGCGGCTCATCTCCAGGGTCGCCGCGGCCTCCATCTCGGTGAGCCGCGCCCCAGGCGGGTAGGTGCCGTCGAGGATCAGCTCCCGGAGGCGGGCGCACGCCGTCTTGGTCTGCATACCACCACTCTATCGCATACATTGCATACATTGCATGCAAACTTGACCTCAACTTCACTTGAGCTTCTACGGTCGGGCTCATGACGGAAAACCTGCGAATGCGGGCAGGACGCCGAGAGTGGACCGGCCTCGCCGTGCTCATCCTGCCGACGCTCCTGCTGTCCATAGACGTGACCGTGTTGCACCTGGCCGTGCCCATGCTCAGCGCGGACCTGAGACCGAGCGCTTCCCAGCTGTTGTGGATCAACGACGTGTACGGGTTCCTCATCGCGGGATTCCTGATCACCATGGGCGCGATCGGGGACAGGATCGGCCGCAAGCGCCTGCTCCTGATCGGCGCGGCCGCCTTCGCCCTGGCCTCGGCGCTGGCCGCGTACGCGCCTAGCGCCGGAATGCTCATCGCCGCGCGCGGGCTGCTCGGGATCGCCGGCGCGACGCTGATGCCCTCCACGCTGTCGCTGATCCGCACCATGTTCCACGACCCGGCCCAGCGGACCGTGGCGATCAGCCTCTGGATGACCGGGTTCACCGGCGGCATGGTGATCGGCCCGCTGGTGGGCGGGGTGCTGCTGGAGAACTTCTGGTGGGGGTCGGTCTTTCTGCTGGGCGTGCCGGTGATGGCGGTGCTGCTGGTGGCGGGGCCGGTGCTGCTCCCGGAGTACCGGGACCCGGCGCCGGGACGGCTCGACCTGATCAGCGTGGCGCTGTCGCTGGCCGCCGTCATCTCCGCCGTCTACGGCATCAAGGAGGTCGCCGCGTACGGGCCGGCCGTGGTGCCCGTGCTGGCCATGCTGACGGGCCTGGCCCTGGGCACGGCGTTCATACGGCGGCAGCGCCGGCTGGCCGACCCGCTGCTCGACCTCGAGCTGTTCGCCGAGCGCAGGTTCAGCGCCTCGCTGGGCACCCTGATGCTCGTCATCCTCGTCGGGCCCGGGGTCATGCTGCTGACCGCGCAGTACATGCAGCTCGTGGCCGGTCTGACACCGCTGGAGGCGGGACTGTGGACGCTGCCGCAGACCGCCGCCGTCGTGCTGGGTTTCATGGTGTCGCCGGCGCTCGCCAAGCGGATCAGGCCTGGGTCGGTCATGGCCGGGGGTCTGGCGGTCGCCGCCGCCGGGGTCGGCCTGCTCATGGGAGCGGGGGGCGCGTCCGGGATGGCGTTCGTCGTGGCCGGGCAGGTGCTGTTCTTCTTCGGCTCGTCGCCGCTCCTGGTCCTGGGTACCGACCTGGTCGTCGGGTCCGCGCCGCCTGAGCGCGCCGGAGCCGCGTCCGCCCTGTCGGAGACGGTGCAGGAGTTCGGCGGAGCGCTCGGGCTGGCGGTGTTCGGCACGATCGCGGCCGCCGTCTACCGGGCGCGGGTGGTCGTACCCGAGGGAGTGCCCGCCGGGATGGGGGAGCAGGCCCGCGACACGCTCGGCGGCGCGGCGGAGGTGGCCATGCGGCTGCCCGATCCCGCCGCCACTGCGCTCCTCACCGCGGCGCGGGACGCGTTCACCGGCTCGCTGCAGGTCGCGGCGGTCGTGGGGGCGGTGGTCGTGGCCTTCACGGCCGCCCTGGCCGCCGTCATGTTCCGCGCCCTGGGCCGGACGCCGCAGTCGTGAGGGCGCTGATCGTCTGCACCGGCAGCCGCCGCGCCCCGCCGAACGTGTAGAGCATTGTGCTCAGATACTCGTCTACGTATACTCGCAGACGAATATACGTAGACGAGGAAGTGAGGGATGGGAAAGCGGCGACCGGTCGGCAATCTGCTGGCGCTGGCCGTGCTCACCGTGGTCGTGCAGCGCCCGATGCATCCGTACGAGATGGCCTCGGTCCTGCGGGCACGCGGCAAGGATCAGGACATGCGGATCAAATGGGGATCCCTATACACCGTCGTCCGCAACCTGGAGAAACACGGCCTGCTGGAGGCGGTGGAGAGCACCCGGCAGGGCGCCCGCCCCGAGCGGACCGTCTACCGCATCACCGACGCCGGCCGGGCGGAGGCCGACGACTGGACCCGCGAGCTGCTGTCCACCCCGCGGCACGAGCCCTCGGCGTTCGAGGCCGGCCTGTCGGTGATGGCCGGGCTCGGCCCCGACGAGGTGACGCCGCTGCTCCGGCAGCGCCTGCAGTTGCTGGAGCAGCGGATCGAGGCCGACCGCCAGGCCCTGGAGCAAGAGGAGCTGCCCAGGCTGTTCCGCGTCGAGTCCGAATACGCGCTGGCGATGCGGGAGGCCGAGGCGGCCTGGGTGCGCTCGCTGCTGGCGGAGCTGATCGACGGCACGTTCCCGGACATCGAGGGATGGCGGGCCTATCACGGGACGGGCCGGCTGCCGGACGCCGTGGCCGACCTCGCGGAAAGGGGACGTACGACCGATTGAAAGACCCGGCGGCGGTGCTGGAACACCGGCCGCCGGGTGATCCCGTACCGACAGACCCGCGGAGCGGGGCCCGGCCACGAGATGGCACTGGCAACAATAGCCGGGCTTCCCTTCGCACGACCAACCATGGGGAGCACCATGATCACGCTCGACACCGTGACGTCCAAGGACGGCGTCACGATCACCTACCACCGGCTCGGCCGCGGCCCGGGGCTGGTGCTCCTGCACGGGGCCATGCAGACCGGCCACAGCAACATCGAGCTGGCCCAGGCCCTGGCCGGCGACTTCATCTGCTACGTGCCGGACCGACGGGGCAGAGGCCGCAGCGGCCCGTACGGACCGGACTACGGCCTCCAGCGCGAGATCGACGACCTCGGCGCGCTGCTCACGGCGACAGGCGCGGAGCACGTCGCCGGGGTCAGCTCGGGCGCCATCATCGCCCTGCGCACCGCACTCGCCCAGCCCGCCCCGCGCAAGGTCGTGGTCTTCGAGCCGCCGCTGGACATCGACGGCTCCAACCCGACCGGCTGGCTGCCGCGCTTCGACCGGGAGATCGCCGCGGGCCGCATCCCGGCGGCGCTGGTCACCGGGATGAGAGCCACCCGGATGGGGCCGCCGATCTTCAATGCCATGCCACGCGTCCTGCTGGAAGCGCTCACCGCCATGATGCTGAAAAGTCAGGACAAGGCGGCCGCGGACGGCGAGCCGACGTTCCGGGAGCTGGCGCCTACGCTCCACTACGACGCCCAGCTCGTCGCGGAGACGGCCGGCGACCTGGACGTCTACCGGTCGGTGGGGGCCGAGGTGCTGCTGCTGGGCGGCACGAAGAGCCCGGCGTACCTGAAGGCGGCGCTGACCGCGTTACAGCAGGTCCTGCCGCGGGCCCGGCGTGTTGATCTGGCGGGCCTCGACCACAGCGCCACCTCCAACGCCGCCATGCGCGGCCGCCCCGAACGGGTCGCGGCCGAGATCCGGCGCTTCCTCAGCTGAAATCCGGGACTCGCCGGTCACAGCCCCTTCAGGAACGTCGCCGCCACCGGGGCCGCCACCGCGCCGCCTCCGCCGCCGCCCTCCACGACCACCGCGAACGCGACATCACCCTTGAACCCCATGAACCAGGCGTGGGTGTCGAGCTTCTCGCCGGTGCCGTATTCGGCGGTCCCGGTCTTGCCGTACGTGCCGGCCGGCAGCCCCGCCGCCTTGGCGGTGCCCTTGGTCACCACGGCCGCCATCATCTCGTGCAGCGGCTCCTTCACCCCGTCTTGCAGTTGCCGCTCGGTGGCCTTCTGCTGCAGCGACGGCACCAGCGTCGGCGGGCGCCAGGTGCCGTCGGCGATCGCGGCGGCCACCGACGCCATCGTCAGCGGGCTGGCGGTGATCCTGGCCTGCCCGAACGCCTCCGCGGCCAGCTCGGCGTCCGACTGCGCCTTGGGGAAGCTGGGCTTGGCCGCCGGCACGCCGATGTTGAGCGGCTGGTTGAAGCCCACGCCCTCGGCCGTCTCCAGGAGCTTGTCCGCGCCCAGCTTCGACTCGGCCAGCGGCGCGAACGTGGTGTTGCACGAGTGGGCGAAGGAGTCCAGGAACGACAGCGACCCGAACGCCTCCTTGTCCGAGTTGCGGATCTTCAGGCCGCCGACGGTGGCGTACATCGGGCACGTGACCTTGTCCTGCGGCGACATCCCCGCCGCCAGCAGCCCGATCGCGGTGACGGCCTTGAAGGTCGAGCCGGGCGGGTAGCGGCCGTCCAGCGCCCGGTTGAACCCGCCCTGGTTGTTGACCACGGACAGGATCTCACCGGTCGACGGCTTGATCGCCACCATCGACGTGGGCTTCTTCAGGTCCTTGACCGCGCCCACCGCCGCCGCCTGCACACGCGGGTCGAGCGTGGTCTGCACGGGCTCGCCCTCGGTGCCCTGGATGGTCTGCAGCGTCTTGCCGCCGAGCTGGATCTCGGTGGACGGGGTGCCCGCCAGCCGCTTCTGGAACGTCTCCTGCAGCCCGCCGCGCCCGACCGCCTGCCCGACCTTGTAGGCGGAGCCGAGCTTGGCCACGTCCTTCTTGGTCGCCTTGTCCAGGAAGCCGACGAGCTGCTGCACGGAGCCGCCGACCGCGCCGGTGTCGATCCGCTCGCCCGCGGCGTCGGTGATCTCGGCGCGCTCCGGCCAGCGCGTCTTGATGGCGAACGTCGCCCCCGCCGTCATCGACGGGTGCAGCGTCTTGGGCGTCCAGTCCACCTTCCAGGTGCGATCGGCCACCATGAGGTCGATCTCGCCCTGGTAGGACCACTGCCCGATGTTCTTCAAGGCGAAGGTCGCGGTGTAGGGGACCCGCGCGCGGTCGTCGCCCTCGGTGACCTTGCCCAGCTGGATCGAGGCGGACTCCACCGAGAGCGCGCTGCGCTGCTGGCCGTACGCGCCGAGCTGCTGCGGCTTGGCCAGCTCCCGCGCCATGGCCGCCTGGTCGCCGGCCTGCCAGGCGGCGGCGAAGCGCTGCGCCGTCTCGGCCGGCGTGCCCCTGGTGTGCAGCAGGTAGTAGGCGCCTCCGGCCGCGGCCCCCACCGCGAGCACGGTGGCGCCGGACACGATCGCGATCGTACGGCCCCGCACCGGTGATCAGCCCCCTGCACCTCGACGACAGGTGTCTGAGCCTAGGGCAAACCGTTGGATGCCTTGACGCTTGCGGCGTAGGAGGGCACGTATTCCTGGCCGGACAGCTTCTGGACGGCCGCCATGATCTCGTCGGTGACACGGCGCCGGTCGCGGGCGCTGGTGTGGTCGCCCTCGAAGCGCATGGGCGCCCCGATGTGGATGCCGATCTTCGCCGGCCTGGGCATCTTGGCGCCGACCGGAAGCACCTTCTCGGTGCCCTTGAGCGCCACCGGCAGCACCGGCGCGCCCGTCTTGAGCGTCAGCCAGGCCACCCCGATCTTGCCGCGGTAGAGGCGGCCGTCGGGGGAGCGGGTGCCCTCGGGGTGGATGCCGAACAGCTCGCCCCGCTCCAGCAGCGCGGCGGCCTCATCCAGCATCACCTGCGCGGCGTGCGCGCTCTCCCGGTCGATCGGCAGGCTCCCGCCCAGCCGCATGAAGAAGCCGGAAACCGGGTTGCCCGAGAAGTATTCGTTCTTCGCGGTGAAGGTCACGTGCCTCGGCAGCAGCGCGGGCAGCAGGAACGAGTCGAGCACCGACAAGTGGTTGGCGGCCAGGATCGCCGGCCCGCTTCTCGGGACGTGCGCCCCGCCGGTGATGTGCGGCCGGCACATCGCGTGGGCCAGCGGCGCTGCGGCGAACTTGACCACTTGGTACAGCAACGGGCTCTCCTGGATCATCGGGCGGTCGGCCACCCCACCATAAAGCAGGCGCCCCGCCGGTGAGCGGGACGCCTGGGGTAATGCTGTTGAGGCCGATGTGGTGGTCGCCTCCTCGGCGAGATGCACAACACGGCTCCAGCCGAACGGTATTCCGTGAAGGCGGTATTTTGCGGCCCGGGGGACACAGCCACATCGGCCTCTTGATGCTAACCGACATCAGGAGAGCGCTATTCCATCCAGCCCCAAGATTCGGTCACGTTCTGGTCCAGTGTGGCTGGGGCACGTCGAAGACCCGCTGCTCACGGCCCCGCAGCGCCACCTCGGCGAACTGCCACAAAATGGCCCCCGTCGGCGCGTGGATCACCATCGACGGTCCCAGCGGCATCTGCAGCACCTCCCCCTTCCAGCGCGGCACCCCGGGCGCCAGGAACCGCTCCAGCGGCACCTCGTGCACCGAGGCGACCTCCCGGGGATCGGGCACGGGCTCCTGCCGGCCGCCGAACGCCACCACCGGCGTGATCACGAACCCGGAGTCGGTGACATAGTCGTCGAGCAGCCCCGCCACCTCGACCCCGGTGACGCCGGTCTCCTCGGCCAGCTCCCGCAGCGCCGCCTCGACGGGCCGCTCCCCGTCGTCCAGCCGCCCGCCGGGCAGCGCCCACTGCCCCGGGTTGCGGCCGCGGGGGGCCCGCTTGATCAGGATCGTGTACGGGACGCGCGCGGCGTCCTCCAGCACGCACACGGTGACGGCGGCCCGGAGGATCCCCCCGGCAGGCGGCACCTCCCGGCGGTCGAACGCGGCCAGCCGGGCGATGATCTCCTCGCGGAGCACGTCAATGGGCGACAGCACGCGTCCAGGATCTCACGGCGCCGTGCGCGGCGGCCGTACTGTGGCCCCCGCAAGCCGCGGCGCGCCGCCCTGCGCGGGCACGCTGGTCGCGTGGTTCCGAGAAATCACGACATGACGCTCTCGAGGATGAAGCTGAGGGCCGTGCCGATGACCATGCCCACACCGGCGGCCGCGGCGGCCCACTTGCCCAGCGGCTCGCCCCTCGCGTGGCCTGCGATGCCCAGCACGATGCCGGCCAGGCCGAACAGGACCGGGGTGAACAGCACGGCCACCACGGCGCAGACGAACCCGATGATCGACAGGACCTGGTCGCTCATGCGCGCCGCGCCGGCGGGCGGATCGCCGCCTCGCGGCGGGTCGTGGGACGAGGTCACGGAGGGCTCCTCTCGGGAGGTGAACACATCACACACCGCGGCCGGGCGCCGTGTCGAGCCGCGGAACCAGGGCATCCCCCCATTTCAGGCGGCCTGTTCCGGGCGGGAGAGCGGGGCCGGGAGCGGGCGCGCGTGGACGACGTCGAGCCGGGAGACGGCCCGCGTGAGGGCGATGTAGAGCCGGTTCAGGCCGCGCCGCTCGGCCTCGGCGATGGCGGCCGGCTCGGCCACGACGACGTGGTCGTACTCCAGCCCCTTGGCCAGCGAGGCGGGCAGCACGCTCAGGCGCCCGCCGAGGTCGAGCCCTTCGTTCCACAGCGCGGCCGTGAGCGCCTCGACGTCGGCGTCCGCCGCGATCACCCCGATCGACCCCTCGTACGCCAGCGCCTCGCGCGCCGCCGCGACCACCCCCTTCTCCAGGCCGGTCACCCTGGTCAGCCGCAGCCTGCCGTCCGAGCGGTACGAGCGGGTCGCCGGCACCTCCACCTCCAGGGCCGCCAGCAGCCTGTTGGCCAGCTCCACCACCGCGCCCGGCACCCGGAACCCGGTCGTCAGCGTGATGACCTCGCCGTCGGGCTTGCCGAGCAGCTCCATCCGCTCCGGCCACGACGTCGCGGCCCACGGCGTGGTGCCCTGGGCCAGGTCGCCGAGCACGGTGAGCGAGCCGTGCTCGCTGCGCCTGGCCACCGCCCGGCACTCCATGGGCGACAGGTCCTGGGCCTCGTCCACGATGACGTGGCCGTAGCCGCGCGGGCGCTCGATCAGTGCCGCGAGCTCGTCGAGCAGCACCAGGTCGGCCGCCGTCCACTTGGCGCTCTTGACGCTGCGCGGCGGCTTGGCCCAGGTGATGGCCGCGCGCTCGGCCTCGGTGAGCACGCCCCGCGCCGGGTCGCCGGCGTCGGCCGGGCCGCGGAGGAGCTCATGCAGGATCTCCACCGGCTTGGCCGGCGGCCAGAGGGCGTCGAGCGGCGGGGTGACGGCGCGGGCCATCTTGCGGGTCCAGGCCGGGGTCGCGGTCTGCCCGCGGGCCTCGGCCTGACGCCGGATCGCGGCCACCACCTGGGCCCGCACGCGTTCGCGGCCCACGCCGTACGGGAGCGACGCGCGCCGGGTGTCGTCGACGATGCGGCGCAGCTCGTCCACGCGCACGCGCCAGCGGTAGGAGCCGTCTGGCGCCACGACGGGCTCGACCGGCTTCCTGATCCGCCCGTACAGCGCTCTGCGCAGGACCTCGGCCATCCGGGCGTCGTGCTTGACGATCGCGGCCGCCTCGCTGTCGGCCGCCGTGACGGGGACGGTGGCCAGCAGCCGGTCCAGCGTGGTCTGCTCGACGTCCACCTCGCCGAGCGCCGGCAGCACGGCGGAGATGTAGCCGAGAAAGGCCCGGTTCGGGCCGAGCACCAGCACGCCGGTGCGTTCGAGCCGCCGGCGGTGCGCGTACAGCAGGTAGGCGGCCCGGTGCAGGCCCACCGCGGTCTTGCCGGTGCCCGGCGCGCCCTGCACGCAGATCGAGGAGTCCAGGTCGGCCCGCACGAGGTCGTCCTGCTCGGGCTGGATGGTGGCGACGATGTCGCGCATGGGGCCGACGCGGGGGCGTTCGATCTCGGCGGCCAGGATCTTGCTCTCGCCCTCCTGGCCCTGTTCGAGCCGCTCGTCCTCGAACGACGTCAAGGTGGTGCCGGACCAGCCGAAGCGGCGGCGTACCGTGACGCCTTGGGGGTCGCGGGCGCTGGCCCGGTAGAACGCCCGCGAGACCGGCGCGCGCCAGTCGATCACCACGGGCGGGCCGCCGTGCTCGCCGGTGATGTGCCGCCTGCCGATGTAGTACGAGCGGCCCCGGTGCTCGGCCGAGCTCTCGCCGAAGTCCAGCCGGCCGAAGAACGGCGGGCCTTCCGGCTCCTCGCTCAGCTCCTTGGCCAGGCTCTTGAGGTGGCGTCCCAGCCGTTCCGCGCTGTAGCGGTCGCCGGCCACGGTCTCACCGACGATCACGTTGTTGCGCGCGCCTTCGAGCATCCTGCGCAGCCCGGCGCGGCAGCGTTCGACGTACTGCCGCTCGTCGTCGAGCGTCCCCATCACACCCCCAAAAGTGTTAACTCGGTTAAGAGATTAACCAGGTTAACACTTTGATAGTGTGTGCACATGACCGGACTGCGACAGCTCCAGCGCGAACGCGTGCGCGAGGCCATCTCGGCGGCGGCCGTCGCGCTCTTCCTCGAGCGCGGCTTCGACGAGGTGCCCGTGACCGAGATCGCGGCGGCCGCGGGGGTGTCGAAACCGACGCTGTTCAAGTACTTTCCGGCCAAAGAGGACCTGGTCCTGCACCGGATCGCCGACCACCAAGGGGAGGCGGCGCGGGTGGTGCGGGAGCGGGCCGCGGGGGAGGCGCCACTGGAGGCGCTGCGCCGCCACTTCCTCGACGGCCTCGCCCGCCATGACCCCGTCACCGGGCTCAACGACCACCCCGCGGTGATGGCCTTCCACCGGATGGTGTTCGAGACGCCCAGCCTGGCGGCGCGGGTGTTCCAGTACATGTCGCGCGACGAGCGCGCCCTCGCCGATGCGCTCCGGGACACCATGGACGATGTCACCGCCGACCTCGTCGCCGCCCAGGTGCTGGCCGCGCAGCGGGTGCTGGCCCGGCGCAACTGGCTGCTGCTGGCGGAGGGGCGGCCGTTGCGGGAGGTCGAGCCGGAGGCGGTGCGCGCCGCCGAGCGGGCGTTCGCGCTGCTGTCGGTTCCTGCGAGCTGAGTCGCTCCCAGGCCGGCGGGCCGGGCGGGCTACGACAGGGGGCGGGCGGTGGGGAGACGGAGGCGGTCGACGGCTTCGCGGCGGGTGCGCTCGGGGCGGCGGTCGTAGCGGGCCGTCGTGGCCGGCGACGAGTGGCCCACCAGCGCCTGCGCCGTCGCCAAATCCACCCCCGCGTCCAGCAGCTCGCCGATGAACGTGCGCCGGAAGTCGTGCGCCGTACGCCGCGAAGCGCCCGCCGCCCCCAGCCGCCGCGCCAGGATGTCGGCGATGCCCTGCCCCGTCAGCCCCACCGGCCGGCCGTCGCGCAGCCGCACCCGCCCCGCCTTGCTGATCGGGCTGAACAGCGCGCCGGGGCCGCCGCCGCGGATCGCCAGCCAGCGCTCGACCAGCCCGATCGCGTCCGTCGTCAGATAGACCAGGCGCTCCTTGTCCCGCTTGCCGCGCACCCTCAGCGACCGCGCCCCCGGGTCGTAGTCGGTCAGCGAAAGCCCGCCGAGCTCGGCCCGGCGGCACCCGGTGGAATAGAGCACCGCGATCAGCGCCGCGTCGCGCACCCCGGCCGGCGAGTCGTCGCAGGCGGACAGGGCCGCGCCGACCACCTCGGGCGGCACGTGGTGCCCGGTCGGCAGCCGGCTCTGCCGTACCGGGGCCAGGTCGGAGGCGCGGGCGAAGTCCTCCGCGCTGGTCTGGCCCAGCCGCCAGGCCTCCTTCAGCACCCGGCGCAGCGCCACCAGGTGCTTGTTGACGTACGCCGCCGACCAGCCCTGATCGGTGAGCAGCGTACGGATGCGCACCGTGTGCTCGTACCGCAGCAAATGCCACGGCTGTCCCGCGCCCGTCGCGCTCTCCTCGCCGGTGAGCAGCCGGGCCAGCCGATCGAGGCAGCCGCGCATGCTGCGGCGCGACTCCGGGCTGGTGAGCGAGTCGAGATAGACGTGGTACGGGTCGCGGGCCGGCTCGACCGCCGGCGCCGCCACTTCAGGTACGGCAGGCACGCTCACCTGGACGATCTTAAGGCGGAACGGCGGCTCAGCCCAGACGGGCCACGCCTTCGAGGAGCCGATCCACGTCGGAGCGGTCGTTGTAGTGGACCAGGCCCGCGCGCACCGCGCCGCCCGAGTCGCGGATGCCCAGCACGCCGGTCAGCTCCCAGGCGTAGTTGTGGCCGTTCCACACGTTCACGCCGAGCCTGGCCAGGTGCTCGGCCACCTGGCGCGGGGCGTGCCCGGCCACGTTGAAGTACGCGGTGGCGGTGCGCCGGGCCGGCTTGCCGTACAGCGTGACGTTCGCCAGCTGCTCCAGCCCCTCGATCAGCACCCCGAACAGCTCCAGCTCGTGCTCCTCCACCGCCGCCATCGAGGCCAGCAGGCGTTCGCGGCGCGAGCCCGTGCCGGGGACCATGGCGGCCAGGTGGTCGACGGCCGCCGTCACCCCTTCCAGGTCGGCGAACGCCGCCGTGCCCGTCTCGAACCGCTGCGGCACCGTGTCCGGCGACGAGGCCAGTTTGTCCGGCCTGATCGTCTCCAGCAGCGCCGGGTCGGCCACCACCGCGCCGATGTGCGGGCCCGACCACTTGTAGGCGCTGGTGGCGTAGAAGTCGGCGCCCAGTGCGCGCATGTCCACCGGGCCGTGCGGGGTGGCGTGCACGCCGTCCACGTACATCAGCGCGCCCGCCCGATGCGCCAGCTCGGCGATCGCGGGCACGTCCGGGCGGGTGCCGAGCACGTTGCTCGCCGCCGTCACCGCCACCACCCTGGTGCGCTCGCTGATCAGGCCGGCGTACTGCTCGACCGGCAGTTCCCCGGTCACCGGGTCCACCTCGGCCCAGCGGATGGTCGCGCCGGTCTGGATCCAGGGGCGGACGTTCGCGTCGTGGTCCAGCCTGGAGACCACCACCTCGTCGCCGGGGCCGGCGATCGCCCTGGACAGGCGGTAGGTCAGGGTGGTCATGTTCGGGCCGAGTATCACCCCGTCGGGGTGGCCGCCGACCAGGTCGGCCACGGCGGCGCGGCAGGCGGCGACGATCGCGTCGGAGCGGTGGCTGGCGGGAAAGGCGCCGCCCACGTTGCCGATCCCGGCCCGGTAGGCGTCGGACATGGCGTCGATCACCGACTGCGGGAGCTGGGTGCCGGCCGCGCCGTCGAGATAGGCGAAACCATCGGTCAAGGCTGGATAAGTGGCGCGTACTGAATTAAGGGGGAAAGGCATGATACGTAGATGCTCACCCTCCGGGACCTCAACCGTGCCACCTTGGCCCGCCAGCACCTTCTCGACCGCCACAAGGGCGACGTGACGGACGTCGTGCACCGGCTCGTGGGGCTGCAGGCCCAAGAGCCGCGTCCTCCTTACCTCGGGGTGTGGTCGCGGCTGGAGGGATTCACACGCGATGACCTGCATACGGCGCTGCACGCGCGCACGCTGGTGCGAGCCACCATGTGGCGCGCCACGCTCCACCTGGTGACGGCGGCCGACTTCGCCGCCTTCCGGCCGCTGCTGCGCCCGGTGCTGGCCGCCGCCGCGCGGCGCTTCGAGGGCATCGACGCCGACGCCGTCGTGGCCGCCGCCGACCGGCTGCTCGCGCACCGGCCGCACACGTTCAACGAACTTCGGCCCCGGCTGCAGGAGGAGTTCCCCGAGCAGAACGAGCGAGCGCTCGGGTACGCCGTACGCATGCTCACGCCGCTGATCATGGTGCCGACCGAGGACCGGTGGAGTTTCCCGCGCGATTCGGCCTTCACACCGCCCGGCATCGCGCTGGACCCCGCGCCCCGCCTGGAGACGCTGATCGAGCGGTATCTGGCCGCGTTCGGCCCGGCCACCCCCGCCGACGTGCAGACCTGGTCGGGGATCGGCGGCATCCGGCGCGTCATGAACGCCATGAACCTGGACAGGCTCACCGACGCCGCGGGCCGGGAGTTGTTCGACCTGCCGGGCGCGCCCAGACCGGGAGGGGACGTGCCCGCCCCCGTACGGTTCCTGCCCGACTTCGACACCCTCATCCTGGGCCACGCCGACCGCACCCGCGTGCTGGCCGACGAGCACAAAGGCCGGGTCGCCACCAAGAACCTGCGCATCAAGGCCGTCTACCTGGTCGACGGGTTCGCGGCCGGCACCTGGCAGATCAAGCGCACCGGGAAGAGGGCCAAGCTGCTCATCAGCCCCTTCACCCCGGCCTCCCTGGAGCCGATCGAAGAGGAGGGACTACGGCTGCTGGCGTTCGCCGAGCCCGACGCCACGGCGCTGTCGCTGGAAATTGCGACGTAGACGTCACTACCTAAGGTGGCGGACGTTCACGGCCAAACCTATTTCAGGGTGTGGTTAAGCGGCGCTGTCGCTTGAAGTGGCGGACGGAGTCTGATTGGTTCGGGACGGAGGTGTCAGACCCATGCCGCAACTGTCCGCCCTGGATGCGCAGTTCCTCCATTTCGAGACCGCCACGAACGTCGCCAACATCGCCGGCCTGGCCGTGCTCGACGGCGACCTCAACCGCGCCGATCTGCAGGGCCTGCTCGAGCGGCGGCTCCCGTACGTGCCCGCGCTGCGGCGCAAGCTGGCCCCGGTGCCGTTCGGGCTCGACCACCCGTACTGGGTGCAGGAGGACGATCTCGACCTCGACTACCACGTACGCGAGATCGGCCTGCCCCCGCCCGGCGACGACCGGCAGCTCTCCGAGCAGGTCTCCCGGCTGCACCCCCGCCGGCTCGACCGCGGCCGGCCGCTGTGGGAGATCTACTTGATCCACGGCCTGCCGGCAGGCCGCATGGGCCTCTACACCAAGATCCATCACGCGGCCGTGGACGGCATCGGCGGCGCCGACGTCCTCGCCGCGCTCCTCGACACCAGTCCCACGCCCGCGCCGCCGCCTCCGTCCGCGCCCGAACGGGACGAGCCGCCGCCGGGAGGGCCGGAGATGCTGGCGCGCGGGCTGGCCAGGATGGCGGTCAACCCCGCCCACGCGGTGCGGTTCGCGGCCAGGGCCATTCCGCACCTGGACGAGATCCCCGTGGTGTCCTGGCTCCCGGGCGCCGGGCTCGTCTCCGGGCTGGCCCGCAAGCTGGCCGGGACCGGGCAGGCGCCCGAACTGCCGACGCCGCCCGCGCCCAAGACGCCGTTCAGCGGCCCGGTCTCGCAGCACCGGCGCTTCGCGTTCGTGTCGCTGCCGCTGGAAGAGATCAAGCGGGTACGCAAGGCGTTCGGGGTCACCGTCAACGACGTCGTCATGGCCGTGTGCGCGGGCGCGCTGCGCAGGTGGCTGGCCGCGCACGGCGGCGTCCCCCGCCAGCCGCTGGTGGCCGGGGTGCCGTTCTCGCTGCGAGAGGCCGGCGGGGAGGGGCGCGGCAACCAGGTGTCGATCATGACGGCGCCGCTCGCCGTGCACCTCGATGATCCCGTCGCCCGGCTGAACGAGGTCCGGTACGCCACGCAGCGGATCAAGGACAGGTTCTCGCTGGCGCCCGCGCGGTGGCTGCGCGAGTTCAGCGAGTCCATGCCCGCCGCGCTCATGGGGCTGGCGTCGAGGTCGGCGTTTGGGCTGGTCGGGCAGACCGCGCCGCCGATCAATGTGATCATCTCGAACGTGCCGGGCCCGCAGTTCCCGCTGTACGTGTGCGGCGCGCGGCTGCTGAACCACTACCCGGTCTCGGTGATCACGGATGTGAGCGGCGGCGTCAACATCACCGCCTTCTCCTACGACGGCTCGGTCGACATCGGCGTCATCACCGACAGGGAGATGATCCCGGACGCCTGGGAGCTGACCGGCCACCTGCGCGCCGCCCTCGACGAACTCCTCGGCGCGGAGGCGCGGTTGCCGCATTGAGGCAGCGCCGTACGGGCTAATGCGGAATCATCCTTGCCGCGTTAGTTCGTACGCTGCCCGCATGATCCTGAATCGCCGGGTGCTCAACCGTACCGCGCTCGACCGCCAGCTCCTGCTGAGCCGCTCGCCCCTGTCGGCGGCGCAGGCCATCGAGCGGCTGGTCGCGGTCCAGGGGCAGGAGATCGACGCGCCGTACCTCGGACTGTGGTCCCGCCTGGCCGCCTTCACCCAGGACGATCTGGCGGACCTGCTGCACGGCAGGCAGGTGGTGCGGGGCTCGCTGCTGCGCGGCACCCAGCACCTGGCGCTGGCCGGTGACTACGTGTGGATCCGGCCGCTGGTGCAGGTGATCCTTTCCAGGACCAGGCAGGCGGCCTGGGGGCGGCTGATGCGCGACGTGGACCCGGAGGAGCTGGCGCTCCTGGCGCGCAAGCACCTGGCCGGGCGTACGCTCACCCGGCCACAGCTGCGTGACCTGCTGCGGGAGCGGTGGCCCGAGGTCGATCCGATGGCGCTGGGCTTCTCGGCCCAGGCGCTTTTGCCGATCGTGCACCCGCCGCCGAACGGAATCTGGGGCCGGGGCGGGGCCACGCCGTTCACACTGGCCGAGGAGTGGCTGGGGCGGTCGCTGGAGGACTCGCCGCCGGTGGAGCGGCTGGTGGTGCGGTATTTGGCCGCGTTCGGGCCGGCGAGCGTGATGGACGTGCAGATGTGGGCGGGGCTGACGCGGCTGCGGCCGGTCGTGGAGGCGATGCCTTTCCTGCGGAAGTATCAGGACGCCGAGGGCCGTGTCCTCTATGACCTGGCCCGATGCTCCGCTCGCCGCGGCGGACGCGCCCGCTCCCGTACGGTTCCTGCCCTGGTTCGACAACCTCATCGTCGCGTACGCCGACCGCAGCCGGTTGATGACCGCCGAGCAGCGCAAGGCGGTGTGCGTGGGCGCCGCCATCTACCCCACCATCCTCGTCGACGGAACTGTCGGTGGCATGTGGGACCTTAAGAACGGCGTGCTGACGGTCGAGCCCTTCCACCCGCTGCCCGACGGCGTGATGGCGGAGCTGGCCGCCGAGGCGGCGCGCCTGATGGCTTTCGCCGGTGCCGAGGAAGGGAGCATCACATGGCTACCGCCGAGGAGCTCTACGAGGACATGGTCGCCGAGCATCTGACCAGGCCTGATGTGAGCATGGGCCGCATGCTGCACGCCGACGGCCTCAAGGTCGGCGGGAAGGCATACGCGTTCTTCTCCAAGGATCGCGGGGTGGTGCTCAAGCTTCCGGCGCCGCGCGCCGGCGAGCTGGTGGGGGAGGGCACGGCCGAGGTGGTCCGGATGGGGACGCGGCAGATGCGGGAGTGGGTCGCGCTGCGCGAACCGGACGAGGAGGTGTGGCGGCGGCTGATGGCGGAAGCCGCCGCCTACGTCGCCGGCTTAGGCCGCTGACCAGGCCGTTCCTGGGGATGGGCGATCGGGACGCGGGGCGCCTGGCGAGGGCGCGGCATGGTACGGACGCGTGCCGGGCGCGGCTGCTCGTTTGGCGCGGATCGCATGGGGGTGGCTGGGCGTGGTGTCAGCGGATCGCATCGAGGTGGCTGGGCGTGGTGTCACCGAACGGCGTACTCGCCGATGGCGGGCTCGAGGAGGTCGAAGACGTGCTGTGCGGCCTCGGTGAGCGCGGCGGCGATCTCGTCGTCGCCCTGGCCGGCCAGGGTCCGGCTCTGCAGCTCCCGGAAGAGCAGCCGGTCGGCCGCCGAGAGCTGGGCGGCCACCGCCCGCGCCAGCAGCTCACCGCCCCGCTCACCGGCGACCGCGTCCCGGCCCTGCGCAGCCGGGACGCCATCGCCGGGCAGTGCCTGCGCGGCGGGGACACCGCCGGGCCGGAGCGGAGGTGCCGGGACACCGCCGGGCCGGAGCGGAGGTGCCGGGACGCCGGCCGCCTCGGCGGCGAGCTGGGCGGCGAGGGCGTCTTCGCGCTGGTCGTGCAGGTCGCGCAGCCGGGCGACCAGGATCGGGCTGTCGGCGATCATCCGGGCGAAGTCCCGCCCCGTGAACCCGATCACCGGATCGCGCCGCTCCAGCGCCGACACATAAGCCCGCCGCAGCGCCGCCAGCGCCGACTCGCCCGGCGTGCGCGCCGCGACGACCGACGCCAGCCCCTGCACGAACTCCTCGTGGTGGTCGAGGGCTAGATCTTCCTTGCGGGGGAAGTAGTTGGTAACGGTCATCTTGGCCACCCGCGCGGCGGCTGCGATGTCGGCGATCGTCGTCCGGTCGAACCCACGCTCCAGGAACAGTTGGGTAGCGTGGTCTGAGATGGCCTGCCTGGTCTCTCGCTTCTTCTGTTCCCTCAAGCCCAAGGTGTCGGTGCTCATAGCCACAGTCTTCCACAAATTATTAGGTTCGACCTGATTTTAGGTTGACGCTTGCGACAGTCTGACCTAAAGTTAGGCGCGACCTAAACTTGGTGCGTCCATCCAACGCGAGCTAGGAGAGTGTTTTGTCCGAAGCGGCAGAGGTTCTCGAACTGGACGACAGCGTCGCCGACAGCGGCACGGCCGGCGGCGCAGACTCGGTCAAGGCGTATCTGAAGGAGATCGGCCGGGTGCCGCTGCTGACCGCCGAGCAGGAGATCGACCTGGCCAAGCGCATCGAGGCGGGCCTGTTCGCCAGGGAGAGGCTGGACACCGAGCCGTGGCTGTCCGCCGAGCTGCGGGCGGATCTGGAGTGGATCGCCGACGACGGCGTCCGCGCCAAGCGCCGCATGCTCGAGGCCAACCTCAGGCTCGTCGTCTCCATCGCCAAGCGCTACACCGGCCGCGGCATGCTCTTCCTCGACCTGATCCAGGAGGGCAACCTGGGCCTGATCCGGACGATCGAGAAGTTCGACTACCGGCTGGGCTTCAAGTTCTCCACATACGCGACCTGGTGGATCAAGCAGGCCATCTCCCGGGCCATGGCCGACCAGGCTCGCACGATCCGCATCCCCGTGCACATGGTGGAGCTGATCAACAAGGTGGCGCGGGTGCAGCGCCGCCTGCAGAGCGAGCTGGGCCGCGAGCCCACGCCCGAGGAGATCGCCGCCGAGGCCGAGCTCGACCCGGCCCGCGTGATCGAGGTCCAGCGCTACGGCCGCGAGCCGATCTCCCTGAGCACGCCGCTCGGCGAGGAGGGCGACAGCGAGTTCGGTGACCTCATCGAGGACACCGAGGCCGTCTCCCCGGCCGAGGCGGTCTCGTTCACGCTGCTCCAGCAGCAGCTGCGCAGCCTGCTCGACCAGCTCTCCGAGCGGGAGGCAGGCGTGATCAGCATGCGGTACGGCCTGACCGACGGCAAGCCGATGACGCTGGACGAGATCGGCCGGATCTACGGTGTCACCCGCGAGCGGATCAGGCAGATCGAGGCCAAGACGATGTCCAAGCTCCGCCACCCGTCTCGCGCGCTGGCGCTGCGCGAGTATCTGAGTTAGCCGTACTGATCAGATAAAAGGCCGATATGCCTGCCCGGGCGCCGAATATGGGTGACGGCACCTTTGTGGGCCGGCCCGCTCGTTGAAAGGCTGCGTAAACGGAAACTCAAGACTGTCGCATCGGGCCTTTGAACGGCGTGGCGGGTGTCCTAGATTCCAATCGTGAAACGCTCCCGTTCCAGCCTCGTCCACCAGGTGACCTACGCGGTCAAGAAGCCGCACAAGATCGCGCCGCACCTGCGTCGGCTGGCCCGCGACACGTGGTTCAGGCTGCGCACTCGCGACCACATCGCCTACTACCGGGCCGTCATGAAGTCCGACACGGCACGCGATCCCGAGGGCGCGGTCGGGTCGCACACCCACAGACGCTGGCTGGCGCTCGGCCGCATGCAGTTCGACTACCTGGTCGAACACGGCCTCAAACCGGAATGCCGGATGCTGGAAATCGGCTGCGGCAACCTTCGCGCCGGCCATTTGTTCATCGATTACCTGCACAGCGGCAACTATTACGGCATCGACATCTCGCCCGATATCCTCATGGCCGCCCAGGAAACGATCGTCCAGCACGGCCTGCGGGACAAACTGCCGTATCTGACCCCCGTACGCGACCTGCGATTCGCGTTCCTGCCCAGCGAGCATTTCGACGTCGTGCACGCGCACAGCGTCTTCTCCCACTCGCCGCTGGAGGTCATCGAGGAGTGCTTCGCCCACGTGGGCCGGGTCATGAAGCCGAACGCCTGGTTCGACTTCACCTTCGACAGGACCGAGGGCAAGGAGCACCAGGTGCTGCGGGAGGACTTCTACTACCGCACCGAGACGCTCGTGGCCCTGGCCGGCAAATACGGCTTCGACGCGATGTTCATGGAGGACTGGGAACGCCTGCCGCACAAGCAGTCGAAGATCCGCCTCACCAGGAGGCCTGTCGTCTAGCTCCTTGGCCGCCGCCGCGAAAAATCGGACTGCGTACGAACCGGGACGTGCCCTAGGGTCTTGGCTGTGAGAGATCTCCGATCGCTGCCCAAGGCCCACCTGCACGTTCACCTGGAGAGCACCGTACGGCCGGAAACCGTGCGCGAGCTGGGCGGGCAGCCCGAGCCGGAGGGCACGTTCGCGAGCTTCAGGGAATTCGGCGACGCGCGGGCCCGGGTGCGGGGGCTGCTGCGCACGGCCGAGCACTTCAGGCGGATCGCCGTGGAGTTCTGCGAGGACGAGGCCGCTCAGGGCACCCGCTACGTGGAGGTGACGTTCACCGCCGCCTCCCACGGCGAGCGGCTGGGGCAGCCGGAGATGCCGCTGGAGGCGGTGCTGGAAGGGCTGGCCGAAGGCGGGGCGAGGTACGGGATCGAGTGGCGGGTGCTGCTCGACCACTCCAGGCGGCGGCCGGTGGAACGGCTGTGGCGGACGTTCAAGCTGGCCACCCGCCACGACGCCGTGATCGGCATCGGGCTGGCCGGCGATGAGAGCCACCTCCTCGGCCCGTTCGCCGAGGTGTGCGACGCCGCCAGGGACGCGGGGCTGCGCCTGACCCACCATGCGGGGGAGACGGCCGGGGCGGCCAGCATCCGCGAGGCGCTCGACGTGGGGCACGCCGAGCGGCTCGGGCACGGGATCCGGGTGCTCGAC
Organism: Nonomuraea sp. H19; assembly: GCF_052068215.1. Lineage (NCBI taxonomy): Bacteria > Bacillati > Actinomycetota > Actinomycetes > Streptosporangiales > Streptosporangiaceae > Nonomuraea > Nonomuraea sp. H19. The sequence goes on along the minus strand of NZ_JBQHCV010000008.1, from coordinate 80,179 downwards.
GACGACGCGCTGGTGGCGGAGGTGCGCGAGCGCGGGATCCCGCTCGAGGTCTGCCCCACCTCCAACGTGCTGCTCGGACTCGTCCCCTCGCTGGCCGCGCACCCGCTGCCACGACTGCGCGCGGCGGGGCTGGCCGTCACGATCAACACGGACGGGGAGACGGCGCTGGCGGACGAGTACGCCCGGCTGCGTGAGGTCTTCGGCTATGGGGACGCCGACCTGGCCGACCTGGCGCGCACCTCGATCGACGCGTCGTTCGCCCCCGAAGGGCTCAAGTCCCGGCTCAGGGCCGGGGTGAATGCCTGGCTCGAGTCGTAAGCCATGACCTGCCGACCTCCCACCGGGGGCGGCGGCGCGGCGGATCGGGTGCCGGTGCCGCCGAAGGGCGGCGAGGCGGCTGATCGCATGCCCGCGGACGCGATGTGGTGTACCCGGCCGGCGTGGCAGGCGCCTGCCGGTCGTCCTGACGCACGGTGACTTCTCCGCGCGAAACCTGCTCGCCTCCGCGGGTACGACCGTGCTGCTCGACTGGGCCACGCTGGACGCCGGCCCCGTCGGCGCGGATTTGGCCGCGCTGGCGCTGAGCACGTTCGCCGACCCGGTGGAGGACTACCTGGCCGGGGCGGACGGGCGGTTTGCCAGGGACGACGTCGAGCTGGGCTATCGCGCGACCCTCGCGCTGACCGGCGCGGGGGCGGCTGCACTGGATGTCGTCACGCGGCGTGCGACCACCCGACTGCTACGAGGACTTCATCCTCTCCCAGGCCCGGTGAGATGCATGAATCGTGATCGATGCGCGTAGCTGGCGATATAGCGGGATCGCATGCTGATGGGGTGGAGTTATCTCAGGCGGGCGCAGCCGAGCGGCTTTCTCAGCGGGTGGTCTCCGCGGGGTTGGCCGGAGCGATCATTCCGTTCCTCCATTTCGGCTGGATGCTTCTCGTACTGGCTCTGACCGGCACCGGCACCTCGCGATGCGGTCTTCTGGGGTGCCTCGGCCAGATCGCGGACGCGTGGGAGTCGGGGCGCTGGGCTTCGCTCGTTCTCGCCTGGCCGCTGCTGTACCTGCTGCGCGTGCGTTCGGCGTGGCCCGTCGCCCTCGCGGCGCCCTTCTTCCTGGTGCCCCTCTGGGAGCTCGCCGACGGACTGGTAGGGCCGGCCGTCGTGATGACCGGCGTGTTCGCGTACCCGTTCGCCGCCCTGGTGACCGCGCCCCGGATCTCCTGGAGGTGGCGTGGCCTGATCCTGGGCCTGTTCCTCGTGCTCTGCGCCGTCCTGGCCTTCGTCCCCGGTTGGGCGCTCAACTCCGGCTATTCCTGAAGTCTGCCGTTCCGCGGTCGCAGGCGGTGGAGGGCGAGGCCGACGTCCACCACGTCGGACCGTTCGAGATCGGCGACCCGGTCGAGGTCCACCCACGCGGCCTGGTCGGTGGAGCCGCCGACCTCGTGCGTCAGCGTGCCGCCGGCGATGCGGCCTTCGTACACGATCCGCAGCCCGTGAAAGTCCGCCTCGCGCCCGAGCCCGCGCGGGTAGCGCCGCCGCACCGTGTCCATGCCCAGCAGGGTCTCGATAGCGACGGTGTAGCCGGTCTCCTCGCGCACCTCGCGGATCGCGGCGTCCAGGGGATCCTCCGCATGGTCGATTCCGCCGCCCGGGAGCGTCCAAAGCCGCTCGCCGCCGGGGCCGACCCAGCGTGCGAGCAGGATCCTCCCGTCTTCCACGCAGACGGCGTACGCGGACACCCGCAGTTCCTTGGTGATCATCACATTGGTCAGGTCTATCACCGGTGGGGCGGCGACCACGACCCATATTCCAGGCCTGGCCGGTCGGGCCGGCGACGGCGGGGCCGGCCCGTGGTGGTGCGGTGTGGTCGCGTGCGATGGCCGAGGCCCGAGTTCATCACAGCGTGCAGCCCTCGAACTCCGGCACGAAGGCCGACAGCTGGAGACCGCTCGCATCGAACCACTTGTCCAGGAGCCTGGCAGCGGTTCCGTCCTGGTACATGTCCCTGATGGCCCGGTTGACCTCCTCGCACCCGGCTATGTCACCCAGGGGCAGGGCGATGCCGTACCTCTCCGCCGTGAACGGCGCGTTCACGATGGTGAACGCGCCGCGCTCGCGGGCGGCGAACCCCGCAAGGATCAGATCTCCCGTGGAGATGGCTTCCACGTCCCCCGATTTGAGCAGGTTGACGCACTCCCCGTAGGTCCTGGCCGGAACCAGCACCGCGGCGATCTGGCGCCCTTCCACGATGCGTGAGGTGGAGATGGAACCCTGCGCCTCGCACAGCCTGCGCCCTTTGAGGTCACGCACGTTCCGGATCCTGGTGTATCCCGCGCGTACCAGAATGTCCTGGTGAGAGACATAGTACGGCCCGGCGAACGTCACCTGCCTCTTGCGTTCCGGGCTGATGGAATAGGTCGCGACCACCATGTCGGCCACCCCGTCGCGCAGCTTCGCCTCCCGGCCTTCCGAGGTCGTCGCGACGAAGGAGACCTTCTTCCCCAACCGAGCGGCCACATAGGCGGCCACGTCGACCTCGAAGCCCTGGAACACTCCGTTGCGATTTTTTACCGCCAGACCGGGCTGATCCGTTTTCACGGCCACGACCAACTCGTCCTTGTCCAGGATCGACCTGGCGCCGCCCAGATCGCCACCGCAGCCGGACAGCAAGAGTGCTGCGGCGACAGACGAGACAAGCTTCCGCATGGGCCCCCTCCAGGAGGCCTTCAGCGTAGGGAGCGCCAGTGAAGCGCCGGTGAACGGCGTATGGCCGTAAACCATGAATGCCCTAGGTCTGTGCCATCGTCGTCGCATCTGGCTTTCTCGCGGGCTGACGGCCACCTGGCCACCGCAGGACCAACCCCCGAAACCGGATCAATGTTAAACGCCCATGGCCGCTCCAGCCTCCGCCCAAAGGGCGGGAGGTGTCCGGCCTCCCGATCGCAGGGCTGGCGTTACGCCCCTTTCGAGATCGCCGAGTTCTGTCGGCGGTAAGCGCCGGGAGCGGTGCCGAAGTGCCGTTTGAAGGCGGTGGCGAACGCATACTCCGAGCCATAGCCGACCTTCCGCGCCACCGCCTCCAGCGGCTCATCGGACTCGCGGAGCGTCTGAGCCGCGACGTTCATCCGCACCCAGGTGAGATAGCCGAGCGGCGGCCGGCCGACGAGCGAGGTGAAGCGGCGGGCGAACGCGGACCGCGACAACCCCGCCTCCGCGCCGAGGTCGTGAACCGTCCATGACCGGCCAGGGGCGTTGTTGATGCGACATAGCACGTGGCTGATCACTCGATCGTTCAAGGCCGGTCCCCAGCCGACCCAGGCGCCATGTGACCCGTACCAGGCGCGTAGCGCGAACAGCAGCAGGGCGTCGAGCAACGAGCCGATCACCGACTCCGACTCCGTACCGATGCCTGGCTTGTCCAGCTCCCCGCCCAGAAGGTCGATCACATTGCGCAATGGTGGCTCGTGGCCCAACTGGGCCGGAAGGTGAATGATGTCGGGCAGGTCGTTGATGATCGGATGGCAGCGCTTGTCGTCAACGGGGAACATTCCGCTCAGCACCACGGCGGAGATCGGCTGGCCAGAAGATCCCAGCGAGATTGTCCGCGGTTCGAGCCGGAATTCGTCCCTCCGCGTGAGAGGGACATCTTCCAGCTCCATTCCGGGACTGTCGGCCGGCCCGTGGCCGCGCCCGTTGGCGAGCAGCACGACATCGCCCACACCCAGCGCGACGGGATCGCCCGCACGGGGAATCAGCGTGCAGGCCCCGCGCAGCACCACATGGAACGCCACGCCTGCGACGGGCAGCCTGAGGAAGCAAAAGGTTCACTGGTGCGCGTCGTCCCGGAACTCATACCAAGGCCCCCTCACGTGCCGGACATCGCCCGGCCGGCTCGCGGGGCTCCAGACGTAGCCGTAGCCGTCCCCTCCCCAGCCCTTGCCTCGGTAGAAGTAGACCTGTTCGTTCTCCCGGCGGACGAACTCGAATGAGAGGCTTCCGATGCTTTGATCCCTGAGTTCCACGCCCTCCCCCAGCGTGCGGGCGACCGCCTCCATCTTCCCTGACGAGTGGATGAAGCGCAGGTCCTCAACCCAGATCAGGGCCACAATAAGGATGGCGGTCAGGAGCGCCGCACCCACGTACGCAGCTCTGCGTAACGCAGGCCTTTCCATGCGGCTCGTCTTGATCACGGGGTCATCTTCACATGTGCCCGGGCAGAACTACGAGGTCGTACGAGGATGAAAAGGGTTCACTGTCGTCCGCGGCCGTCGCTTTCTCTTCCGGAGCGGCCGGTACTCGAAGGATCATCGCGATGGCCGTTCGGCTACATCACCGGGTTCCGTGCTTCTTGTCGTGTTCTTCGACCAGTTTGGTGTACTCCCCTGGGGAGTCGGCGAACTTCATGATGCCCGTCTTCGGGTCTATCTTCACGTAGAAGAGCCAAGGGCCGGAGGCCGGCTTCAGCGCGGCCCTGATGGCGTCGTCCCCCGGGTTGCCAATGGGGGCGGGCGGCAGGCCAAGACGCCTGTAGGTGTTGTACGGCGACGGGCTCTTGAGGTCCTCGAGCGCTGCGCTGACGCCGTACTTGCCCAGGCCGTACAAGACCGTGCTGTGCAGCTGCAGCCGCATTTTCCGGTTCAGCCGGTTGTATATGACCCGGGCGATCTTGGGCATGTCCTCGTGCTTGCCCGCCTCGGCCTGGACGAGGCTGGCGATGGTCAGGATCTCCAGCGGCGTTCTCCCAGCACGCCTGGCGCCGTCGACCAGGTTGGTGTCCTCAGCGGCGTCCCCGAACCGGGCCACCATCGCCCTAAGGATCTCGCCCGGGCTCATGGTGGGGGAGAGCTCATAGGTGCCGGGGAAGGCGAACCCTTCGAGCGCCCCCTTGGCGTAGGACGGCAGGCCGAGCGCCGTGCCGTCCTTGGCGGCCTTCTCGAACTCCGCCACCGGCCTGCCGGTGAGCGACGACAGAGCCTTGAAGAGCTGCGAGAGCCGCATTCCTGCCACCACGGTCATGGTGGCCGCCGGCCGGTGCTCGGGGGCCAGGCTTGGGACGTCGTTCTGATGCCCGGCGACATCACCGGGTGTCCGTGACGACATCCCCTGGACCACGAGTGTGGATCCGACGGCCAGCGCGGCGACGGCCGACGCCGCCATCAGGGCGAGGCCGCGGCGACGGGGTCGGCGCTCGCGGACTTGGAGGAACCGACCCGGCGCGGGTGGCTGCTCTTCGTCGGCCATGTCGTTGAGAGTCTCACGCAGCAGGTTTTCGATGTTCATCCGAACTCCCTCACAGTGGTCAGTTCAGGTGCCGTCTTCTTCAGGCGTTCCAGCGAGCGGTAGATCTGGCTGCGTACCGACCCCACCCTGACGCCGAGCAGTCGCGCGATCTCGGTCTCGGAGAGGTCCTCGAAGTAGCGCAGCACGAGCATGGTCCGCTGCCGGGGTGTGAGCCGGGCGAGGGCGGCGCGCATCACCATGCGAAGGTCCACAACGTCGGCGTGCCCGTCACCGATCTGGTCAGGCAGCCATTCGGTGGACACCTCCGCGACGCGTGACCGTCGCCGCCACCAGCTCACCTGCTCGTGGTACATGACACGGCGGACGTATCCCTCGATGGCGGCCGGATCACGCAGACTGCGCCACTTCGCGGCCGTCTTGACCAGGGCCGACTGCACCAGGTCCTCGGCGGCGTGCCGGTCACCGGTCAGCAGGTACGCGGTACGGAACAACGCCCCCGATCGGTCGACGACGAAGTGCCGGAAGGCCGCATCAAATCCTGGATCCACCCAATCCTCCTCGCGATGTTCACAGGCAAGGACGCGGGCAGCACGTCGATCTATGCCGGCACGATCGAGGTTTCTCGCTCGGCTCCATCCAGCGCTCCTTTGGGCTCATGGCGCCGACTCTGAACTTCGATCTGGACACCAAGGAAGGCCGGGCCGAGCGGGCGACGCGCCCGCCAGCGTGTCGGCCGCGTGGGCGCCGCGGCTGATCGAGCCGTGGTCCAGCGGCTCGCCGGGAACCCATGTCATCACGGTCCAGTGCTTGGGGAAGCGCTCGGACGGTTCGCCGAACCGCACCGGGGTCGGCACCGGGAGCGGCAGGCGCGGGGCCGGCACAGGTAGCCACCTCCGGCTGCACGAGATCGAAGCAGACCTCAACGCTCGTCGAGATCGTGCCGAGAGCGAGGGCTGGCGCGGCGAGATCGAGGGCATCGAGGTGACACTGGACCACCTGCGCTCCAAGCGCGACCGAGCACAGCGCATCAGCCCCACCGCACCGGTCACGCTGCCGATGCCGATGATCCGCGACAGTTCAGCGGCTGACGATCGCCCGAGCAGTGCGCCCTGACCGACCGTCGACATGCGAGATCCTGCAAGGTGTGGGGGGCCTCGTCAGCAGAGCGGGCGGTTGGTGCGCGTCAGCCCCGCGTCCGCCATCTGCATGGCGATCCCTGAGCCGTCGATGCCGTCGGTCTTGAACCGGCGGCCGCGGCCTCGATGCTCCGCTGCCGCGTCGCCTGCTTGTGCTCCTTGCTGGTACCGCACCGCATCCTTCCTTCACCCCGCCGGCCCGCTGGTGGTCCTCGTCTCACCCCTCATTGAGAGTACGACCATAATTTAATTTCTAGAAGATCTTGCCCCGCGACCGCCGGCCCGTTATGGTCGTACGAACGTAATCTAAACCGTCGGGAGCCAGCGATGACAATAACTCAGCAGGTCGTGCTCGTAACAGGCGCCACCTCAGGCATCGGCAAGGCGGCAGCGATCGCACTGGCCGCCGCGGGCTTCGAGGTGATCGGAACCGGCCGCAACACCGCACGAGCCACCCCGTCCGCCGGGGTGACCTACCTCGACCTCGACGTGACGAGCGACGAATCGGTCGCCTCAGCGGTCAAGCAGGTGATCGACCGGTTCGGGCGCATCGACGTCCTGGTCAACAACGCCGGCGTCGGCTCAACCGGCGCAGCCGAGGAGTTCTCGATCGCTCAGACGCAGGACATCTTCGATATCAACGTCTACGGCGTCATGCGGATGACCAAGGCGGTCCTGCCGCACATGCGGGCGCAACGGCAGGGGCGCATCATCAACGTCTCGTCCCTCAGCGGGTTCGTCCCCAGCCCGTTCATGACCCTCTACGTCTCGACCAAGCACGCGGTCGAGGGCTACTCGCAGTCGCTGGACCACGAGGTCCGCCAGCACGGCGTCCGGGTCCTGCTCGTCGAGCCCGGCCCGATCAACACTCCGTTCGCAGGCCACAGCGTGGAGGCCGACACCCCCATGCCGCTCTACGCGGCGGGACGGCGCAACTACGACGAGCTGCTGGAGAAGAACCTCAGCAGCGGCGACGACCCCGCCGTCGTCGCCAAGGTGATCGTCGCGGCGGCAACCGACCGGAACCCGAAACTACGGCGCACCGCCGGCACGACCGCCCGGACCATCAACGCGGTGTACCGCGTCGCCCCGGCCCGGATCTTCGACCGCGTCATCCGCAGATTCAACCGGATGCCGAGCTGATCGCTGCCGAGATCCACTAACCAGTCATTCGCAGATCTACCGAGGAGAGTCATGCAGCAGCAAAGCCAGCAGACGGCCCGGCGCAGCCGATCGAGCGCAGGACGTTTTCTGAAGAGGAACGTCGGAATCGCGCTGGCGGTCACCGCGACGGCGGCCGTCCTGGGATCGGCGCCGTCCGCGTCCGCGGCGACGGGACACTCGTATGCCGGATCCGTGGTCACCGACGTACGGACCGTGGCGGAGTTCGACTACGCCGCCGGCGAGATCCCTGAGAACATCACCGTCAACCTCGATGGCTCAGTGACCCTGTCGTTGCTCGGCAGCTGCGCGGTGTGCGAGCGCACCCACGCGCCGCAGCTGATGCGGATCTCCGCGTCCGGACACCGCACGGTGCTCGCCACCGGGCAGGTGGGTGAGGCGATCAGCGGCAACACCCGCGGCGATGACGGCACTGTCTACTACAGCGTGTTCGCCCCGGGCGACGCGGCCAGGAACGGCGTGTACGCGGTGCGTCAGGACGGCACCTCGCAGCGGATCGCCGCGCTGCCCGCCGGCGCGGGGCCGAACGGGCTGGCCATCGACCCGGCCGGGGACACCCTCTACATCGCGGACAGCTTCCAGGCCACCATCTGGTCTGTTCCGGTCTCCGGCGGATCGGTGACCCCGTGGCTGACCGACGCCGCGCTCGCGCCGGTGCCGACCGAGGCCCTGCCGATCGGCGCCAACGGGCTCAGGTTCCACAACGGCGCTCTGTGGGTCAGCAACTTCAACCAGGGAACACTGCTGCGGGTACCGCTCACCCCCGCCGGCGCGGCCGGTCCCATCCGCCTTGTCGCGGGCGGCCTGCCCAACATCGACGATCTCAGCTTCCTGACTCCCTGGTCCGATGTGGTGTTCGTGGCGCAGAACGGCTCCTCCTCGCAGAACGGTCCGGACAGGATCGTGGTGGTCTACCCGGACGGCACCTACAAGCCCGTCCTGACCAGCGCGGACGGTCTCGCCTCGCCCTCCGCGACAGCGGTTCGCGGCAACCGGCTGTACATCACGAACGGAGGCGTTCCCGAGCCCCACGACGCGAAGCTGCAGACCGGGAAAATCAACGTCACGGCTCTCCTTGCCGACGCGGCACACTGACCTGGCCAGGGCGGTATCCGGCGCGTAAGCCCGGGCTGAGATGGAGGAACGCATGGTGCGGTACACGAAAGAACACATGCAGGAAACACGGCAGCGGATCATCGCGACGGCCGGTCGACGGTTGAAGCGGGACGGCATCGACGGCTCCGGAGTCGCGACGCTCATGAAGGACGCGGGCCTGACCAAGGGCGCCTTCTATGCCCACTTCGCATCCAAGGACAGCCTCGTCGACACCGCGATCGCCGACCAGTTGCACACGCTGCACGTGAACATCGTCGAGCAGGCGGAGCCCGGCCCGGCCGGCCTCGAACAGATCGTGCGCTGGTACCTGTCAGCCCCCCACCGGGACGACCGCGACGACGGCTGCCCCAACGCCGCCCTGCTCGACGAGATCGCGCGCAGCGGTGACACGACCAGGCAGGCGTACACCGACGGCGTGCTGGTTGTCATCGACGGCCTCGCCGCCCGCATGGCGCCCGAGGATCCGCTCTCGGCCCGCGTGAAGGCGCTCGGCCTCCTCGGCCTGATGGCCGGGACGCTGCAGCTCTCCCGCGCCCTGACGGACCGCCAGCTCTCCGACGACCTCCTCGAGCAGGGCCTCCGCAACGCCCTGGCCCTGGTGGACGCCGAGCTCCGACCATGACCGACACTTCCGCTGACAAGCCGGCACACCCGGCGACGTCGCCCTCCCGTCAGGAAAAACGATGACCGAGCACCCCTTCAACCCACAGCTGCGAGCCGCGCGGTTCCTTCCCCGCACCATCATCAACGCCCGAACGCTTCCCACGCTCCGTGTCCTCACCAAGCTCACCGGGAGGGCTCGGCGGCCGGACGCGCAGGTCGTATCCGTGGACGCCGACGTGTCGGTACACGTCTTCCGGCCGGCTTCGGCCCGGCCTCGGACTCCGGCGCTGTTGTGGATCCACGGCGGCGGAATGGTGCTCGGCGACGCGGCGCAGGACAGCGGCTTCTGCCGCCGGATCGCCGATCAGCTCAATATCGTCGTCGTCTCGGTGGAGTACCGGCTCGCACCCGAACACCCGTTCCCGACGCCGCTGGAGGACTGCTACACCGCGCTGCAATGGCTCGCCCGCCAGCCCGACATCGATCCCGCACGCATCGCCGTCGGCGGCGCCAGCGCCGGCGGCGGTCTGGCCGCCGCGGTGACGCTGCTGGCGAAGGAGCGCGGCGAGATCCGTCCGGTCCTGCAGCTGCTGTCCTACCCGATGCTGGACGACCGGACCACCACCCGCACCGACATCGACCCGCGGCGGCTACGCATATGGAGCCCGAACAGCAACCGGTTCGGCTGGCGCGCCTACCTCGGCCCCGCCACCGCGGACGGCAACGTGCCCCCGCTGGCCGCGCCGGCCCGCTACGACGACCTCTCCGGCCTGCCGCCCGCATGGATCGGCGTCGGCACCAACGACCTGTTCCACGACGAGGACCTCACCTACGCACGGCGCCTGCAGCAGGCCGGCGTCGCCTGCACCCTTCACGTGGTGCCCGGCGCCTACCACAACTTCGACTCCTTCGAAGCGAAAGCCGCCATCTCCCGGGCCTTCGTCAAGGCCCAGACCACCGCACTGGACGAAGCACTCAACGGCGACTGAACGGACGCCCGCAATGGGTTCAGGTCGGTGACCATCGGGCCGGGGCGTACCCCGTGAGGTGCGGCCCCCCAGCGGTGCTCCTCAAACCATGATCCAAGCCTTGTGTAGTACAACAGCCGCCGGTCTCGAAGAGCTGGGCTGGGCGCGCCGTCGATGTACCCGTCACGGGTGAGCACGCCGACCAGGCCCTGCTCGAGGCGAGCGGAAAGGACAAGGCCCGCACGCCGGTAGGGCTCGGCAGGGATCCCCGAAGACCAGCTCGTGACGATCATGGGCAAGACATACTGCACGAGGACGGTGTGCCCCAGCTGCGAGTGGGGCGCACACGCGACCGGAGAAGAAGTACATCTGAAAGTTGCACTCCGACAGTCGGCCTGCCCCCTAGTGGACGCAGGATGCCCGCTGCAGCGGCCATTCGTTGGCGGCTGAGAACCGGTTGGTGCAGATGAACTTCGGGCTGCGCAAGGTCGAGCTCGGCGCCTGCGGCCGGCCCTACGGCACCCCCTGCGCCCACGAACATGTCCCGTTGACCGAACTAACTCTTCGTCGGTGTGCGCGGCGGAACGGGCTAGGCCGAGGGCGGGAGGGTCTGGGTTCCGTGGCTGCGGTGGTTGATCGTCACTGCGGGTGATCGGCTGGATCTGTTGTGATCGCGTGTCGTTGAGGTCGTCGGCACGCGGAGGCTGAGATGGCAGAGCCCGGGATTCGGGACGTCGCGGCGTTGAGGGTGGAGCGCGTCGGTCGGGTCGTGGAGACGGGCGATCCGCTGCGGCCGTACGCCTTGCTGCTCACCGGGAAAGCGACGCCAGGGCTGCAGTACGCTCCCCGGAGGCGTCGCCATGCTCGGGCGGTGATCCGTTCGTTCTATGAGTACCACCGCGAGATGCACGGTCGGCCGTTGATCAACCCGTTCCCCGCAGCCGAAGGCGCCGAGGACGGCAGGGTCAACGCTCACCACAACCCCATGCAGCCGTTCCGGCAGCCGACGCGGCGGGCCGCCTATCAGCCCAAGGAGCCCAAGCCGTCACTGAGGATCATTAAATCGAGCCCGTTGCCGTTGCTGTAGCGCGCGATGCGGTCCACCACGGACCGGGGCACGGCGCGGCCAGTGGGGTCGAAGTCGTCGGCGAAGAGCACGCTCACGGGCTTGTTCTGCCGGGCGTACTCCTGGACGGCCTCGTAAACAAAGGTCTTTGAGGACTGGCCGCGGCAGCATGGCGATCCGCCGGATGCCTCTTGATCTGCGGAGACGCCCTCCGGCCGGCGACCGATGTTAAGAATCGTTGACACGATGTCTGCTGTGCTTTACGTTAGACCGTGTTAAAGGTTCTTTACATGGAGCGATCCGGCGCCCACCGCACCTCCACTCGAGAAGGGACACCCCATGAGAGCAGTGACCTACTACAAGTACGGCGCCCCCGACGTTCTGCGCATCGAAGAGGTCCAAACCCCTGACCCCGGCGACAAGGACGTGCTGGTGAGAATTCACGCCGCCCTGGTGACCGCGACGGACGCCACCTTCCGCGCAGGTACCCCGTTCTTAGCGCGGATGTTCACCGGTCCCATCAAGCCGAAGGCCAAGACGCTGGGCGGCGAGTTCGCCGGTGAGGTCGTGGCGGTCGGCAAGGACGTGACCCGCTTCACCGTGGGCGATCAGGTCTTCGCGGACACCGGTCCGGCATTAGGCGCCCACGCCGAGTATGTATGCGTGCCCGAGGATGGAGCACTGGCCGTCATGCCGGCCGGCCTGGACTACGCTCAGGTCGTCGCCGTCCTTGACGGCGTACTGACTGCCCTGCCGTTCCTCCGGGACAACGCACATCTGCGCGAGGGGCAGGAGATCCTCATCAGCGGCGCCGCCGGCAGCGTGGGCAGGGCGGCGGTGCAAATCGCCAAGCACTTTGGGGCGCGGGTCACCGGAGTGTGCAGCACCGCCAAGCTGGAGCTGGTGAAATCGCTGGGCGCCGACGAAGTCGTCGACTACACCAAAGAGGACTTCACCCGCGCCGGCCGCACCTATGACGTGGTCTTCGACGCCGCCGGCAAGAGCTCGTTCTCGCGGAGCAGGCGCGTGCTGAACAGCGGTGGCGTCTACCTGTCGACAGTCCCCTCCCCTGGGATCCTTTTGCAGTCGTTCTGGACGCGGAAGTTCGGCGACAAGCGGGCGGTCATCGCCTTCACCGGCCTGCGTCCCACCACTGACAAGGCCGAAGACCTGCGCTTCCTCACTCAGATCACCGAAGCCGGGCAGATGAGGCCGGCCATCGACGGGCGCTACCCGCTGGCAGAGGCCGCCGAGGCGCACCGGCGTGTCGAGTCCGGTCGCAGGCAGGGTTCCGTCCTGCTCACCATGGAGCACAACGGCAACTGACCGAGGTCCGGAAGGCTTCAGCGGGTCAGCAGAACCAGGGCCAGGCCGATCAGCGCGGGAACCGTCTGCACGAACAAGATCCTCCTGCTGGCCGTGGCGGCCCCATAGAGGCCGGCCACACCGGCGCAGACCAAGAAGAAGATCTTCGCCTGGAACACGACCGGGTCGTCGGCGATCAGACCCCACGTCAACCCCGCTGCGAGGAAGCCGTTGTAGGAGTGCCACAAACTGGCGACCTCGCGTATTCAAGTGTCGCGTGTTCGCGCGTCTGGAGTCGCAAAGGCCACACGGCGTAGTGGCCAGCGGATGGGCGGAGCCACTGGTCGTCAAGCCGGACGGCGTCTGCTTCCTTCCGGTGTGAAGATGAAGGTGTTCTTGAACGCTCCGCTGCCGAAGCGGACGGCCAAGAGGACGGGTTCGTCGTAGATGGGGTGCCAGGTCGTCTCGGTTTCGTCGGGGCTCCCGTTCCAGAGATGTAAGAAGATGATCGGTTCCGTCGCCTGTTCGGTCAGGTAGGCGAGTGTCTTGCCGTAGAAGGGGTTGGTGCCGCCGAGAAGAAGGGACGGCGGGCCGAACTCCTCTCGCACGTCGGTAAGTGTGCGGTCGTGAGCAGCCCAAGCGACGAGTTGAAGGCGCCCCGGGATTCCAGCGTTCGCAGTGCTCGCGCCCACTCCTGATCCTGGTGCTCGGCGTAGGCCAGGTGATCGAGCAGGAGGCGCAGCGCCATCTCACCACCGAACATGCCGGGCCGGCGAAGCGCCTGGTTGAGCCGGGTCTTGAGGTAGGCGCGGATCTCGGCCGACGAGCGCGGGCCGGGGAAGGTCGTCATGATGCTCATTCTCATGTCACAGCTGTCCGGCGCTTCCGCGAGGCCGGTGCGGGCCCGGTCCACGCCCTCCTCGATCGCGCCTTCGCCCGCCTGCGCGCTTAGGCATGCGTGGACTGGCACGCGCAACTGACGGAGGCGGCCTTGAGGCCCGCCGGGCCCGGCATCGGCGAAGCCTCATCCCGCAGGACGGCTCACGGCGGGTGAGGTGTCCATGCGCCAGGCCTGCCGCAGGATGACGGCCAGGCACACCACTTCCACGGCGGCCAGGACCAGGTAGTGGGGTTTCGCCGATCCGCCGCCGATGATGAACGCCGCGGTCAGCGGGACCGCCACCAAGGTGACCCGCCGGGTCACCGCCGGTTTCAACACACGCGACAACACCACCATCACGATCGGGATCTCGACCATGACCGCGGATCCCACCAGGAGCAGCGGGGTGACGGGAACGCCCTCGGCATGCCCCGCCATGAGCCCCCGCAGAAATCCGGCGTTCAGGAAACTGAGGACATCCGCGTAGAGCATGGTGAACATGACGACGATCCACAGGGTGGAGAGTCGTGCTCGCACGTCACTCATTCGGCCTCGGCGCCTTTCTGGGTCGTTGGACGGGGGTCCGGGGATTCCCGGCCGGTTCCGCGCGGCTGCCGGCGATGACGGAAGCTGCCCGTACCGGTCATGGGGACAGGCTGGCGCGACGGGCGGGCGCATCGCTACGGCCGCAGGTCGGTGCCCGGATGGCCGAAGGTTGGCGGTACGGGATCTACTTTGGTCGGATTCCGCTGGACCGGGGGCGGCCGTACCCTTTGGTCGTGACGACCCCGGCAGGCCTGGACCATCGGATCCTGCTCCCCGCCAGCGCGCTCAGCGGCCCCGAGCCCGCCCCGGCGCGCCCGGCCGGACGCACCAGGCGCGATTGGGCGGCCGATGTGGGGTTGTTCCTGCTGGCCATCGGCCTCACGGCGCTCAGCGTGGTGGAAGGCCTCGGCCAGCATCCAGCACCGGTGCCGTTCGCGGTGGACGCCGCCCTCGGCGGGCTGAGCTGCCTGGGGGTGTGGCTGCGCCGGCGCCGGCCGGTCGGCTTCGCGGCGGTCGCGGTGGCGTTCAGCGTCTATTCGATGTCGGCCGCGGGGGTGGCGCTGATCGCGCTGTTCACCGTCGCGGCGCACCGGCGCGTGGCGGTGGCCGGCCCGATCGTGGCCGGGTGCGTGCTGGTGCCGTTCCTGACGCCGCTGGTCCGGCCGGACGTCCCGGTGCCGCCCTGGTGGCAGGTCCTGCTGGGCTTCGCCTGCATCGCCGCGGTGCTTGCCTGGGGGATGTTCGTACGAGCCCGGCGGCAGTCCCTGCGCGAACGGGCCCGGCGGGTCGAATCCGAGCGGGAACTGCGCCTCGCCCAGGTCCGCCAGTCCGAACGCGACCGGATCGCCCGGGAGATGCACGATGTGCTCGCCCACCGCCTGTCCCTGCTCAGCCTGCACGCCGGGGCGCTGGAGCTTCGTCCCGACGCCGCGCCCGAGGAGGTCGCCCAGGCCGCCGGGGTGATCCGCGACAGCGCGCACCGGGCGCTGGAGGATCTGCGCGAGGTCATCGGCATGCTCCGCGCCGGCCTCGACCGGTCCGAGGAGGGGCCGGAGCGGCCCCAGCCCACTCTGGCCGATCTTCCCGACCTGGTCGATCAGTCACGGCGCGCGGGCATGCGGGTGCTGCTCGACTGCCGGGTGGGGGAACCGGCGGCCGCGCCCGCGGCGATCGGGCGCGGCGCGTACCGGATCGTGCAGGAAGGGCTGACCAATGCCCGCAAGCACGGCCGCGACGGCCAGGTGTCGGTGGCCGTCGGCGGGGCGGCGGGGGAGGGGCTGACGGTCGAGGTGCGCAACCCGGCCGGCGCCACCGCCGTCGCCGGGATCCCGGGCGGCGGCAGTGGCCTGATCGGCCTGGCCGAGCGGGCCGGCCTGGCCGGTGGACGGCTGGAGTACGGCCCGACCGCCGCGGGTGAGTTCCGGCTGTGGGCATGGCTGCCGTGGCCGAGGTGAACGCCGCGATCCGGGTTCTCATCGTGGATGACGACCCGCTGGTACGGGCCGGCCTGGCGATGATCATCGGCGGTTCGCCCGAGCTGAGCGTGGTGGGCGAGGCGGCCTGCGGAGCCGAGGTGCCCGCCGCGGTGGAGGCCTGCGCCCCGGACGTGGTGCTGATGGACATCCGCATGCCCGTGCTGGACGGCCTGGCCGCCACCGAGCTGCTGCGTGCCCGGCCCGACCCGCCCGAGGTCGTCGTGCTGACGACCTTCGACGCCGACGAGTACGTGCTGCGCGCCCTGCGCGCCGGGGCCAGCGGCTTCCTGCTCAAGCACACGCCGCCCGCCGAGATCCTGCGCGCGATCGTACGGGTGTCGGCCGGGGAGCCCATCTTGTCGCCGACGGTGACCCGCCAGTTGATCGCCCACGTCGCCGACACCGGCGCCGCCGCCCGGCGGCAGCACGCCGTACGCGTGCTGAGCCTGCTCAGCGAACGGGAACGGGAGGTGGCCGTCGCCGTGGGCCGGGGCAGGTCCAACGCCGAGATCAGCGGCGAGTTGTTCATGAGCATCGCGACCGTGAAGGCCCACATCTCGCGCATTCTCGACAAGCTCGACCTCAACAACCGCACCCAGATCGCCCTGCTCGCCCACGACGCCGGCCTGACCGGCTGAACCTCACCCCGGCGGCACCTGACCCGGATGCCCGCCGCCTCGCCTCCCGGGCGCGTTCTGGGCTCATGTGAACCCCTACGGCCGGTTCCGCCTTGACATGGAAACCCGGCTCGACCTGACGTTGCCGTGAGCGGGTCCCCGCTTCACTGCTGGGTGCGCGGCCGCGGCAACCTCGGCGAACGCGGAGCTCTCCAGGACGGGGATCTTCGAGGTGGCCGCCGGGTCCTCGAACAGCAGCACCCCTCGGGGACGCCCTCGGTCCGGATGAGGAGGCCAGCCTCTGTGAGAATGTGCCGCAGCTGCAGCAGCGACTGCGTCGTGGTCGACGAGCGCGAGTAGACGATCCGCACCGGGAGCTCCTCGAGGAGAGGAGGGAACCCTCTTCTACCTGTCGGGAAATCCTGTCGCCGATCCGGGCCCGGAATCGGCCGCCTGGAGCGATGTTTCATCACCCGGCGTCTGGTTTTCCGGGCCACTGGGAACCGGTTGGGCGGGGTGTCGGGAGACCTTCTAATCCCGACAGGATCGCTCGAGGCTGCGGAGTTGCACGACGAGACTGTCGTTAACGAAAGCTGTCACCAGGTACAGGCGTCTGCGTCGGCCTGCTGGGAGCCGCCTGAACCTGGGATGGCGAATTGTGCGATCAACGCGCTGCTCGGTCGCGGCGGCGTCGGGCGCCGCGATTTTCGGCGTCGGCGACCTTGTTGTCCAGCAGGGCTGTCCGGATCGGCGGGCGAGGGCCGGGGAACCCGACGACGGGCACGCTGCTCTGGTCGGGCGGGATCCCCACACAGCGCTGACGGAGCTGAGCCGCACCACCGCGGTCACCCTCCTCCCGCTCGACGCCCACCTGCCGGCGCCGCGGGCGGGCTACGGCCCGGTGTACGACCAGGTCCACGTCCCAGCGCAGGCTTGTCAGGGAGTCGGCGAACTGCGCACGATCGGCGTCGCCAACCTCCTGCTGGCGGCGCTTTCCCTGCCCGACGACGTCGCGGCCTCCGTGGCGCGCGTGCTGGTCGGCCACGCCGCCGACCTCTTGCCGGCGCCTGCGGTGGGGACGCAGTTCCTCGACGTCCGGACACTGAGCGGTACGGGCAAGGTGGCGCTGCACCCCAGGGCCGCGTCGGCCTACCGTACCCCTCACGGGTGAGAGCACGGCTCCTTCCGAAGGGGGATGCGCGTAGTGCCGGGGCGCTGCCAGGGTCGGAAGCAGGCGGCCGCTGGGCCGCCCGATCCGGAAGGACTTCAGCAGTGTTATCGAGACACATCAGGGTGGTGCGGGGTTCGGCGCTGATCGCGGGCCTCGCGCTCGCGTGCGGGCTCACCGCGACCGCTCCCGCCGTGGCGGCGGAGCAGGCCAAGCTTACCGCGCCGACCCTCACCGGCCGGTACGACGTCGGCACCACCGACCTCCACCTCGTCGACCCGTCCCGCCCCGATCCGTGGAAACCGGAACGGCGCCGGGAACTCATGGTCACCGTCACCTACCCGGCGGACCGGTTCGCCGAGGGCCCGCGGGCACCGTGGCTCACGCCCGGCATGAGCACCGTGATCGACCAGGCGCTGGCGGGCGAGGACTACCTCGATCTCCCGGCCGGCTCCATCGACTGGGCATCGGCGAAGCGAAGGGCCGAGACCGGCGTCCCCGTGGCGCACGGCGCGCCGAAGCCGGTCGGGCTCTTCTCTCCTGGCTTCGGCTTCCCACGCGAGATGTACACGGCGATCGTCGACGACCTGGCGAGCCGCGGCTACGTGGTCGTCTCGCTCTCGCACACCTACGAGAGCGTAGCGGTCGAGTTTCCTGGTGGGCGGCTCGAACTCGCGGTGTCCGAGGGTGAAGGCCCCGAATTGAAGAAGGCGCTCGACGCCCGGGTCGCCGACAGCCGGTTCGTCCTCGACCAGCTCACGAAGATCACCCGGGGCGAGAACCCCGACACGGGAAAGCGGCCGCTCCCCCGTGGGCTCGGCCAGTCGCTCGACCTGTCCCGGGTCGGCGCCTACGGGCACTCCTACGGCGGGTTCACCGCGGGCGAGACGATGGTCCACGACCGCCGTGTCGACGCCGGGATCAACCTGGACGGCGCGATGGCGACCGCGGTCGGCTATCCCCCGGGAACTCCTTACGTGCCGGGCGAAGTCACCAAACGCGGCCTGGACAGGCCGTTCCTCCTGATGGGCGCCGAGGGCGTCGACGAGAACGGGAAACCGCTCGAACACACCCACCGGAATCCCGAATTCGACCGCAGCTGGGCGGACTTCTGGGCCAGCCAGCGAGGCTGGAAGCGGGATCTGCTCCTGCGCGGCAGCACGCACGAGGCCTACAGCGATCTGCAGATCATCGTGCCGCAACTCGGCGCGCGCGTGGCGCCGGAGAAGCGTGAGGCGCTCATCGGCACCATCGATCCCCGTCGTTCGCTGGCCGCGCAACGGGACTACATCGGCGCGTTCTTCGATCTGCACCTTCGCGGACGGGACCGGCACCTGTTCGACGGCGAATCCCCGCGGCACCCGAACATCGACTTCATCGACTAGGGGGCTGAAGGGGACTTCCCCGCATGTGCTGTGGCGCATGCTCTCGCGCCTCGCTGCACGCACTGATCACCCAGGTCAACCCCGAAGTGGCGGGTGGTAGCAGTCATGTCAACGGCACCCCATGAACGGCGGCCCACACCAGCCTGCTGTCCCAGATGATCGCCGATCTGGAAGCCCGCCTCGCCGAGCCGGCGGCAGGCTGACCAGGGCCCGCCCCTCAACGACCAGCCAGGAGCCCCACCATGACCACGCTCGAACGCACCCTTGCCAAAGCCCTCACGGAGATCGTCATCAGGCTTGATCTCAGCGAAGATGACGCCATCGCGCCTGAGGGCCGCGATGCAGGTGCTCGTGCCGGTGATCGCCCTCCTGCACAAGCTCCCCGAGCAGGACCGGCAAGCCCTCGCCGAGCTGATCAACCAGTTCGCGCAGGAGGAAACCGACCCTGAGCGGCAGCTGACGGCCTGGGAAGCGCCCGAAACCCTGGGCCTTCTGGCCTAAAGGCATCACTGCTGTCCAGCAAGGGCACCTTGCAGAGGGATGTCGTAGGTGGTGCCTGTGCTCCACAGCCGCGGATGGATGCCCGCCTGGTGGAAGGTCCGGTCGATGACTCTTGCGAGTTCGAGCATGGTTTCCGGCGGGTCGGACGCCGTGCGCTGGTAGAGCTTGATCCCGGCCATGTCGCAGTTGTCGTAGCCGCCGAGCGCGGCGAACTCCTGGAGCAGGGCGCGTCCTTCCTCGGACCACAGCTGGCCCATGCCCGGGCATACGAGGGACGCCTTCGGGTCTGTGGACCGGATGATGCGGCTGGCCCGGCGCGTCATCTCGACCAGGGTGGCCATGCTTCCGCTGTAGAAGCGACGGTCGTTGGCCAGGACCCATAGTTCGTACGCCTCGATCCGGCCGCGATAGCGCGTGACGAGGGCGGTCACGAAGGCGTCCCCAATCGGCCAAGCGGTCGGGCGGCGAGGGCCTGGAGCCGCCCGGGTACGGGCCGACGGGATCGTTGGGGCTGGCCCATCGGGGGTGCCGCCCATCACGAACAGCACCGGCAGTCCGGCCCGCCGTGCTCCGTCCACCAGGCGGTCGAGGGTCGACCAGTCGAACTCATCCCGGTTCGGTTGAATCTCCGACCACTTGGTACTGCTGTCCCAGAGTCGTACGGCACCCACGCGGAAGGCGGGCATGGTGCCGGTGGAACTGTTGAGCGTGACGCCGAACAGCTCGGCCGGAACGGGCGTCTCCGGGCGCGTCCAACTCCCCGACTCGATGATCCCCGGAGTCTTGGCGGAGGATAACGGCCGTGCGCGCGGGCCATGGTCGAGTAAGTCCGGCGCGACCAGCGAGGCCAAGCCCACGATCAGCAGAAGGACGGCGCTCCAACGTCTGGCGGGCCGCTGTGGGTCGGCCGCCGACCGATTTTCGGCGTCATCCTCCGACCGACCCTCGGTGTGCTGATCGGCCCGCGGGACAGTTCCAGCGGTTATTACTTTTACTACGACGTAGACGGATTCCGTGTTCTGCGCG
Source organism: Nonomuraea sp. H19 (assembly GCF_052068215.1). Classification (NCBI taxonomy): domain Bacteria; kingdom Bacillati; phylum Actinomycetota; class Actinomycetes; order Streptosporangiales; family Streptosporangiaceae; genus Nonomuraea; species Nonomuraea sp. H19. The sequence continues at coordinate 59,961 of NZ_JBQHCV010000008.1, read as the reverse complement.
GCTGCCGCGCCACCGTGCAGTACAACGGCGGCGGTGACGTCAAGGTCTACGACCGGCGGGGCTACAGCACCAGCATGTGGGTACGGATCACCCTCAAGAGTCAGGCGAACATCATCAGCTACACCTACTGACAGACTGCGGCGTCCTGTCTTGGGGACGGGTTACTCAAGACAGGACTCCCATTCGGGCCTCGCTTCGGCCTGCGCCTCGTCCCAGTTCTTGCCCCGGCCCCCAGAGAAGCGAGAAGAACAGCCGGCAGTCCTTGGCGTACGCACCCACAGCGTCATGGCCATCGTCGATGTCCTTGAGCGTACGGCGCAATGCCTCCTCCGCGCGTGGGCCGAAGCGGCGAGGTGTCATGGCCGTCCCCTGCTCGCCGTGGCGTCGGCGCACGGGCATGCCGCGCAGCGGCTGCTGGATCGCCTAGCGTCCTGCCGCGGCCGTGCCTGGACCTGCGCTGGCCACGTCGCCTTCATCGCGGTGCTCGGTCGCGTTCCCGCGCGGCCAGTTGCTCCTGGCGGCGGGCCGGCAGGTCGGCCAGGCCGGCGTGCAGGGCCGGCCAGTCGCGGGTGTCAGGGTAGACGGCCTCGGCGGGCAGGCTGCCGACGATCAGGCTCATCCGGGTGGGCACGTGGTGCGGGCCGACCACGGCCGGCCAGCCCGCGCACAACCGCATCGGGTGCGCGGTGCCCGGCTGATCCTTATGACAGAACATCACCGGTTCCTGGGCGGCACGCATGTCGTCGAGGGTGGCGTCGACCGCGCGCACGCCACGCTCGGCGCGCCCACCGCGATGAGCGAGTGCAGATCGGCAACCGCGGCTACGACCTCACCCTCGGCCCCACTTCACCATCCAGGTACGGGTTCCTCCGACCAGCCCTGGTTGAGCGCCCCATCGCAGCGATACTGTGCCGCCCGCGCCCCATCGTGGACGGACGCGTTGGAGATGCCCAGACACAGCCCGCTCTTGCGGTTGACCAGTGCGAAGACGCCTGCCGGGTAGCGACTGTCGTCACGCTGCTGCCAGTCCTGGTTGGGGTCCCCGGCCGGGTTCGCCAGGATCGCTGACGCGTCAGCCGCGGTGCTACCGCCACTGATGCCCATGTTCAGGCGTTGGTGGATGTTCTCGAAGCTGCGATAGAAGCTGCCGTCCGGGATACGACACCAGTACTGGTACGTGACGAAGGGATGGGGGCTCCATTCGGTGTCCTGGACGACCGTGCTGCCGAAGCCGCCCAAGGCCGCCAGGACCTTCTTGGACTTGAAGTTCCGGTACATGTAGGGACCATCGCCGATGCATACCGGAGCGACGGCCCGTTCGCCGCTCTCGGCCGAGCCCGCATGAGCGATCGTCGGATTGGCGGCCGGTATCAGTGCGGCGGCCATGATCACCGCAGCGGCCTTCCTGGTACGTGGCGCTCGCATGGTGCGTCTCCCTTGCGTGGAGTTCTCATCCGGCCGGACGGGTCGGCGCGGGCATGACGCCTCGTACGCGCTCGTCCAACCGCCGGTGAATCTCAGCATCGGCGCGCGGCCGTCAGATGGTGAGGGTGTTTCGGCGTCCGCCGAAAGACGCTGGTCCGCGGGCGGGCCGCCCGGCGAGGAGGTCGGTGCCCAGTTCGGTGGGGTAGTGCAGCACCAGGTTGAGCTGCCGGACGCTGACGATCAGGTTGGCCTGGCGGAGCACGTGAGCGTGCTCGCTGGCCGTGGACGGCGAGACCCGCGCCCGGTGGGCCAGCTCACCGGTGCTACAGCCCGGCGCGTGGGCGACGCAGCTCAGGATCTCTGCTCGGGTGCGCCCCAGCAGCGCCGCCAGCGCCTCGCCCCCGGCGGCGGCGCTCCCGGCGGCGCGGCGCTGGCCAGGGCGGCGGATCGGGTAGGCCAGGACGGGAGGCAACGCCGGATCCACCAGCGCCACCGGGTTGCCCCGGCAGAAGTAGGACGGGATCACCGTCAGCCCCCGCCCCCGCAGGTGGATCTGGCGGTCCAGTCCAGCCGGATAGTCGACCTCCAGCACCGGAGGGCGCCAGCGCATCGCCGGCGACAGGTGAGCGAGCACCTGCTCGGCGCCACCGGTGACGAGGTGCCGTTGCAGGATGGCGCGCTCGTGGGCGAGGGCGGGCTCCGCTTGCGGCCGGTGCGGCGCGAGCACCGCCTCGCAGTAGCCGGCCACAACCCGCCCGAGCCGCTTGATGGCCTGCCGATTCCCCCGCGCGAGGTCCACCAACTCCGCAGAAGGCAGACCGGCACCGCGGCGCAGCAGCTCCATCTCGGCCCGCATCCGCTTGCCGGGCGTGTCCGCGAGCGCCTGCAGGGCCTGCTCGTCGCCCAGCTGGGCTTCGATCGGGGTGAGGAAGTCGGGAAAGTACGGCCCTCTGGGCGCAAGCGGCAGCAGCAGCGAGCGGACGGACGCCAGCAGGCCGGCATCGGTCAGTCGGGCCCGGGCTTGGCGTCGCCAGCCGGTCATGGTCTGCCCGCCGTCGCGGGCTTGCAGCCGGTGCAGACTGCCCACCATCTCCCACAAAAGGTCAGTCCGGGTCGCCAGCCGAGTGAGCGCGAGGTCTTCGGAGGTGAAGATGATCGTCAGCACGCCGCAAGAACGAGGGGACATGTCCTTCCCTTCCGGTGGATGGGGAGGTGCGCTTTCCTGACCGTTCCGGTTGCCCTGTGGTTGACGACAGTGCCAGAAACGCCGGGCGTCCGCATCACACGGAGGCTCTCCCGGCCCCCCGTGAATGCCGTCGGGCGGCGTCGCCATGCCGTCTTGATCGCCCCCCAGCAGTTGAGCCAGCGGGCGGCGGCTTGCGCAGCGTTCGACGCAACATGCCTTGAGGGCCAGTCAACGTGCCTCACGTGCCAGAAGAGATCATCTCGCTCTGATCTGCGAGAAGAGGCCAAGAACCCCAGATATCCATCGCGGCGTGGAAACGCGTGTGGGCGGCCTCGCGGCGCTCCTCCGCGCCGAGTCGCAGCACTTCGTCGCCCAGCAAAGATGCGTCAGCCGCGCCGACGGCCCGCTGGATGTTGTCCCATCCGCTCACGCTCGTGCCTCCCCGTCATCGAGGCGTCATCGAGGCGGCGCGGACATCGTCCCGAGGGGTGAGCAGGCGCGGCAATCGTCATGAGGCGAACAGTAGAGATCACCGCGGCGGAGACCGCGTCGCAGGCGAGCATCACCAGCCGGAGGTCCACCCGGTCGGCCACGGCCCCGCCGAGCGGGGGGCGAGCAGCGACGGCAGCGTGGCCAGCATCGAGACCAGCGCGACAACGGCGCGGGATCGCCAGTTCGCCAAGCCTTCCCTGCCTGACATCCTGCGGGCAGAGTGCCGGGGCAGCGAGCGCGCGGCCGGTCAGTGTCACCCGCCGTCGGCGGTGCGCCTGGCCATCATGGTGGTCAGCCAGGCACGGTCCGCGGCGGCGGCTTGCGCGTCGGCCGGGTCGGCGAGGGTACGGCCGCCGGGCTGGCGGTGCTGGTCGCGCAGCTCCTGTAGGAAGAGCTCTTCGGGCTCTGTCGCGCCGACGAGCGGCGCGTCGGGGAGCTGGTGACGGCGCGCCACCTCGCGCTGGAAGATCTCTTCAGGCTCGGTCATGATCCCGTCCGGGACGGTGGGCGCCGAGCGGCCCCGCGTGGGCCGTGGAGCACCGCTTCCGGCCTTGCTGGACTGGTGGGGTGGAGATTGATCGACTCCGTCAGGCGCCGAGGCGCCCTCACCGGGGGTCTCCCCAGGGAGGTCGTTGATCATGAAGATGGAGCCCCCTCTTCACGTCGCTCAATTGGTGCTCTTGTCGCTTGCAGGATGGAGACTACCGAGGTCTCGGTTGACGGTGTTCCGCTCGGTGGACCGGGTCAGGCCGTTCCAACGTGCGCCTCATACACCGCACCTGTATGAAGTGGGACGCATTCGGAGAAGGGTCGCCGGCGGGCCACACAGTCGCCGGCGAGGTCTGCTCGGCCTGGTCGGACTGGTGGCAGCAGATCACCGTGGATCACCCGGCCCCGTGAGGAGCTCGCGGGTTCGTCAGCTGGGCCGCGTGGCCCGCTCCTCACCGCAGGCTCATTCGCGCGGGTCACGTCCACGGACGTGGTGTATGAATCGATCTTCGCGTGATCCTGTTTCTGCAGGTTAAGCGGTAAGTGTCTGCGGGAGCGGTTTCTGGGTCGGTGTGTCGCTGGCGACGAGCCGGACGCGGGCTTTGGCCAGGATGTCCAAGCCCATGTAGCGGCGGGCTTCGACCCACTCGTCCGTCTGTTCAGCCAGCACAGCACCGACCAGCCGGATGATCGAGGGCCGGTCGGGGAAGATGCCGACCACGTCGGTGCGGCGGCGGATCTCTTTGTTCAGCCGCTCCTGCGGGTTATTCGACCAGATCTGCGGCCAGATCTCGCGGGGGAAGGCGGCGAAGGCGATCAGGTCTTCCCGGGCGGCGTCCAGGTGCTCGGCCGCGGCCGGATGCTTGGCCTCGAGCGTTTGCACGACCCAGGCGTGCTGAGCGCGCACCGTGGCGCTGTCGGGCTGATCGAAGATGGTGCGCACCAAGGTGGCCACGAACGGCTGCGCGGACTTGTTGACGCAGGTCAGAAGGTTACGCAGGTAGTGACTGCGGCACCTTTGCCAGGACGCGCCCGCCACGGTCGCGCCGATCGCCGCCACGAGCCCGGCGTGACAGTCGGAGATGACCAGCTGCACTCCGGACAGGCCGCGGGCGACCAGGCCGCGCAGGAAGGCCAGCCAGCCCGCGCCGTCCTCAGCGCTGGTGACCTCCAGTCCGAGGATCTCGCGCCGCCCGTCGGCGTTGACGCCGGTCGCGACGAGGACGTGCACGTTGATGATGCGCCCGCCCTCGCGCACCTTCTGCGTCAGCGCGTCCAGCCAGACGAAGGTGTACGGGCCGGCGTCCAACGTCCGGGTGCGGAAGGCTTCGACCTGCGCATCCAGCGTCTTGGCCATCTGCGAGACCTGGCTTTTGGAGATGTGCTTGATACCCAGCTGCTCGATGAGCTTGTCGACGCGGCGGGTGACGCGGCGGGTCGAGACGCCCAGCAGGTAGCTGGTGGCCACGACGCTGATGAGCGCCTGCTCGGCCCGGCGCCGCCGCTCCAGCAGCCAGTCCGGGAAGTACGAGCCTGAGCGCAGCTTCGGAATGGCCAGCGCGATCGACCCTGCGCGGGTGTCCCAATCGCGGGTGCGGTAGCCGTTGCGCCGGTTGGTCCGCTCCTCGCTGCGCTGGCCGTAGCCGGCGCCGCACAGGCTGTCGGCCTCGGCCGACATCAACGCCTCGGCCATGGTCTTCACCATGGATCGCAACAAGTCGGGGTCGTCGGTCTCGATCTGCTTCGCCAGCCACTGCTCGGGCGTCACACTGTTGTCCGCGGCCATCACGTGTTCTCCTTCGATCTTGACTTGCGCCTTTGAAGGATCACGCGGTGGCCGTCTTCATTTCACGACGCCACGCCTGTGACCAGGTCAAACTCGTACACCACTCCCGTGGACGCAGCCCTCGCGGTCGAGAGGGAACCGGCACGGCCCGGCATGTTCGTGATCTGAGTTGGGGTGTAGCTCGTTCGTTCTCAGTGGACGGGGTGATCAGGCGGTGAGGGCATATCCGTCCTGGTAGCAGCTCTGGTAGACACGCTCGTGTTGCCGGGCGAGATGGTAGCTCCAGTAAGCGTCGAGATGCCCGTTGGCGGTCACGGCGCGGAGCTTCAACACCGCTTCCGCGCTGGCCAGGCCCCCTCCGGCTCCGGGCAGATCGAATCTGTCGGCGATCAGATGGCGGCAGGCGCCCTCGATCACGCCGGTCGCGATCGGCCATCCCGTTTCGAGCGCCTGGTCGTAGCGCAGATGTTCAGCATTGTTAGTCAGGTAGCGGATGCAGGCGTCGATGCCGTCGCGGCGCCGGGCCGCCAACGCGTAGGCTTTCACAATCGTTCAGCACGACGCGACGCCTTGGCCGACGGCGGGCCTCAGATCGCGCGCCCCGATCGACCGCCGCAGTCACCAGCCTGATTGGGCAGCTGCCGCGGACCGCCCGTCACCGGCCGTCCGGCAGGGGTGACGGTGTGTGGCTCGATAGGGCGGACTCCGGCCCAGGCAGAAGGCCAGGTTCGGAGGCGGGAGCGCGCAGCAGAGCTTCAATATCGATGTCGGACGGGCTCACCACCTCGGAAAGGACGAGGAGGGTCGTGGTGCGTCCGATCCCGGTGAGGCTGTCGATCATCTCTTCGAGATGAGCCGGATTCCGGGCGGCCACCTCGATGATGTAGCAGTCGTCGCCGGTGACATGCACGCAACTGAGCACATGGCCGAGGGTGAGCAGCTTCTCGCGAAGCCCGTGAGCGCGAGCGTTGGGCTGGTGGGGGCGCAGCCGTACATGCGCGCGCAGTGGAAGGCCGAGGCGGGTCGGATCGATGCGAGCCGCGTAGCCGGTGATCGCGCCGGTGCTCTCGAGTTTGCGGAGGCGGTCGGCGACGGAGGGCCGGCTGAGGCCGACCTCGCGCGCGAGATCGGTCAGGCTCGCGCGGCCGTCCTTGGCAAGTCGAGTCAGCAGTGCGAGATCGATCGCATCCAGGGCACCCCTGTCTCCAATCTCCATGACTGCCCTTCCTTCTGACGGCTATTGCGGCGACCTACATCCTTTTCATAGGCATGATAGCAGCTTCGCCTATGACATGGAGGCTGTTGTCACGCTATGGTCTCCCTCATGAAGGACGGAGACTGGGACGTGCAGACGCAGTTGCTGGCCGACGGCCCGTCCGGCCGGACGGGGCCCGAGCTCCGGCCGGTGGCCGGGCCGGTGTACGAGACGGCCTCTTTCGAACTGCCAGGCCTGGCCGAGGCGGGAGCGCTCTATGGCGACGATTCGCTTGGCGAGGCGTTCACCTACAGCCGTTACGCCAACCCCACATGTGCCGAGCTGGAGCGACGGGTCAGCACCCTGGAACAGGGCGTGGGCGCGGTCGCGACCGGCTCCGGCATGGCCGCGATCGCGCTGAGCGTTCTCAACCTGTGTCAGGCCGGCGACAGCCTGGTCTGCTCCTCGGACGTGTACGGCAGCACTCATACGCTGTTCGCCCACACCCTGCGCCGATGGGGCATCGAGACCCGATTCGTCGACGGATGCGATCCGCAGGCGTTCGCGCGCGCCGCCGACCACACCACCCGTGCGCTGTACGGCGAGACGATGCCGAACCCGTCCCTGCGCACGTTCCCGATCCGGCAGGTTGCCGACGTCGCCGACCGGCTCGGCGTACCGCTGATCGTGGACAACACGTGCGCACCGGTGCTGTGCCGCCCCGGACAGCATGGCGCTGCCGTGGTGGTCCACTCGGCCACCAAGTACATCGGCGGCCACGGCACCGCCCTCGGCGGGGTCATCGTCGACACCGGCCGTTTCGCCTGGGGCGCCGCCGGCGCTCGGTTGCCGCTGCTCACCGAACCGGATCCCGCCTATCGAGGGCAGGTGTGGACCGCGCTCGCCGGCGTCCGGAACTCCAGTGCGTACCTGGTGCGACTGCGACGGACGCTCATGCGTGATCTCGGGCCTTGTCTCGCCGCTTCGGCGGCGAGCCGGCTGGTGCAGGGCATCCAGACGTTGCCGCTGAGAATGGCCCGCCACTGCGACACCGCCGCTGTGATCGCCGCGCACCTGCACGGCCATCCAGCTCTGCACCGCGTCAACCACCCGTCTTTGCACAGCGGCGACGACGCACAACGTGCCCGGCGCTATCTCGGCGCCCGGGGCGGGCTGATCGGCCTCGAATTCGCCGGTGGTCACGCCGCAGCCACGGACTTCGTCTCACGCCTGCGGATGGTCCGTCATGTGGTCAACCTCGGCGACGTCCGAACCTTGGTCACCCATCCGGCCAGCACCACGCATTCCCAACTCGGCGCCGAGGAACTGGCCTCGCTGGGCATCTCGCCGGGCTATGTACGGCTGTCCGTCGGACTCGAAGATGCAGCCGACTTGATCAACGACCTCACCCAGGCCATCAATTCCACGACTCTCCCGGAGCAGTCATGACCGACCACATATACGCCGAGCTGACGGACACGATGGACGCGGCACTCGCGTCGATCAGTCTGCGCGGCACGCCCTTCATCGACGGTGTGCGGACGTCGGCCGAGGACGGGGCCACCTTCGCCGACCGCACCCCGATCGACGGCCGGATCCTGGCCGAGGTCAGCGCCGGTGCCGCCGTGGACGTCGACCGCGCCGTCAGGGCCGCCCGACGGGCCTTCGACGACGGCCGCTGGCGCGATCAATCCCCGGCGGCGCGCAAGCGCGTGCTGCTCAACTGGGCCGACCTGCTCGAGGCACACGCCGACGAGCTCGCGTTGATCGAGACACTGGACGTGGGCAAGCCGATCACCGACAGTCGCACTATCGATATTCCGGCCAGCATCCGGGCCATCCGTTGGTATGCCGAAGCGATCGACAAGGTGTACGGCGAGACGGCACCGACCAGCGCTGATGTGCTGGCGACCGTCACGCGCGAACCGATCGGGGTGGTGGGATGCGTGACCCCCTGGAACTTCCCCCTGTACATGGCCTGCCTGAAGATCGGCCCTGCCCTGGCCACGGGCTGCTCCGTCGTCCTCAAGCCCGCGGAGCAGTCACCCCTCAGCGCGCTGCGCGCCGCCGAACTCGCCGTCGAGGCGGGCCTGCCGGCCGGCGTCCTCAACGTCGTCCCTGGACTCGGAGAGGTCGCCGGGCAGGCCCTCGGCCGTCACCCCGGCGTGGACGCGCTGGCCTTCACCGGCTCCACCGAGGTCGGCAAGCTCTTCCTGCGCTACTCCGGCGAGAGCAACATGAAGCGGGTCAGCCTTGAATGCGGTGGCAAGACACCGCACATCGTCATGGCGGACGCCCAGGACCTGCGGACCATAGCGCGAGCCGTGACGTGGGGGATCTTCCTCAACGCCGGTCAGGTGTGCAACGCCGGATCCCGCCTCCTGGTCGACCGGCGTGTCAAGCACGAACTGCTCGAGCACATCACCGCCCAGGCCCGGGCCATCCGGCTTGGCGATCCTCTCGATCCGGCGACCGAGCTCGGCGCCGTCATCGATCACGACAGCAGGGACCACATCCTCGCGCGGGTGCGCGAGGCCCAGGGCGCCGGCGGGCGCCTCGTGCTCGGAGGGGGTGCTGCCCGTGTGGAGACCGGTGGCGCCTATGTCGAACCGACCATCGTCGACCAGGTCGACAACGGCACCCGGCTCGCACAGGAAGAGGTGTTCGGGCCGGTGCTGGCCGTCATCGACTTCGACGGCCCTGAGCAGGCGATCGAACTCGCCAACGCCTCGACCTACGGCCTTGCCGCCGCCGTCTGGACGCAGGACATCGACGTGGCACTCAACGCCGCCAGGCGACTGCGGAGCGGGACCGTCTGGATCAACAACTTCGACGACAGTGACATCACCACGCCTTGGGGCGGATTCCAGCAGTCCGGCATCGGCCGCGACAAGTCACTCCATGCGCTGGACAAATACACGGAGCTGAAGACCACCTGGATCAGCATCAGACACCAACCGCCAAGATGAGGTCTTGTGGCCCATGAGTCACTGAGCAGTCCGATCCGGTAGGAATTCGAGACCGCCAGTAGGCTCCGGCGCGGCGCGTTCCGACCAGCGGGTCTGACGGCCTTTGGCGAACGCGGGGATGGTGCCGTGGTCGTCGTGCCACCTTGTCGTGGTAGACGATCAGCTGGCGACGCGCCTGAGACAGGCCTGCGAGACTGGAGTGGAACGGTGAGCCGGGGTTGGTGTCACGTCCGTTGACGCTCGGCCCATGGCGGCGTTCTCACAAACATCTCCAAGAGCGTGCTCTTGCTCCCACCTGAGTGAGAACGGGTTGTGAGAGGCATTGGGCGTCTCAGGCGATCTCTGACGACCCTGGACGATCTCTCTGGCAATGGATCGTTTATGAGAGCGTTCATTGTTCGGCGCGTAGCCAAGTCAGGACGGCGAGGACGCGGCGGTTGTCGTCACTTGCCGGGTCGAGGTCGAGTTTGGTGAAGATGGCGTTGACGTGTGTTTCCACGGTTTTACGGCCGAGGAAGAGCCGTTCGGCGATGGCGTGGTTGGAGCGGCCTTCTGCCATGAGGGCCAGGACCTGGCTTTCTCTGCTGGTGAGACGCTGCAGCGCGCCGCGCCCCGGGCCGGCGCCGTTGACCAGGGCCGTGACGACGTCGGGGTCAAGGACGGTTCCGCCCCTGGTCAGGCGGCGCAGCGCGTCGAGGAAGTCATCGATGTCGATGACGCGGTCTTTGAGGAGGTACCCGAGACCGGCGCCGTTGCGGAACAGGTCGAGGGCATGTCCGGCATGGACCCACTGGGACAGCAGCAGGATCGCCAGCTTCGGGTGGTCATGCCGAAGCTGGGTGGCAGCGCGCAGGCCTTCATCGGTGTGGGTGGGCGGCATCCTGATGTCGACGATGGCGATGTCGGGTTCGTGGGCGCCGACCGCTTGCAGCAGCGCGTCGGCGGTACCGACGGTGGCGACGACCTCGAACCCGGCGTTGAGGAGTAGACCGGCGATGCCTTCGCGCAGAAGGACGCTGTCGTCGGCGATTACGGCACGCATGGCAGCTCCGCGGTGAGTTGGGTGCCGGCCCCTTGCGGGCTGATCACGTGGAAGTGGCCGCCGACGGCGGCCACGCGGTCGCTGAGTCCTTGCAGCCCGCCGCCGGGCATCACCGCCGCGCCGCCCGCGCCGTCGTCGCGCACGTCCAGGACCACGGTGTCGCCGGTACGGTGCAGGCTGAGCTGAACCGTGGCAGCTGCGGCGTGTTTGACGGCGTTGGCCATCGCTTCGCAGGCCACGTACCAGCACGTCGCCTCGATCATGGGCGGGAACCGTTCGGTTGAGACATCGAGTGTGACCGGCAGCGGCAACCGGGCCGCGGCCGTGCGCAGCGCGACGGCGAGTCCTTCATCGGTGAGCACCGGCGGCAGGATGCCACGCGTCAATTCCCGCAGCTCGTCAACGGTGGCGCGTAACTCTCCCACCGCGTCACCGAGCACGGCTGCGGCTCGGTGGCTGGTGGCGGCCAGATCTCGTTGCGCGATGCGCAGCCGCAGGGCCAGGGCCACCAGGCGCTGTTGGGCGCCGTCGTGCAGATCCCGTTCGATGCGCCGGCGTTGTGAGTCCTCGGCGGCCACGATGCGGCTGCGTGAGGCGCGCACATCGGCCAGCCTTACGGCGGCGCGGGCGTGCAAGGCTGCATTCTCCAGCGGGAGGGCGGCGGCGGCCAGCGCGGCCTCGATCAGCCGCGGCTCGTCGGCGAGCCTGCCGTCGAGGTCGACCACTGCGACGACCGTCCCGCCTGCGCTCACCTGCCTGCGCAGCCGTCCAGGGGATGGGTCGCCGAGGTCGGCGGGGCTGCCGTCCAGCTCGATCAGTTGCCCGTCATCGATGCAGGCCACCCGTGCCGTGGGGTCGTCGACTGCCTGACGCAACGCGGCGAGCAGATCGGACGGACTGGCGGCGCCCGCGCGCAGCCGGCGGGTGAAGGTGTCCAAGGTCTGTATAGCGAGCCAGGTACGGCGGTCGAAATGCCGGTCCACGAGCGCGCGGATGAAACGCAGGACCGGGCGAAACGCCGCCGCGACCGCCAGGGTCGCCGCCGCAACGCTGATCGAGGCGCCCGAGCCCAACTGGCCGGCGATCGCGCCCGTAGCGACCGCTACCACGGTGTAGAGGGCGAGTAGCAGCGCGGTGATGGCGGTGTAGGTGACCGTACGGCTGATCAACTGCTGGACGTCGAACAGCCGGTGACGGCGCATGGCCACGGTGATGGCGGCGTAGAACGGCAGCGGCGCGAGCACCGCCAGAGCGGTCTTGGCCGGCCCCAGCGCCACGGCGGCAGCAATCATGATCGCCACGGTGATGCCGAGGCCCCATGCCGCCCACAACAGTTGCGTGCGCTCAATCCCGCGGGCTCGGCGCAGGCGCAGCACGAGCGCGGCGATGCCGACAAGCAGGAACACCATGCCGAACAGGTCGGCTGCGGCGCTGATCGTCTCCAGCGCGGCCAGCTGCGGGGGCAGCACATCGACGCGCCCGCCGACGTAGTCGGCGACGACCGTCTCGCGCGATGGCCAGACGGCTACGGCGCCGGCCGTACCCAGCGCCGCCCATCCGGCCAGGTAGAGCGCCAGAACCGGCCGCCACCGCCTGGACGGCAGTCCGCCGGTAGGAAACAGCAGCAAGAACAGCGGCAACGACTCCCCGGCGAGAGTATCGACCGCGAAAGCCGCAGCCAGGGTCGCCGAGGGCAGGGAGCCCGTCTGCGCCTGCAGGGCAGCCCCGGTGTAGAGGAGGCTGTCGGCGACCAGCAGCCAGCCACCCGCCAGCAACGCCCATGCGGCCCGGTTGGCGGGTTTGTGATCGATGATGGTCGCGCACAACACGCTGACGCACGCGCCGCCGGCGACGCCCACGGCCGACACGATGCCGGCAACACCGTTGGACATCGCCAGCAGCAGCGCAAGCAACCCGAGCAAGGCGCTGAGCGTCCCGGCGATCCAGCCGGTCACGCGAAGCAGGCCGACCCGGCGGGCCTCGACGGTCATGACCGAATCGTCGCGTGTGCGAGCGGCCCGGGGCAACAGCGTCATCCAGGAGCCCACCCTCCGGGAAAACCCGGACCCTCCTTGCGGGCCACCACCCATGAAAGCCCTCTCGCCTAAGGCCATCGTGATGGCCATGAGCACACACCACCCGTCGGCAGCCACCGCCGACGCCGACCGCACCGGGCGCCGGGCCATGGGCTCGGTGCTGGCCGCCATGAGTCTCCTCGCCGGTCCGGCTCTCATCGCTCTCGGACTCGCCCTGTACATAAGCCCGTGGAGCGGCAACGTCCCAGACTTTGCGGCGATCGATGTCCATCACGGCCAGATGCTGCTGTCCCTCAACCTTTCGCTCGCAGCCTTCCCATTCCTGTACGGCTCCGTGGTGGCGATCGCCGTCGCGGCCCGCCGGTCGCGATGGCTGGCAGGATCCGGCCTGACCTGTTCGTTTCTCGGGCTGACCGCCATGGTTGTCAACGGCCTGGTCGACCTGCCGCTGATCATGATGGCCGGCATCGACGAACGCGCCGGCTTCGCCGAGCTGGCCACCAGGCTCGACACTCAGCTGCCGATCGTGGCCTACCTGTTCCCGCTCTACCTCATCGGCACGGTTCTCCTCGCGGCCGCACTCTGGCGAGCCAAGGCGGTACCGCGATGGTCTGCCCTCTGCGTCGGCGTCGGGGGCCTGTTCCCCCTCGCCGTCATCACGGGAATCGGAACGACTGCACTGATCATCGCGACCATCCGCATCGCCGGTTCCATCCCCATCGCCAAGGCCCTGCTGGTACGGCCTGCCGACGCCTGAAGCCCGTCCCCAGCACGCGCAACCTGTGCGCTCCGCGACGCCATCCCTCGCTGATTCTCAACCGAACGCTCCGAGAGAAAAGATGATCATGTCAATCGTGCGCTTTACTGTCGCTGATGCCCTCATGGCTACCATCTCCCTACGACGTGCCCTTGTACTGGCCGCCGCCACCGCGATCGTCTTTTCCGGCGCTTCGACTGCTGGAGCGGCAGCTGACGATCCGGAGGAGACGGGCACGGCCGAGGGGCCGGGGCTCACCACGTACACCTACGACCAGTTCCAGAACAAGCGCAGTGGCAAGTGCCTCCAGGTCGACAACCGCAGCAGGAACGCGGGCGCCTGGGTCGTGCAGCGCACCTGCACAACCGGCGAGAGCCAGCAGTGGCAGCAGTGGCGGACCATCGATCTGAAGAACGGCTACGTGCTCCTGCAGGCACGCCACAGCGACAATTGCCTGGAAGTCAACCAGGCCGGCGGAAGCAACGGCAAGGGCAACAACGCCAAACTCCTGCAGTGGGACTGCCACCGGGGCGCCCAGCAGCAGTGGGACAAAGCCGAGCTGGACGCCGGCGTACTCAAGAACAGGCGCAGCAACAGGTGCGCCGAGCCCGACCAGCGCGTCGGCAAGGGCCGCGCTGAGGGCGGGCCGGTCCTGCAGTGGACCTGCCACCGCGGCCCCCAGCAGCAGTGGAAACAGCGCTGACCCTCAGGAGGATCCGCCATGTTGACCCGAGGCGTCGCCATCACCGCGGCCGTGATCGCCGCCGGTGCCACGATCACAGCCGCGTTGATCACCTCCGGGCAGGTCAACATCAACCGCGACGCGGCAGGCCCGGAAACCAAACGCAACCAGGTGACCCAACCCCGGCCGGACGGGCAGGGCAAGGGCCCCGGTATCGCGGTGACGCCGAAAGGCCTGGATCTGTGCGCCGGCCAGGACTGCGCACAGGACGTGCTCATCCTCAGCACGGGTACCACCACGTTGAAGATCGGCGACATCGAGCTGAAAGGCGAGTCCCCCGCGAGCTTTCAGCATGACGGCGCCTGCGAGAATCAGGATCTCGATGTGGATGACGAGTGCGCGCTCAGGGTGTGGTTCGAGCCGGCGACCGCCGGAACGGACGGCTCAGCCGTACTGGTCATCCACCAGAACCTCAAGGGCAACCCCACCCTCGTCAGGCTGCGAGGGCGCGCCGCCGAGCAGCCCACAACCGAACCGACCGAGTGACGAGTCAACGCCGTCCGTTGATAGGTGGGGCACCAGGTGTTGCCCGCACTCAGAATGAGGACGAGGGCATCAGCCTCGGTGAGGCAGCTGGACTGCGAAGGAACCCCGCCAGAGTGATCTCGCGGGGTTCTTGGTGTGCAGGTTGACGGCCGAGGTGACCCTTCAGAACCAACCGCACAGGTCCGGCTGCTCCTGCTGCGCGGTGCACCGGACGCGTCGGTGCCAGCCGCGACCGGGTCGGGGCGGGCACGAGGTATTCAGCGACGGCACGGCGGCACCATGCGGTAACTTCGGGGGCGTCACCCGCAGGCCGGGGATCGAGCGGCCCGCCGGACGACAGCGACGCGCCATGACGAAGGGCCCGCTGCTCAGTCGTACTCATCGTGACGCCTCGAAAGCGTGCAACAGGAAGGCCAGCACATCAGCGAGCAGGGCATGTTCCTGCTCTCGGGTCGAGCCGGCGCCGTGACCGCCGTGCTCTTCAACACGCAGCAGCACCGGCCGGCCGGAGGCGCTGGCCGCCTGCAGGCGGGCGGCCAGCTTCGCCGGCTCCGCCACCTCCGGCTCCTTCACCTGGGCGAACGTCCCCGATCCCGACGGCTCGCCGACCGCGACGCGCAGCCAGGTGCCGGGCTCGAAGTCCTTCAACGGCGGCGAGGGCTGCCACTACGCGGACGACACCGTCTGGTTCACCACCAAGGGCGACAACCGGGTGTGGCAACTCGACCTGACCGGCAACACCTACGAGCTCGCCTACGACGACAGCCTGGTCAGCCCGGGCACGCCGCCGCTCACCGGCGTCGACAACGTCACCGGCTCCGCCTCGGGCGACCTGTTCGTGGCCGAGGACGGCGGGAACATGGAGATCTGCCTGATCACGCCCGATGACAAGATCTCGCCGTTCCTGCGGATCAACGGGCAGAGCGCGTCGGAGATCACCGGGCCCGCCTTCAACCCGGCCGGTGACCGGCTGTACTTCTCGTCCCAGCGCGGGACGTCGGGGTCGTCGTCCGGCGGCATCACGTACTGCGTGACCGGCCCCTTCCGCACCTGACCGACCCGATCGGCTGGCACACACCAGCGCCACCGCTCCACCGGCACGGCCCCACTGACACCATCACGGCGGTCCACAGCGCCGTCGTCCGCACTTCCAGGGCGGCGGCGCCACCCCGCCACGGCGGCCGGCATCCTCGCCTCCGCGATGCCGACCAGTGCCGGTGCCGGTCTGGGTGCCCACGTGCGGTTCGTCCACACGAACGTCGGCGCCCCTCAGCGTGGCAACGATGCCGGAATCTCCGGCACCGCCGGGTGACCGGCTTGCCGAATCCGAGTCACTCCTCGCGACGGCGCATGTCGGGAAACACGGCCGCCAGGGTCGGGCTGTCGGGCCGGTACAGGTCCAGCGGGTCGGCACGCATCGCCGCGTCGAGCGCGCGGGCGTCATCACCGACCAGGATGCGCCACGTGCCAGCGCGTACGCCATCAAGGATGACGGTCGCGGCGTCGGCGGCCGACAGCGGCGCGCTGTCGCGAAACCACTCACCCATGCTCTTGACCGCAGCCCGAACCTCCTCATCACTCAACCGGTCGGCGGGAACGCCCGCGACGGCGGCGGCGAGCACGCGGGCCTCCGCGAGCTCCTCGGCGGTCATGTCGTCAGGCTCGGAGTGGCCGTGGATCCGGCGGGAGTTGATCACGATCTCCGTGCCGACGTGCCCCGGCATCACCAGCGCGACCCGTACGTGCGGCGCGTTGATCCGCAGGTCCGTCAGCATCGCCTCGGAGAAGCCCTTCACGGCGAACTTGGCGGCACTGTACGCGCTCATCGGCAGACCAGGGCCGGCCGCCCAGAACCCGTTGACACTGCTGGTGTTGACCAGACACCCCTCATCACTGGCGATCAGGAGCGGCATGAACGCACGCGTGCAGTTGTACACCCCGCCCCAGCAGACGCCGAACGTACGCTCCCACTCGGCTCGCGGGCTGGTGACGAAGCTGCTGCCGCCGCCGATGCCGGCGTTGTTGAACAGCAGGTTGATGTGGCCGGTCCGGTGCCGCTCGACCACCTCGTCGCGGAACCTCGTCACCTGAGCCTCGTCCGACACGTCGCAGTGGTGGGTGGTGACCCGCACATCGCCGCCGCCGGGTGCGGCTTTGGCGGCTCGCTCGGCGGTGACGGCCAGCCCGGCCTCGTCGACGTCGCACGCGGCGACCGAACAGCCTTCGGCGGCCAACTGAACGACCAGTTCGCGTCCCATCCCGGCGCCGCCTCCGGTGACGACGGCCATCTTTCCCGTGAATGATCTCATCGCTCACCCCCTCCGTCGCTGACCACCCTCGCACGTACCGGGGCGGCCATCAACGCCTGGTCCACCTCACAACACCCGCCTCGTCGTCGCCCGGCACCGGCCACACGCCGGCGGCTCCCGCGGCCGCCTGGCCGGCTCGGGCAACCATCGACTGCCGGCTGTCGAGGTCTGCGCGTTGGGCTGATGGCCACACGTGGCAGGCTCCTCCCTATACTCCGGTCCTGACCGTTCGACCAGGCCAGGCGCCCCTTCCGCGGAGAGATCCCATCAGCGGGAAATCTCCCCGGTGATGTGCGCAAGAATCCGGCACCGGCTGGCGCCCGGTTCGCGCGCCAGGTAGAAGATCCTGTCGCCCGCCAGCGTGAAGTCCGAGTACTGCGGGAGCGCGCCGCCAAGCTCGCGGATCCGGGGTCTAGCTCCTCCCGACGGGGCAGGGTGTGTCCAGCTGCTCGCGGGCATGGCTGGGCTGGCCGTCGAGCCAGCGGTGGAACTCCTCGCCGTCCGTCTCCATCCACTGGTACGCATCGTCGAGCGTGATGCCGGAGTGAACGTCGCGCACCACGTCCACTCGGGCGATCGGGGGGCCGCTGATGTCGCTCATCCGCATGATCATAGGCGACGCTCGCGAAGCCGGGTGAGCTGGCGACGGTGACCGAGATCGCCGCCGTGCCGTCGCGCTCGGCTATGCGAGTCGATGACGCGGCAGCGGGTCATGCAGCTGGCCACATCCGACCCGGCCTGGCCTGTGCCGCAGGTCGAGTGGCAGCAGGTGGGCCGTTACTGGCTGATCCCCTGGGACGACTGCCTGAAGAGCTATTTCACGGCGCGCGATTGCCCTGCTACCTGGGTCAACTCCGCTCGGGTGTACTTGGTGACAGCTTCCTTAACGACAGGCCGCATTCGCCGGCCGCCGGCGTCGCGTCCGCCTCCAGCCGGGTGCCTCACATGGCTGGTGCCTCACATGGCTAACGTGCCTTTCAACCCCTGAATACTCGTCAGGCACGTTCCCGGACCTCATGCGTTCACGCCGGCCGATACCCATCAACTCGGCGAATGGAATGTGGTCTTCGCTCCACGAAGTCGGCTGGCTGGTGGCGAAGGCGTTCCAACCAGCTGCCACCTGGCCGCCGTTCTGAACGCGCAGAAGATCAAGCAAAGCAGAAGGAAACCTCACACCAAGCTCATGCTCGGCCTCAGTGATCGCTTTCTCCGTGATGGGCAGTTGGACACCATAGTCGCCGTCGCCCCAGAACGTTGCCTTGACGTCTTCGAATCGCGTCATGACCAGCAGCCTACGGCTCGGCCGCTCCGACCCTCTCGGCAAGATCACTTCTTCGTCCGGAAAGTCCTTCGTGTTCGCCATGAAGGCCTGAGGTTCTGCCATGGCCTCGTGGTGGGTGTTGTTTCATGCCAAATGTCACAAAGAGCGGACTCGCTCGTCAAGCTGATGACGACACCATGTCATAAAACCGAAGATGCCCGCCAGGACCAGGCCGAACACCGGCAGCAACGCCACTCTTCCGGCCACCCACATCATGGTGTCGGGCCGCTGGTAGAGCCCGAAGACCAGCACGGTCAGCACCAGCGCCGTCATGTGCCACACGAAGACCCGCATCGCCGACAGATTCGCCGTCGCCACCACTGCCCAGAGCCGGGGCCGCCGCATCAGGGCGGCCAGCGGCTCGCGCAGCTGCAGGGCCAGCCCCACCTGCGCGATGCCGAAGCTCACCGCCGCCAGAGAGAGCGGGCTCAGGTTGGAGACCCGCTCACCGGTGACGCCGACCATGCTCGCCGGGTAGCCGAACCAGCCGATCAGCGCCACCGCCCCGGCCGCGCCGCCGGCCAGCAGCCAGGCGGCCGTCCCGCGCGCCCGCAGCCCGCCGTTCGCGCTCAGGATCCCCAGCAGGTACGGCACCAGCCACCCGGCGAGCAGGTTCAGCCAGCCGACCTGCTCGGGAGCGCCGAGGACGAAGCGGGCCACGTCGACGACCGCCACCGTGGCGACCATCGCGGCGACGGCGACGCCGGGCCGTACCCGCAGGAGGGCAGGGGTGCACGCGGTCAGCAGCGCGAACACGGCCAGGAACCAGAGCGGGGCCACCGCAGGCAGGACCACGGCCCGCAGCTCGCGGTAGGGCAGGCCGCCCAGCGTCGACAGCAGCGTCGCGAGGACCGCCCAGAGGACGATCATCGGCACGGCGGGCAGCAGCAGGCGGCGCATCCGCGCCGACACCCACGTCCCGTACGGCCGGCGGGCGCTCCCGGCGGCGACGTGGCCGCCCACGAAGAAGAACAGGGCCAGCGCCTGGAAGATCCAGGAAAGGGCGCCGAGACCGGGTAGGTGGACCAGAGGGCTGGTGATGACCAGGTGGGGGTTCAGCTCCCAGGCCGCGCCCAGCCAGTGGCCCAGGACGACGCCGAGGATCGCGAACGCCCGCAACGCGTCCAGCGCCCGGTCACGGCCGGGCGGGGTGGCCTGCTCGATCCTCTCCACGTGCCAGGCCCAGCGGCCGGCGTCAGCCATGCGACACCTCCGCCGCCCTGCCGAGGATGATGAGGGCCAGGTTGCGCAGCGAGGCGGTGCCGGGGGTGAAGTAGTCGCTGTGCCCGCCGGGGCCGGTGGCGAAGAGGCGGGCGCCGAAGGCCGGGTCCATCGGGTCGCCGCCGAAGCCGAAGGGGCCGATCTTGAGATCGGGCACGTACGACACCCAGTCGCGGTCCCCCCGCCCCGCCCACACCCGGGGCGCCTCACCGCCGGAGGACCAGGAGCCGCCGGAGGCGTCGGCGGGTCCGGAGGTCAGGGCGGCGGCGGTGGGCCGGGTGGTGCCGGGGCTGCCGAAGAGCGCCACGTCGGCGAGGGGCAGGCCGGGGGCGGCCTTCGCGCAGACCACCGAGCCGTAGCTGTGGCACAGCAGGCTGATCGGGGCACTCGTGCGGGCGCGCAGGCCGGTGACCTCCTGCCGCAGGGCCCGCGCGCCGTCGTCGGCCGCGCCCTCGGTCAGGACGTCGGTGCTCCACGTGGCCGGGCTGTCATAGCCCAGCCACGCCACCACCGCCACGCGGGCGCCGGGGTCCAGGCGGCGGGCCTCGGCGAGCAGGGCCCGCGCGGCGCCGCCCGGACGGTGGGTGCTGTTCTCGAACGTGGCGGCCGTGGTGTCCGAGCCGGGCACGATGATCGCCACCCGCTCGGCCGTGGCGAGATCGCCGTAGACCTTGACGAGCCGTTCGCCCGCCGGGGGCTGCGCCGCTGCCGTCGCCCCCAGGACCACCACGCCGGCCGCGATGAGTTGCCTGATCACCGGATTCTCCTGTCCCTCTGTAGATGAGGGACCTGAAGCTACGAATCAGGCCTGGTCGTCCGCGTCGCCGTATGGAGTGGTCTTCGCGCGTCACTCTCAGGGGGTACGGCGGTCAGGCAGGGTGGCGGTGACCGCGAAGCCGCCCTCGGGTGTGGGACCGGCCTCCAGCGTGCCGCCGAGCAGTGTGACGCGCTCCCGCATGCCATCGTGAGCCCGGAATTTTGAATGTGGAGCACCGGGCCCATGGCGTAGACCTGGCCGAGTGTCGTGAGGGTCCAGGCGGGCAGCGGCCGGCGCCGTCGGAGGATCACGGGCAGGGTCGTGGCTGCGGCCGCCAGGGAAAGGAGCCCGTCGTCCTGGGGGTGCCGGCCGAGGTAGGGCTGGGGAGGAGACCGCAGGTAGCTCTGGGGTCTGGGCGTCCATCAGTCCGTCCAGGGCGACGAAGGACAGCGTCACGGCCACGGGCACGTCGATGAGCGGAAAGCGGCGACACGTGCCGGCGGGACTCACTCACCCGGCCGCACCAGTCCGGTCTCGTAGGCGTAGACGATCGCCTGGGCGCGGTCGCGCAGGTCGAGTTTGCCCAGCACCCGGCCCACGTGCGTCTTGACGGTCTGCTCCGAGACGATGAGCCGGGTGGCGATCTCCTGGTTGGACAGGCCCTGCGCGATCAGCGTCAGCACCTCGGTCTCCCGCTCGGTCAGCTCGGCCAGCCGCCGCACCGTCGGCGCGCGGGGGCCGCCCAGCCGGGCGAACTCGGTGATCAGCCGCTTGGTGATCGCCGGGGCGATCAACGCCTCACCCGCCGCGACCACCCGGACGGCTTCGGCGAGCTGCAGGGCGGAGGCGTCCTTGAGCAGGAACCCGCTCGCCCCGGCCCGCAAGGCCTCGTAGACGTAGTCGTCCAGATCGAAAGTGGTCAAGATCAAGATTTTTGGTAAAAAATCGCCAGAACTCAGGATCTGGCGGGTCGCTTGCAGGCCGTCCATCTCCGGCATCCGCACGTCCATGAGGATCACGTCCGGCTTCAGCAGCGCCGCCCGCTCGACGGCCTCCCGTCCGTTCGCCGCCTCCCCGATCACCTCGATGTCCGGCTGGCTGCTCAGGAACACCGTGAACCCGGTCCGCACCATCCCCTGATCGTCCGCGATGAGCACCCGGATCACGATCGCACCTCTCCCTCGCCCGGCACGGGCAGGACCGCTCGCACCTCGAACCCGCCGCCCGCCAGCGGCCCCGCCTCCAGCGTGCCGCCCAGCAGGGTGGCGCGTTCGCGCATGCCGAGCAGGCCGTGCCCGGCCCCCGTGGGTTCCGGGGACGCGCCGCCCGGCCCGTTCATGACGCGCAGCCGTACCTCCTGGGCGGTCCGCGTGATCTCCACCGCCGCGGCCGAGCCCGGCGCGTGCCGCATCGCGTTGCTCAGCGACTCCTGGGTGATCCGGTAGACCGCCAGCTCCACCGCCGAGGGCAGTCCCTCCAGCGGGCCCCAGCGCTTGACCGTGACCGCGATCCCGGCCGCGCGGGTGGTCGCGACCAGCTCCTCCACCCGGTCCAGGCCGGATTGCGGCGCGGTGTCGGTGCGGCCCTCCTCATCACGCAGGACGCCCAGCACCTGCCGCAGCTCCGCCATCGCCTCCAGTGACAGCCCGCGGATCTGCGCCAGGCCCTTCTCCAGCAGCTCGGGGTCGCCCCGCGCCTCCAGCGGGACGGCCTCGGCCTGGATCGCGATCACCGACATGTGGTGGGCGACCACGTCGTGCAGCTCGCGGGCGATGCGCGTCCGCTCGGCGAGCACGGCCTGCGCCCCCTCGGCGAGCTCGGTGCGCCGCTCCTCCTCCACCAGCTTGGCCGTGGCGCTGCGCCGTACGCGCACGTTGTAGCCGAACAGGACTGCGACGGTCACGACGATCATCTCGATCACCACGCCCGTGTCGGGGTTGCCCACCCACAGGGCGAGGACGGTGAGGAACCACACGACCAGGGAGACCGCGGGTTTCGCACGGAGGCCCACGGCGTAGAGCACGAGCAGATAAGTGATCGCCGCCGGGGTGGAGTACGGCAGATCGTCGGGGTTGAGCCGCGTCGTGACGTAGATCGCGAACGGGTAGGACAGCGCGGCGGTCCGCCAGGCCGCCAGCGGCCATCGGTCGCGCAGGGCCAGCGGCACGGAGAAGGCCAGAGCGGCCACGTAGACCAACACGACGGGCACCCCCACCAGCGAGCGGGTGGCCCAGAGCAGTTCGTTGGCGTTGAGGAACTCCGAGAGCGTCGAGCCGAAGAAGAGACCGGCCAGGACGAGGTCCCCGACCCGGACCACGTCGATCGTCCGGAAGGGCAGCGGTCCCGCCCACCGGGGCATGGGCCAGCGCAGGCGGGGGGAGCGGGGAGTCGGCGGGTCCGCGTCGCCCCGGGCCAGCGTGTCCCAGAGGGCGTTCAAGACGGCCGAGATCACCGGACCAGCCTACGAGCCGTCTGACCTGGATCGCATCACCCCTGAGAGGGTCACTCCCAAGGACTACTCCGTCAACTGCGCACTGTTCGACGACGCGGAGACCGCACTCCTCGGCTGCGTCTGCATCGACCCGCCAGAGCGCCAAGGCGCCGACGCCGAGGTCTTTTGGTGGGTGGCGGACGACCGCGTCGGCACAGACCTGGAACGCACGATGGACGCGCTGGTCCCGCAGTGGATCGCGGAATCCTGGCCGTTCGGGCGCCCGCGCTTCATCGGGGTTTTGGCATGGCTCCGGAAAAGGGCGCGAGGTGACGGGCCACATCGAAGGAAGGCCGCCGCTGGGCGGCCTTCCGTCTTGCGTCTGTGGCCGATCGGCGCCCCAGCGCGGGCCGCTACGCTGTGGCGCGCCGGATCACCGCCGCTCCCAGGGGTTCCAGCGCCACCTCTCCGGACACCGGCCGCCCCGTGAGCAGGTCCGTCCCCTCCCCTCCGATCGGGACGGACGCGCTCACCTCACCGCTGTGGTTGAGCAGGAACACGTATTCGAACTCCGCATCCCCCCGCACCGAGCACTCCACGTGGGCCGGAACGCCGTCGAAGAGCGGGCGTACCCCCGCCTCCGCCACGGCCTCCGTCACCAGGGCGTCGAAGGCGGCCGGCTCCAGCAGCGTCGCCACGTAGATCACCCGGCCGGCGCCGTACCGGTTCTCGACCACGGCGGCCCGCCCCTCCAGCAGCCCGTCCCCGTACGTAGCCAGCGCCGTGCCGCTCTCCAGGTGCAGGTCCTCGCGCCACCACGTCGACGTCGTACGCCGCCCGTCGGCGAACTCGACGGCGAACTCCTCGTGCGGCCTGGCCGGCCAGTACTCGTCGATCTTGGCGCCGATGAGCTCGCGGAACGCCCCCGGGTAGCCGTCCGGCCGCACCCGGTTGCGCTCGTCGACCACGCCGGAGAAGAACGACATCACCACCGTCCCGCCGTTGCGCGCGAACTCGGTGATCCGCCGCACGCCCTCGTCATCGATGAGGTACGCGTTCGGCACCACCATCACCTTGTACGACTCCAGCGCGGCCCCCGCCGGCACCACGTCCACCGGGTAGTGCCGCTCCCACAGCGGCGTGTAGTGCCGCATGACCGTGTCCGGGTAGCTGAAGTCGTTGCGCGGCAGGCCGAACGTCTCTTCCAGCCCCCACCAGCCGTCCCAGTCGAACAGGATGGCGATCTCCGATCGTGACGTCGTGCCCGCCACCGGCGCCAGCAGCTTCAGCTCCCGCCCCAGGTCGATGATCTCCTTGAACGTCCGCGAGTCAGGCCCGGAGTGCGGCAGCATCGCCGAGTGGAAGCGCTCCTGCCCGCCGCGGCTGGCCCGCCACTGGAAGAACATCACCGAGTCGGCCGCCCTGGACACCGCCTGCAGCGAGCCCAGCCGCATGCGCCCCGGCTCCTTGACGATGTTGAGCGGCCACTGGCTGACCGCGCTGGCGGCCTGCTCCATCAGCATCCACGGCTGCCCGCCCTTGAGCGAGCGGAACAGGTCGTAGTTGAACGCCGCCGACACATGCGAGTCGGCGTCGGCCGGGTTCGGGTAGATGTCGAGCGCGACCGCGTCCTCCTCCGGCGCCCACTTCCAGTAGTCGGCGTGCCGGAAGAAGCGCATGAAGTTCGTCATGACCGGGATGTCGTCGCGGAAGGACCGGACGATGTCCCGCTCGGCGATGTAGCACTCCAGCAGCGCGTCGGAGGTGAAGCGCTTGAAGTCGAGCCGCCGGGTGGGATTCATCCAGGTGCGCGGGATGTTGGGCACCTCGATCTGGTCCCAGTCGGTGTAGATCTGGCCCCAGAAGCGGGTGGTCCACGCCTCGTTCAGGGTGTCCAGGTCGCCGTATCGACGCTGCAGCCAGCGCCGGAAGCTGACCGACGCGGCCTCGTTGTACGCCGTCGGCCCGTACTCGTTGCTGATGTGCCACATCGCCAGCGCCGGATGGAAGGAGTAGCGCTCGGCGAGCTTGGTCGTGATGCCGGCCGCGTATTCGCGGTAGATCGGCGACGACGGGTCGTAGTGCAGGCGGTTCCCGAAACCGAACGGCTGCCCGTCTTCCCTGATGGGGAACACCTCGGGATGCAGGTGGGTGAGCCAGACGGGCGGCGCCGCCGTCGGCGTGGCCAGGTTCACGCTGACGCCGTTGTCGTGGAGGAGATCCATGATCTCGTCCATCCAGCCGAACTCGTACTTGCCCGGCTCAGGCTCCAGCGACGCCCACGCGAAGACGCCGAGCGAGACGGCGTTGACGCCGGCTTCGCGCATGAGGCGGACGTCCTCCCGCCAGACGGCGGGATCCCACTGTTCGGGGTTGTAGTCGCCGCCGAAGGCGAAGCCGCCCACGCGGTTCCTGAACGCGTCCATGTGAGTCATGCCGATGCTCCCGTCGTCATATGCCATGATCAATGCCCCTTTTCGACCGAGACGGTGGTCAGCCGCCGCTCGGCGCCGGTGATCTCGTGGACCGGGCCGGTCAGCGTCACCGTCCGCTCCGCCACCACGTCCGCGACCGAGCGGCGGATGGACACGCCCACCTCTCCGGGCTCGACGACGCGCCGCCCCTCCCGGCCGGTGAACGCCAGCAGCCGCGCCGGCACGTCGAACCCGACCCGGGCGCTCTCGCCGGGGTCCAGCTCGACGCGGGCGTATCCGGCGAGCTGGGCGACCGGCCTGGTGACGGAGGCGATCCGGTCGGCGGCGTACACCTGGACGACCTCCGCGCCGGGCCGCTCGCCGGTGTTGCGCACGGTGACCGAGCAGTGGATCGACCCGCCGGTCGGGGCCGTCACGTCGGCGGACATGTCCTCGTACGCGAAGCTCGTGTAGCTCAGCCCGTGGCCGAAGGGCAGCGCGGGGGCGGGGTCGATGTTGCTGACCGAGCCCGCCCCGCCCAGCTTCGGATGCAGGTAGCTGTAGGGCTGACCGGCGGGGGAGCGGGGCAGGCTCATCGGCAGCCGGCCTGAGGGGTTCACCGCGCCGCTGAGCACCCGGGCGATCGCGCCCGCGCCCTCCTCGCCGGGGAAATAGGCCTGTACGACCGCCGCGGCGTCCCTGAGCAGGCCGGGCACCGCGTACCCGCGGCCGGTCATCAGCACCACCACGGTCGGTGTGCCCGTCGCCAGGACCGCCTCGGCCAGCTCCCTCTGGGCGCCGGGCAGCTCGAGGGTCTCCACGTCACAGCCCTCGCCGGAGGTGCCCCGGCCGAACAGCCCCGAGCGGTCGCCGAGCACCAGGATCGCCAGATCGGAGCCGGCGGCCAGGCGGGCGGCCGCCGCGATCCCCGTACGGTCGCCGTCGTCCACGCCGGTGCCCCGCTCGGCGCGGATCGCGGCGTCGGGGAACTCCGCGCGCAGGGCCTCCAGCACCGTGGGCGCGGCGAGGCCCGTCTCGACCTCGGGGAAGTGCGGCAGCACGTGCTGGACGAACGAGTAGCAGCCGAACAGCGCGGCGACGCTGTCGGCGTTCGGGCCGACGACGACGATGCTCGTGCCGGCGGCGTCGCCGAGCGGGAGCACGCCGTCGTTGGTCAGCAGCACGATCGACTCCTCGGCCAGCCGCCGCGCCAGGTCGCGCGAGGCGGGATCGTCGAGGTCCACCGGGCCGCCCAGGGCGGGCTCGTAGTCGTCGTCGAGCAGGCCGAGCCGCGCCTTCTGCGTCAGCACCCGGCGTAGCGCCCGGTCCACGAGGGACTCGTCGATCCGGCCCGTGGTCACGGCCCGCTTGAGCGGCTCCAGGTAGGTCACGCCGTTGGGCAGCTCGACGTCGATGCCCGCGGTCAGCGCCTGCACGGCGGCGTCCTCGGCGTCGGCCGCCACCGCGTGCAGGGTGTGCAGGAACGCGATGGCGAAATAGTCGGCGACGACGGTGCCGTCGAAACCCCAGTCGTCGCGCAGGACCCCGGTGAGGTAGTGGGCGTCGGCGGCGATCGGGATGCCGTCGATCTCGGCGTAGGAGTTCATGACCGAGCCCGCGCCCGCGTCCCGTACCGCGACCTCGAAGGGGAACAGCAGCGTGTCGGCCACCTCGCGGGCGCCCGCGTGCACCGGCGCCAGGTTCCGGCCGGCGCGGGAGTTGGAGTAGCCGACGAAGTGCTTCAGCGTGGCGATGACGCCCGCGGACTGCAGGCCCCGCACATACGCGGCGCCGATGGTCGCGACCTCGTACGGGTCCTCAGAGACGCATTCCTCGACGCGCCCCCACCGCTGGTCGCGGATCACGTCGAGCACCGGCGCCAGGCCCTGGTGCACGCCGAGCGCGCGCATGCTCGCCCCGATCCTGCCGGCCATGCGCTCCACCAGGTCGGGGTCGAACGACGCGCCCCACGCGGGCGGCACCGGATAGACCGTGGCCCGCCACGCCGCCAGGCCGGCCAGGCATTCCTCGTGCGCGAGCGCGGGGATGCCGAGCCGGGTGTTGTCGCGCAGCCACCGCTGCCGGGCGGTCAGGACCTCCCTCGCCCATTCCGGGTCCACCGGCCGGGTGCCGTAATGGCGGGTGATCTGGCCCAGGCCGTGCCCGGCGAACGCCTCGAACTGCACCTCCTCGCCCTGCATCGAATCCTGCAGCGGCGCGACGACGCCCTCCTCGCGGTTGACGTTCAGCCACACGCCCACGAGCTGGGCGAGCTTCTCGTCGAGCGACATGTCCGCCAGCAGGTCCGCGATCCGGCGCGCTCGGCGCTCGGTGGTCTCCGACGTCGGCTGCTCAACACGTGCAGGCATACACCCTCGCTGGAAGGAATGGGGATTCGGGGCGCGATCGACGTTGATAGCGCTAACTGAGGCTTTTCCCTGCGCCGCTGGGGGCGGCGGCCGGATCAGGTCGGAAAATTTCTGGCTAACTTTCCGAAAGGTTACCGTGACATTGCCGATCCGTTACGGTAGGCTCCCGTCCGTAGTGCTGTCAACAGTCCGGGTCGATTAGCCAAAAATCGCTGGTTTTCCCAGGTCAAAGGGCCTACTCTGCCTTAACGTTATTTTCCGAAAGTTGCATTCGCCGGTGTCGGCCGGATGGCGGCACCATGGCAACGGGAGGTCAAGTGGCCCGACCTACGCTCGCCGACGTCGCGGCGGCCGCGGGAGTGTCGGTGCCGACGGTGTCCAAGGTCCTGAGCGGGAAGAAGCACGTCTCCGCCGCGACCAGGGACAAGGTCCTCGAAGCGGTCCGCGCCTTCGGCTACGAGGCCCCGCGTCCGCCGAGCGCGCCCCGCGTCGGCATCGTCGACCTGCTCATCGACGGGCTCGGCTCGCCGTGGGCACAGGTCCTCATCAGGGGCGCGGAGCGGGCGGCGGCGCGGTGGGGGTTCTCGCTCGTCGTGACCTCGTCCGCGCGGCCCGACTTCGACCTGCGGCGGTGGATCGGGATCATGCGCAAGCGCGGCACCGACGGCATCGTGCTGGTCCTCTCCCGTGCCCACCAGGACGAGATCGTCGCCATCGAGGAACTGCTGCACGTCCCCCTGGTGCTCCTCGACCCGGTGGGTCAGCGCGACCCGCGCATTTCCACAGTTGGGGCCACGAACTGGTCGGGCGGCGTCATGGCCGCCACCCACCTGCTCGAGCTCGGGCACACGCGGGTGGGCTTCATCGGCGGTCCGCTCGACACGCAGTGCACGCTCGACCGCTACGAGGGCTATCTGGCCGCGCACCGCACCTTCGGCATCGACCCCGACCCGGAGCTGACCCGCTACGGCGATTTCCTCATCTCCGGCGGCAAGCACTTCGGGGGCGAGCTGCTCGATCGCGACGATCCGCCCACCGCGATCTTCGCCGGGTCCGACCTGCAGGCCGCGGGCGTCTACCAGGCGGCGGCCGAGCGCGGCATCCGCGTCCCCGGCGGCCTGTCCGTGGTCGGCTTCGACGACTCGCCGCTGTGCGAGATGCTGTCACCGCCGCTCACCACCGTGCGCCAGCCGCTCGACGACATGGCCAACGAGGCGGTCCGGCTCATCTCCGAGGAGCTGACCCATCCACGGGGGGCCGCGGGCACGCGCATCGAGCTCGCCACGTCCCTCATCGTCCGCGCCAGCACCCAGCACGTCACCGGAATCGCCTGACACGCCCCGCATGCAGCCCTGACCAGCCCTCGGTCCACACGCCGGGGGCTTCGCCGCCGGTTTACCGGGCGAGGTAGATCTTTGCCCGATTTATGGTGGTTTGTTTGCTTGTGTCCAAGTTTACGGCTAACGTAGTTCCTGTTCCCGGCGAGTGCCCCGTTCCTTACTTCCTCTGGGTCAGGACCGCTCGACCGGACCGGATTCCGGTTCTCTCTGGTTTCCGCAGTACTCCGCGTAGCGTCCGTATGGCGTGATGCCCGGCTACGTCCATCAAGCGAGTGCTATGCCGTGTCCCCTAACGAAGGACGTTGCTTGACGATGTCTGCCCGCCTGCGTTCCCTTGCCCTGCTGACCGCCTCCGCGCTCAGCGCCCTGACCATCGGCTCGACCGCGGCCCACGCCGACTCCGGCGGCACGGAGCAGAAGGCCGTGCTCAAGGGCTCGACCACGGCGTCCTACTTCTGGGACGACTCCTCCGGCCGCGCCGGAGACACCGGCCTGCCCGCCGCCGGCAAGCCGATGCAGAAGGGGCTGGCCGCCAGCCCGAGCTGGCCGCTGATGACCGAAGGTTACGCCATCTACAAGGGCAAGAAGCTGCCGTTCTTCGTCGGCGACCGCGGTCCCGGCGACCCCTCGAGCCGCGGTGTCATGCTGGACCTGGACGCCAAGACCTTCGCCGAACTGACCGGCGGCAGGTTCAACGCCGACACGCTCGGCGTGGACGGCGTCGGCGGCGAGGGCCACATCAAGATCGAGTACGTCATCACCAAGTGGGGCGACGGCGTGGGCAAGAAGAGCTTCCCGGTCGCCTTCTCCACCGGCGCCTGGGCCGAGCGCGACGCCACGCCGCAGGTGAAGCAGGTGGCGGTGAAGCGTCCCGCCGGCTGACGGCAGCACGCTCACATCAGCACGTCCACGAGGAGGGCGCCCCACGCGGGGCGCCCTCCTCTTCTGTATCGTTACAAAGCGATCTGCAGAAAGGACGCCCATGACCGAGGTTCCCCGGCCTCTCTACCGAGATCCCATGTTCGACGGCGCCACCGATCCGACCGTGATCTGGAACCGGGCCGAGCGGGCGTGGTGGCTCGTCTACACCAGCAGGCGCGCGACGGCTCCCGACCGCGGGGACGTCAGCTGGGTCCACGGCACCGACCTCGGCGTCGCCTCGTCCGCCGACGGCGGGGTGAGCTGGCTGTACCGGGGCACGATCGAAGGACTCGACCTCGAATGGGGCCGGCACACCTACTGGGCGCCGGAGATCATCGACGACGGCACCACATACCACATGTACGTCAGCGTCATCCGCGGCGTCCCCGGCGCCTGGCGGCCCCACGAACGCCACATCCGCCACTACACCAGCCCCGACCTCGTACGCTGGACGTACCAGTCCACCCTTGAGCTGTCCTCCTCGTACGTGATCGACGCCTGCGTGGCGCCGCTGCCCGGCGGCGGCCACCGGCTCTGGTACAAAGACGAGGCCGCCGACTCCCACACCTGGGCCGCCGACAGCGACGACCTGTATCGATGGCGGGTCAAGGGGCCGGCGGTCACCATCTCCGCGCACGAGGGACCCAACGTGTTCACCCTCGGCGGCCGCCACTGGATGATCGTGGACGAATGGCACGGCCAGCGCGTGCTCAGCTCGGACGACCTCGACGTCTGGAAGCCTTCGGGGCTCATCCTCGACCGGCCGGGTTCGGGGCGGGACGACGGCGGGTTCGGGTATCACGCGGACGTCGTGGTGACGGGGGAGGAGGAGGCGCTGGTCTTCTACTTCACCCATCTGGACGGCGCGGAAGGGGAGCGCCGCTCGGCCGTTCACACCGCGCGGCTGCGCGTCCGCGGGGACGAGCTGACCTGCGATCGCGACGAGAGGCTCACCGGGCCCATCCTGCCCGTCGCGGGCCCGGCACATCCTTGATCTCGCCCGATCTTCGCCGACCCGAGTTGTATCGATAAAGAAGGCTGACGGCCGGGGCTTGCTGGAGCCGTGTTCAGTACCCCCGTACCTGAGGCCAGGCCAGTTCGAAACCGTCGGCGGCGAGTTCGTTCTGGAACCGTTCGAGCAGCGCCGGGTCCTGGTGCACCTGCGCCGGTTCGAGCCGGTGCTCGAGGCAGTGGGCGGCCAGCGCTCCGGCCGCCTCGCCGACGTTCCACTCGACCGGGTGCAGGCGGTAACAGCCGTTGGTGATGTGGGTGGTGCCGATGTTCTTGCCGGCGGCCAGCAGGTTGAGCACGCGCACCGGCAACAGCGCGCCGAGGGGGATCTGGAACGGGCAACTGGCGACGTCGATGTAGTTGTCGCCGCCGGTGGACGGGTGCAGGTCGATGCGGTACATGCCCACCCCGACGGTGTCCGGGTAGGTCACGGCGCCGTGCTCGCCGCGGACGGCGAGGGACAGGTCGTGCTCCACCACGGTGCGGTGGGCGCGGATCCGCCGGGACTCCCTGATGTACGGCGCCTTCGCGAGCCCGTCGACGCTTCCCATGACGTCGGGCCGCAGCCGCAGCCCCGGCCACCCGGTGCCGCTGTCCGGCCGGGGCGCCTCGGTCTGCAACCAGTAGAGCATGCTCAGCGCCAGCTGCCGGGCGCCGTCGAGGTGCTTTTCCCGCTCCGCGTCGGAGACGCCGATCAGCGGGCCGGGCAGATAGTCGATCATCGGCCAGTTCACGACCGTGACGTCGCTGACCGCGAAACCCGGCTCGAACATCTCGCGGCACAGGATGCGCCGGAACACCCACAGGTCTTTGTCCCCAGGGTCGCGGCTCTGGTCGGCCACGATCGGCCCGGTGGCGGCGTGCGGCACGAACGTACGCGGCACCGCCTCCAGCGTGCGCGGGTCCGGCGCCACGAGGCTGAGCAGGCGATCCGGCCAGAACGGCGGCCGGTAGTCGCGCCAGAAGCCGTACTGGCTCGGCCGGTCGATGGTGTGGTCCTCACCGTCGCGGTGCTCGACCGCGAACACCCAGGAAAACGCCTGCATGTTGGCCGGCTGGGCGTGCTCGGGGGCGCTCGGCTCACCGGTGTCGGCGCGCGACTCGAACCCGGTCACGTGCTCCACCCCGGCGAGCGGCAACAGATCACCCAACTCGGTCGCGTCCAGAATGTACGGCGCGCTCGCCTCGACGCGTTCGCCGTCCGGTCCCTCGAAGCAGACCGACGCCACGCGGTCGCCGGCCGCCTCGGCGGACACGGGGCGGTGCCGGCGCCAGATCACCAGCCGGCCGGCCGCGAGGTAGGGGCTCACCATGGCGTCCAGGACGGCGGCGGCGACTCGTGGCTCGTGGCAGAGCCGGCTCACCCGGCCGAGCCCGGGATTGAGCTCGGGCACGGCGCGGGCCGCCGGGGTCAGCGGATACCAGGTGCGGTAATGGTCGCGGATCGCCTGACGCAGCGCCCGGTAGGAGCGGGTGGCGCCGAACTGCTCGATCCACGGATGCTCGTCCGGTGGCACGCCCTGGCTGGTCAGCTGCCCGCCGAGCCAGTCGGTCTCCTCGGTCAGCAGCACCGTGCGACCGCGTCGCAACGCCGCGAGCGCGGCGGCGACACCGCCGAGGCCGCCCCCGACCACCAGAACATCGGCCTTCCACCCCGTCACGCTTCGATCCCTTCTCCGGTGTTCAACTCGAGCGCCGCATCGAGCAGGCTGCGCGTGTACTCGTGGCGTGGGGAGCCGAGGACTTCGGTGGCCGGCCCCTCCTCCACGAACACGCCGCGGCGCATGACGGCGATGCGGTCCGCGATCTGGTGCACGACGCCGAGGTCGTGGGAAATGAACAGAATCGACAGGCGGTGACGTCGCCGCAGGTCGGCAAGCAGCCGCAGGACCTGCGCCTGGACGGACACGTCCAGCGCGGAAACGGCCTCGTCGCACACGAGCAGCCGCGGCCTGACGGCGAGCGCGCGGGCGATGCTGACGCGCTGGCACTGCCCACCGGACAGCTCGCCCGCCCGATGCCCGGCCACACTCGGATCGAGGCCGACGTCGTCCAGCAACCGATGCAGCGCGGTGGTACGGTCGCCGGCCGGAGCCGAACTCGGGTGAGTGCGCCAGACCTCGTTGACGATGGCCGCGACGCTCATCCGCGGGTTGAGCGACGAGCGCGGGTCCTGGAACACCATCTGCACGGCGCGTTGGAGTGCCGCCGGCCGCCGCCCGGCCGGTCCCAGGCGTTGACCGTCGAGAAGGACGGCCCCGGAGCCCGGCTTGACCAGGCCGACGACCGCGCGCGCCAGCGTCGTCTTGCCCGACCCCGACTCACCGACCAGCCCGACCGTCTCCTCGTGGCCCACGGTGAGGCTCACGCCGTCCACCGCGACGAACTCTCTCGACCGGCGCAAGCCGCGCCGGCCGAAGCCGACCCGAAGGTCGCGTACCTCCAGCAGCGGCGTCTTGACGTCGCTCATGATCCTCCAGAACCCGACGAAGAGCCCCGGTCCCACAGCTCCTCGGCGAAGTGACAGGCGGTCCAGCGGCCGGGGACGATGGATCGGGCCGCCGGCTGCTCGGTGCGGCACCGGTCACGCGCCAGCGGGCAGCGCGGGTGGAACGCGCATCCGGCCGGCCGGTTCGCCGGCGTGGCCGGGGTGCCCGGGAGCGGATGGGCGATCGCGGTCCGGGTCCGGACCGCGGGAACGCTCTCGACCAGCGCGCGCGTGTACGGGTGGGCCGGCCGGTGCAGCACCGCCGCGGTCGGGCCCCGTTCGGCGACCCGCCCGGCGTACATGACGACGATCTGGTGTGCCACGTGTGCCACGACGCGCAGGTCGTGGCTGACGAGCAGCATGGCCAGCCCTTCGACGTCCTGGATCGAGCGCAGCAGCCGCAGGATGCGGGCCTGCACGGTGACGTCGAGCGCGGTCGTGGGCTCGTCGGCGAGCAGCAGCGCGGGGCTTCCCGCCAGAGCCATGGCGATCACGGCACGCTGGCGCAGACCGCCGGAGAACTCGTGCGGGTAGCTGTCGAGCCGGCGAGCCGGCTCGGGCACCCCTACCCGGTCGAGAAGTTCGACGACCTTGCGGCGGACCTCGTCGCGGGGCCGGCCGGACCTGCGGAGGATCTCTCCGACCTGCCGGGCGATCGTCTGGGTCGGGTTGAGCGCCGCCAGCGGGTCCTGGAAGATCATCGCGATCTCGTGGCCCCGGAGCCGCCGGCGCCGGGCCGGGTCGAGCTGGAGCAGATTCTCGCCGCGCCAGCGCAGTGCCCCACCGGTCGCGGCTCCGTCGGGGAGCAGGCCGATGACGGCGTTCGCGGTCATCGTCTTGCCGCTCCCTGATTCACCGATGAGGCCGACCGTCGTCGCCGACGGGATGTCGAACGACACCCCGTCGACGACCCGGACGGCGCCGCCCCGGACGGGCAGGTCGACGACGAGCTCGTCCACCTCCAGCAGCGCCTCACTTGGCGACGACGCGGGCGTGGTCGGGCCGGACACCGACACCGACGTCATGAGCCGCTGACCTGAATGCGGGAGAAGTCCGGCAGTCCGTTCGGGTCCGGGGTGACACCGGAGAGGCGGTTGTTCCAGGCATAGGCGTACTTGACCGCCATGGGGAACATGCCGACCGCGTCCCCCCAAATGATCTTGCTGGCCTCGCCGTACAGCCTGACCCGCTCGTCCTTGTCCGCGCTCGCCCCGGCCGCGGCCAGCAGCTTGTCCAGCTCCGGGTTGCAGTAGCCGTTGCGCTTGGCCGCGCAGGGGTAGAGCCGGCCGAGCGTGTTCGCCCCGTCGAAGGTGGGGTTGGACAGCTGCTGGAAGTTGATGTCCCAGTTCAGGGCGAGCAGATCCTTGGTGAACACCGCCTGCTCCTTCTCGAGCAGGTCCACCTTGACGCCGATCTTCGCCAGGTCGGAGACGACCGCTTGGTTGAACTGCCGGAATTCGGCGTTGGCGAACTGCAGCCGGAGTTTGGTGTCGAAGTCGAAGCCCGCCTTCGTCAGGGCGGCCTTCGCCGCCTCCGGGTCGTACTCGACCGGCTTCTGGGGCACGTGCCCCAGGGTGATCGGCGAGATCGGAGCGTCGGCCAGGCTGCCGGTCTGCGGGTACAGCTGCTTGATGATGGTGGCGAAGTCGACCGCCTGCCACAGCGCCCGCCGTACCGCGGCCTCACGCAGCTCGGGCATGGACGAGTTGAACCACATGGTGAAGACTGCGGTGCTCGGCACCGTCTGGACCTTGAGCTTGGGGTCGCTCTGCAGCTGCTGCAGCTGGTCGTCGGGGATGCCCCAGATGAGGTCGGCCTCGCCGGTGCGCAGCGCGGTCAGCCGCGCCGCCAGCTCGGGCATCTTGCTGATGGTCACCCGCCCGACCTTGGGCGCGCCGCCGTAGTGGTTCGGGTTGGGCACGAACGCGGCCGTTCCCGCGGAGTCCAGCTTCTCCAGCTTGAACGGCCCTGAGCCGACCGGGTTCTGGAAGAACGCCTTGTCCTCGCCGGTCACGGTGCGCGGCACCACGTAGAAGATGGCGAGCTTGTACGGGACGGCCGCGTCCGGCTTGGACGCCTTCAGCACCACTTCGGCAGGCGAGGTGGCGGTCATCGTGTACCCGGGGAAGTTGGCCGCGTTGGTGCTCTTGAGTTCCAGGAGCCGCTTGAACGAGGCGACGACGTCCTCGGCGGTGAGGTCCGAGCCGTCGCTGAACTTCACGCCCTGGCGCAGGGTGAACGCCCACTCGGTGGCGGTGCTGTCGGACTTCCACGAGGTGGCCAGGTCACCCTCGAGCGTGCCGTCCGGCTTCGGCCGGACCAGCCGGCTGAAGAGGGCCTGGGAGGTCAGCTGAGTGCTGGTGGCGCTGCCGCCCTGAGGGCTGGCCGGGTCGAGGTTCTCGATCGGATAGGTGCCGGCGACGTTGATCTCGCCACCGCCACCGGTGTCCGCCGCGCCGCCGCCGGTGGCGGAGCTGCATCCGCTGAGCGCGACGGCGAGGGCGAGCGCGGCCAGTGCCACGCGCCGGGTGAGGTGGGGGGCATGGGTTCTGGTCATCGATGCCTTCCCGTCTGCTGGGGGGTGTCTTCGGGTCGGTGGGATCGGGCCGGGCGCGTCACCTGACGACTCCGCGTCCATAGCGCGCGGTGAGCTGGTCGCCGAGGATCGCGATGCTGATGATCAGCAGCGAGAGCGCGATGCCCGGCAGTGTCGAGATCCACCAGGCGGTGGCCAGGTACTCCTTTCCGTTCGCGATGGTCTGGCCCCACGACACCGCGGAGTTGGGCAGGCCTATGCCGAGGAAGCTGAGGCCGGCTTCGGCCAGGACGACCAGGGCGAACTCCAGCGTCGCCAGAGCGACCACGGGACCGGCGGCGAACGGCAGGACGTGGCGCAGGAGGATGAACGTCCGCGGCACCCCGAGGACCCGGGCCGCGTCGACCCAGGCCCGTTCCCTGATCGACAGCGCCACGCTGCGGGTGACGCGGGCGAAGGAGATCCAGGCGGTCGCGGACAGCGCGACCACCACTACTAGGACACTGCGCTCGAAGGCGCCCGCGATCACGATCGTGAGCAGGATCGCCGGGAACGCGAGCAGGATGTCGATGCCGCGGGCGAGGATCGTGTCCGGCCAGCCGCGGAAGTAGCCGGCGACGGTGCCGACGGCGGCGCCGATGACGCAGGCGGCCACGACCGTGGCGATGCCGATGATCACCGATGTCCGCGCACCGTAGACGACCTGAGCAAGCACATCGCGCCCCAGAGCGTCGGTGCCGAACCAGGCGGTCCCGCCGGACGACACGGGCGATCCCGGGCTCAGCAGGCGGTCGGCGAGGGAGGCGCGGACCGGGTCGTACTCGATGAGCAGCGGGCCGAGCCCGCCGACGACGGCGAACACCACGAGTACCGCGTACGGGATCCGGCGCCACCACCGCCTCATGACGCACCGTCCAGCCTGATGCGCGGGTCCAGCTGGGAGTAGAGCAGATCGGCCACGAGATTGAACACCATGACGATGCCGGCGATCAGGAAGGTGGCCGCCTGCACCACCGCGTAGTCCCGGTTGGACACCGCGTCCACCACCAGCGAACCCAGTCCTGGCCAGGCGAAGACGTTCTCGACGATGACGGCGCCGCCCATCAGGCCGCCCATGTGCAGCCCGACCACCGTGACGACCGGGATGAGCGAGTTGCGCAGCGCGTGACCGAGCAGCACCTGCCGCTCGGTCAGGCCCTTGGACCGGGCCGTCTGGATGTACGGCTCCCGCATGGTGTCCGCGACGCTGCTCCTGGTCAAACGGGCGACGACCGCGGTGAACGGCAGCGAGAGCGTGACCGCCGGCAGGATCAGATGGGCGGGGGAGCCGGCACCGGCGCTGGGCAGCAGCCGCAGCGCCAGCGCGAAGACGAGGATCAGCATGATGCCGACCCAGAACGTGGGGAAGGACTGGAGGCCGATCGCGCACGCGGACACCACCCGGTCGACCGCTCCGCCGGGGCGTCCGCCGGCCACCAGCCCGAGCGCGAGGCCGACGACGACGGCGATGGCGGTGGAGGCCAGCATCAGGTCGGCGGTGGCGGGCAATCGCTCCAGCACCGCCGCCATCGCCAGCCCGTTGAGCCGGTAGGAGTCACCGAAGTCCAACCGGACCACGTCGGCGAGATATCCGGCGTACTGGGCGAGCAGCGGCTGGTCGAGGCCGAGCCGCGCGGTCAGCTCCGCCACCTGTTCGCGGGACGCGTCAGGACCGAGCATGATCGTCGCCGGATCGCCCGGCGCGACGCGGACGATGAGGAAGATGAGAGAGGCCGCGCCCCACATCACCAGGACGCCGACGAGCAGTCGTTTGACGATGACCCGGATCATGGGCGTGCCCGCCGTTCGCCAGGGGCCGGCGGGCCTACGGTCGCGCCCGGCGTGAGGGGGCACTCGACGCTCTCCTGGCAGGCCGTCTCCTCGGGTGTCTCCAGCAGTCGCGCGAGCAGGTGGGTGGCCTGCCTGCCCATCTGCTCGCGCGGGACCACCAGGCCGGTCCAGGCCGTGTCGGACCCACGTGCGCCGGCGGAGTCGCCCAGCACGACGACGCTGAAGTCTCCGGGGACCGACAGCCTCTGCCGCCGGGCGTACGCCAGGATCTCCTCGGCGAGCATCTCCTGCTCCGCGACCACACCGGTGATGCCGGCGTTCTGGATCTCCGCCAGCAGGCCCGCCACGTCCTCGGTGGATTCGAGTGTCCACACCGGACCTGCGAGCCGGCGGGCCCCGCCGGGTGGCATCGCCCGCCGGAAGCCCTTCTCCCGGTCACGGCTGGGCTGCGCGTCGCCGTCGCCGAGGCGGGCGTAGGCCACGCGTTCGTGCCCCAGCGCGAACAGCCGCTCGGTGAGCTGCTGGGTCGCTCCGGCGTAGTCGGCCGCCACGTAGGACACCGGCGCGCCGGACACTTCCCGGTGTCCTACGTAGACGAACGGGTATCCGGAGTCGCGTAGCCGTTCGATCTCCGCGACGTTCGGATGGCGGCCGAGCAGCAGCGCGCCGTCGGCGATCGACAGCCGGGTCGACCCGTCGCGGAAGATCTGGCGCTCCCCGTCGCCGCTGGTGAACAGCAGCAGGTCGTAGCCGAGTTCCGCGGCCGCCTGCTCCATGCCGAGCAGGAAGGGGAAGTAGAAGTCGACGCTGGTCGTGGGGAAGACCGGCTCGAACGTGTACACACCGATGATCTTGTTGCGCCCGCCGGCGAGGGAGCGCGCCGAGGCGTTGGCGACGTAACCCCACTCGCGCATGGCGGCCAGCACCCGTTCGCGGGTCTCCGGACTGATCCGCACCTCGGACTCGCGCTCGTTGAGCACCAGCGACACGGTGGCCTGACTGACCCCGGCCAGGCGCGCGATGTCGGCCTGAGTCGGCCGTCGCACGGGTCCGCGGGTCATCTCTGCCTCCTGCTAATGCGCTACAACTTGATGAACGCAGAGTTTGTGCGCGTTACGCGGCTATGTCAAGAGACCAGGTGAAAACCGAGGCAGGCCCGCTGCCCGTAACACAATCGAAATGCTAATGCCTATTAGCATCTAGCGTTCGGGCAAGATCCCCGATAACGTCCGGAGCACTCTCCCGAGGAGGTGACATGGCCACAGCTGCCGACAACCCAGTCACCGGAGTGATCATCCCGCTGGTCACCGCCCTGGACCGGCGCGGACGGCCCGACGCGGCGGCCGTCCAGCCCTTGCTGGCGCATCTCGCCGCCGCCGGCATCACCACGCTGATGCTGGCCGGCACGAACGGCGAGGGGCCGCTGCTGCCCGTCGACGGCGTGCGAACGTACGCGGCAGAGGTGTCCGCCCTGTGGCGCGAGATGGCCGGCGCGTCCGCCCGGATCATGGTGACCGCGGTCGGAGCGGGCACGCGGGAGGTGATGCGGAACCTGGAGTCCCTCGACGACCTCGACCTGGACGCCGCAGTCGTGCTGGCCCCCTACTACTTCCGGCATACGGAACAGGAGCTTCACGCGCACTTCCGCGACGCGGCCTCCCACGGCCGGCCTGTCGTGATCTACAACAGCCCCGGCTACACCGGCAACCCCATCCCCGTATCCCTGGTACGCCGCCTGCTCGAGGAACCGAACATCGTCGGATTGAAGGACAGCTCCGGGGACATCGCCCTGTTCTCGCAGTTCTGCCACACGGCCGGGGAACGCGCCGGTTTCCACGTGGCCCAGGGTGTGGAACGGCAGCTCGCGGAAGGGCTGCGGCAGGGTGCGGCCGGGGTGGTGCCGGGTGTGGGAATGCTCGCTCCCGCCCTCTGCGCCGAGCTGTTCCAGGCGGGCCACGACGGTGACCACGCCACAGCAGCGGTGCGGCAACGCGACGTCGACCGGCTGGCCGCGCTCTTCGGGCTCCGGCCAGGTGTCAGCGGCGTCGTCGTCGTCAAGACCGCGCTGCATCTGCTGGGGCTCTGCCCGCCCTACGCCGCGGCCCCCTTCCTCCCGTGCACAGAGACCGAACTCGCCACCCTGCGCACCGCACTGGCCGGCATCCACGACCTGCTGGGCCGGGACGTCGCACCAGCGGGCCATTGAACCCCCGATAACTCGCCCTGTCCTGAAGGAGCGTCGAGTGAGCACCCCCATCAGCCGCCGCATGTTCACGCTCGGACTCGCCGCCGGCGCAGGCGCACTCGCCCTGCCGTCCGGCGCGCTGGCCCACACCACGGGCCCCGCGGAGCCGTTCTTCGCGGAGACCACCTTGTGGGACTCCGCCGTCGATCCGCTCGCCAGCTACCACGTCCACGCGCTGGCCGTACTGCCCGACGACACGATCCT
Organism: Nonomuraea sp. H19; assembly: GCF_052068215.1. NCBI lineage: Bacteria > Bacillati > Actinomycetota > Actinomycetes > Streptosporangiales > Streptosporangiaceae > Nonomuraea > Nonomuraea sp. H19. The sequence continues at coordinate 19,959 of NZ_JBQHCV010000008.1, read as the reverse complement.
GGCCTGTACCGAGGGCCGCCACGAGATATGCGACGCAGGCCCGCACGACCTGCTGGTACGGCGCAGCACCGACCGGGGCGAGACATGGAGCCCCACCCAGACGGTGGCGCAGGCGGTCAACGGCGAGATCTGGGCCAATCCCACCTTCGTCGTCGACGGCATGACCGGCGAGGTGTTCCTGTTCCACAACCTGTGCGAGAAACTGCCCGGCAACACGAGTTGTTCGGCCGATTCCGGCACGGTGTACGTCATCTCCAGCACCGACGGCGGGGCCACCTGGAGCGAGCGGCGCAGCCTCGCCGGGATGTTCGACCACTTCCCGTACAACTGGGCGATGCACGGCCCGGGGCCGGGCCACGGCATCCAGCTCCGCTCGGGCCGGTTGCTGTTGACCGCCGGGCATCGGACCGTCATCACCGGGGTGCCGACCGCCGAGCGCAACTACGGCGCGTCGACGGTCTACAGCGACGACCACGGGCGCACCTGGAAGGCCGGTGGCGAGATACCGCTGGGCAACGGCCTGCCGGCCGTGGGAGAGTCCCGGCTGGTGCAGCGTGCGGACGGGACGGTCGTGGTGAACAGCCGGCCGGGGTCGGGCAACGACTGGCCCCGCGACATCGCGGTCAGCACCGACGACGGCCTCACCTGGTCGGAGCCCAGGATGGACTTCAGCCCCGGGCTCTTCAACGGCGTCGACACCAGCCTGATCAGGTACACCGGAGGGCCGGGGAGCGGCGAGGTCGACCGGATGCTGTTCAGCCGGCCGGACGCGCCGATGCGGTGGAACATGACCGTCGCGGTCAGCTACGACGAGGGCCATTCCTTCCGCTACAGCCGGTCGATCAGCCCGATCCGCGGCTACTACTCGGACCTCGCGCGGCTCTCCGACGGCACGATCGTGCTGCTCTACGGCTGTGACGGCGACCTCGACGGCAGCCCGCGGCGGGTGGCGGTGGCCCGGTTCAACCTGGAATGGCTCACCGAGGGCCGAGACAGCCTGGCCACCGATCCGAAGGTCACCGAGCGCACGCACGACCTGGGGCGCCACGCGAAACAAGCCACCGTCTCCGGCGGCACCGTGGCCGTGGTGGAGGAGGCCACCGCGCGTGACGGCGCCCGCGCCGCGTTCGCCCCTGGCGCGGTGGGCGACTTCATCGAGTACCCCTTCCAGGTCGCCCCGGGCAGCTGGTACGAGCTGTGGCTGCGCTACTACCGTTCCAGCGATGGCGGACTCGTCACGGTGACCGTGGACGGGCGGACCCCGCGGAACTCCACGCTGGACCTCACCTCATTCCGTGGCGACGGGTACGACGTCGTGCTGCTGGGCACGATGGCGTTACGTCCCGGCCGGCACACCATCCGGTTCACCCTGGCCGGCGCCGGCAGGGGCGGTGGCACGGCGGTCGGGCTGGACCAGCTCAGCCTGGTCCGGGCGCCGCACCCGGCGGACGTGCGCGAGGAGGTCACCGTCGACAACGGCGGGCTCGGCTTCCAGACCACCGGCACATGGCCCAGCAGCCGCGGCGTCCGCGGATACTACGGATTCAACTACCTGACTCACGCGAAGGGCGACGGCACCAGCATGGCGCGGTGGCGACCGGCGTTGCCCGGTGAGGACCGCTACGAGGTGCTGGTCTCCTTCGCGGCCGACGCCAACCGGGCCACCAACGCCACGTACGTCGTCCACCACGCCGACGGCTCCACCTCGGTCCCGGTCAACCAGCGAGAACGCGGCGTGCCCGACGCGCGTACCGGCGAGTGGGTGTCGATCGGCACCTACCGGTTCCGTGCCGGCCTCGACGGATACGTCGAGCTCAGCGACGCGGCCGACGGTGTGGTCATCGCCGACGCGGTCCGGTTCCGGCGGGAGGCCCGGCGATGACCACCGTCGTGGCGACGGGCGGCGGGCCGGTGGTGCCGAGCCCGGCGGCGGCGGTCGCGCTGCGCCCGCTGCCGCTGTCCGGCAGCCGTCTGGCCGACGGCTTCTGGGCGCGCCGGGTGGCCGCCAACCAGGCGGCCATCCCCGTCGGGTACCAGCGGCTCAGCGAGACCGGTCACCTGGACAACCTGCGTATCGCGGCAGGCGAGATGACCGGTGCCGCGAAAGGCGCCGTCTTCTGGGACTCCGACGTCTACAAGTGGCTGGAGGCGGTGGCCTGGGAGCACGCGCGCCGTCCCGACCAGGCGTTGCACGACCGGCTGCGCGAGCTGAGCCGTACCATCTCCGCCGCTCAGTGCGACGACGGGTACCTCAACTCGGTGATGCGGTTGCGCGCCGAGGAACGCTACGCGCGGCTGTGGATGAGTCACGAGCACTACTGCGCCGGTCACCTGTTCCAGGCGGCGGTGGCGGCGGCCAGGACGACGGGCGAGACCGGGTTGCTGGGCGTCGCGACCCGGCTGGCCGACCATCTCGCCGGCACGTTCGGCCCCGGCGCCCGTACCGAGCTGGACGGGCACCCGGGGGTCGAGACGGCCCTGGTCGAGCTGTACCGGGAGACCGGTGTGCGGCGGTACCTTGACCTGGCCCGCCACTTCGTGGACAGCCGCGGGTACGGGCGCGCCGCCAAACCCGGCTTCGACCCGTCGCACTACGCGGACCCGGCGCACTACGCCGACCGGATACCGGTACGCGAGGCCACCACCTTGGAAGGGCACGCGGTCCGTGCCGTCTACTTCGCCTCCGGCGCGACCGACGTGGCCGTCGAGACCGGCGACGCGGACCTGCTGGCCGCCCTACGCCGGCAATTCGACGCGATGCGCCGGCAGAAGCAGCACGTCACCGGTGGGGTGGGGGCACGGTGGGACGGCGAGGCGTTCGGCGAGCCGTACGAGCTGCCGCCGGACCGGGCGTACGCGGAGACCTGCGCGGCGCTCGGCGTGCTGCAGTGGGCCTGGCGGCTGCTGCTGGCCACCGGTGAGTCCGGATACGCCGACCAGGTCGAGCACGTGCTGTACAACGCGGTGCTGCCCGCGGTGTCGCTGGGCGAGGCGGAGTACTTCTACGTCAACACGCTGCACCGGCGTACCGGCGCCAGGGGTGAGGTACAGCGGTCCCCGGCGCACGGCCGGCGTCCCTGGTTCAACTGCGCCTGCTGCCCGCCCAACGTGATGCGTACGCTGGCCGGCCTCCCCGCGTATCTGGCCACCGGCACCGCCGACGGGCTCCAGGTGCATGTGTACGCCCCGGGTTCGCTGCGCTCAGGGGAGTTCGCCGTGGACATCGACACCCGCTACCCATGGGGCGGCCGGGTCGCCGTGACCGTGCGCGAAGCGCCGCCGCACCCGGTGGAGCTGGCCCTGCGGGTACCGGAGTGGGCCGAAGGGGCCGCTCTTGACGGCCGGCCCGTCGCGGCCGGCGGTTACGCCCGGACGCGGCGCGTGTTCCGTCCCGGAGACCAGGTGCTGCTGGAGCTGCCGATGACCGCACGGCTGCTGACGGCCGCCCCACAGGTCGACGCCACCCGGGGCTGCGTCGCCGTCGCCCGCGGTCCGCTGGTGTACGCGATCGAACAGGCCGACCAGCCACCCGGCGTCATCCTGGAGGACATCCGCATCGACCCGTCCGCCCCGCTGCGGCCCGAGCACCGGCCGGACCTGCTCGACGGGGTGACCGTGCTGCACACCGAGGGCCTGGTGGTCGCCGGCGAACCCGCGACCCCCTACCCCCGGTACGGCCGGCCGGCCGCGGCCGCGAGAGCGACGCCCGTGACGCTCATCCCCTACTTCGCCTGGGCCAACCGAGGCCCGCACGCGATGCGGGTATGGATACCGACCCTGTGAGACCTCGCCACGTGAAGGACCGCATGACCGACTACGAGACCATCCAGGCCTCGCTCGCCCAGGGCTGGAACACCTGGGACACCCGCAGCGTGCTCACCCAGGTGCTCCTCCCCGACGCGCTGGGCCTGTCCCTCGGGCTGAAGGAGTACTACCGGGGCACGTCGCTGCGTACCGCGCAGATCGGCCGCCGCGCGGAAGGCGCGGAGACCGTCACCTTGGGCAGGCACGCCTACGACGGCGGCTACACCGAGGCGACCGTGACGTGGGCGGGCGTCACGATCCGGGTGCAGACAGCGCACGCGGGCGACGACCTGGTCGTGCTGGTGACGCCCACCGCCAACCAGCCCAAGAGCGCGCTGCTGACGGTCGGCGTCGGCTACCTGTGGAACCGGCCGGGCTCCGTCAGCCGCGCGGGCGACGAGATCACCGCCGTGGGCCCCGGCGGGGCCGTCACCGTCTTCTGCACGGCCCCGCACGTCGATGACCCTTACACCGACGTCGACGGGCCGTACCTGGCGATGGAGCTGACCGGCGCCGTCGGAATCAGCACCGGCCGCGCCCGCGACCTGCGGGAGATCGCGGCAATAGTGGTCCGCGCCTCCGCCGAGATCGGGGCGGCCGGCACAGACCCGCTCTCCCAGCATCGCGAGATCGTCAGGGACGCCATCTCCTGGAACACGATCTACGAGCCGGCCGGGTCCCGGGTGATCACCACCGTCAGCCGGCTATGGAACGTCGGCAAGCGCGGCGGCTACGCGCTGTTCTGCTGGGACGCGTTCTTCAACGCGCTGCTGGCGGCCGTGTCGAGCAAGGAGCTCGCCTACGTCAACACGGTCGAGATGCTCCGGGCGCTGACCCCGGAGGGCTTCGTCCCGAACGTCGAGCAGGGCACGGGCCGCAAGACGTACGACGGCTCGCAGCCGCCTGTGGGCTCGCTGGTCACCCGCGAGCTCTACCGCAGGTTCGGCGACCGGTGGTTCCTGGAGGAGACCTTCGAGCTGCTGTTGTCCTGGAACCGCTGGTGGTGGCGGGTGCGCCGGGACGGTGACCTGCTGTGCGCCGGCTCGACGTACTTCGACCCCGAGTTCCCCTCACCGCAGGACATCCCCCGCATCCACCAGCACTTCGGCGCGACCTGCGAGAGCGGGTGGGACGGTCACCCCGTCTTCGACGACGTGCCCTTCGACAAGGAGAAGAGCCTGCTCGCCGCCCACGACGTGGGGCTGAACAGCCTGTACGCGGCCGACTGCGAGGCACTCGCCGACATCGCGGACATCCTCGGAGAAGGGGAGGCCGCCGCGGAGCTACGCGAGCGGCATGCGGTCGTCGTGGCGGCGATGGAGTCGCTGTGGGACGAGCCGGCCGGCATCTACCGCAGCAGGCGCACCGACACCGGGCTGCCGACCGAGCGGCTGTCCACGATGAGCTTCTACCCCCTCCTGGCCGGCGTCGGCCTCGGGGAACGGGCCGCGCGGATGGTGTCCGGGCACCTGATGACCGACGACGGCTTCGGCGGCGAATGGATCCTGCCCTCCTCGCCGCGCAGCGAGCCGGTGGACCTGAGCGACGGCAGCTACTGGTCGGGCCGGGCGTGGCCGCCCGTGAACTTCCTCGTCTACCTGGGGCTGCTCCGCGCGGACGAACGGGACGCGGCCGCGTGGCTGGCCGAAGGCAGCTCCAGGCTCGTGCTGAAGGAATGGAACCAGCATCGCCACGTGCACGAGAACTACTCCAGCAGCCACGGCGGCGCGTGCGACAAACCGAACAGCGAGCCCTTCCAGACGTGGGGCGCGCTGCTGAGCCTCATCGTCCTCATGGAACGCGGCGAGGTGGACTTCTTCCCGAAATACGGCGAGGCATAACGGGCGGGCCGGACTGAGGCGCCGCGCCTACCTGGCCTACGACACGGTGGGCCGGATCGAGTAGGGGCGGCGTTCCGGCAGCGGCCCATCGTGAGGGCCGGGGAGGAGTGACTGCAGCGCTGCGAGGCCGCCGGACTCGACTGGTGATGGTGGTGCGGTCTCCGGAGCGGTGAGGCGGAACGTGGTCGGCGCCATTCCATAGATCGCGCGGAACCGGCGGGAGAAGTGGTACGCGTCCGCGAAGCCGCACTGTGCGGCGATCGCCTGCATGGACAGGTTGCTCTGCCACAACAGCGGTTCGGCCCTGGTCAGGCGCAGCAGCTCGATGGCGGCGACCGGCCCGATGCCGAACCGTCGGCGGAACGTGCGGCACAGCGTGCTCGGCGAGACCTGGGCGGCCGAGGCGAGTTGCCGCAGCGGGATCGGCCTGGCCACGCCGCCGGACCAGTGCTCGCGTACCGCGCGCATCGCCGCGACGACCGCCTCCGGCAGGGCCGCCGGTGTGCGGGCCGTCGGCGCGGGGCCGGTCAGGAAGGTCAGCACCAGCAGGCGGAGGGTTTCGCAGGCTTGGACCTGCCACCCCGGCGGGCGCTCGGCGCCCAGCCAGAGCAGGTAGTGACACAGGGCGCCCATCGGGTCGTGCCGGCCGGTCAGGTCCCGCACCAGTGGCCAGTTGGCTTGCGCAGGAGCGGTGAGCGTGAAATGCACGTACGCATGCCGGGTCGGGATGCGGGGATCCCAGCGGAAGGAGTCGTGCATTCCCGGCCGGATGAGAAGCAGCTTTCCCGGAACCAGCGGCAGGACGACGTCGTCCCAGAGCCAGGTGGCGCTGCCCCGCAGGAGCCAGACGAACTGGTATGACCTGGCGTTCCGAGGGCCGAAGGTCGAGCCGGGCGGGTAGTCCGCGACGCTTGGTCCGAGGCGGGCCACCAGGTCGACGGAGATCATCTGTCGGTCGTCATCGGTCACAGCCGCCGTCCCGGTTCGGGCGAATCCGTGGTCGGCGCACCTCCTGGAGGCCCTTGTAGGCGTACGGGTCGGTGCCTGCGACGAGGACGATGTCCCGGAAGTCTGCTTGCGCCATGGCCGTACCCTTCGGCGGGGCATCCCAGGGCAGCAGGGACTGCGCGCTCATGTAGTGGTTGACCAGCGCCCGCCGGTAGCCGTGCCGGCCGGTGTTGGGCAGCGACTTGTGCAGCAGGTAGCCGTTGAACACCAGCACCGAGCCTGCCGCGATCTCCACGGGCACCGCGTCGGAGTCGTCGAACGGGAAGTCGTACGACTCCACCGTGCAGTCGTAGCGGGGGTCGGCGTGCTCGCGGTTGGGGTAGAGCACGCCGGGGCGGTGCGATCCCGGCAACACCCACAGGCAGCCGTTGTCGACGGTGGCGTCGTCGAGCGCGAGCCACGCCGCCGTGAGCGAACGGTCGCGGGTCGGGATGAACATCTCGTCCTGGTGCCAGGCCTGCCCTGGCTGTCCCTCGGACTTGATGAACAACATCGACTGCATCGCCTTGACGTCCGGACCGATCAGCGAGGTGAGCACCGTCACAAGCGCCGGATGGCGCATCGTGGCGAGAATCAGGTCGGAGAGCTTGTGCGGGTAGTGGATGCACAGGAACCTGCGCAGCACGTCGTCGTCGGTGTCGGGGGAACCGATGGGGAGCGCGCCTTGGATGTCGCCGAGCTCGCCACGGCAGATGCGGACGGCCTCTTCGAGCAGCTTGTCGACCTCGCCGGGGTCGAGGGCGTGCTCCAGGACGAGATAGCCGTCGCGCTCGTACTGGGTCTTCACATCAATGCCCGTCACCGTTCCATCATCACCGTCGCGGCGCGTTCCGGCCATGGCGCCGGCACGCACGAGGATGGCGAATCTTGTCATCAGTTGAGCGCCCGGTGCTCATGACGCTGCGGCTGCGCTCGGAGGAGACCTCAGGCCGCGCGGAGGCCGTCCAGGCCACGGCAATGACCCGGCTCCGGTGGGCGGCCGGGCACCTGATCGCGGCATGTCCTCAGTTCAGCAGCTCACGGGCAAGGACGTCGCCCCACCACCGCTCGACGCGATCGGGTGACCACCCGCGCTCGGTGGTGAGCGTGGCATAGACGTCGATGGTGCAGATGGCCGCGTAGACGTCGACAGCGGTCGCCACGTCCACCCCGTCGCGCAGGACCCCGTCCGGCCAGGAAGAGAACACCTGGACGCGGGTCTCGTCGGCGCGGCGGCGGCCGTCGCGGTACACGGTGGCCAGATCCGGCTCGGTGCGACCCGCCTCCCGCACAAGCACGATGATGTCGCCGGCGCGCTCGTACAGCCGGCGGTCGAAGCCGGCCATCGCGCGCAGCTGCCGCGCCGGGTCCGCTGCGGGTTCCTCCAGTTCGGCCAGCATCTGCTGAGCGTCGCCGTGCAGGTCGGCGGAATCGGCCAGGGCCTGGGCCAGACCGCTCTTGTTCCCGTAGATCGAGTAGACCGTCGGCACGGACACACCGGCCTCGCGCGCTACGTCTCGCACCGTCGTCTCCGCCCACCCCTGGGCGAGAAAGAGCCTACGGGCAGCGCGGGCGACCTCGGCTCTGGTCTCCAGCGCTTGGGTGGTACGGCGCAGCGAATCGTAGCGCCGCCGTCCTCGTCCCTCGCTCATGATCCCTTCCTTGCTTTACGCTACTTATAATCAATATAGAGTCAGTCAAATCCTAGCGTCACGACGCAACAGCCGTGGAAGGAAGCACATGAAACTCGTGATCTTCGGGGCCAACGGCCCAACAGGGCGGCTGACGACCGCCCAGGCGCTCGCTGAGGGCCACACCGTCACCGCGATCACCCGGCATCCGCAGGCGTTTCCCCTCGGGGATCCCGCACTGCACGTGGAGAAGGCCGACGCCTTGGATCCCGAGGCGGTGGACCGTGTGGTGGCCGGGCACGACGCGGTGCTCTCCACGCTCGGCGTCCCCTACGGCTCCGAGGCCACCACCACGTTCTCCGAGTCCGCCGCGAACATCGTCGCGGCGATGACCGCGCACGGCATCCGGCGCCTGGTCTGCGTGACCTCGACCGGCGTGCCGATGAAACCCCCACCCGGCGAGACCCTCATCTATCGCAAGGTGATCGTGCCGGCGCTTCTCAGGATGGGACGTCCGCTGTATGAGGACGCCGGCCGCATGGAGGAGATCGTGGCCCGCGCGGACCTCGACTGGACGATCATCCGCCCGTCGGGATTGTTCGACGGCCCCGCCGTGACCGACTACACCGTGGGCCCGCCGCAGATGATCGGCAGGTTCACCTCGCGTCGTGACCTGGCCGACGCGCTCATCCGCGAAGCCGCCGACGATCGCAACGTCCGCTCCATCGTCGAGGTCATCACCACCGAAGGGACGCCGAGCGTCTACCGCGTGTTCTTGAAGGAGGCGCTCCGCATCGGCGGCGGCGGCAGGTGAGAACTGCGGCCACCGTCCGTGGCGGCCGGGAGCCGCTGCAGTCAGGTGAGCCGTGTCAGCGACACCGGCGGCTGACCGCGGCCGGCAGCCCGGTGCGCAGCGTGCTCGCCCACCCCGGATACGCCTCCACCAATCTGCAGACGACCGCGCCGGTCCGCATGGTGAAGGTGTTGTTCCGGCGCATCCTCGCCCCGCTCGCCCAGTCCGCGGATCAAGGCGCCCTGCCCCAGCTGTACGCGGCGACCGCCCCGAACGTGGAAAGCGGGCAGTTCTTCGGGCCGGATGGCATGGGCGAGCTGCGCGGCGCGCCGAAACAGGTGCCACTGGCCCCGGCAGCCGCCGACGCCGAGACCGCCCGACGTCTGTGGGAGCTGTCGGAACGGCTGAGCGCCATACGGTTCCCCACTCCCGGCCGCCGCCTGAGCCCCGGTCTGCCGGACGCGGCCACGTTGGTGCGGCATCAGCGATGACCTGCCGGCCGGGCAGGTGACCAAGAGTCCCGGCGGCGGAGCACTTGCGACTGATCGGCGGCGAGCTCAAGCTGGCCGACGTACGCACCAACGTGGCCCTGTCCCTGTTCACCGACTTCCACGACTTCAGCAAGCTCGCAGCCGGTGAGCGCCAGGTGGCGACCCTCACGACCATGCTCGACGAGGTCGTCGCATGGAGCCGCGCCCTGGCCCCGCTCCGCCAGGCCGCCTGACCCCGTGCCGGCCGGGGCCGTCCCGCACACCCCGGCCGGTACGGAGATCCCCGCCTGGAGAAATCCTGTGCGCGGGCATCCCGCCGCAATGCCCGCGCTCAGGCGCCGGTGCCACAAAGCGCGGACGGATGTCCTCGGGTTGATTTTGTTCGGTGCTGGTGCATGAGCCCGACCCCCGCCGAGCACGGTCCCGCGTCGACCCGCGCAGGAGACAGAGCGCGGGTCAGAGGCGGGATACCAGCGTTCGCAGGATCCGGGCCGCGGGCTCGGCGGTGGCATGGCGGTGACCGGTGCCGGCCCACAGGTTGATCCGCTCTGGGTCCTGGGCGGCGATCGCGGCTCGGCGCATGGGGCTGGTCAGGTGGTGCAGCGCGGGGTAGCCGAGGGGTGCGAGATCGGTGTAGCGGTCGGTGAAGCGGTTGCGCAGGGCCCGTGCGGGTCTGCCGGTGAAGGCCCTGGTGACCACCGTTCCACGGTCTGCCGGGCCGGTCAGCGCCGCCCTGTGGGGAAGCGACGCCCCGGACTCGTCGGCGAGCAGCAGAACCGTACCGACCATGGCCGCCGTGGCACCGGCTCGCATCGACTGGACGACGTCGGTGGGAGTCGCCAGCCCGCCTGCTGCGATGAGGGGCAGGGACACGTTCCGCCTCACCTCGCCCAGCAACCGGGGGAGTGGTATGTCGGCCGGAGTCCGCTGTGGTGTGAACGTGCCTGAGTGGCCTCCCGCCGCCGGGGCCTGGACGACCAGCATGTCGGCCCCGGCCTCCGCGGCCAGGAGCGCCTCCGAGGGTGAGGTGACGGTCTGGATGACGAGCGTGCCGGCGGCGCGCAGCGAGGTGATGACCGCCGGGTCCGGAACGGCGAAGGTGAAGCTGACCACCGGAACCGGACGGGACAGCAACAACTCGATCTTGTCGGACCAGTGGTCGTCGTCCTCGACGGTTCCCACGGCGAGGAGGTCGACACCGTGCGCCTGGCCCTCGGGCGCGATCGTCCGGGCATAGCGCCGGAACTCCGCCGGATCGACCGGCAGCGGGTTGGGCGCGAAGAGGTTCACCCCGAACAAGACGCCGCTGGAGCGTACCTGGTCGATCTCCTCGGCCAGTGCCTCGACGTCCTTGTAACCACCGGCGAGGAAGCCCAGGCCGCCCGCCCCTGCGGCGGCGATGACCAGGGCGGAGGTGCTCGGGCCGCCGGCCATGGGCGCGGCCAGGACGGGTGTGCTCACCCCGAGGGAGGACAGCGCTGAAGTCATGGGAGGTGCTTGCCTTTCTGCGGGGTGCCGCTTGTCGTCGTGCTGCCGGACTGTGGGGCGACTGCGGATCGGCGAGGACTGGCTCACGCCCGTGCCGCGACCCGAGTCGTGCCGGCCCTGTGAGCACGTGAAACCGACGCTCAGCAGCCCGGCGTCAAGTTGGCGGGCGGCCACCTCTCCCCAGCCCGGATGGTCGAGGCTGTCCAGGTGGACCCAGTACGCATTCTTGGCCTGGTCGACGGGGACCGCCACGGCGGGCAGCGTCTCTGCGCCCACCGTGGCGGCCACTCGGGCAGGTTCTTGCTCACCCGATGTCGCCGCCCCTGGGGCTCATTGCAGCTACCCGAGGTCGGGCCTCTCCGGTCAGCCGGTCAGTCGCAGTGCACGCTGTCCAAGTGCCGGGTGTAATGGGTGCTGCCCTTGAAAATGACGCCCTGAACAGCGATGCACTTGCCGGGGGCGGAGACGTACACCGGGCCCGCGTAGTACTCGAAGGAGCCGCTGTTGTCGTCCGCCCAGGGCACGCCGGGGCCGGCGAGGCCGATGTAGACGGCCTTGGTGTTTTTCACGCCGTAGGTGCTGCCGTAGCCGACGGCGAGGGCGCAGTTCTTGCCGGTGCTGGAGCTGTAGTAGACCTCCAGGGTGCCCACCCTGGTCCCCGTCTGCGGGATGGCGTACGAACCGACCTTGGTGTAGCTGGAGCCGCACACGGTGGCGGCGGCCTCAGCCGGGGCGGCCAGCGCGGTGACGGCCAGGGCCATGCCTGCCAGGCCCGCGAGCTTGCTGCGGAAACGCATGAGGAGTCCTTCCCCGATAACGCTTTGCCGGGCACTCTGCCCGGCGGACAGCCCGTGATCTTACTGACAAGTAGGACAACTCGCGTTACTTGGGTGGTGGTCCCATCTCGGAAATTGCGATCAGGGCTCAACGCCGTGCTGATCGGCTCGGCCATCCAACTTCGTCGCGATCCCGATGTGGGGCGCGCTGTCGGACCGGCTCGGCCGCCGGCGCGCCTACGACTCCCGCGTCCGGATCTTCCTTGCCTGGCTCGATGTGAGCGGCATGGACGGCGACCCGCTCACCGACATCCACGATCGCGACTTCGCCGTCCGCGACTACAAGACCCACATGAAGACCGTCCTCGGCCGCGCGGCCAACACCGTTGACGCCCACTGACTTGGCCGTCAATGCCCGATTGTCGGTGCGGATCAATAGGCTGCGGCCCATGATCGACACCATGTTACGTGAGGCACTCGCGTGAACGCCGTCCAGGAGCTGCTCGACCGCATCGAGGCAGGCTCGGTCGCGACCCTCGTCACGTACCTGAACGGTCTCGGTGACGACGACAAGCGTGCGGTTGCCCGGTACCTGCCCGCTCACTTGGGCGAACGCCGGCGTTCCGGGTTCGAGGCCGAGCGGCGGGTACGCGAGCTGGCCCCCCTCTACCGTCTGGTCGGAGCGGCCTGCCTGGGCGGGGCCGAGCAGGTGGCGAGCTGGCTCAACCGGCGTGAGCTGCGCCAGGTGGAGCCGGAGGCCGACGCCGCACGCGTCATGTCCGTGCTGAGCGACCGGCCGGAGGCGTGGCGGCGCGACCTGGCTGTACGCCTGGTGCAGCGGCTGCGGCCGACCACCGGTTCGACGTGGCGACGCATACAGGCGCTGGGCAACTGGGATCTGGCGGCGGCGCTGGTGATCGAGACGGGAGCGGAGCCGCCGGAGAACGACGCGTTCGTGTCCGGGTGGGTGTTGCGTAAGGCCGAGCGGCAGCGGATGAACCGGAACCTGGTGCTCGCCGACGATCGGCTGCTCGATCACATGCTGCCACGCCTGTTCCAGGCTCAGGGCGTGGCGGACGGGCTGACTTGGGACCAGGAGTGGGGAGAGGGACGCACCATACTCGGGCAGCTGGTCGCGATGGCCGGGACGGGCCGCGCGCCGCGCCAGGTACTACTCGAAGGCTGTGCGAGCCGGTTCCTGGCCGGAGTCGACGCGGCCGAGGCGGCTCCCTTCATCGCGCTGTGGCGGCAGCTGGAGCCAGAGGTGGCCGAGATCCCGGTGGCCGACTTCGTACGGATGTTGCCGTCGGCGTCCTCTCCTGTCGTGCAGCTCGCGTTGGAGGAGCTGCAAAGGGCGGAGCCGGCCCTCGATGGGGAGCTGTTCGCCGAGGCGGTCCAGGCGCTGGCGTACCGGCCGGAGAAGAAGTACATGGCGGCCGCGGTGAAGTGGATCGCCGCCGCGTCACTGTCCAGGGGCGCCCTTGCGGTGGCCGCGCTCGCGCCCGTCTTCGACGTGGACACGCCTAGCCTGCGCGAACGTGCGGTGCGTGTCGCGGTCAAGCTCGCCCCGCACACCGCTGAGCCCGACCGGGAGGCGATCCGCGAGGCGGCCGTCGGGCTGCCTGCCGACCTGCGCGACCGGGTCGCCACCGCCTTCGGCGCGGTGGAGGAGACCCAGCCGGAGGCCATGGCCGCCGCCACGCTGGCCGCGACGCCGCTGCCCGCCCTGGCCCCGCCCATGACCTCGGTCGAGGAACTGGCCGCCGAGCTGGCCGCACCGCTCTGGCCGGAGGTGCCCGCGGAGTTCGAGCGCATCCTCGCCGCTCTGGTCAGGCTGACCCACCAGGACCGCGACGCCGTCGTGGCGGGGTTGCAATCCTGGTGGCAGACGAACTGGCGGCATCCGTTCGACGCGCACACGTACGCGCACGGCATTTCCGGCTTCGACGAGGACATCCGTTTCCTGCTGGCGCGTTGCGCGCTGGCCGTCGTCTCGCCCGCCGACAGCCGCGTGCTGACCGCGACGCTGAACAAGAGCAACCGCTGGTCCAGCTCCGAACCCGCCCCGCAGCGATTCGTCCAGCGGCGTTTCCGCGAGGTCATGTCCCTGTTCGAACGGGGCGAGTCAATCCCCGTGCTGCTGGCCACGCCGACATCGCCCACCGGACACGTCGACGCCGCCACCCTGGTCGCGCGCATGGAGGAGCTGGGCGACACCGAGCCGTTGGAGTCCGACTTCCTGCAGGCGCTGCTGCGGTTGCCGCGCCACATCGATCCCGGGCTGGTGGTGCGGGCGGAGAAACTGCCGTCACAGGCGGGGCGGCGGCTGGCCGCGTGCCTGCGCGAGGGCGGGTTGCCCGAGCCCGTCGTGACGTGGGAGCTTCTGGCGTTCGACCGCCCGGAGTATTACCAGGAGTCGCTGCAGGAGGCCCATGCCAGTCTCACGCCGCCTGAGGGGGTCTCCGGGCAGCTCGCCGAACTCTGGACTTTGCACCCCAAGCCCGGTTATCCCCCCTTCTCCCGACACATGGTGTGGTGGCCGCACACCATGCCGTCCCACCGTGAGGCCGTCGCGGCCCACGTCCTCGCGTGCCTGCCGTGGGTCATGGACAGCACCGACGGCCAGGTTGAGGTCGTGGCCGCCCTGGCGCACACCGGCGGCCCTGCGGGCATCGCGACCGCCAGCACGATCGTCATCGGCATGGGGCATCGGCTCCCCGCCCAGCGGGCGCTCGCCGCCGACGCGATCACCACCCTGGCCGCGTACGCTGACCTGCCGGCGGCCGACCTCGGCCGGGCCGTGGGCCATATGGTCCGAGGCGATCAGGTCAAGCTCAATCGGGTTACCGGCGTACTCGACGAGGTCACGTCGGCCGGGGCGCACGCCGAGGCGTGGGCCGCCCTGGCGGAGGCGATCCCGCTGCTGCTGCCCGGGCCCGGCGAGAAGGCCAGGGCCGGGCTGGGCGAGCTGCTCAAGGTCGCCGTGCGGGCGGCGGAATTGGCCGGGGCGCGGGGCGAGATGCCGGGGCTGGGGGACCTGGCCGCGCGCAAGGGCTCAAGCCAACTACTCCACCAGGCACGACGCCTGTACGAAGCGATCGTGGGGTGATCATCTGCTCACAAGCCGACGCTCTGTTGTGGGCTCGCACCAGCCGTACTTCCGCGTCACCCGTGCCCGCCGGCGGCCGCGAGTGACCGGAGCTTTCCGCCGTTGGCGTCGAGCCAGCGGGTCGTGTCCTCCAGCTTGCGGATTCGGTCAACGACCTCGCCGAGCTGTGCCTTCCCGTTCAGCCAGCGGCCCGCCCGCGACAGGGCGCTGCCGACCGCCCGGGCGAGGAGCAGCCGGGGCAGCGCGTCGGCCTCGGCGGCGTCCAGCGGGCGGACCGAGGCGTACCCCCGGAGGAAGGCCGCCGTGCGGAGCTGCCAGTCGCGCGTCTCCAGGGCCCCGCTGTAGAACAGCGCCGCCATCACCTCCTGGACCAGGAAGCCGACCCCGGCGAACTCGAAGTCAAGCAGCCCGCTCACCTCCCCGGTGTCCTCGTCGACCAGCACGTTCCAGGCCGCCAGGTCGCCGTGGATGACCTGGGTCGGCAGCGGGCCGCCGCCCGCGGACCACTCCTGCCCGACGCGGCGCGCCACGGCGTCGAGACGGGCGGCCCGCTCCGCGCTGATCCCGGCGGCGCGCAGCTGACGGCAAAGGGCGCCGACGTGCGGCACGGCGGGGTGCGCCAGAGGATTACCGCGCCAGTCCCCCAGCCCGTCTTCTGGCGGCACGCCCAGCATCGCCTCGCCGAGCAGCCCGGCCGCCCGGCCGAAGCGCTCGAGTGCCGTCTGGCCCGTCAGGTCGGGCCGCACGCCGGGGATCCACCGGCAGACAGTGGCGGGCCCGGCCGCAGTATCGATCACCGTGTCCCCGCTGGGCGCGGCGACTGGCTCAGGCACCTGGAAGGGAAGTCCGGCCTGCCGTAGCCACCGCAAGATCCGGTGCTCGGCGCCCACCTGCGCGGCGGACAGGGTCTGGCTGACCCGGAGCACGAATCGGAAGCCCGCCTGGCGAAGCAGGAACGTTTGATTGTTGGTCCCCTGCTCGGCTCGGATGATCGTCGTGCCCGAGGGGAAACCCCATGCTGCCAGCAGCCGGGCCAGGAACTCCAGGTCGGCGGGTGCGGTCATGCGCCATTCTGGTGGCATGCCCAGGCCGGCGCGCAACCGGTTATAGGCCCCCTCAGAGCAAGAGTCGGCAGAGGGTTCGGGGGGCGAGGAAGATCCGCGCAGGATTGAACGGTAAGGATCAGCCGGTCACCGCAGCCCTCTACGATCGGCGGCGTGCGGCGGGGTCGCGACCCTGCTGCCAGCGGGCCAGCCCTTCGGGGGAAACGCGGGCGTACCGGGCCAGCGAGGCGACCGAGGTGTGGCCGGAGTAGGCCAGCAGGGTGGAAGTGCTGGCGCCGTCTTCGGCGGCGTGGGTGAGGGCGGAGTGACGGAGTTGGTGCAGGGTGTACGGTCCGGCTGGTAGGTCGGTGGTGGCGGCCTCGAAGTCGGCGGCGCGGCGGTAGAACGGCTGGGCCCGGGTCGACGTCGGCCGGCGGCAGTTCGACGCGGGCACGGCGATCGGCGAGGAAGACCGGGCCGGTGCGGCGGCCGTCCAGCAGACCCGCGCGCCGACCCGGGCCGGGCACAGTCGCTCCCCACGCGACCGCCGCATGCAGTACGGCGCGTGACGGGCACGGACGGGTCCGAGGAGGCGGTCACTCACCGTTCGTCGTGGTGAATATACGGGCAAGCTGGTGGTCGATCATGGCTACGGCGTCCTCGGCGGACCGCTGCCCCAGCAGAACGCTCGACTGCATCCCGTCGGCGCCTGCCACCAGGAACGCGGCCTCGGCCGCGGCGTCGATATCCAGGGGCACCTGGCCGAACTCCTGCCCTTGCACGATCAGGCCGGCGACCAGGTTTTCCAGCGCACGCGGCGCGTCGCGGGCGACCTTGGCCAGAGCGGGGTCGGTCAGGAAACGGACGAAGTAGGCGGCGTACACCAGGTGCCGGTTGTGCCGTTCCTCATCTAGGGGGAGCAGCTCGAGCAGCACTCCCCGCACGATCGCGTGCATGCCGGGCGCGTCGCCGAGCATCGCGAGGCGTTCACGGGCCTGTTGTTCGGCGTCGTCGTTGAGGATCTCCAGCGCGCCGAGCAGCAGCTGGTCGCGGGTGCCGAAGTAGTACTGCAGCAGCCGGGCGGAGACCTTGGCCTCGGCGGCGACCTGTCTCAAGGTGACGTCTTCCAGTCCGCCGCGGGTGGCCAGGCGCCATACGGCTTCGGCGATCTGGCGGCGGCGCTGGTCGTGGTCCACCTGTCTCGGCATGCCAATCCGTCCCTCGCGACTCGTTATGGTGCGATCGTACCAAGACCGATGTTATGGTTCGATCGCACCACAAATTGTGGAGGGCGTATTCACGCCCGCCGTCACGGCCCTTCGGGGCGATAGGAGACAAAGCGCACATGAAGCACGTCATCGTGCTGATCATTGGCATGCTGCTGCTGGTCCTGGGAGCACAAGGCGTCATCCGGCTGCTGGCCGACCGCGACAACGCGGGGCTGCTCGCATGGTTGCCCGGCGGATTCGCGGCGTGGCTGGCGTGTTACGCGGTGGCCGCCGTCGCCGGAGCATTGCTGGCCGGCTGGGGCAGCAAGAAGGCCAAGCAGAGCGAGCGTGGGCGATGACCGGCCGCACACCGGCGGCGGCCGCGGTCCTCGCCCTGCTGGCGAGCGTATCGATGCTCGTGGCGGGCGCTTCCCCTGCTCATGCCGGCGAGCTCTCCGGCCCGGTCGTCGTGACGGCGTCGGGCAAGGTACGGGGCACGGATCAGGATGGGGTCCACCGCTTCCGCGGCATTCCGTACGCTGCCCCGCCCGTCGGGGAGCGGCGCTGGCAGCCACCCCAGCCGGTGAGCTCCTGGACCGGCACCCGCGACGCGACGAAGGCAGGACCGGCGTGCGTGCAGCCGGAGGCGCCTGACATGCCCAAGGGCACCCCGCAGAGCGAAGACTGCCTGACCCTGGAGGTGACCAGGCCCACCCGGCCCGGCGAGGGACGGCCGGTCATGGTCTGGGTGCCCGGCGGCGGTTTCATCACCGGCTCGGGCTCGATCTACGACCCGGCACGGCTGGTCAAGGCCGGAGACATCGTGGTCGTGACGGTCAACTACCGGCTCGGCGTGTTCGGCTTCCTGGCCCATCCCGAGCTCGGCGACAGCAGCAACTTCGGCCTGCAAGACCAGGTGGCGGCGCTGCGCTGGGTGCGTGCCAACATCTCCGCGTTCGGCGGCGATCCCGGCGAGGTCACCCTCGCCGGAGCCTCGGCCGGCGCGATGAGCACCTGCACCCTCATGACCTCACCGGCCGCCCGCGGCCTGTTCCACCGGGCGATCGTCCAGAGCGGATCGTGCCGCACCAGCCACCCGGCCGGAGCGATGGGCGAGGGCATGCCCGCGATCTCCTCCTGGCATCCGATCAGCACGATCCAGGGCGCCGGTCAGGCCCTGGCCGACCAGCTGGCCTGCGCCGACCTGGCCTGCCTGCGCCGCAAGAGCGCCGGCGAGTTGCTGCCGCACACCGCCCAGTTCCCGCTGCTCGCCTACGGCACCAGCCTCGTCCCGCAAGAGCCGGCCAAGATCTTCGCCGCGGGCAAGCAGGCGGCCATACCGCTGCTGCAGGGCAACACCCGCGACGAGCACGTCGAATTCACCCTGGCCGTCCACCCGCAAGGCATCACCGCCCGCCAGTACCCGGCCATGCTCAAAACCGCCTTCGCATCGGTCGCACCACAGGTCGAACGACGCTACCCGGCGCGACGCTTTCCCTCTCCCACCGCAGCGACCAGCCGCGTGTTCAGCGACAGCGGCTGGATCTGCCCCTCCTGGAAGTCGGGCCGCGAGCACGCAAGAAAGGCGTCCACCTACGCCTACGTCTTCGCCGACCCGTCGGCACCCACGCCCAGCGGAGAGCCCCTGCCCGCGCACGTCCGGCCCGCCACCGCACACGGAGCCGAGACCTTCTACCTGTTCGACTTCCCCGACACCCCCGGGCTCACCGCGGACCAGCGGCGCCTGGCCGACCGGATCATCGGCTACTGGACCAGATTCGTCCGGACCGGCGACCCCAACGGGACGGGCAGTACGAGGTGGCCCCGTCTGGATGCCGCCGACCGCGCGCTCGAGCTCGCTCCGGAAGCGGTACGACCGATCAACATGAAGAACGCCCACCACTGCGGCCTCTGGTTCTGACGCTGGATCACCAACGAGAAGCCTCAGCGTGAAAGGTCCCGAGATTGCGCAACCTGGGTTGCCCCAGGAGCCCGGATACGCTTCTGAGATTACGAAGCGCCTTCCTGGGGCGTCCGACCCGGCTCCCGTCCGCCTACGCACCCGCGGTGCTGGATGCGCTGCGACTGGAGGCCGAGGCCGATGTGGCGGCCGTGTCCGCCGTCCAGGTCCGGGACCTGGTCATCCGGCTGGTCGAGGCCCGCCAGTGGCGGCCGGGCGATCCGGAGATCCTGCTGGTGTTCGACGTCGGCTACGACCTGCCCCGGCTGGCTTTCCTGCTGGCCGATCTCCCGGTGGAGGTGGACGACGCGCTACGGCACCGCGATCGCGACCGCGTGGGATCGGCTGCCACCGGCCTGCCGGCCGTCCAGGTCGACCTGCTGTGGCAGGCGTTTCTCCGTAGGTTCGATCTTAGCCGCTACGTCGCCACGTACCCGCAGTTTCTGCTGACCGCCACGAAGAAGGGGCGGTGACTGCAGTGGCCGGCCCCGGCGCTGCTTACGTGCAGACCAGGGTGCTGCTCCACCACAGCCGCCAGATTCACGAATGTCCTGCCCCGACAGGTCGTAGGGATGGTTGACGATCACAGCGGGCTTGCCGTCCAAGGTCCAGCCGCTCGCGCGATCGAGTCGAAAGCCTCGTGACGCTCGACATCGTTGCTGCAGCCATCCCGGGGCGTGGCCGGGTCGCCGTTCCTGGCGACCGGGCCACGCGCTTGCCGGTGGAGTGCTAGCGGTAGGTGATGTCGGAGGAGGAGTAGAGGCAGTTCACGCCGTCGGCACCGGAGCCGATCTTCTCCGGCTCCTGGCCCTTGGGAACGCCCCGGTA